>JAPPMB010000078.1:63648-237585 GCA_028819255.1 Bryobacterales bacterium | reverse complement strand
ACGTCGTGGCCGTCTGGCTGTCAGCCCAGTAACTAGTCGGTGTAAGTTCGGGCTAGAGGTGTGCCCGGCGGTCTCTGGGGCCGGGAGGAAGAGCGGCGCGAGGCTGCTAGCGGAGACGGTTGGCGCGGACACCCGGGTGCGGGTCGATCGGGGCGCTGTCGGGCGTTCCTCCGGCCTGCGCCAGGTTTGCGGATGCCCGTTGCGCAACCGTCACGGACGAGGTCCGCAGACGGGGCTTCGCTGGTGTTTCGAGGCCGCCCTGTATCTTCCAGGTGGTGCCAGAGGAGGGGCAGCGGCAGGGTGATCGTTGGGGCGGTGGGCTGCGGCCTCGCACCCAACCCGCCCTCCGCCGGCGACTGGCCCGTTTCCGCGCCAGCCGCCACCCTTGGGCCGTCGGTCTGCTGCGAAGCATCGACCCGGCACAAGATCAGCGGCTGGCGCCGCTGGAGAGGGCATGAACGGCGACGTCCTTCCCGGAGGCAATCACCGCGAGCCGCCCGCAACGGTTTCACCGAGATCGATGGCTGCGCGGACGATGCCGACCCCCCGCCAAGGCGGCGCCTTCACCGCGGCACGGCGGACGAGCTCTCTGGGCTCTCACACGGGGAAGATGCCCGAGACGGCCGTTGCGGAGCCGGCACGACGGATCTGGCTCTGATGAGGATCTCGCCGAACGGATCCGCCTTCAGCGGTTCCCGAACGATCGGGGTCCAAGGCCGGAATCTGCTATCCGAAGTACGGCGGCTCGTTGCCCGGGGCCCACTTGATGTTGCAGCCCGCGCTCGGATGTTGCCGCCCTGTCACCGCGCCGCCCGCAAGCACGGATTCGATCGCCGCGCGCAGGTCCCGGCCGTTAACAGGCAGTCCGTTGCCGGGCCGGCTCGCGTCGAGACGGCCGCGGTACGCCAGCCGGTTGTCCGCATCGAACAGGAAGAAGTCCGGCGTGCAGGCCGCAGTGTAGGACTTCGCAACCGCCTGCGACTCGTCGTACAGGTACGGAAACGCGAAACCCAGCCCCGAGGCCATCGCCCTGAGCCTGTCGGGAGCGTCCTGGGGATGGCTGATGACGCTGTTGGACGAGATCGCCACGATTCCGAGCCCGTCGGACCCGTAGTCGTCGCCGAGACGCGCAAGTTCGTCCTGCACATGGATTACGAAGGGGCAGTGTGCGCAGATGAACATCACCAGCAGGCCGCGTTTGCCTTCCGAGGCATCCGCAAGGGAGAGATCCCGGCCCGACACGGTATCGGGCAGGGAGAAGTCTGGGGCCGCCGTACCGAGCGGCAGCATCGTGGATTCAGTCAGGGACACGTCGAGATTATACCGCCGCGGGGACTCAGCGGACCCGGAAGCTGTATCGCTGGGTCGCCTCGACCCCGGCGACCCGGTCACGCAGTCGGAGGACAACCGTATACTGCCCGGGACCGACGTTGCTGGAGAGGTCCAGACGCAGCCGCGCCGGCAGCCAGAGGCGCGCGTAGAACGGCCTGCCCTCCTCGCTGCTGGACTGGAACGCAAACAGTCTCTTGCCCTCGGCATCAACGACCCAGGCGTCGGATTCCACGTTGAACGTGTTGTTCTCCCGAATCTCGTATCCGGTGATGAAGAACCGGGCCCAGATCTCGTCTCCCGGACCGAATTCGGCGCTCGGGAGGGGATCGCCGTGCTCGGCCCGTGAGAATCGAAAGTCCCGGACGACGAGCCGGTCGGACCGCTCCACGAACTCTCCCTCGACATGGATTGGCACCTCGGCATCGAGCGATTCGCCTGCGAGGACGTCATGCACGGAGATCTGAACGACGTACGTCCCGGCTCCTGCGTGATCGGGAATCCGGGGCGAGTACCGGACCACCGGCATCCAGTTCTCGTCCTGCGGAGCCAGTTCCGTGTCGTAGCCCCCGGAGAAAGGAGTGTAGAATCGCCTCCCGTCGGGGTCCAGTGCATCGAGCTCGTAACGCAGCAGGATCCGGTCAGCCGCGCCGACGTGGTATCCCTTGATCTGGAAATAGACGTGGACTCGCTCGCCGGGCAGATACCGACTGTCCGGAGGGATCGCAAACCCGTCTCGGCTGTCCAGCAGATCCAGGTTCACAAGCTCCAGCGAAGGGCCGGGCGCCTGGCCGTCCTCGGCGGCGGGCCCCTCCGGACGGGACTGGGCACTCAAGGAAGCGGCGAGCAGCGCGAGGACGAGAAGGCCAGCCGCCGGCGGCTGCGCGGCTGCGCACCACTGGAATCTTCCCGAGTCGGAGAATCGCCTCATCGTCTCGAGCGCCGGGTGCCCGGGTCTGTCCTCATGGTACGCCCGGCGCTGCGGAAGAGCCGGTCCGCCTGCGCACCCTGCGGTCTGCCGGTGCCCGCGGCCTGGCAGCGACGGCCCAAATCCCCCAGAATGAGACAGGAAGCAGCGCGGTGTCAGAGACAGTGCAAGGATGGAGAACCGAAATGCCACACAAACAAGCGGAACCTGCCGCGAACTCGTCGCGGCGCACGTTTCTGCAGAGTGCCGCCGCGACGGCGGGAGCGGGCACTCTGCTGCGCGGCCAGGGGATCAGCCAGGAAATCAAGGTCGGCCTGATTGGTTGCGGCGGCCGGGGCACGGGCGCGGCGGCACAAGCCCTGCAGGCGGACGACTACGCCGTGCTCACCGCGGTGGCGGACATCGACTCCGAGAGAGTGGAAGCGTGCCTGGAAGCGGTAGGGAAGCGTCACGAGGGCACGGACAAGGTTCGCGTTGGCAGGAAGGGCCGGTTCCTGGGGCTTGACGCCTACCAGTCCGTGATCGACAGCGACGTGGACGTGGTCCTGCTCGCCACCCCTCCCGGGTTCCGTCCGGCACATCTGCGGGCGTGCATCGAGGCGGGCAAGCACGTGTTTTGCGAGAAGCCCATGGCCGTCGATAGTCCGGGAGTCCGGTCCGTCCTGGAGACGGTGCAAATGTCGGAGAGCAAGCATCTGTCGCTCGTGGCAGGTTTCTGCTGGCGCTACAACAACATGGTCGCGGAGGCTGTGGAGCAAGTGCGCTCGGGCGCGATCGGGGACGTGGTGGCGTACTACGCGACGTACTACACAAACCCGGTGAAGCCGATGCCGCCGGCCTACGAGCGGCCGCTCGGCATGAGCGATGTCGAGTGGCAGATTCGCAACTGGTACAACTTCGTCTGGACCTGCGGCGACGGTCTGGTGGAGCAGGCCGTCCACAGCGTGGACAAGATCGCCTGGGTCATGGGAGACAAGCCGCCGGAAAGCTGCGTGGCGGTCGGCGGCCGCCAGATTCCGGCCCACGACGGCAACATATTCGATCACTTCGAGGTGAACTACCTCTACCCCGGCGGAGTCCGGGCGTTCATGGGATGCCGCCAGATTGCCGGCTGCCACCGAGAGAACGCCGACTACGTTCTCGGAACCAAGGGCAGGCTCACGATCGGCCGCGGGCTCCTGCCGCGGATCGAGGGCGAGAACCCGTGGGTGTTCCGGGGCCAGCAGAACAACATGTACCAGGAAGAGCACGACGTGCTGTTCCGGGCCATCCGGCGGGGCGAGCCGGTCAACGACGGCGTGCGGATGGCACACAGCACGCAGCTCGCGATCCTCGGCCGGACAGCCGCGTACACCGGCCAGCAGCTCACGTGGGTCCAGGGCATGGAGTCGCAGGAGAAACGGTTCCCGGACAACCTGAGCTGGGACATGGCACACGATGTTCCTCCTCTTGCACGCCCAGGCCAGACCAAGTTCGTCTAACCGTGCGCCGGCTTGTCCTAGTAACCCTGACTGCCTCTCGGGTGGCCTTGCCGGCCGTGGACTTCGACGCCGAGATCCGCCCCCTGCTCCAGGAGCGCTGCCTCACGTGCCATCAGGCGTCGAACGCTCTGGGCGGTCTCAGCATTGAGTCCCAAGAGGACGCCCTCAGGGGCGGGACGGGAGGGCCGGCCGTCGTCGCCGGCGACCCCGGCGCCAGTCCGCTGCTGTCCCGCCTGATGCTTCCGGACGGCGCACTGGGAACCATGCCTCCGACGGGCCCTCGCGTCTCGCAGGCCGAACTTTCGGCCATGCGGGCGTGGATTCTCGAAGGAGCGCCGTGGACCGGGCCGCTGCAGACCCCGACGGCCGGGGCCATGCGGGCGGAGGACCGCGCCGAAATGGCAGTCGTCCGGGAGATCCACAGCCGAATCGCTCGGCGCAGCCGGGACGAAGACTTCGCCGCCTACGAGGAATCGGTCCCGGGCGATGATGCCGTCTTCCGGATGGTTCCGATCCCCCCGGGCACTCTCGTGCGGGGAACGCCGGACGGCGAGCAGGGCCGGAACCCGGACGAGGGACCGCGGTCGGAGGTCCGCCTCGACGGGTTCTGGATGGGAGCGCGCGAGGTGACCTGGGACGAGTTCCGCGGATTCATGCTGCGGTCATCGGAAGGCTTCATCGATCCCGACGACCTCGTCGCAGCGGTGTCGAGTCCCACTCCTCCCTACATGGAGATGAGCTTCGGCATGGGAATCGGCGGATACCCCGCGATCAGCATGACGCAGCACGCCGCCAGCAAGTACGCCCAGTGGCTCAGCGCCAAGACCGGCCGCTTCTACCGCCTGCCCACCGAGGCCGAGTGGGAATACGCCTGCCGGGCGGGATCCCGCGAAGCCTACTCTTTCGGAGAAGACCCCGCTTCCCTTGCCGAGCACGCGTGGTACTGGGACAACAGCGGCGCGCAGTACCAGCCCGTGGGAACCAAGCGGCCCAATGCGTGGGGGCTGCATGACATGCACGGAAACGTCTGGGAATGGACTCTGGACCGCTACGAGCCCTTGTACGGCACGGGGCCGGGATCCGACGTCAATCCATGGGCGCGGGCGGACGCCCTGTACCCGCGAGTGGTGCGGGGCGGGTCGTGGATGGATGATGCGCCGGCGCTGCGCTGTGGTTCCCGCCGCGCATCCGACGAGGCCTGGAAGATGCAGGATCCGCAGCTGCCCAAGAGCATCTGGTACCACACCGACGCCCAGTGGCTCGGCTTTCGCCTGGTCCGGCCGGTCAGGATTCCGCCTGCGGAAGAGATGTATGCCTACTGGAATTCGGCGGCCGGCAAGGAATAGCCTAGCGGCCTCCCTAGTCTGCCTCGCGTTCGCGAGCTTCCCAGCCCCGGCACAGGCGGCGCCCGGCGCCGACCCGGACTTGCGGCTTCTCGTCGCCGAGGAACCGCACATGGGCGTAGTCGTGCGGATCAGCGCGTACTTTCCCGCCGGTGTCGATCCTCCACAGGTGTTCCGGCGGGCGTTCGACCGCGTGGAGACCGTGACGCGGCGGTTCTCGAGCTATGACAGCGGGTCGGAGCTGCGACGGGTCGAACGGCTCGCGTGGCGCGAGCCGACCCCGGTGTCGCCCGAGTTCGCACGGTTGCTCGCCCAGGCGCTGCGGCTGGCCAGGGAGTCCGGCGGCGCATTCGACCCGACGCTGGGCCGTGTCACACGACTCCTTCGCGGTGAGGGCTGGGGCCGCGGCGCGCCCTCGGAGGACCGGTTGCGGAAAGCCTGGCGCCGCACAGGCTGGTCGCACGTGGAGCTGGACGCATCGAATCTGAGCATCGCGTTCACCATCCGTGGTCTGCAGCTCGACCTGGGCGGCATCGCCAAAGGGTACGCGGCCGACGAGGCGCTGGACGCGCTGCGGCGGGCCGGCGTGCATCGGGCTATGGTGGCAGTGGCGGGAGACATTGCGGTGGGCGACCCGCCTCCGTCGGAGGACGGCTGGCGGATCGGCCTGGACAGACACGGTCCACCCGGATCGATCGAGTCCTGCGTGAAGATCGCCAATCAGGGGATCTCCACGTCCGGCAGCCGAGATCGGTACTACCTGGTTCCCGGCGGTCGGTGCTCGCACATCGTCTCGCGCGCCGGCAACGGATGCACGGACACGGCCCTGGCGGCCACTGTCGTCGCCGCTACGGCGATGGAGGCGGATGGCCTGGCAACCGCCCTGATCTCCCTGGGCCAGTCTGGAGCGGAATCGCTCCTTCGGCGTCGCAATGACGTGCTCGTCTACTGGTCATCAGGTAGATCCCCGGCGGCGGCCGAACGATGACGCAGTCCGAGGCGCCGGACCTGCTAGACCGTCGGAGCCACATCGGCATCCCACAGCCGGATACAGCCCAGCAGACCGGCAACGTTGGAGACGATCTTGACGTTTCCGGGCAGCTTCTTCTTCTTGACCTTGGACGAGTTTCCGCCTCCGATGTACAGCCTGCCGTAGTTGAACGCCTTCTCCAGCTGATCCACGGCCTCAACCAAGCAACGGTTCCAGGCTGCCTTCCCCAATCGCCGCAGCGCAGGCTTCCCGAGGCACTCCTCATACGTCTGGTTGTCCTTGAACACGTGGTGGGCAATCTCGAGGTTCGGGACGAGCCGTGTGTCGACGTACAGCGCCGATCCAAGGCCAGTGCCGAGCGTCAGCACGAACTCCACTCCGGAGCCCTGGATTACGGCCAGTCCCTGGACATCAGCGTCGTTGGCCACCCGGGCCGGCTTGCCGGTCATCGCCTCCAGTTCCGCGCCGAGGTCGAACCCGATCCACCCCGGATGCAGGTTGGCCGCCGTGAGCGTGACACCTTGGGCGAGGACGCCTGGAAAACCCGCCGCAACCCGGTCGAATTCAGGCTGGCCGACGACCATCCGCTCCAGTTCAGCGAGAACTGCGCCGGGAGTCGCAGGCTTCGGCGTCTTGCAGCGAGAGCGGTCGTTGAGCGGCTCCCCCGACGGGCCAAGCGCCATGATCTTGAGCCCGGATCCGCCGATGTCTATGGCCAGTGTCCGCGGACCCGATGCTCCATCCTCCGCCATCGAACTCCCCGATACGGATGTTACCAGCCGACGAACCGGCGCCGGACCGGTTGGGACCGCGGGGGCACCCGCCGGTGCGGAACAACGAGGCACTCCATCCCCGCGGATGGGACGGCGGCAGCCGGACAGGCCTACTCGCTCTCCCTTGTGCATTCGACGCGAACGGTCCAGCGGAACTCCTCGTCCGCGTCCAGATAAATCAGGCCCTGACGCCGGACAAGGGAGTTCTGGAGGCCGACCCAAGGCTCCGGGCTGAAGAATCCCGCCCGCACGTCGCCCCAGACATTGAACAGGATGACCGGTTGCGGGGGAATGGAACTGGCGCTGTGCGAAATGCGCATCGTCAATCCGGCCGGATCGCCGTATTCGATGTAGGGGTCGCTGCCCTCCGGGTATCCCGTCAGCGAGGTCGCGACCAGGGGCGGGTAGTCGCCCAGCTCGAATCCGTCGGCGTATGACAGGGGGCGTGTCTCCCCGGTCGGGATCCCGTAGCCCGTCTTGAGGATCTCCACGCTCGACGGACTCTTCAGGACCATCGCGGCCGGATCGCTCCCATGCACCAGGGGAGCCCGGAACGTGATGTGGTTTCCGATCGAGAAGAACATCGGCTCCTCATTCCCGGCGGCCGCCCGCACGAGATAGCGGAGTTCGAGCGCCCCGCCCTGGACGACGTACTCGACACTGCAACGAAATCCGAACGGGTACATTTCACGAGTTTCGGAATCGTCGTGAAGACTGAGCAGCGCGCGGGCCGACCCTGCGTCGGCCACGGCCTCCTCCAACTGCCACGGCAAGTCCCTGGCGAAGCCGTGGATCGGCATCTCGCGCCGGACGCCGCCGTGCACGTAGGCCCCTCGATCGAAGCTCTCGCCGGCCTCTCTTCGCTCCTCAAGGTCCGGCGGAAAACTGCGGCCGGTGGCCGGCCAGAGAAACGGCCCCTTACCGCCGAATCCCTCGCGGGGAGAATAGTCGCGGGCCAACTGGAGGGTCTCCAGCCACGCTCCGCTATGCAGCACTCGCAAGCCAGCCAACTCGCCGCCCCTGCTCGGCGAGACTGCGGCCTCGATGCCGCCGGCCTCATCCCGCAGGATGATCAGCTCCGTTGCCGAGGCGTCGATGCTTGCGGCGGACTCCACCACATAGTTGGCCGGCGGCGGACTCGTGGCACAGGCCGCCAGGACGAACGGGAGAATCCAGTTGATTCGCACTCCCGCAAGCATATCGCGGCCCGTTCGGCAGCCGTGCCCGGCGGGTGTCCGACCGGGTCCCGGCGGCTGTCCCAGGCAGGCACGCCGGCCACCCACCAGAATGGTCCCCCACGAACCTGGAGCAAGTGGGAGAATCGGGTGCGTGGACTCTCGGAGGCACGATCTTGACGCACTCCGCGGCTTTGCGATGCTCCTTGGCATAGCACTGCATGCCGCCTTGGCGTATGTCGAATCGGGATGGACGGTTGTCGATCCCTCATCCTCGCCCGTGCTCGGGGCCCTGGTTGCCTTCATTCACGGCTTCCGCATGCCTCTCTTCTTCGTCCTGAGCGGGTTCTTCACCGCCATGCTCTGGCAAAGGCGGGGAGCCAAGGGCCTGGCCAAGCACAGGGCAAAGCGCATTCTCCTGCCCCTGGGACTGGGCTGCCTGACGATCGTCCCGGCGATGTGGGCGGTGGTGATCCTTGCCGCAGCCTCCAACCCTACGTTCGGGGTTCCGGAGAGCAGCCAGAACCTTTGGGCAGCCGCCTCAGCGGGCGACCTGGAACAAGTTCAGCGATTCACGAACCTCGGGTGGCCGGTCGACGAGCCCGACCCTTTTCACCGACAGACAGCAATGGGGTGGGCGGTGAACCACGGTCACCCCGAGATCGTCGCGAGCCTGATCGATTCCGGGGCCAACCTCAACGCGAGGTACGGCTACTCGGGACTCGACACGAGCCTCCATGCGGCCGCGTTCTTTGGGCGGACCGAAACCGCAAGGTTGCTTGTCGCGGCGGGAGCGGACACCACCGCCCGCAACGCGAACGGCGAGACACCGCTGGACTCCCTGAAGCACGGCGAAGAGACCGTCGAGACCATCGCGGGAATGCTCGAAGTGCGGGTCGCATACGAGGACGTGAAAGCCGGAAGGAGGGAAGTGCGACGGCTCCTGGTCGAGACCGGAGCCGGTCCGACTGACTCGGCCGTCGAGGCTGGTCTTGAACAGCCGGTCGCCGCTGGGGCAACCAGCCGCACGCTTGCGCGGCTGATCCTTGCCGGACTGATGTACTTCCCTGCCCTTCATCACCTATGGTTCCTTTGGATCCTCTGCTGGCTCGCGCTTGGATTCGTCGCCGTATGCACCTTCGTTCCCAAACTGGCGCGCGGCGTCCGCCTGCCCTGGTGGTCCTTGGCCTCTCCTGCAGCGCTGCTTTGGCTGGTGCCGCTGACGATGCTGGTCCACAGCGCGATGTTCTCCGGACGGGTGATACCGGGGTTCGGACCGGACACGTCGGCCGGCTTGCTGCCGATTCCAAGCGTCCTCGCGTACTACGCGGTGTTTTTCGGCTTCGGCGCGCTGGTGTACGCCTTTCCGGAGGCAGCGAGGCGGCTGGGTACGGGGTGGCAGTACCTCTTGCCGCTCGCGGTCGCGCTGTTTCCGCTCGCCATGCCGATCTCGACGATGGACCCCTTCGGCTACGAGCTCGCAGGGGACGAATTGACCCGGCGGACACTGTCCGCGCTCGGCCAATCGCTGTTCTGCTGGCTGATGATCTTTGGCGCGTCGGGACTCTGTCGCCGGTTTCTGTCGGCCGAGCGGCCCCGGCTCCGCTACCTGTCGGATTCCTCGTACTGGCTTTACCTGGCTCACCTGCCGCTGGTGATGCTCGGCCAGATGATTCTCGTGCCCGTTCCCCTCCCGGGACTCGCCAAGTTCGCGCTTCTTCTGTCGGGTTCGACGCTGGTGCTCCTGGCGAGCTACGAGTGGGGTGTCCGGTACACGTTTGTCGGTGCCCTGCTGAATGGAAGGAAGACCCGGCCAGCAAGCCATCCCGTATAATCCGTGGCGCGATGCGCCGCCGCAAGCTGCTCAAGTATTCCCTTCTCGGATCGGCTTCCGCGCTGGCCGCGCCATTCTCGTGGGCCGCGCTGCCAAAGGCCAAGGTCACCCGCGTCCGGTTCTATCGAGTCTCGGACTCCCGACCGATCTTCAATCAGAGTTCACACATCGTCACAGTCGAAACCGATGTCGGCATCACCGGAATCGGAGAGGGCGGTTCGCAGGACACGGTAGGACAGCTCGGCGCAATGATCATCGGCGAGAATCCATTTCGCATCGAGCATCTCTGGCAGTTGATGTACCGCGGGTACTTCTATCCACCCGGACGCGAGAAGATTCATGCCCTCGGAGCGATAGATCTCGCCCTTTGGGACATCACGGCGAAGGCGTTCGGTGTTCCGGTCTGGCAGCTGCTCGGCGGACGCACCCGCAACCACGTCGAGTGCTACTCGACCGGGTTCCCGCGTCAGGGTTCGCTACGCGACACCGCCCGAGCATGCATCGAAGCTGGATTCCGTGCGTTTCGAACGGGGGGAGCGGGCTCTCGCGGCGACGGACCCTACCGGCACCGCCAAGCCGTTGACGAGACCTTCGAGATGTGCAAGGAGATCCGCGCAGGCGTCGGCGACGAGGGCGACTGGGCCATCGACTATCACACGCGCTTCGATTTCCCCGACGCCGTGCGTCTGTCAACGCTGCTGGAACCCCTCCGGCCTGTGTTCTGCGAGGACCTCGTGCGATCAGAGAACCCGGAGGTCTACAGGACCCTCCGGCCTCTGGTCAAGGTGCCGATCGCGGTCGGAGAGCACTTCGGCGACCGTTGGGACGCCAACGTCCTGATCGAGAATCGCCTCATCGACTATTCCCGCGTGTCAATTCCGAACTGCGGCGGCATCACCGAGTACATGAAGCTTGCCGCCCTCTGCGAGACGCACTACGTCGGCCTGATCCCGCACTTCACCGGACCGGTCTCCGAAGCGGCGCTCGTGCACTGCGGCGTCTCGCTGCCGGGTCCCGTGATCATGGAGATGACGGGATCGGGCGCCAGGACCCACCCTCATCTGCCAGCGCACTATGACTTCCGGAACGGCAAGATGTGGCCCAACGACCGCGTCGGCCTCGGAGTGGAATTCGACGCGGCCCAAGCCGAGCTTGCAATCGAGGTGACCGAGCGTTCGCGACCGATCCCGCTGCTGTCCCGGCCGGACGGGTCGCTGACCAACTGGTAGGTGGCGTCGGGGCGTCGACGGGTTCTAGATCGGCTCCCCGCGGTGGATCAGGTGCAGGATGTTGCCCTCGGGATCCAGGAAGAAGGCCAGCCTGTTGGTTCCGGCCTGCACGAACTCGACGATTTCGATCCCCTTCGACTGCAGGTCGCTGACGCCTTCGTCAAAGTCGTCGACCTTGATGGCGAGATGGCGGATTCCGGGCGTTCGCATCCCCGTCCTGGCCGGGTCACCCTCTGAAGGGATCAGCTCAATCATCGAACCGTCGTTCGCCCGCACAAATACGTTGCCTCCGTAGCGGTGGACGATTGGCATCTCAAGGTTGCGCTCGTACCAGCCGGCGAGGGATTCCGGATCCCTCGTCGCGATTGCGGTGTGTTCGATTCCGTTGTACATGGGTTCTCAGTCCTCTTGCTTTTCCTTCCCGCGGCCCTTTCGCCGACACACGCCCCGCTTCGAAGCGCGGATGAACTCGACCATGTGGCGGGCGTGGGGGCCTACCACCTCCAGTTCGACCTTGGTCAGCGCCTCTTCGAGGGGCATGCCCGACCGAAACAGTATCCGATAGGCTCGGCGGACCCGGCTGATTTCGATGCTGCCAAGCCCCGCACGGCGCAGCCCGACAAGATTGAGACCGTGCACGGCCATGGTCGGCCCGACGTGGGTGAGGTACGGGGTCACGTCCTGGTTGACTCGGGTCATCCCGCCAACCATTGAGAGTTCGCCGATGCGCAAATGCTGCTGCACGCCGATTCCGCCGGAAACGAAGGCGCGATCCTCGATCTGGACATGTCCGGCCACGAGCGTGGCGCTGGCGATCACCGTCTCGTTCCCGATCCGGCAATTGTGTGCAATGTGGCCTGAGGTCATGATGAAGTTTCCGTCACCGATCACGGTCTCCGACTCCGGCTCGGTGCCACGAGAGATCGTGAAGTGCTCGCGGATGCTGTTGCCGCTGCCGATGCGCAGGTAGGAGCGGTCGCCCTGGAAGGCCTTGTCGAGCGGATCACTGCCCAAGACCGCCCCGCTGGAGATCTGGTTGTCCGTCCCGAGCGCGGTCCAGCGCTTGACTACAGCATGGGAGTCGATCCTGCACCGAGCTCCCACCACGACGTCTGTCTCGATGATCGCGTATTCCCCAATGACCACGTCGGGGCCGATCCGGGCGCCCCGCGCCACGCGGGCGGTCGTCGCAATTGTGGCGGAGGGATGGACCGACGACATCCTTGCGGGGAGCAGGCGCCCGGCGAGACCCGAAGAGGCCCGCCTTGCCAGAGAGTCGATCTTCACACAGCCGCGCCACGGCTGTCTAGCCACTCTCGGCCCGCTCAGTTTGTCTCGTTCGGGGATGCTGCGGTTCGGGTGCGCTCCCTCCCTCATGCTCGCCAAGAAGACCAGGCACCACGCAGGAGGCAGGGCCGTCTGCCACACAGAATCCGGGGCTCCCGCCCAAGCGCGGCCTTCATTGATGGCCAGCGCCGCATCTGCAATGATCCTCACCCGGGGTTCGGGCTGCTTGCCGGCATACACAACGCTCCAACCGGCCACGCGGTTTGCGCTCAGCCCGACTACGTTTCTCGCGAAGCCCTCTCTGACTGCCGGACCCGGACCAATTGCATCAGGAGGTCACGCCGCCGCTGCCACAGCAGATGCCGGTCGGGCTCCGTCCTCCGACCGCAGCCTCTCGACTCGAACGGCGTGACGGCCAAAACACGGTCTTCATGGGACCATCTGATTGCCGCATCGAGTCCTTTCCAAGAGAGGATCTTCAGCAGGACCTGTAGGCAAGGCCGTGTTGTGGAGAATCCGCAAGTATCCGAATCCAGACAGCCGGTAGACCCGGTTCAGGATCGTCTTCAGTTCGTGCCCGGCAAAGACGAAGGCTTGCCGACTCAGGCTTGTGCCGTCTCGAACCCGGCGATGTTCCTCGTCTTCGCGCTGAACTCCACCGCCACCAGATGCACCGGCTCGCCCAAGTGGCGGTACTTGTCCGCGTAGCCCCGCTCCTTCAGCTGCGCCATCGCCGCTCCAGGCCCGGATCGCTCCAGCACCTTGAACTCGAACAGGAACACCCTGCCGCCCGCCCGCACCGCCATGTCCAGCCGCCCGGCGCTGCCGCTTTCCTCCACTCTCACCTCCAGCCCGAGCCCGGCGAAGTACGAGTAGAACACGCTGGCGTAGTACCCCTCGAAGCGCGCGATCTCGTTGCGAATGTGCCATTCGTAAGGTATGCCAGCGTACATGGCCCGGAACAGCCGTTCCAGGCCCGCGAAATCGGCCTTCAGCAGCAGGTCGCCGAGTCGCATGGCGTTCGTCTCCCGTTCGGGATCGTCCCCAGTCAGGTAATCGACCAGGCTTTCGTTGAGGCTCTCGCGCACCTCCCGGTTCGGATATCCCAAGCGGTAGTAGTGCTTCCCTAGCCGGTCCTCTTGGCCTTGGATCGTGAGGTAACCGGTCTGGAACAGCAGCGCCTCCGTGGCGATCCGTCCCACGTCGAAGGTGCCGAGCAGCTTCTCGCTCGCGAGCCTGCCGTCCAAGGACGCGGTCGCGATGCCGCGCTTGACGAGTGTCTCCACCAGGAACGTGGGCGTGGCGGTCTCGAACCACCACGCGCTGAACGTACGCTTGCGGAACAGCAGCAGCGCGTCGAAAGGGTTGTAGACCTTCTCGACGCCCCCCCAGCTGTAGCCGTTGTACCAGTCGCGGACACGGTCCCGGTCGAGCCCCTCCAGTTCGGCTGCGAAGACATCGTCCAAGTCGCTCTCCGTGTAGCCGCAAATGGACGAGTAAGCCGGCTCGAGCGTAATGTCGATGAGGTTGTTCAGCCCCGAAAACAGGCTCACCTTGGAGAACCTGCTGACTCCGGTGAGCATGCAGAAGCGGATCTGCGCATCGCAGGACTTGAGAACGGCATACAGGCCGCGCAGGTAGTTCCGGTTTGCGCGCGCGATTTCCGGCACGTCCAATGCATCCAAGATCGGCTTGTCGTACTCGTCCACCAGCACCGCGACACCCCGGCCGCTCTGCCGGTGGAGACCGCGGATGAGGTCGGCGAGCCGCTCCGGGCCTGTGTCGTAGCGCGTGCGGATGCCGGCTTCCTCCTCGATGGCGTCGAGTTGCGCCATCAGGTTCGTGCGCAAGTAGCCACGCTCCTCGAAATCGCCGCCGCTGAAATCGAGCCGCACGACCGGATGGCGCACGGACCATTCCCAGTCCCCGTGGGCGTGCAGGCCCTGGAACAGTTCCCGCCTGCCTTCAAACAGCGCCTTGAGCGTGTCGAGAAAGAGGCTCTTGCCGAACCGTCGCGGGCGCGACAGGAAATAATGTGTTCCCTCGCCGATCAGCTGCATGGCGTATGGAGTCTTGTCCACGTAGTAGTAGTTCCGCTTGCGGAGCTTGCGGAACGTCTGGATACCGATCGGCAGGAGACGCTTAGCCATCAAGACCTACACCGTACATCGGTTCCAGGCGAATTCCAAACCGCCTGGCCTGCGATTCGCGGGGCACTCGAGGGCGCGGCCGAAGCGCACGATTGCGCACCGGCGGGCAGAAGGCGTCCTGCCGAGTTGATCGCCCTTGATGATTCTCAGAATCTGCTCGGCTCCCGTGACACGGACACCGGACTCTGCGTCCAGCCCGTAAGCGGCCCTCCCGGATTCCTCTCGGTCCCGGTCCTTCCCTACCGGGAATTGGCCAAGACTGCGGCCCGCTTGTTCTCCCTGCACGTGGGCACAATGCACGGGTCTGAGTCCCTCTGCCATTCTGCAGGCTCTGGCCAACTCGTGTCCGTGGTTCTCCTCCGCCTGCCACGGGCGCTCCTCCCGCTCCGCCGTGTAAGCCCGCTGTGCCTGCTGCTCTCTCCAACTGCCCCTGCAGCGACTCCATCCACCGTACTTCCGCCTCGGACCGCAGCAAGGCCCCCGCCAGCAATTCACAGCTCCGGCAGGCCGCGTCGACAGCGCGTCCGACCATACCCGTGGCCGGTACCCCCTCCCTTCCGATCGGAACATTAGCCCGCACGTCTGTTCTGTAGCACAAACACCCACTGAACGTCCGGCCGTCTACATTCAGCTGTACGCCAATCAGGGACTTCCTCCACCCATCGTCCGAACGGTTATTGACAAAGACATTACATTGGTGTATGATTCCCTCAGTCGGCTTTCCAGACAACTCTAACCACCTTAGCATGCAGATACCAACCCATAACGAGCCGTTACGATCAGCTGTATTCGTGGACTTCGATAACATATTTCTTGGATTGCAGCATGACTATGGAGAGAAGACCGCTTACTATTTTGCGACGAATCCAAATCGATGGTTGGACTGGATTTCTCGAATCCCTAATGATAGGATCAATTCTGACATCAGTCGACGAGTAATTCTAAGGAAATGCTATTTGAACCCTGCATCATTTTCGCGGTTTCGCATTGATTTTGTGCGCTCTGCCTTCGAGGTCGTTGACTGTCCATCATTGACAGCACAGGGTAAGAGTTCTGCAGATATTCACATGGTCCTTGATATCATCGATGCCTTAGAACAGAACCCCTCCTTCGAGGAATTCATTATAATGTCTGCAGATTCTGATTTTTCGCCTGTCCTGCTCCGACTTAGACGATTTGACCGAAGATTGATGGTAATTACGCCAAGCGACGCCTCAAAAGCATATACTCAAATCGCAGATACTGTAATTGAGTCTGATGATTTTGTAGCACAGGCGCTGGAAACTCATGCCTTTGGAGAAAATATAGATGCGCATGATCAGCATCGACTTAGGCAGCTTGTTGAGAAATTGGAAGACTCAATTGCTCGGAAAGGTGGATCTCTTCGTAGCTACCTAATCCACTCGATATTTAGGAATCAAGCTGATTTTCCGGACAGCAACTGGTATGGATTCTACAGTTTAATCGCCTTTGTTAAGGCCTTAGTAAGCCAGAATCAAAGACTGAAACTTGTGGAGCGAAGCGACAAATCTTGGTCTGTTGAATTGCGCGATCTCACCGTGATTGGCTCACGTAGTCCCGATTCACGTAGTCCCGATGTCGTCGAGGAGATTGATCGATTCATCAAATCCGAAGTATCACATGCGACCCAACCTGTGCCCGGTGCAACCTTGGCCCATTCTCTGCAGCAACGATTTCCCAGCCAAGCATGGTTCGGATTTCCAAATTTCGGCTCGTTCATCACGGATTTTGTAGGGAGGATTGGGCTAGAATACACCAAAATGGGAAGTCACGACGTTATCTGGGATCCTAAGCGCCATGAGCCGCCACTACCATCGGATGAGTCGAGTAGGGATTATCTGGTCAGTAGAGACGATGCCGATCTACATGAGTTTGTTGAGCGACTTCATAGGAATTACAATGTTCCTCCACTCAAATCAAAAGTCTATTTCCGTATTTTTGAAGTCATCCTAGAATCAGTGTCATCGCAAGGTTTTTTCCATGTAAACACGACATCAAAGGATGTTCGTGACCGAATAGTCAAAGAAGGATATTCCGTCAGCCGA
Source organism: Bryobacterales bacterium (assembly GCA_028819255.1). GTDB lineage: Bacteria > Acidobacteriota > Terriglobia > Bryobacterales > UBA6623 > VXMF01. The sequence continues at coordinate 220,999 of JAPPMB010000078.1, read as the reverse complement.
AAAGCGATCCAGTTTATCCTCCGTCGTCTACAAAATGAGCGTCTTAACTTGGAAGAGTACCAAGGCCTTAAAATGGTTGATCTAGCGAGGTCTTTTGGGTCCAATATATCCAAACTGGTTGATACTTCCCACGTGAAATTGAGCCCCAAGGAAAAGCGGTTGATTGAGGATTGGATTATTCCGAAGGCCTGATCGTGAACGTTGCGGTGGTCGACCACCGCGGCACGCGTTCGGTCACACTGTGAGCTGGCTCTGAAATTCGCGCAGTGGTGCCTCCTCGTACGCCGGAGCAATGCCTGCTGCCGGATCGGCACTAGGCAGGCGAGACCATTCTATTGTCAGGACATGTGTGCCTCATGGCGATCTGCATGGCGTCCGCTCCGAGTTCCACGCCCTTCACGTTTGCTGTCCTGCCCTCGGTCCGACTTGGGTCCGGAATGCGGCCATCGCTCAATAGGAGCGAAGACCGTCCAAATTGTCCCTGGGCTCGGAGCCCAGGTTGCCACGGCTTGCCATTTGACGTCGAAGCGCCACAAGGCACCACAAACACCATACCGGTCTTGGCACTGACGCTCTGCCGGATACCGTGGTAGCTGAGCCATGGACAAGCGCATCCTGCTGATCAGCATCCAGAGCTTCCGCAGGTCCTCCGGACCCGAGCCGTTGCCTACGTTCCTGGGGTAGGCCTCCCTATTGACAAACGCCGCATCATAGAGATTCGTGTGAAGCCCTGTCGCCGCGACCACGCATACATTGTGCCGTGGCACTCCATGTTAAGCGCAACGCACACCCGCAGGACACCTCGCACCGAGGCGGGAGCGAGGATCACGCGCAGTTTCCCGGAAGCCCGGATCAACCAGTGATTCTAGGACGCGCTCCCGAGTCGCTCAAGGTGGAGTCCAGGGCTTTCGTGATTCTCGCGGAGCCGCTCAACGGCGGCCTCACAGCGTAGGATCTCGTCCCTTTCCGAGTCTCGACGTTGGCCTAGTCTGGCGAAAGTACTCCTTGCCGGTTCGGACCTGGATCATGTAGCCACATTGAACCGGATTCCGTCGAAATGCGTCAACCGTCCTGACACAGCCGGAACCAGTTCGGCGGAGATCCCGAGAGCGCATCGAAGCCAGGGCATCAGGAGCCGTGAGAAACTGGGAAATATCATGCAGTTCGATGCTTCCGGCAACAGGGCGAGAGTCGACGCCCTCCGAAGCCGCGGCGTGGAGGTCTGGGGCTCCGAACGTGTCTACATCGGCGAGGACGTAGACCTGCAAGCGATCGAGCGGGGAGCGGTCATCCGGTATGCGACGCTCTCCGGCCGGAGGCTGTCCGTCGCCTCCGGCGCCGTGATCGGCACCTCGGGTCATGCCGAGGTCCACGACTGCCAGATCGGTCGGGACGTGGAACTCGGCTCGGGGCTCTACCACGGGGCGACCTTTCTGCAAGGCGTCAAGGTGCGCGGATTCGCGGAGATCCGCCCCGAGACCTTGCTGGAAGAGCAGGCCGAGGCCGCGCACAACGTCGCGCTGAAGAACACCACGTTCACGTCCTGTTGCGTCGCCGGCTCGCTCATCAACTTCTGCGACCTCTTTCTCAGCGGAGGCCGGTCGCGCCGCGACCACACGGAGATTGGCTCTGGCGCCATCCATTTCAACTTCGACCCGCGAGGGGACAAGTGGGGGAGCCTCATCGGCGGCATCCGCGGTGTGCTGATGCAATCCGACCCCGTCTTCATCGGAGGCAATTGCGGGCTGGTCGGGCCTCTCGAAGTCGGGTTCGGATCGGTCACGGCCGCCGGATCCGTGATCCGGAAGAACGTCGGCGAGAACATGCTCGTGGCCTCACATTCTCACTCTCTAATCACGAAGCGCATCAGGCCCAGCGAGTACGGGTCCCTCAGGAGCCGTTTCGGCGTGACTGCCAAGCTGATCGGCACTCTGCGCGCCCTGGATGCCTGGTACGGACTGGTGCGCGCACCGCGCGCCCACGATGGCGAGGGCAGGCTCTACGAAGCTGCCCGAGGGCGGATCAACGCACAGATCGCGGAGCGCATTCGGAGACTGGAACGGATCATTGAGAAGCTGCCGCAAAAGACCGGTCAGAGGACTCGGGGGCGGACCCCGTCCCGGGAGCATCGCGTTCTCGTGGACGGCTGGGGTTCGCTGCGCAGGGCGCTGGAGACTTCCGTCGACCCGCGAGAGCCTCCCCGCGAGTTTCTGGAGCCGTACATCCGGGCACGGGACGCCGGCAAGAGCCACCTCGACGCGATCAAGTCCGCGGAAGCGGGCGCGCCACAGGCGGCGCGCTGGCTTGATGGGCTCGTAGAGCATGTGACCGCACGCGCGAACCAGGCGATTTCTCCCGTCCCAACAGGATCTTTCTGATGTGGTCGGGGCGTGCTAGTCTGCAAGCGATGACGACTCGACCCGGTCGGCGAACCGACATTGCCGCTCAACGAATCGCCGCGCTTGTGGCCACATTCTCGGCTTTCGCGCTGCTGATCGCAGGATGCGGCGCCCCACCAGCTACATCTCCGCCGACGCAGGAGCCGGAAAAGGGGCCCCGCAGTCAGCCAGGCACCGCGATGGGACTGTACGAGCCCGGCCAGCACGACCTCTATGACGGGAGATTCATCATCTCGGGCAGTCGGATTCACCAGGCGGGCACGCTCAACGACGAGAGCCCATGGGATCACATGGGAAACGACGGCAAGAACCTCCGTGCCGTCGGCGGCACCGCCGAGATCGATGTCAACGAGATCGAGAACACGGGAACGTTTCGCGCGGAGCTTGAGCTTCCGGAGGGCGCCTACGTGATCGACCTGGAGGAAATCAAGGAGTTCTCGCCGTGCCAGGACGGCGGAATCGCCGCGTATCTCTTCGAGCACGGAGACTCGGGTTGCGGAGATGCCAACTGGCCGAAGAGCCTGCTGTACGTGGCAGGCTGGGGCATCGGGTCCGCCACCCTGAACGGCGAACCGCTCTACGAGGACTACGAGATCCACTTCATGGTCACGCAGGGCATGCGGAGCAGGGATCTCGTGGCGAACTACCCGTTGGAAGGGAAGAGCTCTCCGGCCGGCGCGGTGAACCCGGCCCTGCAGCAGCTGGACTTCTATATCCGGAGCCCGGAGAAGAACGAAGCCAATCACCCCGGTCGCGAAGTCTTCGATCACTTCTTCGCGATGGAGGTCACCTGGAAGTAGCCGCCTCGGACCCCTCGATGCCGTAGGTCTTGACTCCCGCCCTGGCGGTGCGTCAGGCTGTTTCTGTGTGGAAACCAGCCCCGTACATCGTGCTCCTCGCGGGCCTGCTCGCCTCATGCGGCGACTCTGTGGAGCATGCCGCCGGCAGACCGAACATCGTCCTGATCATGACCGACGATCAGGGCTGGTCCCAACTCGGCTCTCACGGCGACCCCGTCCTGCAGACCCCGAATCTTGACACCCTGGCGGGAGAGAGTGTCGAGATGACCCGCTTCTACGTGTCGCCCGTGTGCGCCCCGACCCGAGCCGCGCTGATGACGGGCCGCTACAACTACCGGACAGGCGTGGTGGACACCTATCTCGGGCGGGCCATGATGGACCCGGCGGAGGTCACGATCGCGGAGATGCTCGGCGAGGCCGGCTACCGCACCGGGATCTTCGGCAAGTGGCATCTGGGCGACAACCACCCTCAGAGGACGGTCGACCAGGGGTTCCAGGAATCGGTCGTCCACAAGGGCGGCGGAATCGGCCAGCCGTCCGACCCGGAGGGAACGGACTACTTCAACCCGATTCTGATGCACAACGGCGTGGAGCGGCAGTACGAGGGGTACTGCACGGACATCTACTTCGACGAGGCCATCAGCTGGATCGGCGAAGGAGGCGAGACGCCGTTCTTCGCCTACATTCCCACCAACGCGCCGCATTCCCCCTACCTGGTGCCCGACTCCTATCGCGAGCCCTACGCCCGCCAGGGCCTGTCAGACAAGGACGCGCGGATCTACGGCATGATCACGAACATCGACGAGAATGTCGGAAAGCTGGCGCACCACCTGGACTCCATCGGCCTTTCCGGGAACACGGTCTTCATCTTCATGACCGACAACGGGCCGACGACGCGCCTCTACCACGCCGGTCTCCGGGCGCAGAAGGGCAGCGTGTACGACAACGGCATTCGGGTCCCCTTCCTAGTCCGGTGGTCTGACCGGCTTGCACCGGCAAAGATCGACCAGATGGGCGCCCACATCGACATCACGCCGACACTGCTCGCGGCAGCCGGGGTTGCCAAGCCGCCGGAGATCGAGGTCGACGGGATCAACCTCCTGCCGCTGTGGGAGGGCGAGGTCACGTCGCTCCCGGAGCGGACCTACTTCGTTCAGGCGCACAGGGGCAATGCGCCGGAACGGTATCGGGCCTTCGCCGCGGTCGAGCAGCGGTACAAGCTGGTCCAGGCGCTCAGCTTCAGCCGGCCCGCCCCGCCGGACGCCCCGGTCGAGCTATACGACCTCATTGAGGACCCGGGAGAGGCAACCGACCTGGCGGCGGAATTGCCGGACGTGGTCCAGCGCCTGAAGGCCGGCTACGAGGAATGGCTCGCGGACGTGTCTGCGAGCCGCGGCTTCGATGCCGTGCGGTTCGCTCTGGGCAGCGATGCGCAGCCGCACGTCACGCTGACCCGCCAAGACTGGCGAATGGTCACGCAGGACGGCTGGGGGCGCAACGACAGGGTGCTGGGCCACTGGGAGGTCACCAGCATGTCCGAGGGTCCTTACGACATCGAGGTGCGGTTCGCGAAACCCGCTCCGGCCTCGGGTGCGGCATCGATCGCGTTCGGGGACGCCACGGAGACGGCCGCGGTTGCGGAAGGGGCCACGCAGGTGCGCTTCGAGGGAGTGGCGCTGCGGCCCGGAGACGGCACGTTTGAGGCCAGGCTGGAAATCGGCTCGGAAGTCACGGGTCCGTGGCAGGTCGACGTCAGCAGGCGATAGGCGGAGGAATCACCGGGCCGGCCGGTCACCTGCCGCGGCTCCGTCCCCCCGGCCATCCGACCGCATGTCCGGGACGGCCGCCGGAACACTCAGACCTCGGTATACTTGCCGCCGTGCGGCCGCTTGCGCTGGTCCTTGTTCTCGCCGCCTCGGGCTTCGCGGAAGCAAGACCGAACGTCGTTTTCGTACTGGCCGACGACTTGGGATGGAGCCAGGTGGGTGCGTATGGAGGCGCCGCCTACCGCACGCCCAACATTGACCGGCTCGCTTCGGAGGGGCTGCGGTTCACGAACGCCTACTCCGCAGCCGCGGTGTGCTCGCCCACCCGCGCCGCGCTGATGAGCGGCCAGTACCCAGCGCGGCTGCACCTGACCGATCACATCAGGGGTTCGAATCCCGTCGGCAAGCCGCTGCGGCAGCCTGACTGGCACAAACGCCTCGACCTGGAGATCGTGACGCTGGCAGAGGTCTTCAAGCGCAACGGCTACCGGACGGCGCACTTCGGAAAATGGCACCTCAGCCAGGACAAGCGTCCTCCCGACAGCCTGCCGTTCAATCCCGACAAGCAGGGGTTCGATGAAGTCCTGGTGACCTACAAGCCGATCGTCGGTGAGAGCGATCCGGAAGTCGATCCTCACAATGTGCAGCGGATCACGGACCATGCCGTCCGCTTCCTTGAGGAACACGGAGACCAGCCGTTCTTCCTCTACCTGCCCCACAATTCCATCCACGAGCCGATCATCGAGAGTCGCAGGCGGACCGCCTCCTACGAGGGGCGGGCGCTCATTGAGAAGCTGGAGATCCTGCCTGCGCTCGCCGCCATCGTCGAGCGCCTGGACGACGGCGTCGGACAGCTCCTGGCGAAGATCGACGAACTCGGCCTGCGGACGACGACCATGGTCGTCTTCTACTCCGACAACGGCGGCAAGGAGACCTACGCGCGACAGGATCCGCTGCGCTCCGGAAAGGGCTGGCTGTACGAGGGCGGCATCCGAGTCCCGCTGATTGTTCGCTGGCCGGGTCGCGTCGAACCGGGCACGACGACGGACCACCTGCTATCCACCGTGGACTTTCTTCCGACCTTCCTGGAAATCCTGGGCGATCCGGGGACGCCCGCCGGAGTCGACGGCGAGAGCTTCCTTGACATCCTCAAGGGCGGCCAGGCCGGACTCGGCCGAGCGCTGTACTGGCATTACCCCCACTACCATCGAGGGTCCGGCATGCCGCCTGCGGGAGCCATTCGCCAGGGACACTACAAGCTGATCGAGTGGTTCGAGGGCTCGATAGCGGGCCGCGACACCGACTTCGAGCTGTTCGATCTGGAGTCCGACATCTCCGAGACGAAGAACCTGTCGAGCAGCAGGCCGGAACTGGCCGCAAGGCTGCGAGCCGATCTCGTAGCTTGGCGGGAAAGGGTGGGAGCCCAGATGCCGGTGGCCGCCCCGGGCAGTGCAGCCAGACCGCCGCAGTGAGAGTCGGGGCGGCGGGCCGGCACGCCGCGGGACCGCGGCGCGGTCGGGCTATCGCCCCTGGAGCTGAATCAGCGCGCGCCTCGCGGCCGCGTGGTCCGGCTTGCGCTCCAGGAGCTGTCCCAGCACCAGCCGCGAACTGCTGTAGTCGCCGCGGTCGGCATGAACCCGTGCGAGGTTCATGTAGAGCGAGTCCAGGTCCGGAACCTGCTCGATCCCGTACCGGAACGCCGCGATGGCGTCGTCGATCTGTCCCGACCGGATGTAGAGCACGGCGAGATTGTTGATCGCCTCGGCATGATCGTGCTGGCTCTCGATCGCTCGCTGGAACAGGGTGCGCGCCTCCCCCAGCCTCCCCTGCTTCGCCCAGATGAGGCCGAGCTTGTTCGCGGCTTCAGCATCCTCCGGCTCAAGCTCTAGCGCGCGTTGCAGCAGTCGCTCGGCTTCGACCGGATTTCCGAGACGCACATGCGCCTGGGCCGCGTTCACCAGTGCATAGCTCAGGTCCGGACTCAACTCAAGCGCGCGCCGGAAGTGCTCCAGGGCCTGGACGAAGTCATCGCGGGCCATCGCAACGCCGCCCAGATTGTTCCAGACCTGGGGGGAGTCCGGCTCCAGTCGCGACGCGTGGGCAAGATCGCTGGCCGCCCGGTCGATGTCCCCCGCCTGCAGCTCGGCCTGGCCCAGAGCGAGCCAGGTCTTGAAGTTCTCCCAGTTTTCCTCCGACATGGCGGCGTCCCGCAGATAGGAGCGGGCGACCTGCGGATAGCCCGCCTGCAGGAAGGCGGATCCCATGCGGAAGTGATTCCTCCGCGGATACGTCGCGTGATACCGGCCCTCGAACGGCAGCGCGGGCGGGCGGGCCCCCCGGCCCCGGACCAGCTCGAAGTCCTGCCGCGCCACGCTTGCGGCCGGTATCGACGGATACACCTTGAAGACCTTTCCCCGAAGGGAGACGAGGAATGCCATCGGGAGCGTCAGACCCGCCCGATAGTCGAACAGGTTTCTGCGAAAGATGGCGAAGATCGCCGCTCGGTCTGGAGAAGCGGCGCCGAGGTCGATGACCTTGTGCGGAATGTCCGCCGGAAACTCGGGAACCTCTCCGTCCACGAGCAGGAGAAAGCCGTCTTCCGCGGGTTCCGGCAGCTTGACGAGATCGGCCAGCCAGGTGGGCTGAAACACCAGCCGGTTGTCCGCGGCGATCGGCCGCGACGACCACCGCGGGCGCCGAGGCGCGACGATTGCCGCGCGCTCGAGATCCAGCGTCCCTTCCCGGATGCGGTACCGGTATCCGGCCTCGAGGCCATCGAAGGCCTGGGTCTCCCCGGAAGGCCAGACGACGGTGACGCTCCGCGCGCGGGTGCGGCTTCCCAGGCCGAAGTGAAGCTTCTTCGTGTGCTGGGAAATGTACCCGGAGCCCGCCGAGAGCACCTGGGCCGAAGTGCCGTCCTCGGTTTCGACGCGGAGGACGGCGCCAATCCCGTCGCGGTTCGACCGTGTGCCCTCCAGCTCGATCACCATCGGCCGGCGGCCCCCCGACGCCCGGTTGCGGAAAGCGAGCAGTTGGGGCGCGAGCCGGCTCTTGAGAATCAGGTCGGGGCACCCGTCGCCGTCGAGGTCGGTCACGGCGAAGGCCCGGCTGTCGAGGGCGCGGTCCAGACCGGAAACGCCCGAGAAGTCCCGGTACTTCCCGCCCTCGCGCACGAAGAAGACGTTCGGCTCGTTGCCGTTCCAGCTGAAGTCCTCCCGAACGAGCTGGTGGAGACAGTTCCATCCGGCCTCGTAATCGGGCGCGGGCCGGGCCTCCGCCGGAGACTTCGCCACCACCTGTCTCCAGAAGAAGCTGCCGAGGTCCCTGCCTTCCTCGAGGGAGTGCGTGATCATTCCCGCCGTCACCAGGATCTCCGGAGTGCCGTCCAAATCGAAGTCGAAGCCGTCTCCGGACCATGACCAGCGACCCATTTCGACGCCCTCACCGGCGCCGACGTAGTCGAACGAGCCGTCTCCTCGATTGCGGTAGAGCGAGTTTCCCTTGGTGTGGCCGTGATACATGGACCGCCGAACGCCCTCCTCCAGCGGCCCGAAGGCCCTGTCACGCGCGACGCGCTGTCCCGTGGCGGTCCACATGTTGGCCACGTACAGGTCAAGCCGGCCGTCCCGGTCGTAGTCGAACCAGGCTGCGCTCATTCCCCGGCCGACATCGTCCAGCCCCTTTTCCTCAGCGATGTCTCGAAAGCGCCCGTCCTTGAACTTGTAAAGGTTGTTCCGTCCGAAGTCGTTCGCGACGTAGAGCTCGGGGCGGCCGTCCTCGTCGTAGTCGCACCACGCGGCCGCGAAGCTGTAGCGGTCGTTGTTGTGGTCGAATCCGGCCTCCTCGGTGACGTCGCGAAGGGCACCCTCGCCGTCAGGCCCGAGCTCGTTCCGGAATAGAAAGTTGGGCGGGCCGTTGCGGGCGTCGTGATACGGAGCCGGGTACCGGTGCCGGTCCTCGCTTTGGAAGTACAGGTACGAGCACAGGTATAGATCGACCCTGCCGTCGCCGTCGTAGTCCGCCGCAGCCATGCCCGCGAAGGTGCCCTGCGCCTTGGTCGCGAACCGAAACGCGTTGTCGCGACGTCGGAACCGGCCGGATCCATCGTTGAGAAAGAGCAGCGGCCCGCGTGTCGTCAAGACGACCAGATCCTGCGATCCGCTGTTCCGCAGGTCGAGGAACAATGCCTGGGACGTGTTGTCCAGCAGGCCCACCCCGGCCTCGCGAGTCACATCCTCCCAGACGCCGTCGCGCCGGCTGTAGAGCCGGTTGGGCAGTCCGGCCGGCTGGCAGACATAGAGCTCGTCCCACCCGTCCCGGTCAACGTCGCCAACCGCCACGCCCTGGTTCCCATAGACTCCGATCCCCGTGGCGCTGTCGAGTCGGGATCTCCAATAGGGCACACCCTTGCAGAGTTGCTCGCGGAATTCCGGTATGGCCCCGAAGAGTCCGGCCGTCACGTCCTCGAAGAGTGGGCCGGACGATCGTGCGACCGTCTCGGACTGGGGCTCGAATGCCGTGAGACGGCCCCCGTCCCAGGTCATCCGCCAGCGGCCTGTTCGATACTCGAGGCCTGCCGGCGTCTCGGACGCGATCTCGAAGCGGACCACGTCGTTGGGCAGGGCATGGAAGTCGGCCCGGCGGATCTCGCCCAGCGCTTCGATCCAGCGGATCATCCCCTTGGAGAAGCCTTCGGCGCCGCTCTCATAGACAGCCTCCAGCACGCGACCGTGTTCCTCGTAGCGAACGGGCATTGGCGACGACCCGCGGATCTGAGTCGCAACGGGCAGACCGCCGTCACTTAGCAGGGAAGACAGGATCTTCTCGACCTGAATGGCGCGTCGCTCCCGTCCGAAGATGTCGTTGGCGGGATCGACCATGGGCCGCAGATCCTCGCATGGCCCGGGCTGCCGGAACCGGACGGGGAACTGGTCGGCACCCTCGAGGTGGGCCGTCCGAAACGTTGGGCCCGCCGAGAGGAGGGCCAGGAACTCGCGACGGCCGAGGCGACTCACCAAGCCGCCCCCGCCCCGGTCATGTTGCTGCTCATCGCGCTAATTGGCGCCGCCGTCCGAAACTCTAGACGCTCTGGAAAGGACCTCCGTGCAGGCGGAGACTACTGGGGGATCGAATCGATCACCTGGTTCTCGAACGCTGACACTGCGCGGGCGAGGTCTCCTGGCCGGCGAAGCACGTACTCCCTGCCGCCCAGAGCGCGGGCAAGATTCCCCATGGCGCCCCGCCACGCGTAGCGCGAGGCATCGAGAAACGCAACCGGCGCGCCCAGGGCGCGGACCCGCGCCAGCGTGGACTTCGGGACCGTCTTGCCGAAGTTCATCTCCCTGCCCACAAAGACGACCCCGTCAGGCGGATCGGATCCCAGGAGCTCAGAGGAGAGCAATTCCTCAAAGAAGTTCATTTCGCTGCCATAGATCAGATCGGAGACATCGACAGTGTCGGGCTCCAGCTCGTCAATCACCCCGCTCAGCGACCGGAAGTCGATCTCGCTGCCGTAGTCCTGCCTGACCAGAATGTCCTGGTCCTCGAAGCTGAAGACGACCACCGAGAACTCGTTGAATCTGGGGCTGCGCCCCAGCTGCCGCAGCGTGGCGACCAGCGGCAGCAAGTGCAGAAGCCTGGGCCGCACGACTTGGCCGCGCCGGTTCATGACATCCATGCTCACGAAGATCTTGAGTCGACTCGGCCCACGCAGATGGGGCCGTGGAATGCTGTCTTCGGGCCGGAACAGGTAGACGCCGGCGTCTACCACCTCGCCGGGCGCGAGCGACACCTCGACGTCCCGGTCCCGGCGAGAGAGAGCCGCCCTGAACTGTCGCGTTCCACGGCATGAGCGGCCCTGGTCATCGCGCAGCGTCCAGTCCGCAACGTACCGGCCCGGGCCCAGGGAAATCCCGCGGCTGAAGTAGAGTTCGCCCTTGGTGCCACTCGGCATGGGCTGGGTGCCTTGCACCCGGTCGTCGATCCAGATCGGCTCGCCCGGCGTGTCGTGGACCGGGCTGACCTCGATCTCCAGGTCGATCCCCACGGGGGCGCCCCAGAACTGCCGCGCCGGGAGCCGAAACCACATGCCCATGGTGAAGCGATATTCGAAGTCCAGGAAGGGCCCGACCCTCTCGGCCTTGCAGACGAGGTCAACCGCTGACTGGGTCGCTGACTGGGCCGTCCCTGCAACCACGAAGACGAGCCCCGCCAGCAGCTTTGGCTTGAACTGCATGCAGTACCGGCGCTAGCAAACAGCGTATCAAGAGGGCATTTCCCGAGCGCTGGTAGAATTGGATGCGCGACCGTCGGTTTCCGAAACTTGCCCCGTGCATTGCCAGCGCTGAAGGTGTGGCCAGTCGCCGATGGCGCGTGGCAGGTCCGCCTTCCCCTTCCATGGGAGCTTGCAAGCGTCAACGTGTTCCTGTTCCGCCGCGGGAACGGGTTCGTGCTCCTGGACTCCGGCATACGCTCGGACGATTCGCTCCTTGCCCTGGAGGCCGCGCTGCTCCACCTTGGAGCGGACTGGACCTCCATCACCGAGATCCTGATCAGCCACCTGCATCCGGATCACATGGGCGCTGCGGCGGAGATCCGCAGGCGGTCCGGCGCGCCCGTTCGGATGCCCGCGCTCGAGGCCGAACTCGTCAGACCACTGGGACCGCATCAGCGGTTCTTCGGAGAGGCGGCGGTGTTTCTGCGCCGGAACGGCATGCCCGTCGAGGACGTCGAGACGATGCGCCGGAGCGCCTCGGCGGGCCGGAGATCGTACGAGAGGCTGCTGGTCGACGGTCCCCTCGAGGAGGGAGAGCGGATCGGGTTCGAAGGCGGGACGCTCAACGCCGTGGCGGCCCCTGGCCACTCCCCCGCGCTTCTCTGCTTCTACTGCCCGCAGCAGAAGGTGCTGTTCTCCACGGACGCGATCCTGCCGCGCATCACACCCAACATCGGAGTGCAGTGGTTCTACGAGGGCGATCCCCTGGGCGACTACCTGCGGTCGCTGGAAAAGCTCGAGAAGCTGGACGCCGGAACCGTGGTCCCGTCCCACGGAAGGCCGTTCCAAGGCCACCGGGAATGGATAGAAAGCACGCGCAGCCACCATGCAAGGCGTTGTGACACGATCGCCGGCACGCTTGCTGACGATCCGTTGGACGCCTACAGGATCGCGGTCGCGGTCTGGGGTGAGCATCGCAGCCTGCAGGACCGGCGATTCGCGATGTCCGAATCGCTGTCCCATCTGGAGTACATGGCGCTCGGGCAGCGCGTGGAGAAGATCCAGATCGACGGCGTCGCCCACTGGAAGCGCCAGTAAGGGGAACGAACTGTCGTGTCTGTGTACAAGGTCATCGCGGACGGACCGCTGGACTCGACAGTGCTCGGGTTCGCAGGCCCGACGATCCGGTTTCTTGACTGGGACCTGGCGGTGCGAGGGACGGAGGAGCCCGTGGACGGCATCTACACCTACGGGCACCCGGATCTGGACGGAGCGATGCTCGACCGGCTCCCGGGTGTGCGCGTGATCAGCAACTACGGTGTCGGGGTCGACCACATCAACGTCCCCGACGCCGCCATGCGCGGCATTCCCGTCGGCAACACGCCGAACATTCTGGACGGAGCAACCGCGGACGCGGGCTTTGCGTTGCTGCTGGCAGCCGCCAGGCGGGTCGTCACAGGAGACCGGCATGCCCGTTCGAGCGAGTTCCTGCACTACGACCCGGGATTCATGCTGGGGCGCGAGGCGCACTCGACCACCCTTGGAATCGTAGGCCTTGGAAACATCGGCCGGCAGGTTGCCCGACGGGCGCGCGGCTTCGACATGCGGGTGCTCTACCGCAACCGGAGGCGCCGGGTCCGCGAGGAACGCGAGCTGGGTGTGGAGTACGTCACGCTGGACGAACTGCTCCGGCAGTCCGACTACGTGATGCTGACCTGCCCGCTCACTGAAGAGACTAGGCATCTGATCGATGCCGGAGCCCTGCGCAGGATGAAGCCGACGGCGACGCTCATCAACATCTCTCGCGGACCGGTCGTCGACACGGAAGCGCTGCATGAAGCGCTTCGCGACGGCGAGATCGAGAGTGCGGGGCTCGATGTCACCGACCCTGAACCGCTCCCCAGGGATCACCCACTGCTGGGGCTGGAGAACGTAACGATCCTTCCGCATCTCGGCAGTGCAACGATCGAGACACGTCGGGAGATGGCGAGGATCTCGATCGAGAACCTGAAGCTGGGACTGAAGGGCGAGCCGCTGCTGCATACCGTCGAGCCGTAAACCGGCCCCGCAGCCATTGCGAGCGGACGGCGGTCAGGCGGCCGGGTGCGGCGACCGCCGACCCGTCCCCCGCGTGATGCGACCGGGAACCTCCCGGACCGGAATCCCGGAATCGGCGTCCCCCTCCGAACTCACAGCAGTTCCTCAACCCTCCGGACCAGTTCGGCTTCCTGCATCTGGCCCGGATGGTAGAGTCGGACGACGCCGTCACGATCCACCAACACCAGCGTCGGGGTGGTGCTGACACCGAATGCGACAAAGTTACCGGCACTGAGTGGAACCGGAACCTCGCGAAGGAGAGCGTTCTTCTCGACGTGGGCCTTCGTGATGTAGGCCCGCTCCGTCTCGGGATTGGCATTCCGTCCCCGTTCTATGTAGCCATAGAGCCGAGTCGGGGCGACGACACGAAATCCCCTCGGACCGAACCGCCGCTCGAGGGCGGCGAGCACTGGCTTCTGGGACCGGCAGTCCGAACACCAGTGCGCCCAAAAGAAGAACAGCGTGACCTTGCCGCGCAAGTCCGAGCCAGAGAGTCCGCGACCTGTCAGCAGTTCGCCTGTCTCGAGGACGGGCATGGGCTTGCCCTCCAGATCCAGCAGGAGCAGGTTCTTGTTCAACCTGGTCTCAATGGACGTGCCGGCGTGCCTGGCCAGCTTCTTCCGCAAGAATGCGATGGCCCGGCCGGGATCGTCCTTCGCCACATAGAACTTTCCCATCGTTTCGATGGCCGCTCCCAGAGCGATCGGCAGCGGGGCGTTCGGATCCTGTTCAAGCGGTTCGGTCTTGACGAGGCTCTCGCTCAGTTCGAGTGCCTGCTCGGCGTATTCCGCGGCCAGGTTCCAGTCCCCTGCTATCGCCCCGGCTCTCCCGACCCACGACATCGCCTCCAGCCACTCGGCGGACAGCGGGCCGGCAGGCGGGCGGCTCGCCTCGAACAGTGCTTGCGCCTGGCCCGGCTCCTTGCCGAAAGCCAAGGCCTTGAGCTTCTGGGTCGGGGGCGCCGCAGCGGTCGAGACAGGCGGGATCAGACCCGCAAAGAGTACCAAGATCGAGAACCGCATCCCAGTCATTGTAGACTTGACCGGCCTCCGCCGAACCGACGACCAAGTGCATCGTGCATGTCGGAGACCGTATGACGGAATGGCGGATTCTCGTGCGGAATCGGTTACCTGACGACGCGGCCGGATTCGGTCCGCGCCCTTCCATCAGGTAGGAGTACCGGCCGGAACCGTACGAACCCCTCCCGAACGCGGAGAGGTGGGACTGGTGCGGCAGCGGACCGAGGCGCGGACGAGGCAACCGGCGGCGTCAGCTGCTGTGGGACGAGTTCCGTAGGGGACTGCTGTCGGCTGGCTGGAGACTGCTCGCCGTCGCTGGCCGCCCGAGCCCGGGTGCGCTTGCACATCGGGGCATCCTTGTTGTTGCGATCCACGAATGCGAGGGCCTGGCCGTCGTGGGGCTCCTCCGCCACGGTTTGCCCGAACAGGCAGTCGAGATGGCGGCCAAAGCACGCAAGAAACTCCGCTTCCGGTCGGTGGCCGGTCCGGCAAGGCCGCTGGGTGTCGACCGGCACCAGCTTCAGCCCGGTCGCAGTTCCGGCCCATTGCGACGTTGAGCGAAATCCCAACTGCGGGGGATCCGTGGAACGGAAGTGCGCCCGACGGATCAAACCCCGGACTCCGTCTGGAAGAGGGCTATCGCCCGGTCGAGGCTTTCACGGTCGCCCACCAGTACTGCCGTGTCGCCGACCTGGTAGTGAAAATCCCGTCTGCGACGGTAAATCGGCTGACCATCCCTGACCACGGCGATCTGCACGGCGCCCGTGCGGCGCCGCAGCTTGAGGGAGGTTGCGCTCATGCCGATGACGTTGGCTCCGTCCCTGATTTCCAGCAGTTCCAGGGCATCGTGAATACCCAGGTGCTTCAGCGCGTTGAGTCGCAGGTCAGGCTCCGCTGTTCCGCGAAAGAGCCCGTAGTGTTCCTGGCGCACCGTGGCGGCTTCCTGCCAGATGCGATTGATCGGGATCCGGTAGCTTTCCAGGGCCCTGGCAAACAGCTCGATGGAGGCTTCGAACTCCTCCACGACCACTTCTGTCGCGCCGAGCGCCATCAGCTCGTCGATGGAGCGCGTGTATCTCGTGCGCACGACGATCTGCGCGCTGGGATTCAGGTCCCGGGCGAAATGGACACCTCGCCTCTCCTCGGTCGGCGAGGATATCGCGAACACAATGATTCGGGCTCGTTGCGCGCCGACGTGTTTCAGAACGGCCGGCCGCGTCCCGTCGCCAAAGGTCACCGGCAGCCCGTCGTCGCGCGCCCTGCGGACGAGATTCGCGTCGTGCTCAACGACGAGGCACGGGATCCCCGCCGCATCGAGCGTTCGCGCAAGGTACCGTCCGGCGACTCCGTAGCCGACGATGATCGTGTGGTCAGACATTTTTCCGGCCGCGGCGGCGTCCGCCGGCTCGAATCCCCGCGGTCCCCTGCCGGAGGGCGCGATGCGCTCGGCGAGGGAGCGCGCGCTGCGAATCAGAAACGGCGTGGCCATCATCGAAAGCACGGCCGCGCTGAGGAACAACTGGTAGTCGCCTCCGCGGAAGAGTCCCAACGGCAGCCCCAGCGCGGCGAGCAAGATGGAGAACTCCCCGATCTGGAAGAGGCTGAAACCGCTGATCAGCGCGGTTGTCAGGATCCGGCCAGACGCCCGGACCGACGCCGTCACCAACACGAACTTGAGTACGGACACGACCGCCAGCACGGGGAGGAGTACGCCGAGCTGCGCCACGACGACGGGAACGTCGAGCAGCATTCCGGTGGAGATGAAGAAGATTCCGCTGAACACCACCCGAAAGGGCAGGACGTCCGACAGCGCCTGCAATCCGTATTCCGACTCGGAGATGACAAGGCCGGCAATGAACGCCCCGATCGCGATGGAAAACCCCGCCCATGCGCTCACGACTGCTGTGCCGATACCGAAGAAACCGACGCAGAGTGTGAACAGCTCGCGGTCGCGGAAGAGCACGATCCGGTCCAATGTCTTCCGGACTATGAATTGCCCGCCGAACAACAGCGCAGCGATGGTCGCAAGCCCGCGCAGGAAATCCGCGCCGACAGCGCCCATGTCGGAACCCTCCATGCCAGCAAGAACAGGCAGCAGGAGTATCAGCGGCAGCACGCACAGATCCTGGAACAGCAGGATGGAAATGACGGTGCGCCCAGGCACGGAGTCGAGTTCAGCGCGGTCGGCGTAGGTCTTGGTGACGACGGCGGTCGACGACATTGCGGCGAGCATGCCGTAGAAGATCGACTGGCCGGGCGGAACGCCGAAGGCCATTGCCAGCGCCGCCACGCACAGGAGTGTGCCGCCCACCTGCAACCCGCCGCCGACCAACACCGTCCGAGCCCACTGGCGGACGTACGAGAGCGACAGCTCCAGCCCCACCTCGAAGAGCAAGAGCGCGACGCCAAGTTCGGAAAGGACCTCCACTTCCTCCGTCGCACTGATGAGGCCGAATCCGCTGGGACCCACCAGGACTCCGGCAACCAGGAAACCGACCAAGGGTGGGGCTGACAGGCGGTGTGCCAGCGCCACAATGGGGATCGCCATGCCCACCAGCAGCGTCAGGTCGATCAGCAACCTGCCTTCGTGCAAAGTTCTTCTAGCCTCGGGCTCGCGGACGGGGAATCGGGGTCCGCACTTGGGCGGGCCATTCGGCGTCTCTAGGATTGGCCGGCACAGATCTCAGGAGCTTCTTCCAAGCGGTAGTTTACCGCAGAAGAAGTTGACAGCGGGATATCGTCTTTAGATTGAGCGAGTTACGACTGGGACTGCTGCCGCGTCAGGATCCATGTGTCAAGGGAGGGAAGCAATGGGATGGTCAACACGGAATGACTTCGCAGCGGCCTGGTTCTGCACGCTGGATCGCCATCCGCCGTTCTCGGGCGATTCGGACCGATCTCCGGACCGCGTCGCGGCCGCCGGTCGGCTGTCCGGGCCCCCCGAATCCCCTGCCCCGGCCATCCTGGTCGCCCCGCGCCGGGCACCCGCCGGCACTCAAGAAGGCCCAGCGATTTCATCGACCTCCAACGAGCCTCCCATTCTTGGATGTTGCTGCGGATTGCCGGGATTGGTAGTCTAATCACGTCGAAACGGAATGAAGTCCGTAGACTGCCAGAGTTCAGATCAGCTTCGTGGATTTAAGAGGAGTACATGATGAAAGTCCAATTGCTCATTGCCAGAGTGGCGTTTTCCGCCGTCCTTGGGGTCATCGCCGTACCGGCCTTGTACGGTCAGGCGGCCAGCTTGAACGGCGTGATCAGCGACGCGACTGGAGCGGTCGTTCCGGGCGCGGAAATCGACGTGATGAATGACGAGAACGGCCTACAGCGGTCAGCGGTTTCCGACGGCGGCGGCCGCTACGCGTTCGCACAGCTTCCGCCCGGAACGTACACGGTCGTCGCGACGATGGCCGGATTCGAGTCCGTCATGACGACCGACGTAGTGCTCCTCGTGAACACCAGCGTCACTAGGGACATCGTGCTCGGGCAGGTTGCGGCCGTTGCCGAGACCGTCCAGGTCTCCGCGGCAGGAGCCCAGGTCAATGCGACCGACGCAACGGTGGGAAACGCTTTCGGCACGAAGCCCATCAGGCAGCTTCCGCTGAATGCCCGCAACCCGGCCGGCCTGCTGTCTCTTCAGGCCGGTGTCACGTTCCTCAGCGCAGACCCACTGGATTCGAGAAAGGCGGGCGACATCCGGAACGGCAGCGTGAATGGCGCGCAAAGCGACCAATCAAACGTGACACTCGACGGAGTCGACGTGAACGACCAGAACGGCCGGATGCCGTTCACGAGCGTCCTGCGCAACACGCTGGACTCGATCCAGGAGTTCCGGGTCGTGACGACCACCGCGAACGCGGACCAGGGTCGCTCCGCCGGGGCGCAGGTCTCGCTGGTGACGAAGAGCGGCACCAACGAACTCCACGGATCACTGTACGAGTTTCATCGAAACACCGCCACGGCAGCCAACGACTTCTTCAGCAACAGGTCCGGAGTGGATCGCGCCAAGCTCATCCGGAACGTGTTCGGAGCGTCAGCGGGCGGGCCCGTGAAGCAGAACCGGGCGTTCTACTTCGTGAACTACGAGGGCCGCCGCGACGCCAGTGAGGGATCGGTCGTGCGTACCGTTCCGTCGCAGCAGATGCGCCAGGGATTCCTCCGCTACCGCGGAGTTGACGGCTCGACACAGGAACTCGATCCGGCATTCATTCGCTCGCAGATCGACCCACAGAAGATTGGCCCGAGCCCGGCGGCTCTCGAATACTTTCGTTCGTTTCCCGAGCCGAACGACACGACGGTGGGCGACGGCCTCAACACATCCGGGTACCGGTTCACGGCATCAACGCCACTTACCTGGAACACGTTCATTTCAAAGGCCGACTGGAATGCGGACGAGAACGGTGCCCACCGGATGTTCGTGCGAGCCAACTACCAGAACGACCGTATCGGCGGACTGCCGCAGTTTCCCGGCGAGGTGCCGAACAGGGAAACCAACGACAACAGCTGGGGGCTGGCATTCGGATATACGGGTCTGCTCGGGACAAGTGTCGTCAGCAACTTCCGATACGGATTCACTGCCCAGAACGTCGATCTTTCCGGAGCGCAGACGGACTCGCGGGTGACCCTCGGCGACAGCCTGATCGACAACATTAGCGGCACGACCACTCCTCTCGAAACGTACTTGCCGACCCAGACCGTTTCGGAGGACGTCTCGGTGACGCGCGGGGCGCACACCTTTCAGCTCGGTGGGATCTTCCGCTCGATCCGGAACCGGCGATTGAACTACGCGGGCAGCTATCATTTCGCCAAGCAGGCCGCCTGGGCGCTGACCGACGGCCCCTCGACGTTCGACCCCGTGTTGGCGGTCGCTCCGGAGAATCCCGGCGTCTACCGGGAAACGATGGCTACGATGCTCGGCCTCATCAACTTCTACGACGCCAACTACAACTACGACCTGGACGGCAACCCGCTCGGGCTCGGGGAGCCTGTCGCGCGGACGTTCGGAATGGAAGAGCTCGAGATCTACTTCCAGGACACATGGCGGGCCAAGCCGGGACTGACCATCACCGCCGGCCTCCGATGGTCCCTGATGCCCCCTGTGAGGGAAGTCAACGGGCTTCAGGTCAGCATCACGCCCTCGATCAACGAGTACATCGCACGCCGGCTGGACCTGGCAGCGAGCGGAAGGCCGACTCGCGACGCGGGCCCGCTCGGGTTCGTGCGCGCCGACGGACCTGACGGAGGGCCGCTCTGGGCGACGCACGGAAAGAATTTCTCGCCGCGATTGGCAATCGCGTACTCGCCGCAGGCCCGGGACGGATTCCTGGGCAAGCTTTTCGGCGGTCCGGGCAAGACATCCATCCGCGCCGGTGCGGGACTCTTCTACAACATCTTCGGGATGGGCATGATCCAGATGCTCGACCGGAATGCGTTCGGACTCAGCAGCAGAGTGACGAACCAATCCTTTACGGTCGCGAACTCGCCACGCTTCGCAGGGCCCGGGACCGTGCCTGCCGCTGGGTTGCTTCCGCCGCCTCCCGGCGGGCCGGGCACGCCCAACCCGTTCGGGCTGGCATGGAGCCAAGGCGTCGACTCGAGCGTGCTCCCGCCCTACAGCATCAATCCAACGGTTTCGGTGGCCCGCGAACTGGGCGGCGGGTTCGTTCTGGAGGCAGCGTACGTCGGGAGGCTGGGCCGCCGACTACTCGTCAACGACACGGCAGTTGCGCAATACGTCAACTTCAAGGATCCGGCGTCCGGCCAATATTTGCTTGACGCGCTTCAGGAGCTCGAGCTGATGGTCCGTGGCGGCTGGTCGGTGCCATCCGTTCAGCCGGTCAGCTTCTTCGAGAACCTCTATTCGGGTGCCGCAACCGCCAGGAGAACGGCGACACAGAGCGTGTACGACGTCATCCGTGCGAACAGTCCGGACACTGGAACGGCGATGTACTACATCGATTTCGCCTGCAGTCCCTTCTGCAGCGATCTGGGGCAAGGGGCGTTCATGAACCCGCAGTTCTGGGGATTCGACGCCTTGCGCTCCTACGGAACCTCCACGTTCCACTCGCTGCAGCTCTCGTTGCGCAAGACCTTCTCCAGGGGCTTCCAGTTCGACCTCAACTACACGAACTCGGAGTCCACGGATCTGGTGTCGGTCGCTGCGAGGCGCAGCCAGGGCGAGAGGTTCGGGCAGATTCCGAGCGACACCTACTGGTCCGCCTTCAGCGTCATCAATTCGTGGGACCGGGAGGCGCAGAAATCGTGGTCCGACTTCGACATGCGCCACCAGGCGAACGCAAACTGGGTGGCTGAGCTGCCGTTCGGCAGAGGCAAGCCGTACCTGTCCGACCTGGGCCCAGCCGGAAATGCGATCCTCGGCGGCTGGCAGCTGAGCGGTCTCTTTCGCTATACCTCAGGAATGCCCCTCAGCGTGCTGAACGGCCTCGCCTGGCCGACGTGCTATTGCTACCAGCACTTCGCTGAGCCCGTTGCCCCGATACCGCAGCAGACCAACTCGAAGGGCGCACGCCTGATCGGAGGCGGGACCGGCCCGAACGTTTTCAGCGACCCGGGTTCCGCTAGGGACTCCTTCCGCCAGGTCGTGGTCGGAGGGATCGGCCCGCGGAACAATCTGCGGGGTCATGGAATGTTCGGGATCGATCTGGCCCTTGGAAAGCGCTTCCAGATGCCGTCCGAAGGACACAGCCTGCAGTTCCGGGTGGAGGGGTTCAATGTGACCAACAGTGTGCGGTTCAATGCCAATGCCTGGGAGACTCTTTCGTTCACGTTTCCGGGAAGCTTCGGCAACTACTCGGAGGTGCTGGTCCCGCCGCGGGTCCTGCAGTTCGGCCTGCGCTACGAATTCTAGGAGCTTATATGCGAGAGTGCCGAATCGGGCTGCTCTGGCATACGGTTCCGGAACTACGCACGGCGCATACGGCCCACGTTTGCGCTCCGGCGGCGAGAAACCCGGCCGCCAGGATGCTGATCGCGGCGTTGACGTCCCTGTCGGTGACCAACCGGCAGAAGTTGAAGCGGTAGGCCTCCGACCTGCCCGGATGGTTCCGGGAGCGGAACCGAATGCACTGCGGCGACGTGTGTTGCGGGTTCGCTTCCACGAACTCTCACCAGCCAGGCCGCCTTGTGAAGGCTGGCGAAGCTGCGTGACGGGATCGGATCCAATGGCCACTCCAGTCCGCCAATCCGCGCAGCGCACAAGGGACTGAACGGCTTGGCAACGGGCAACCCGGGAGGCCTGCGTCTCTGCAACGGCACCCTCAAATGCAGTCCGCCAAGCGGCCCATTCTCTTCGGCTTCCCAGCTTGAGCCCCTGGCTACTCAGCGGTCACGCACACCGCTCAGGGACGGCAGCCGCGCACCGGGAGTGGCGTGTTCCGGATTCCGGACGGCCCGGTCAAACGACTGTGCGAGGTGGAGCCGTGGGGACTCCGGCCGCGGCGCGCGCACTCCGGATCGGAGGGAACCCGCCCGGCGGCGGAGCCGTTGCCGGGCGGGTCGGGTGATCGAGGACCGACGCTAGAATGTCAGTCCCGACGGGGAGCGGAAGGCGCTGTCCCACCCCCTGTCCCAGCCCATGAGACGTCCGTGCCGGCCCGCGAAGGAGGGCCTTCGGGGAAACGTGCGGGCCGAAGACAGGGTCGTGCCGGGAGCCGATGCATGGTCGGCGGGGGGGGCCGTCTTCCCGGTTGCCGCGGCGATCTGGTTCCTGACGTGATGCTGTTTCAGTTCGGCGCTCTGCCGCAGCGGCTCCACGTCGTCGGCGAGACCCCTTCTGGCAAGGGCTCCGCGCAGCATCGACAGGTCTCGCTCCTTGGCCATCTGCGCCTCTGCGACCTTCTGACCGGCCCGGCGGCTCAGCCACGCATCGGTCTCGACGTTCTGGGCCGCCTTCAGGTGGCCGATCAGCTCGTCGTGCAGCGTCTCGAGCTCCGCGATCTGGTCGGCGGCTTCGCGGCGCGCCAGCAGCGGCTCGGACTGGGAGGACCGTGGATCCGCGGATGATCTCCGCGTCGACGGACGGTTCCCGCCCCAGCTGTAGTTGAGCCGCACGTAGAAGTTCGCCCCGTTGAAGCCGAAGGGAGAGAACTGGCCGTAGAGGTTGCCGACCGTCAGAGCGGCAAAGTCGTTCACGTCGGGGTAGACATTGAATATGTTCTCCCCGCCGACCGCCACATTCACATTCGAGCCCAGCGGTATGCCGAGCTCCAGGTCCACCAGAGCTTTGCCTCCGTAGTGGGGATACATCCATGCCTCACTCGGCCCACCCGAAAGGCCGACTGAGTTACGGCCGTCCTCGCTGTCCCAGAACTGGCCGAAGTAGTTGAGTCGGCCCATGAGATTCCAGCGCCGGGCATCATGTGTGACAGTGAAGTTCCAGCGTGTGCGGGGCAACCCCTGTTCCAGCGTCGTGATGCGGAATCGGTCGATAACGGACGTGTCGAGGTTATGCACCTCCGTGTCCGTGAAGTTGAAGACTGCGCTGACGGTGGTCCGCCCTGCCACATAGGTGGAGATCAGGTCGACGCCCTGTGTCAGTGTCGAGAAGTCGTTGAGGAAGAATCGAAACACCGGGAAGTTCCGCGCCTCCGGAATTCCTTCCGCCAGCAATGTTTCGATCTCGGATTCGCTCAGGCGGACTTCCTGCGACACAGCGAGTCGGTCATCGATGTTGACGCGGAAGAAATCAGCCGTGAAGGTGAAGTTCCCCTTCTCCACCACTGCACCGCCGCTCATGTTGAACGATCTTTCCGGCTGCAGCTGGCCGCCTCCGCGAGCCATGGCGACGGCCGATGTCGCGGGGACAACGCCCTGGTTGGTCAGCTGCCCACCGATGAACGCCGTTGTCACGTTGAACGCGTTCTGCTGTCCGGGCGTAGGCGCACGGAAGCCGGTGCTGACCGCGCCGCGCACCGCCAGCGCGCCCGCCACCTTGGCGCGTCCCGAGACCTTGCCGTTCAGCGTGCTCCCGAAATCGTCGAAATTCTCGAAGCGCAGAGCCGTGCCGAGCGTCCAGCGCCCCGCCTGGGAGAATTCGACATCCCCGTAGGCGGCAATGTTGCTGCGGCCCCAGGACCCCGCCGTCGTGTCGGCGCGATACCCGTTGAATCCGTTGGAACCAGAACTGAAGCCCTGTGCTGCATAGGGCCCGATCTCCCACGAGGAGGGGTCCCCAGCGCCGATCGTGAACTCCTCCCTTCGCCACTCCGCGCCAGCGGCGACATGCACGATATCGCTCACAGGGTACGAAACGTCGAAGTTCAGATTGGTCTCGTCCTGACGGTAGATGCCGGGCCGGAACGATGTCGGCGTGTCGAAGCCGAGGGACGCATTGACCGTGTCGAAGATGAACTGGTCGATCTCGCTGGTGCCGCGGCTGACGCTCGCGTCCCAGGCGAAGCCGTTCTGGGCGAACCCGCGCAGGCCTCCCACGATCGAGTAGTCGATCAAATCCCCGCCGAACTGCGGCGTGAATCCTCCGGGAAAGCGGCTGTAGAGTGTGAAGCAGTTCGGATCGGCCTCGACTGCGGCAAGTGCGCCCGCATCCGGAACGTGATTGACGATCGGAATGTAAGGGCAGCCGCCGGCGCCGCGCTCCCGGCCCGGAGGTGGGTTGCGGCTCTCGGGAGCTTCCTGGGCCCATACGCGGTCGCCAACGAGCAATGTCGGCGTACCGTCTTCCAGCCTAGGGCCGCGGAAGACGCCTCCACGCGTGTGAGGGTTCCTGAAGTAGAAGCCGCCCGTCACCTTGCGAGTGAGGTAGTTGGCGTGACCGTAGAACTGCAGGCTGTCGGTGATGGGAACGCCGAAGTTCGCGAACAGCTTCATGTCATGATTGACTCTCGGGGACCCCCAGACCTGCGCCGGGTTGCGGATGTTCGTGTTGCCCGCACCGATGATGTTCAGCGCGTCCTGTCGCTGGACGACTCGGTTGGTCGGCTCGGCGGTGCCGTACTCCATGCTGATGTTGAAGAATCCGTCCGGCCCCAGAGGCAGCCCGACATTGCCGGCCACGGAGAATGTCCGCCCATGTCCGCCGATGCCGTTGCACGAGTGCTTGATGTCGCCGATCACGCCGGAACCGCACGAGGACGTGTCCCCCACGTTGGCGTCTCGGAAGGCCCCGGTCTGGATTTCGAAACTGCCTCCCGAGGGGTCGTCCTTCAGCTGGAAGTTCATGACTCCGGCGATGGCGTCCGAGCCGTACTGGGCCGCCGCGCCGTCCCGCAGAACCTCGACCTGGCGGATTGCGATCGACGGTATGACGGAGATGTCGGGCCCCTGCGAGCCGTCGGCAATCCCGTTTCCCAGCCAGGCGATGACTGCCGCCCGGTGGCGTCGCTTGCCGTTGACCAGGACCAAGGTGTGGTCGGGGGCCAGATTCCGCAAGTTTGCCGGACGAACAACTGTCGCCGCGTCGCTGATCGGCTGCGTGTTGATGTTGAACGAGGGAACGACCGTCCGCATCTGGCTGACTAGGTCCCTGCTTCCCTGCCTCGCCAGATCCCTGGTGTTGATGACGTCCACGGGCACCGTCGACTCGGTCACCGACCGCGGCGCGGCACGGCTCCCGATGACCACGATGGTCTCGGTGACGACCGACAGCTGAAGGCGAAAGGACTGCTCCAAGGATTGTCCGGCAGCCAGTTCGACGCCGTCGGCGATGCCGATCTCGAATCCCGGACTCTCGGCCGAGATCGTGTACGTTCCCGGATCGAGGGTCAGCTGGTAGGCGCCATTGGAATCCGTCGAAGCTCTCTCCTCGGCTCCAGTGACGATATTGGTTGCAGTGACCGCCGCGCCGGGGATGACGAGGCCGGAATCATCGACCACCTCCCCTTGCACTGTCGCCACCTCCTGGGCGCTCAAGACGCCGGCCACCGCCAGAAAGAGTACGGCGGTAACGAGAACGAACCTTGGTGAGTTCATCAAGACCTCCTATTTCCTGTTGAGTATTCCAAGTCGAACAGTAGAAAAATCAATCCGCGGCCAAAGTATGGCACCCCCGAGCATGCATGCGCAACCTGACAGGAACCGGACCGGCCACCGCGAATGCGCCAAGAACCGCACGCAAACAATTGTGGCACGTTTGTTTGCGTGTTCAACCCTCGAGTCTCGCGGTTTCGCGTTCTCGCGCGAATCAAGATGTAAAATCGCGTGAAAGAAACGAGGTGTCCGCCATGCAAGCAGGCCGCTGGGCGTTCGGGGCCTTTGAGGAGAGGCTGAGGGAAAGCCAGCCGGGCGGGGTCGGACGCGAATGGCACATCCCGGAGCGGTGCCGAGGGCCTCGCCAGTGGTTCGGGGCCGGGGCAGACGCCAGATGCGGGCTGGCGCACGAACCCGTCAGTCGCCGACGGATTCCCGAGCGGCGTCATCCGAATACGAACCGGCGGCACGGCACGCTTCATTCCGCACACTCGGTTGCCGCACCTCCCGCCGACCGCTTCGCCCGCGGATTGCCACGCGTTGGCCTCCCTTCTCTCGCGTGGCAGACTGTCGCTCCCCTCGCTCGCGAGTTCGCCCCGCTGTCTCTCGGCAACGCCGCCGCAGCAGCCTCTGGCCGGCTCCCTGCCATGCCGCAGATCCCCAGGATGTGCGTACTCACTGGTGTCGCGTTAGAAGTCGTGGAATACAAAGGACTCAAGAGCCTGGTCGTATTCTTCTCTGTAGCTTTGTTTGGTAAGTCCTTTGTATTCAACGACTTCGTTTTTCAACCCAAGGCAATTCGCGCCTGAAAAAGTGTAGGATTCCAATGCTCGACTTGCGGTTTCGCCCCTGCAGCCGTTGCGTGAGCAGACTCGTTGCCGGGCCCGGATGTCCTTGGCCACATCCCGGAATCCGCCAGCAGCGCCGAGCGCCGCAGGCTCCCGTCAGGTCTCGAACAGCAGCATCTGCCGCCCCGTCGGATCCGGAGGGAGTGGCAGCCATGATCCCGTAAGTGACTCATGGAGCGAGACTTGTTCGAACGGCATGATGGACGTTGGTCTGCATCATGCAGTACGGTAACGGCTCGATGCCGAGTTCCTTGCGCACGATCGCCACTAGGTCATACACTGCCACCGCAACCCAGATCCAGATACAATACGAAAAGTCTACATGCACGAAGGGACGTGGGAGCGACCCATCAGCTGGTGCCGGAGGATTCAAGTCCCGGACACCCTGAACTCACTGGCAACTCGTTCAATAATAACGATTTGTGTGGCATTGTCCGGGTGCTCAACGCGACACTAGTGGTGCGTACTCTGTACGAGAACAAGATGGCAACACCGTCAATCAGGCAGCCGAGGTCCCGAATGGGCAGTGAATTCCGGAATCCACTTGACAGCACGTGTCCATGCTGGAGTGTCGGCAGGGGCGGGACGTCGTTGGCGGCAGGCTCTCGGACGGACCTGGTCTTGATCCCTGCCCCCCATCGCGTGCTCGGCGGTGGCGCCAATGCGCACAGGGCTGTCGTGCTGAGCCTTCTTGTCCTCGTCGCGTCGACCGTTCCCGGCGCGTTCCTGGACCGGCTGCGAGCCCAGTTCGACGCGAACCTCGGCCGCATCGTTGGTGAGGTCACCGGACCGGAAGGCGGCCTGATCCCCGAGGCCGAGATCGTCGCGGTCGCGGCGGAGAGCGGAGCCAGGCGGACCGTGCGCACAGACGGCTACGGTCAGTTCCGGATCGGCTCGCTTCGACCGGGAGAGTACGCGGTCACGGCAACCAGCCCGGACTTCGCCGCGGCGACGGTGGACGGAATCGCGGTCAGCGTGGGCGGCGCCGTTCGGGTCGACCTGCAAATGGACCTTGAACGCACGTACACCGAGATCGAGGTCTCGGCGGCCATGATCGACGCAATGCTCCCCGCATCCAGCAACGTCGTCGGAGACCGGGTGTTCAATGACCTCCCGATCAACGGGCGTCGCTTTCACGACTTCGCCCTGCTGACGCCGGGCGTTCAGGTTTCCCGTGCCGCGGGGCACCTCTCGTTCGGAGCGCAGAGAGGCATCTACACGAACGTTTCCGTGGACGGAACGGACTACAACCAGGCGTTCTTCGGCGGCATCCAGGGCGGCGAGCGCGCCGGGTCGGCGATGACGCTGCCCCAGAGCGCGATCCAGGAGTTCCAGGCCGTCACCTCGGGCTTTACGGCCGAGTATGGGCGAACCACATCCGGGGTGGTCAACGTCTCAACCAAGTCGGGCAGCAACGAGTTCCACGGCGACGCGTTCTACCAGAGGCGGCATCCTCGACTCGGATTGAGGGATCCCTTCGGAGCAAGGACTCTCGAGGACCTGCGGCAATTCGGCGGATCGGCGGGCGGACCACTGAAGAAAGACGCCGCGTTCTGGTTCTTTGCAGTCGAGCGTCAGGACAGTTCCAGTCCGCGATATGTCGAGTTTCCCCTTCTGGACACCGCCGACCGCAGCCGCGGACCTGAGGCCTTCGACCTTTTCCAGAGCCTGGAGCAGCCCTTCCAGGCAACGAACGACGCGGTGGCCTTGACCCCTCGATTCGACTACCAGTTCGGCGGCGGGAGCCAGTTCATGACCCGCTACAACTACAGCCGAGGCAGGGGCGTGAACGCTGTCAGCATCGGCGACCCCAAGCACCCCCGGACCGTGCGGGCGCTGAGCAACAACGGCACGGAAGAGGACGTGGTCCACTTCTTGACCGGCCAGCTGACAAGCGTCCTGGGCCCCAATCTGGTCAATCAGTTCCGATTCACCCTGACACGGGAACAGCGGCCGCGGCATGCGAACTCGGCGGAACCCGTGGTGGGAACAAACCTGGGATCGTTTGGAACCCGATCCTTTCTTCCGACGACAGAGACGGACATCCGTCCGCTCGTGAACAACAGCGTGATGCTGCACGCGGGATCCCATGACATCAAGGTCGGCGGGGAGATCGACCACGTGTGGATCGACGATGTGTTCGGCTACAACCAGTACGGGACCTTCCGTGTCTTCTCATCGGATCCCGACGAAATCCTCGACATCCTGACCCCGGGCGGTCAGATCGCCAATCGCTTTGACGCCCCGGGCCTCTACTTCCGACAGATGGGCAACACCGTCGGTGTCGCCGGAGTGGGCCACGCGGCGCTCTATGCGCAAGACTCCTGGAGGGCTGCGCCAGGACTGACGCTGGATCTGGGATTTCGCTGGGAGGCTCAGTTCAACGCCGCCCCGCAACTGGGAAACACCGCACTGATCGACCAGGTGCGCGCGACCGAGTTCCTGTTCGGCCGGGTCGATCCGACCTTCATTCCGGACTCCACCAGGCAGTGGATGCCGCGCGCTGGGTTTGCCTACAGTCCGTCCGGCCTGTCGGGGCGTCTCGTGCTGCGCGGAAGTGCCGGGGTCTTCTACGCGGTGACTCCGCCGGTATTCTTCAATGCCGCAACCAAGAGCTTTCGCGACCCCCCGTTCAATCTTTCGGTGGCGCTGCCCACGACCGAGACTTCGGTGTATCGACAGTTTCTGGCGGCGGGCATCGACCTGAACCAATACCCGCTGAACGGCCTGCCGGCCTTCTCCCGGGAGGAAATCGCCACGGTGCTGGACGGCGACCCCTACCTCGGGGCGGCACCGTGGGCCGTTCACGAGACGTTCCGGAATCCGCGATCCGTGAAGTACAGCCTGGCCCTGGAGTACGGACTGACCGGAAACATGCTGGTGGGCATGCAATGGATGCGACACCACACCTCAATGCTCCACGGGCAACGTGACTACAACCTCCCGTCTTCGCAGCTTCGACCCGACGATCCGGCGCAAATCCCCTTCTACGACACCGGGAAGAGGCCTGCGCCCCGCCTTGGCCCCATGTTCGTTGTGGAATCCATCGGGCGGGCAGACTACCACGGCGTGACGACACACTGGAAGTACAGGGGCAGCCGAATCCAGCTGGTGTCGCACTACACTTACGCCCGAGCGTACTCCAGCGACGCCAACGAAGGATACTTCTGGAGCCCTCAGCACACCGACCACGCCCGTCCTGACGACGAATACGGACCGTCGGACCTGGATCTCAGGCACCAGCTGACGTCCCACGCGGTCATCGACCTGCCCTGGGGAATCGTGTGGTCGGCGATCCTCAGGGCGTCGAGCGGCCCGCCGTTCAGCCCGATGGCGGGTCTCGACCTGAACGGCGACCAGTTTGCGGCGGACCGGGCCCTCGAGGCGCCGGGACGGCACTTCGGGCGCAACTCGTTTCGCGACCGCGGGATGCGGAACCTGGACATTCGGGTGCTGAGACAGTTTCGGGTGTCCGAGACATCCAGAATCGAGCTGTCGGCGGAACTCTTCAACGCCCTGGACGTTGACAATGTCGAGTACGGCACATTCAACCAGATCTACGGAACGGGCGTGGACCTGGCAACCGGCAGGCAAGCGAACCCCAGACCGTCCTTCCGCCGCCTTCGGTCGCAGGACGGCGAGTACGACCGGAACAACGCCCAAGTCTACGGAACGGGCCCGCTCCAGATGCAGGTGGGAATCCGGTTCTTCTTCTGAGTGCGGTCCGGTCGGCAAGGCTGAGCATCCTCGCTCCGTAGCAGAGCTCGCCGGCACGGGCCCGTCGCCCAATGACGCAATGGCGCGTTTCCATGGCAGGTGATTCGGGAGTACTGAGCAGCCGCATGCTGCGTGACCAGTCGGCTTCGGACCCGGGAAAGCAGCGATCCTCACTGCCTGCCCCGCTGATCCCGCACCGGGGCAATCAGCGTTCCGTGCATCGAGACCCGGTGCGGCGGAGGGCTGCCGGCTACCAGGCAGCGACGCTTCCGTCTTCGTGCCAGGCTCGCGCCATGGGCTTGGTGCCCTGAAACGGGTGTCTTGCCAGCGCAGCTTCGTCAACGTCGAACCCCAGTCCCGGCTTGTCCGGCAGGGGAAAGTAGCCGTCGACCATGCGCATCGCGGGAAATCCCAGCCATTCCTCCCAGAGCCGCTCCTTGAAACCGGGCTCCACGCCGGAGCAGATCTCCTGCACGATGAAGTTCGGCATGGCGGCGTCGACATGCAGGGTGGCGATGCCGCCGATGGGCCCTTCGCAGGCATGCGGCGCCATATGGCAGCCTGCGGCCTGTGCCATCGCGCCGACCTTCCAGAGGGCCGTCACTCCGCCGACATGGTTGATGTCACACTGCAGGATGTCGACCGTGCCGTCCTCCAGCAGCTGCTGCGTGGAGTAGTGCGCCACCAGCCGCTCCCCGGTCGCGATCGGCGTCGTTGTCCGCCGCGCGATGCGCGCCATCGCCTTGTAGTTCTCCGGCGGGCACGGCTCCTCGATGAACATCAGATGCAGCGGCTCGACTTCCTTGCAAATGATCGATGCCACCGTGGGGCTGGTCTTCGCGTGGAAGTCGACCCCGATGTCGATGCCGTCGCCGAGGCCCTCGCGCAAGGTCTGGATCTTCCTGACCGCGGCGCTGATCTTCGCGTTGGTCTCGATCCACTCGTAGTAGCCGGGTATGCCGCTCTTGAACGCCGTGACGCCCAGCCGCTCGGCGGATTCCCGCACAGCCTGCAGTTCCTCCAGCGTGCTGGCCCGGGCGTGGTAGTAGCCCCTCACGCCGCGGGAATCGATCGGCCCGCCCAGAAGTCGGTAGACAGGCTGGCCGAGCACCTTGCCGCGAATGTCCCACAGCGCCTGG
Organism: Bryobacterales bacterium; assembly: GCA_028819255.1. Taxonomy (GTDB): domain Bacteria; phylum Acidobacteriota; class Terriglobia; order Bryobacterales; family UBA6623; genus VXMF01. The sequence continues at coordinate 190,056 of JAPPMB010000078.1, read as the reverse complement.
TCGATCCCGGAGATTGCCGAGCCCAGAATCGGCCCCGCCCGATAGAAGGCATGCACGTACATGCTTTGCCAGATGTGCTCGACCCGCATCGGGTCCTGACCGATGTAGAACTCCCTCAGGTCGTTGAGGGTCTCCAGGACGGCACCCGCCTTGCCCTCCAGCGTTGCTTCGCCCCATCCGACGACACCCTGGTCCGTCTCGAGCTTGATGAAGACGTAGGGCCGATCGGAGTCGTCCTCCCACGTGACTCCGAACGTCTTGGCTCCGGTGATCCGGATCCCGGACGGAGCCGCGGACACGGCTGGAGCAACCGCGGGCAGGCCCGCGCCGCCGGCAAGCGGCCCGCGGGCTGTCGCCCCGGCCCCGACCGCGGAAGAGGCGCCGGCCATGAGCGCACCGCCGAAGAACTGCCGTCTGTTCATATCGAGTGCATCTCCAACGCGTCCTCGTCGATTTCCAGGCCGAGTCCCGGACCGGTCGGCAGTTCGAAGAAGCCGTCGGTCAGCGCGGGCAGCCAGCCGCCGGCGATTTCCTCAGCGACCTTTCCCTCCTCGCCGTCCGTCGAGAACGCCACCTCCTGAACGACGAAATTCGGGGTGGACGCCGCGACCTGCAGGGCGGCGGCGGTGCCGATCGGACCACCTCGATGGTAGGGAGCGATCGCCGTGTAGTAGGCCTCGGCCATGGCAGCGAGTGTCCGAGTGGAACTGATGCCGTGCACGCCGATGTCCGGCCGGAGCACGTCGATGACCTGCATGCGCAGGAGGTCCTGGAAGGCGCCGCTCGACACCAGCGACCGGCCCCATCCGAGGGGCGTCACTGTCTCGAGAGCCATCTTCTGGAGCGCTGCCTCGCCGATCCGGCCTGCCGGCTCGTCCATCCACATCAGGTGCAGGGACTCGCAACGGGCGGCAAGACTGGCGGCCTCGGCCGCGCTGGTCCGGCCCGCGCAGTCCAGAGCAAGGTCGTCGGCACCCGCCTCCCGCAACCTCTCCAGCATCTCCACGGTCTCGGCGAAGAAATCCCGGCCCCGAGTGGGCGTGTCCTCGGGGAGCAGAACCGGCACCGAGAACGCTCGGTAGCCGGCCGCCAGGGCCGCCGTCAACTGGCTCGTCAGTTCGGTCTCACTTGAACCGCGCAACGCTGCCATCGCCCGCGCCTTTTCCCGAGTTCGGCCCGCGAGCAAATCGTAGACCGGAGCCTGAGCGACCTTGCCCCTCAGATCCAGCAGTGCGATGTCGATGGCGCCCCGGAGCGCGGGCGGGGCGGACGACAGGGCGGTCCAGGCGGCCACACTCGCGAGGCCATCCCTGCCCACCAGGGCCTCGCCGACCCTCAGCATCTCCTTAACCGAGGCCGCGGCGTCGGGTCCGCACGCAGTCTCGCCGTAGCCGGTCAGGTCGTCCCCGGCACGAACGGCGACCACCAGTCGCGGACCCGCCTTCGGCCCCAAACGGATGGCCCAAGCCTGCACGCCGGTGACGGCTACTGCCGGCGGGTCCCCGACACGCGCCGACTGGCCGGCCGCCGCCAGTGAACCGAGTCCAAAGCGCTTCTTCAGTCGGGTCGACATTTCCAGTGCGCGGCTCACATTGTAGTCGAATCACTCCGGGTCCTTGCGGACCGGCAGGGCCCGGGCGGCCTGTCGGCGGGAGCCACGGCGCTCGCGGTGTCCCGTTCGGCACCAGGCACACTGAGCCCGATGCCGTATTCTGGGACTAATCCATGTTGCAAACCTTCGCGAGGCCGGGCGGAGCCTGCTGACCTCGAGACCGGATGAAGCAACCACGAGAGCACTCATGAAGCTGGACACCTATCTCAAGTTCGACGGCAACTGCCGCGAGGCATTCGAATTCTACCGCTCCGCATTCGGCGGAGACTTCCAGGAACTCCAGACGTTCGCTGCCGGCCCGCCTGACATGGGCGTGGCGGACGAGTACCTCAATCATCTGATGCACGTGTCGCTGGCGATCGGTCCAAGCGTGCTGATGGGCAGTGACTGTGTGCCGGGATTCGGCCCTCCGAACGTCATCGGGAACAACTTCTCCATCACGGTGCACGCCGCCGAGAGGCAGGAGGCGGACGACATCTTTGCCAAGCTGTCCGACGGCGGAGCCGTAGACATGCCGTTGCAGGACATGTTCTGGGGCGCCTACTTCGGTGCTCTGACGGACAAGTTCGGCGTGAGTTGGCAGATCCACTGCGACTCGGTCCGGAGCTGAGGCGCACGCGGCGCGGTTGCCGCGCTTCCGCCCCTGAATCGAGATCGCTTGCCGGCTCGTCGGCAGCCCGGAGCAGCTGTCCGGCACACGTCGGATCCAGGCCGGCTGGACGCCCGGGCTTCGCACGGACGGATTGCCGGCGGGACCAAGGCCCGCCATCCTCAGCCGAACTCAGGTTCGGGCGGCAACGGGCCGCGCGGACGACGGCAGCGGGCTCAGGCGGCTCCCTCCCATGCGGGCGAGAGGGCGCGCAGGCGCTCGACGATCCCCGGCAGAGTGCGAAGCAGCGAATCGACCTGGTCCGAATCGGTCGCCCTTCCCAGCGAGAATCGCAGCGTCGATTTTGCCTCCAGACGGCTCAGGCCGATTGCGGACAGAACGTGCGACGGCTCGACTGCGCCGCTTGAGCAGGCCGACCCGCTGGAGACCGCATACCCGCTTAGGTCCAGCGAGATCAGGAGCGGCTCGGATTCGACGTGATCGAACCGTACGCTGGAGGTGGTGGGCAGCCTGGGCGATGTCCTCGCATGGACGTGCGCGCTCCCGATCCTTGCGAGAATTCCGTCCTCCATGCGGTCGCGCAGCCGCCCGACGCGATCGGCCTCGCTGTCGAGATCTGCCCCGGCCAGCTCCGCAGCGGCGCCAAGGCCGACGATTCCCGGAACGTTCTCGGTGCCGGGCCTCCGGTCACGCTCATGGCTGCCGCCGTACTGGACCTTCTCGACCTGGAGCCCGCGACGAATATAGAGTGCGCCGACCCCCTTCGGCCCGTAGATCTTGTGGGCGCTGAGGCTGAACATGTCGACTCCGAGATCCTTCACGCGAGTCGCCACCTTGCCGAAGCTCTGGACTCCGTCCGAGTGCAGCGGGATCCCGGCCTCGCGGGCAATCCGGGAAATCTCACGGACCGGCTGCAGTGTGCCGAGCTCGTTGTTCGCGTGCATGATGGTCACCAGAACCGTGTCCGGACGAAGCGCCGCCCGGACATCGTCGGGCGAGACGAGGCCGTCGGACCCCGCCGGAAGATAGGTCACATCAACGCCCTCGGCTTCCAGGCGCTCGCAGGCGTTCAGCACCGCAGGGTGCTCGATCTGGCTGGTGATGACGTGACGGCTCCGGCGCTGGGCTCCGCGGACGGTTCCGAAGACCGCCAGGTTGTCGGCCTCGGTGCCGCCGCTGGTGAACACAATGTCCCGGGCACTGCAGCCGAGCCGCGCCGCGATCTGCCGTCGCGCCCGCTCGACCCCCTTGCGCGCTTCCTGTCCGAAGCGGTGCAGGCTGGATGCGTTCCCGTAGACCTGCCCGAAGTGGGGCAGCATCGCTTCGACGACCCGGGGGTCAACCGGCGTGGTCGCGTTGTGGTCGAAGTAGCAGGGTTGCATTCGCCCGGGCCTGCGCCATCCCAGTATAGGCAGGGCCGCTGCCTGCCGCTGGCTCCATGCGGAATGCAGGGGCGCCGCCGGCAAGAGGGGCCGGAAGGTGGTTGCAAGCTTGGGCCGCTACAGTGACAATGGATTGAATGATGGGCTTCCGAATCGTCGCACTGCTCGCCGCCGTTCCGCTGTTTGCGACGGCCTCCGACCTGGCCGAGCAGGCCACATCCATCCTGACGGAGAACTGCCAGATGTGCCACGGCGCCGCCATCCAGCAGTCCGGGCTGGACCTGCGGACCCGCGAGAAGATCCTCCTGGGCGGCGAGCGCGGCGCGGCGGTCACCGGGGCGAGCCTGCAGGGCAGCTGGCTCTGGAAACTCGTGACCCACGAGGTCAAGCCGTTCATGCCGCCCGGCGGCAAGCTCGCCGACGAGCAGATCGAAGTCCTCCGCAAGTGGATCATGGCGGGCGCGCCCATGCCGGAGACTGCCGTCACCGACGAGGAGGCGCAGCGCCTCGAGGCGCTCCGCAAGCTGGAGGAACGCCCGGTCACCGAGGACGAGAGGTCGTGGTGGGCCTTCGTCGATCTGAGGCGTCCGGCCGTTCCGGGCGGCGGCGGCGGCCATCCCGTCGACGCCTTTCTCGACGCGAAGCTGAGCGAGAAGGGACTGACTCGCAGCAAGGCCGCGGACAGGCGGACCCTCATTCGCCGCGTCTACCTCGACCTGACGGGCCTGCCGCCGTCGGCCGACGCGGTCGAGGCGTTCGTGAACGACGGCGCCCCGGATGCGTGGAAGCGGCTGGTCGACACGCTTCTCGAGTCGCCGCACTACGGCGAGCGCTGGGGCCGCCACTGGCTCGACCTGGTGCATTACGCCGACTCCGGCGGGTACGAGCGGGACTTCGACTGGCCGTCGATGTGGCGCTACCGCGACTACGTCGTCAACGCGTTCAACAAGGACAAGCCCTACGACCTGTTCGTCCGCGAACAGATCGCCGGCGACGAGATCGCGCCGGACTCGCCCGAGGCGAACATCGCAACCGGGTACCTGCGCATGGTGCTCGACAACAACATCAAGGACGAGCGCACGCGCATGGACGAGCTCGACGACAACGTCGCCACCACTGCGCAGACGTTCCTGGCGGTGACCGCGCAGTGCGCCCGCTGTCACAACCACAAGTTCGACCCGATTCCGCAGAAGGACTACTACCGGATGCAGGCGGTGTTCTTCTCGACCAAGGAAATCGACTACCCGCTGGTCTCGCCGGATGAGGTCGAGCGCCACCAGGCGCTCAACAAGGAAATCAGCGCGCGGCAGGAGCCCCTCAAGAAGCGGCTCGCGGAGCTCGAAGAGCCCCACCGGGAGTTCCTGTTCCAGGCCACGCTCGACACGCTTCCGAAGTACTACCGGACGGCCTGGGAGACTCCCGCCGGGGAGCGCGACAAGGCCCAGCGCCTGAACGCCCGGCAGGTGGAGGCGCTGTACAAGCTGATCGCGGTCCCGGACATTCTAGAACGGATGGACGCGAAGGATATCGCCCAGTACGACGAGACGCAGCAGGAGATCAGTGACCTGGAGTCGATGCGGCCCGAGCCGTACGCGACGGCACGCACGATCACGGAGGACAGCCGCCAGCCCCTGCCGTCGTACTTCCTGCATCGGGGAGACCCCGGGACGAAGGGTTCGCGCATGGACCCCGGCGTGCTGACGGTGGCGGCCAGAAGCGAGCCCGACTTCCCTGCCCCTCCGGAGAGTGCCGGGACCAGCTGGCGGCGGAAGCACTTCGCAGAATGGATCGCGTCCGAGAACAACCCGCTGACCGCGCGGGTCATGGTCAACCGGATCTGGCAGCATCACTTCGGCGACGGCATCGTCAGGACTCCCAGCAACTTCGGCAAGACCGGGATGCAGCCGTCAAACCCGCAGCTGCTGGACTGGCTGGCCACCGAGTTCGTGGACTCCGGCTGGTCGGTGAAGCACATGCACCGTCTGATGCTGGGCTCGGAGGCGTATCGCATGGCAAGCCTCGACATCCCGGAGAATCTGCAGAAGGATTCCGGCAATACGTACTTCTGGAGACAGAGCCGCAACAGGCACGAGGTCGAGGTGATTCGCGACCAGATCATGGCCGTCGCGGGCACGCTGAACCGCACGGTCGGCGGTCCGGCGGTCCGGCCGTTCATCGATCCGGCGCTCTTCCAGTCCAGCACGGATCGGACGTGGCCGGGGATGGCCATCGGGGATCCCGAGAGCTGGCGCCGCAGCATCTACGTGTTCTCGAAGCGCTCGATCCGCTACCCGATGTTCGAGGCGTTCGACCAGCCCGACATGGTCTCCTCGTGCAGCCGCCGGACGCGTTCGACGGTGGCGCCGCAGGCCCTGCTTCTGATGAACAACGCCGAGGTGCTGCTGCAGGCGAAGCATTTCGCGCAGCGCGTCGTCGTGGAGGCTGGGCACAGCGCGCGGGCGCAGGTGGACCTGGCCTTTGAACTCGCGCTGTCCCGCATGCCGAGCGCGAGCGAGAGGACCAAGGCATTGGCGTTCCTGGAGAGCACGCCGACCGGCCTGGTCGACCTCTGCCAGACGCTGTTCAATCTCAACGAGTTCCTCTACCGCCAGTAGGAACCCGGACCGGCCGGGTGTTCCGGGGACCCGCTTCTCGCCCGGAAGGCTCGACCGGGACCCGTCTCGATCGAGCGACATGGGTACTCTTGTAGGCGGAACCCGAGACCATGCAGAGACTGTTGCTTGCCGTCCTTCTCTGGGCGCTTCCGATCGGCGCCCAGCCTCGCGATGCCGACAGAGGCGGCGAAAGCCCCCCGCTGCCCGAAGGTGTCCGCGCACAGCTCGACATCGCATACGACGACGCCAGCCCCGCGCAGAAACTCGATCTCTATCTGCCGCCGGAGGACGGAGCGGCCCTGCGGCCGGTGCTGGTGGCTGTCCACGGAGGAGGCTGGAGGGGCGGTGACAAGCAGCGGGGCCAGTGGTCCCGCATTCCGGCCGAGTACGCAAGCTACGGCTACGTGGCGATTTCCGTCAACTACCGCCTCACGGGCGAGGCCCCCTGGCCGGCCCAGATCGAGGACGTGAAGGCGGCTGTCCGATGGTTGCGGGCCCATGCGGAGGAGTACCGGATCGACCCCGGCCGAATCGGCGCCTACGGCAACTCCGCAGGCGCCCATCTTGTCTCGCTGCTCGGACTGGTCGACAAGGCCGCGGGCCTGGAGGGAAGCAGCCCCCATCTGGAGCAGTCGAGCCTGGTCCAGGCGGTCTGCGCATCGGCTGCGCCGACCGACTTTCTCAACTGGGGGTCGCCGGGGGTGCTGCCGCGGCGCCTCGGCAACACCTTGCTTGCGGGCCCGGAGGGCGGACTGGAAGCCCGCGCGCGGCAGGCGTCGCCAATCACCTATGCCAATAGTGGCGCTCCGCCGTTCCTGCTCGTTCACGGGACCGCCGACCGCACCGTGCCGATCCAGCAGTCCGACCGGTTCGCAGCCGCCCTCCGCGAGGCCGGGGCCGGAGAAGTGCGCTACATGATCTTCGACAACGAAGGCCACGGAGTGTTCGGCAGACAGCGATTGCTGACCTACCCGGCGATGAGAGCGTTTTTTGCGAACGCTCTCGGCGAGTGACTCCGGCTTCGGCTCGAATCCTGACGCGGGACTCCGGGATCTTCCGGCGCGGCGGGATCAGCGACCCGTAGACCCGAAGCCGCACGTGCCCCTGCTGCTCTCGCCGAGGGACTTCGCCAGCTCCCATCGCACAGCCGCGTAGGAGGCGACGACCAGTTGGGCGATGCGGTCGCCCGGGCGGATCCGGTACGCGTTCGGGCCGAAGTTGATCAGGGTCACGCGCACCTCGCCCCGGTAGCCGGGATCGATGGTTCCGGGACTGTTGAGCAGGGTCAGGCCGTGTCGCCGCGCGAGCCCGCTGCGTGGCCGGACCTGGCCCTCATAGCCCTCCGGGATCTCGATTCCGATCCCGGTGCGCACACTCTTCCAAGACCCCGGCTCCAGTACGACGTCCTGGGCTGCGAAGAGGTCCATCCCCGCATCCTCGGCCGGTCCGTGCGCATACTGCGGAGCTCGCGCCCCTTCGAGCATGCTCACATATCGGAGCGTCAGCGATTCGGGCATCGTCCCTGCCACGCTAGCATGAAGCTGCAGCGCACTCGGCGCACGGGGCGTCTGTCCGGAGAATCCTCGATCGAGCGGCCCGGCGCCTGCACGATTCTCTGTGACAGGCCGCTGCAAAGGCTGCAGGCGGGCGGTGCCCGCCAAGGCGAACGGCCTGTTTCCCAAGGTTGGATCCAACATTCGAAGACCGGGGCAGCCACGCTCCGCCCACTGCTCGCCGCGCGGGTGGGCCGACACTCCGTCAATGGAAGTCATGCGACTGCATCCCGAGTTCGGGCGAGCCGAGCGCCTGCAGCTTCTCGGCCTTCACGGCAGCCGTGCCTTCGGTGTTCTGCAACACCCCCTCGGCCAGCAGGAATGTCTCGTGCATCACGACGGGCCGATATGCCTGGAACACCTGCGGCGTCAGGATCAGGTTCGACACTCCCGTCTCGTCCTCGAGAGTGATGAAGCAGAAACCCTTGGCCGTACCGGGTCGCTGGCGCGTGATCACCGCGCCGGCAACCCGCACGCGCTGGCCGTCGGCAGCGGCCTCGATCTCGCGGGAGGACAGGACATCCATGCCCTGCACCCGCCCGCGCAGATAGTGCATCGGATGCTTGCCGACCGTCAGGCCCGTTCCCCGGTAGTCGGCCTCGAGGCGCTCGAGCGGCTGCATCGGCGCCAGAGGGCCGGGTGTGGGCAGCACATCGTCCTGCCGGTCGAAGAGCGGCCCCTTCGGACGCCAGACGCTCTCCACCTGCCACAGGGCCTCGCGACGATGGATCCCTTCGCCCAGGGAGTTCAGCGCCCCGATCTCCGCCAGCGCGTCGAGCTCGTTCTTCTTCAGCCGGACGCGCCGGGCAAACTCGCCGATCGAGCGGAATTCCCCTCCCCTGGCACGGTCCTCGGCAATCCGCCTCGCCGCCTCGGCCCGCAGCTCACCGACATAGTTCAGGCCCAGGCGGACACACGGGGTGGAACGAGGCACAGCTCCTGCCGGGCGTCCGGGCCTGTCGACGGCCGCGCAGCGCCGGCCCGACTCGTTCACGTCGACCGGCAGCACGCGCACACGGTGGCGCTGCGCGTCCTTGACCAGCACGGCCGGTGAGTAGAACCCCATCGGCTGACAGTTCAGCAGGGCTGTCAGGAACTCGGCCGGATAGTGCGCCTTCAGGTACGAACTGGCGTAGGCCAGCAGGGCGAAGCTCGCCGAATGCGACTCGGGAAAGCCGTACAGCGCGAACGACTTGATGGAGCGGACGATCTCCTCCGCCGCGTCGCCCTCAATGCCGTTTCGCGCAAGCCCCTGACGCAGCCGCCCCTCGATCTCACTCATGCGCTCGGTCGAGCGCTTGAATCCCATGGCACGCCGAAGCTGCTCGGCCTGGCCGCCCGTGAAACCCGCCGCCGTCATGGCCATTCGCAGGAGCTGCTCCTGAAACAGGGGCACGCCCAGCGTGCGCGCGAGAATCGGCTCAAGCGACGGGTGTGCGTAGCGGACAGGCTCGCGGCCGAGACGGCGGTTGATGTAGGGATGCACCATGTTGCCCGTGATCGGGCCGGGGCGGATGATCGCCACCTCGACAACCAGATCGTAGAAGCGGGCCGGCCTGATCCGCGGCAAGGTCGCCATCTGGGCGCGGCTTTCGATCTGGAAGACACCGACCGTGTCGGCCCGCTGGATCATCCGGTACGTCTTCGGGTCGTCAGGAGGGATCCTGGCAAGGTCGAACGAGCCGCCACGCGAGCGGATGATGGCCGTGGACTCCTCCAGCACGGCCATCATGCCCAGACCCAGCAGGTCAACCTTGATGATGCCCAGATCGGCGCAGTCCTCCTTGTCCCACTGCACGACGACGCGCCCCGGCATGCGTGCGTTCTCCAGCGGCACGACTGCGTCGAGATTCCCCTGGCAGATGACCATGCCGCCGGAATGCTGGCCGAGGTGGCGCGGGAGCGACTGGACGTCAAGGCAGAGGCGCAGCCAGCGGGCGACCTGGGGGTCGTGGCGGTCCAAGCCGGCCTCTCCCGCCTGGGAGAGCAGGTCGTCATGGCTGTCGACGTACTCAAACCCGTGGATGCCCTTGGCGAGCCGCCCGATCATCTCCTCCGGAAAGCCGAGCACCTTGCCCATCTCGCGCACGGCACTCCTGCCGCGATAGGTGATGACGTTGGCCGTCATGCCCGCCCCGCGCTCCCCGTAGCGCTCGTAGACGTGCTGGATCACGCGCTCGCGCTGGTCCCCCGAAGGGAGGTCGATATCGATGTCGGGCCACTCCCCGCGCTCTTCCGACAGGAATCTCTCGAAGAGCAGGTCCATCCCGACCGGATCGACCGCAGTGATGCCGAGCGAGTAGCAGACCGCCGAGTTGGCCGCCGAGCCGCGCCCTTGGCAGAGAATGCCGTTGCGGCGGGCGAACCGGACCATGTCCCACACGACCAGGAAGTAGCCCTCGAGCTTGAGGTTGGCGATCATGGCAAGCTCCCGGTCGATCTGCCGGAACGCCTTGTCGCGGTGCGACCGCCCCCGATAGCGTTCGGCAGCGCCGCGCAGGGTCTCCCGCCGCAGATGGGAGCTGGCGCTCTCTCCGGGCGGCAAGGGGTAGCTCGGGAACTCGTAGCCCAGATCCTGCAGCGTGAAGCGGAGGCGCCGGCCCAGTTCGGCCGCGTTCGCAACCGCCTCGGGCAGGTCGGAGAAGAGCCGCTCCATCTCCCGTGGCGGCTTGAGGTGCCGCTCGGCGTTGGCATCCAGCAGCCGACCGGCGTCATCGAGCCGACGCTTGAACCGCAGGCAGGTCAGAGCGTCGTGCAAGGGCTTGCGACGCTCCGTGTCGTAGCGGACGCCGTTCGTGGCGACCAGCGGCAAACGGTGCGCGCGGGCGAATTCGATGCGGTCGCGATTGGCGTGTTCCTGCTCGCGGAGCAGATGGCGCTGCAGTTCCACATAGACGTTCCGGGGACCGAAAATGCCACGGACCGGATCCTCGTCGCGGAGGTCGCCGAGCAGTGCCACAAGCCCCTGGGAATACTCCTCGATGTCCTTCCAACGGGCACGGCCCTCGCCCTTGGGCGCGCGCAGGTTCATGCGGGTGAGCAGGCGGCAGAGGTTGCGGTAGCCCGCACGGTTCTCGACCAGCACGGTCAGCCTCCGGTCCAGCACCGCGCTGGGAGTCCCCTTCCTGATGCCTGGCTGGTCAAGCGAGATCTCGCAACCGACCAGCGGCCGCACTCCGGCCTGGCGCGACGCCTGGAAGAAGCGCGGCGCCCCGGAAACCGAGTTGCGGTCACACAGGGCCAGCGCCTCGTAGCCGAGGCTCGCGGCCTCGCCAAGAAGGTCCTCCGGGTCCGAGGCCCCTTCTAGGAAGCTGAAACCCGAGGCGCTGTGGAGTTCGACGTACATGCGCTTGCCTCCGCCGCGGACGGCTAGTCGTACTCCCCCGCAAGGAACCACTGCCCCGTCGTCCTCTCACAGCAGGCCCGGTACAGGCGGCCGCCAACCTCCACGTCCCACTCCTGGTACTGCCAGCCGTCCGGCGTCCACCACTCCCCGGACACCCGCCAGGGCCCGGCACACGCCGTCACGCGTCCCCGGGCCTCCCCCGCCCTGACGCGGACGGGACGCTCCCCGCGCAGGACCACATCCGCCGGACGGGATGGCCGGAAACAGCGGAAGACCAGTGTGCTTCTGGGAGGAGTGGATGCTTCGGCAAAGCGCGGTCGGCGGCGCTTGCGCAGAGGCGGCGCCGCACCGTTCGCGGCCGCGCTTCTTCCGTCCGACGGCCGGAACGCCTCCAGGGCCGCCGCCCCGGGCCGGTGTGTGTCGGGAACCGCCGGGGCGCCGACCCGCTCTTCCCCCACCAGGCAGGACAGCCGTGCCAGGGTCACTGCCAGGCTCTCGGCATCAGGCAGGTCCGGCACAAACAGGGACGACTGCACGTGTCGGCGCTCGGCAGGCTCGGCCGACACCCGCACGCCGTCCACCGCGGCCCCCGGGGGATGCGCCGCCAGGTCGATGCGCACCAGCATCAGCAAGGCGCGCGAGTCGCTCAGCGGATAGGGCAGGCTGATGGTCCGCTCGAACACCCCGCCGCCAGCCAGCCGCAGGCGCGTGGTCAGACTCGCCGCCGCCTTGTTCAGGCCCTGCAAGCGCAGGCAGAGCCGTTCGAGCATGCCCGACATCACGAACGCAAGCGATTCGATCTCCCCGACCTCCCAGTCGAAATCCCGGCTCAGCTCCAGCGGGGCCTCCGGCCGGCAGGCCCGCAGCATCGAGTCCTCCTCGCCGCGGGCAAGCCGCACCATGCGGGCCCCGCGCTCCCCGAACCGCTCGGCCATTCTCTCCGGCGGCAGAAGTGCCAGCTCCCCCACCTTGCGCACGCCCCAGCGCTCGAGAGTTCGCAGTTCCTCGCCGTCCAGCGGCAGGGTGTCGAGCGGCAGCCCGTGGAGGAAGCCGGCCTCCTGCCCCGGGTACACGTGGGTCACACCCGGCTGCGTGCGCGCCGCGCACAGGGCGACGAGACGGTTGCGAGCGACGCCGACATTGGCCCTCAACCCGAAGCGGGCCGCTCCGCCCGCCAGCTCCGCCGCCGAGGCGTACGGGTTGCGCAAGCCCGCGAAATCGAGCGAAAGGAGCCCCGGAGCGACATCCTCGAACACGGGGGTCGTGCCCTCCGCCAGTTTCAGCAGCCGCGCCTGCACCCTCCGCTCTGCCTTCGCGTCGCGGCGGAAGACCTGCAGCGGCCGTCCCGCCCGCGCACTGCAGCGCGCCTGCGCCGCGGCCAGCGCCATTCCCTGGCGCACGCCGTGCTTCCGGGCGAGCGCGTCGGCGGCGTGGACAAACTGCTTGGGCGGCTCACCGCAAGCGACCGCCACCGGCTGCGAACGCCTCCCTCCCCTCCGCAGCACGGCGACAGGAAAGTCGGGAACGTGCAGGGACGCGTAGAGCGCGGCACGGCGGGATCCGCTGTCGGATGACCGGGCCGTCATGCCGCCCGCTCCGTGTCCGCGCGGTGCGCCCCGCGCATCCTGCGCCTGAAAATCTCCGCACGCATCCCGATGCCTCCCAGCAGGCCGTTCCATTCGGTTCGCTCGCGATGCAGTTCCAACACGACATCCGCGGCGCTGCCGGTCAGGCGCCTCTCCGCGAGAACGACCAGCACCGCGGGCGTGTCTTCCACGGCGTGTCGGAGGCGCGCCCATGTCCGCCCCTGCAGGTCAGCCAGCTGGCGCCGGGAGAACCCGCCGAGGTCGACTGCGACCATGCCGAAGCCGCCGGCGGAGACGACCAGGTTCGCCGTCTGCCATGCTTCGTCCGTCGGCGAAAGCCGCGGCCTGCCGCCGTCGCGGCGAGAGTTCCCTTCCGCGCCGCAGCGGACCCACAGCAGCCGGTCCAGAAGCACTCCGGCCTGCTCCGCCGAGCGCGGATCCAGGCAGTCGGTCGCATCAACGTAGGCGGCAATCCCTCCGGCCTGGGTCAGCCTGGCGAGCGCGGACAGCACCACGCCTGTGCGTCCCGACGAGCAGAGCCCGGTAACCTCGCTGATCGCGCCGCGCGGGAGGCCGCCGCCAAGGCGGGCATCCAGCCATTCGATCCCGATCGGTGCGGGGTCGTGGCGGAATTCCGCCTTCCGAGGCAGGGTCCAGCCGAAGCCGCGCTCGCAAACCAAGGCCTCAAGGGCGCGAATATTCTTCGCAGTTATGGTTTCTGTGGACATCTATTCGTTTTTTATTCGCATATAATGATGCCACAGGCCGTGCCCGCAGGCAAGCTCCCAAGCGTTCCTGTGTGCATGACATGGTGTTGAGGCGGCCCGGTCCGGCCGGAGTGCGCGTGGGCGCCAGGCATGTCCAGCGCACCGCCGAGGCTCTGGGTCGGGACGTCGCCGCGCTTGGGGGGAGCTTCGGCGGCTGACTTCCCGTTCGCGAGATCAGCGCCGGTTCCGATCGAGCAGCTCCCGCAGCGCCGCGTCGTCCGCGATGTCACCGGGCCAGCCGTAGGCGGCGGCCACTGCGGCGTCGAGTTGGGCGTGAGCGTTCACGAGCCACTGGGGCCGGGCGTTGTAAAGGTTGGTCAGGGTCCGCTTCCTGAGCGCTGCGGCCGCCTTCTTGTCACGGGGCACGGGACGCGCCGGATAGCCGACGACGGGTTCCTCGATCCACTCCACCCACTCGGGAGGGTTGAGCCAGCGGTCTCGGAGTTCGACGAGCCGCCGGGCCGCCGAAGCGATTGCCTGGGCGCGTGGGTCGGCCTTTTGATCGCCAGCGGGGATGTCCGGTGAGAGTCCATCCGGAAAGGGGAAGGTCTCGAAGGTCGTGGTCGGCGTGTAGCGGGGATCGTTGCCCTTGCCGAGCCAGGTGCCCAAGCGGAGCGACCACATCTGGTGGAACCGGCTGTGCAGGATGCCGAACGTGGCGTCGTCCTCGCGGGCGATGACGATCAGTTGGTGGTCGGGGCAGACATGGGCATCGAGCCACGCGAAGAGGCGGTGTTTGGCCACGGTGGGCGTTACGATGTAGCGCGACAGGCCGTCGAGAGCCTTCCACATGCCTTGTCTCGGCTCGACATGCCGCCACCAGTTCAGGCGGTAGGCCTTGCGGCGGTTCCTCTGCCGCATCGGGTGGACGTGTTCGCGGATGTGCTGGAACGGACCTTCGTACAGGGCGGCGTCGCCCTCCTCCATGGACAGCCCGAAATCGACGATCCACTTGTCGGCGGGCCGCCGGGTGACGGCCATGCCGTTCATCCACGGCTTGAGCACGTCCGAGTTGGGGCGGCCGTTGGGGTTCGCGGGCTCCCGCAGCCACTCGCGGGCCAGATCCCCGGGAACGTCGAACGGCCCGCCCTTGGTGTCTCCCATGAAGGCCGCGCCCGCGTTCCGGGCGAGCCGCCTTGCCTTCGTCAAGTCGATACCGGATTCGCCTCGGCGGGCGGTCAGGTCCGTGTGGATCTCGTCCACGGTCTCGCCGTCGAGGCGGCAGTCCGGCGCGAGTTTGCTGCCCGCCTCCAAGAAGCACACCAGCGAGACGCGAACGGCCGCGCCATCGATCACCCACGGCTCGTCGCTCCACGCGTCGAAGATCACTCCGTCGCGCGTTGCCCGTTCGAGCGCCCGGCGGTTCTTTCCTCCCCGTATCGAGTTGGTGGCGACCAGTCCGATCCGCTTCGAGGTCCTATCGCCCAAGCGTTCGCCGGCCTTCACGAACCAGTAGCAGACGAGATCGGCTTCGCGGGGCACCCGCCCCTCGTACGCACGGAACATGGCCGATACGTATTCCTCGCCGAGGTTCGAGATGAGCAGCTTGCCGCCCAGGAAGGGCGGGTTGCCGATGACCACGTCCGCATCGGGCCAGTCCGGCTCCCCGCCGTCGTGCGTAAGTATCGCGTCGCGGCACTCGATCGTCTCCAACGGTTCGAGGATGGGCTCCCGCGCGCCCGGAAACCCGTTCCTCCGCATCCACTGGATCTCGCCGATCCATACCGACACCCGCGCCAGTTCCGCCGCGTAGGCGTTCAACTCGATCCCCTTCACGTTGGCGGGGCCGACCGAGGGGAAGCTGCGCTGGAGTCCCAGCGCCTCGGCCTCCAACTGGACCTGGTGCTCCAGATCGTGGAGGGCATGGAGCGCGAGGTAGAGGAAGTTGCCCGAGCCGCAGGCCGGGTCGAGCACGGTGAAGTTGCGCAGCCGTTCGAGGAACGCGCCGAGCGCGTTCTCCGCCTGCCTGCGGTTCCGCGTCGCCGCACCCTTCGACTTCGCAGAGTTCGCGCGCCCGATGCTCTTGGCAATCCCGGCTTTCGCGGTCCTCCACTCGGCGAGCAGGGGGCGAACGATCACCGGATGGATGATCCGCATGATCTTGTCCCGGTCCGTGTAGTGCGCTCCGAGCTGCGAGCGCTTGTCCGGGTCGAGGCCCCGCTCGAACAGCGTTCCAAGGATCGAGGGGTCGATGCTCGACCAGTCCAGCCGGGAGGCCTCCAGAGTTGTCTCGATCTGCCCCTCGTCCATGGGAAGGGCGGCATCGTACTCGAACAGCCCGCCGTCGAACCAGTCCACCTCCTCGAACCCGACCTCGCCGCCCGTCGCCATCGCGCCGAACAGCTTCCGGGCCAGGTCCGCGAACTTCTCCGGCTTCCGGTGCGCCCGCCCCAGCATGCGGGTGAACATGTCGTTCGGAAGCAGCCCCACATCCTCGGCGAACATGCAGAACACGAGGCGGTTCACAAAGTGCGCCACGTCCTCGGGGCCGTGGCCTTGGTCACGGAGCGACTGGGCGAGCCGGGCGAAGTGCTTCGCGGCCTGTTCCGTCAGCGTCTGACGTGTCTCGCCCGGCCGCAGCCGTTCCGGGTCGGACATGGCCCACTTGAGCCTGTCGCGGACCGCACCGTCCACGAGATCGTCAAGCTCGAACTCGTGCGTCTTGCTGACCGAGTTGGTCCAGTTCGTCCGAATGCGGAACCGGCCCATGTCCGAGACGATCAGCAGGGGCGGGTTCTCAAGCGCAAGCGCGTACTGCCGCAACTGGTCGAACGCGGCGTCGAGGTTCGCATGCTTCCCCTTGTACTCCCACGCGAAGCAGTGGCGCTTCCACACGTCCGCCCAGCCTTCGCCGCCGGAGTCCTTGAGCGCGCCGCGCTCGAAGCAGTAGTGGTCGCCCTTGGGATCCGCCTCCGCCGGGGTCGGCTCCTCGAGCAGCCGGCACAGGTCGATGAAGTGCTCCTGCGCCGCCGAACGCTCCTTCAACTCAGAGGCGTGCCACTTCGCAATGAACTTGTTCGGGGTCACCTCAACGACTCTCCGCTCGCGCTCGGAGGTTCACGTGGGCCAAACACGCCTACTGCGGGCGGCTTGGCGCATTGCCATCAATGTACCCGCTTGGAGAGCGTCGGCGCACACCTCATGCTTCGGGAGGAAGTGTAGGCAGCCGAGGCGGTACGAAACGGCACCCGGCACGCTACGGCGGGGATCGACCGGAACCCGTCCACGGGGCCGGAGTCCTCCCATTCGGTTGATTGGATGCCCGTTCGGGACGAGGTAAGGAATGGAAACCGTTCGAGCGATCCGCAATCAATGTCTACGGGCCAGTCGGTGACCATCGCTCTCCAGTCGGCGGAGGTGCTTTACGAAGCGAATGCCGTGGGCGCAGCATCCGACAGCCTGAGCCGGCCCGCGCACACTGTCCTTCCTTGCTTGTGTCGGCTCACGCGCCGTCGCTGGGCGCATCCCCGGCTCCAGCCCCGGGCAGTTGCTCCAGCATCGCCCTCAGCCTGGCTGATTCGCGTTCCGCCCGGATCCGGCCCTGACGCTCCTCCCTGCGGTCGCGTTCCGAATCGGCGAGGGTCCGCAGATCCTCACCTGCAATCGGATCGAAGAACCGCAGTTCGCGAAAACCGCCTCCCGTGTCCCGCTCTCTCACCCGCAGATCCAAGCCCAGCACCGCACTCCGGATGCGCTCCCGCCCCAGCGGCGGGAGCGCTTCCCACCGGCCATCCCGCAGAACCTCGCCCACCAGCCAGTCTCCGCCCATCCCGGCCCTCCGCGTGCTCAAAGGCGCGTAGCGGAAGTGCTCCCGCACCCCCTGCTGCGCATAGGTCTTCCGTTTCCTTCCGTCATCGTTCTCCTGCGTCGTGCTCGAGATCACCTCCAGCACGAAATGCGGCGCCCGTCCGCCCTCGTCCCAGATCCTGTACGTGCAGCGGTGGGTGCCGTCCACCCCCGGCACCACCATCACATCCCGCGCCACGGTCGCCCCCTTGTCATCCTCCCGGTAGTAAACGAGCAGATCGGTCGCCACGAATCCGCGGCCCTGGAAATGGATCGCCAGCGCATCGCCGGCATAACGCACCCTGACCGCCTGCCAGGTGTTTTCCGCCATCGGCTTGCCGTCCGTGCCGGGATATTCCTCCTCGGGCCTCTCCACAGCGATCGGCGGAGGCCTAGGGACGGGCATCGCCACCGCCTCGGCCACGCCCTGCAGGATCACTCCCGGGGCCATTCCCTGCAGCCGATCCGACTTCGCCGGCACGGGCTGCGGCGGGACCGCACGGCATTGTCAGCCCAGGACTGAAACAATCCGGCATGCGCTGGACCGTCGATCACCCCGCGCTGCTGCGTCCTCTGCGTCCTCGGTGAACTCCACGAAGACTACCGGGCTCAACGAGCCGAAACCCGCAAGACATCGACACCGTGTCGTGAACCCTGGCGGAGTCCACCTCGAAATCACCGGCCAGCTATCCAAGCAGCCGACACCACCTCAGTCTGTCGCACTGGGTCGGAAGCAATACGTCGGCGCATCTTCACGAGGTGTCATGCGGATGCCCTTCGGCCTGCCCCACCGCAAGGAGACAGAGAAGTGCCGCCGAGCACCTACGACTCTTCGGCCATGAGGTTCTCGAAGATATGCGCCTGGTCGCGGCAGCCCACGGTCAGATCGAGGTCTCCGTCACCGTCGAGATCCCCCAGCACCGCTTCATGGGCCGGACCGGACGTCTTCGTGGACCACACGGGTTCCTCCGAGAGAACTCCCCCGTCATTTAGGTAGAGGTACAGGCTGCCGCCGTCCGCATAATCCGCGGCGATCATGTCAGCGTCCCCATCCCCGTCGACGTCACCGAACTCGAACCCGTGAAAGGCGGTCTCTGCCGGACTCTTCCACAGGATCTCCGGTTCGCCGCCGTCCGCGAAAGCAAGCTGTACGCTTCTTCCGACCTCGTTCCCCCATGGCCCCTTCGCACAGAACAGCTCCAGTCTGCCGTCGCCGTCGAGATCCCGCCAGTAGAGCCGCTGGGTCCACCGGATCTCCTCGTCCTCGAAGATCGTTTCCCCCTCGTCGAACTGCCCGTCCGTGTTTCGGAACACGACGATTGCGCCTTCCCGGTAGGCGGCTGTGATGTCCAGATCGCCGTCCCCGTCGAAGTCGGCGAAGACTGCACTCTCCGAGTACTCTTCCCGCCCGAGCTTGCGGGAGACCAGCGGAGAGGGCATCCCGGACTCGTTCTCGAAAACGGCAACTCCATTCACCGGCTCGCCGGCGGCCATGACCATGTCGAGGTCCCCGTCGCCATCGAAGTCGCCGAAGTCAATCTGGTTCGCGTTCGCAATCAGGCCGGTCTCCCAGTCGGGAATCGTTCCGATCTCGCCGGACCGGTTCAGGTAGAGCGTGCAGTGGCTCTCGTGGGTGCCTGCCAGGTCGGACCAGCCATCGCCGTTGAAGTCGAGCACGTCGACATGGTCGCAGTCCGTCGTTTCCGCAGACTCCCAGAATGGCTCGGGCGCGATCCGCCCGTCCTGGTTCCGGTAGGCAACCCAGCGGCGTGGATCGGGAGCGCTCGTGACGAAATCAAGGTCGCCGTCGCCGTCAAAGTCGATCAACCGGGCGATGCCGTCGCCGCCGGATATGGCCGTGCCGCTGCTCCAGACCGGCTGGCTAGAGAAGATGGCGCGCTCCTCTTCGGCCTCCGAACAGGCAGCCTGCAAAAGGAGCAATACCATCCCGGTCACCGCGAATGCGCTGGAATTCATGCTGAACCTCCCTGGGCAGTGGCTGCCAACGGACCAAGCCTGGATCGCCGGTCAGTGCACGCATGGCTTCCTCGCCCACCCGACCACGATTGTACTGGGTATCAGGGTCGGTTGCTTTGCGCCACGGCCAGACTGCTGGCCGCCCTCCCGAAACGGGGGCGGTCCCTGCCCTCCCCTGGCGGATCGCCTGCAGCCGACCGTGCCGGTGAATCCTCGTCTTGCAACATCGGAATCGAGTCCCTGGCAGAGGGGGAAACCTCGGATGTCTCGCGAGACATTGGACCGAGTCGAAGAGGAGCCCGTCGCAGGTGCCGCTTCCGCCTGAGACCGGCGACCGTGCGGGCCGGAGGCGGCAGCGCACCCGGACTACGGATGTCGCGGGACCCCGACGCTGCCGG
Source organism: Bryobacterales bacterium (assembly GCA_028819255.1). Lineage (GTDB taxonomy): Bacteria > Acidobacteriota > Terriglobia > Bryobacterales > UBA6623 > VXMF01. Next base: position 170,424 of record JAPPMB010000078.1, on the reverse strand, counting down.
CTGGGGCCATGCTCGCGGATGCCGGCACGCTCCAAGGGCCGCAGCTCATCGAAGACACGGGCCCCGTCAGCGAGCACGGCGAAACCGGGGGGCCACCGGACTGGCGATCGGTGCGTACGACAGCCATGGCGACAGGAACCTCCTGATGGCCAGCGATCAAGACCGGCCGACGCGGCTCCGCAACGACGGCGGCAGCCACAAGAGCCGTCGCAATTTCAGGGAGAGGAAGTCCAGCGGGCTCCTGGGCATGGTGCGGAGAGGGGGACTCGAACCCCCAAGGGATTGCTCCCACTAGCACCTCAAGCTAGCGCGTCTGCCAAATTCCGCCACCTCCGCACTCGTCACATCACCCGGGGTTCGACGGCGGTGACAGCTCCGTCTCCCGGGCGGCCCTATTCCAGCCCTTCTTCCTGTCCCGTCCCTGCCGGGGCGCTTCCCGACTCGACCGGGGCCGCGGTTCCCGACCCGCTCGATTCGGACTCTTCCGCCTCGGACGCCACGCCGCTGGTCTCGATCACGGACTGGGCTCCGACGTTGCGCCCCTGCCAGATTCCGAGCGAGATCGAAGTCAGCATGAAGAGCACGGCGGCCGTGGTCGTCGCCTTGGACAGCACGGTCGCGGCCCCTCGCGGGCCGAAGGCTGTCTGGGACCCCATGCCGCCGAACGCGCCGGCGAGATCCGCCGCCTTGCCGCTCTGCAGCAGCACGACGATGATGAGGAAGAAACTCACCATCACGTGGACAATCGTCAGCAGGATGACCATCTCTCCTCCATTATGCGGGTAGCGCCGGTCCTCATGCGCACAGAAGGGCCGCGTAGGACTCCGGATCGAGGCTGGCTCCGCCGACAAGCCCCCCGTCGATCCCCTCGCGTTCCAGCAGGCCTGCGAAGTTCCCGGGCTTGACGCTTCCGCCGTAGAGGATGCGCAGCGCCTCTGCTGCCGAATCCCCGAACCGCGCCGCGGCCATCGACCGGAGCGCCGAATGCGCCTCGTCCGCGATGTCGGGCGTTGCAGTGCGGCCCGTGCCGATCGCCCAGATCGGCTCGTAGGCCAGGACGAGCTTGCCGAACTGTTCCGGACTCAGCGCCCCCATCCCGGCGGTGAACTGCTCCCGGAGCACGACGCCGGTGTTACCCGCCTCGCGCTGGTCCAGCGTCTCGCCCACACACACGATCGGCGTCAGGCCCGCCTCGAGCGCGGCCAGAATCTTCAGATGCACCGTGCCGTCGGTCTCGCCGAAGTACTCGCGCCGCTCGCTGTGGCCGATGATCACGTGGCTGCAGCCGATCGCGGTCAGCATGTCGGCGGAGACTTCGCCGGTGTAGGCGCCCCTCGCCTCCCAGTGGAGGTCCTGGGCGCTGATCTGGATGCGCGTGCCCCGGGCCGCCTCGACCGCAGCCTGCAGCGCGGGAAACGCAGGGGCGATCACGATCTCGCGGTCGCCGACGTCCTCCGACGTCGCCCTGATCGCCTCGATGAACGCCGCGGATTCCGCGGCAGTCTTATGCATCTTCCAGTTGGCGGCAACTACAGGTACGCGCACAGATTCTCCCCGAGATCCCAGTTCAGGAGGGCCCGCGTGTCCGAATCGCGACGGCAGGCAGAAACCCTAGAATAGTACAGTTCCGGGTTCAGGCTTCGCTCCCAGACGGGGCCGCGCTCCGCAAGGGGCTCCGGCGAGGATGCCCGACATCGCCGTGCCCCGCGGAACGGCGGGTGAGCGGTCCCTCCTGGGCAGGCTGCTGTGCCGGTCCCGCTTTCGGATGCGGGCTGACCGGTCTTGTGGTGAAGCTGCCCGCCGGGTAGCCTACAAGGGCAACCCGGACCTCGGGAGCGGGCACGGAGGACTCCCCATGCAAATCACACGCCGCGACGCCTTGGGCGTCGCCCTCAGCGGTTTCGCTGCCATTCCGGCGGCGCGAGGAGCGCCTCGCCTCAAGGCAGCCATCATCGGCACCGCGCACTCCCACTCCATCGGGCACATGGAGGCGATCCGGGAGTCGCAGAACTACGATTTCGTCTCCGTCGCCGAACCCCATGCAGATCTGCTCGGGAAGGCTCAGGCCGATCCTCGATGGAAGGGCGTGCGATGGACCACCGTGGACGACATTCTCTCGGACGACTCGATCAGCGTGGTCTGCGTTGAGACCGACCCGCTTGAGGCGCTCCCGTACTCCCTGGACTGCGTTCTCGCAGGAAAACACACGAAGATCGACAAGCCGCCGGGAGTGAACATCGACCTGCTGCGGCGCATTCTCCAGGAGGCCCGGGAACGCAGCCTCGTGGTGCAGATCGGATACGTCTACCGCTACAATCCCGCCTTCAGACTTGCGCACAGGGCACTCGCGGAAGGGTGGCTGGGACCGGTCCGGTCGATCCTGTGCCAGATGAACGACATGCTCTCGCCCGAGGGCAGGCGGCGGCTTGATCGCTATCCGGGCGGGCAGATGTACGAGATCTGCTGCCACATGATCGACGCGCTCATCTGGCTTATGGGGGAGCCGAAGCGGGTGAGCTCGATATTGCGCAGGACCAACCCGCAGACGGACCAGGTCGAGGATGACGTGCTGGGAACGTTCGAATTCGAACAGGCTGTCGCCACCGTCAAGAGCCACGCCCGGGACGGCGAGCGGTACTTCTACATCTTCGGAGAGCGGGGATCCATCCAGATCGACGATCCCGACCGCCCCAGAGTGCGGCTCACGCTCAGCGAGCCGCACGGAGGGTTCGAGGCGGGCACCAACGAAGTGCCGGTCGGCCCTTCGCGACGGTACCTTCCGGACCTCGACGACCTTGCCGGGGCGATCCGCGAAGGACGGTGGGTCGAGCACTTCACGGCGGAGCACGACCTGGCGGTGCAGCGCGCCCTCCTGCAGGCCTGCGGAATGGGGATCTGACCTGGTCGGCCCGGCCGCCTGACCGAGGTCCCACCGCTGCACGGGCGGCCACGCGCCGCTTTGCCGCGAAACGGCCCGGAAGCCGACCCATCCTCCAATCCGCTGGACGATCGACTCCCGGCGGCCGGTGCAGTATAGTCCATGAAATCGGTGTTGCCCATGAACGACCACATGCACGCTGGGCCAAGCCCCATCCCGCCCGTGATCCACCTTCTCCTCTCCTTCTGCCTTGCTGCCGGCACTGTCCTAGCCGCGACCGGCGCCGACCGGCCAAACATCCTCATCGTCCTTCTGGATGATCTCGGCTACTCGGACCTCGGCTGCTACGGGGGCGAGATCGACACACCCAACATCGATGCGCTTGCCGAAGGGGGCGTCCGCTTCGAGTCCTTCTACAATTCCGCTCGCTGCTGCCCCAGCCGTGCCTCACTCATGACGGGCCTCTACCCGCCCCAGACTGGCGTCGCGAGCTTCACGACGCGCGAACCGCATCCGACACGCGGCCCGGCCTACCTCGGCAGGCTCAATGAGCGCTGCGTCACGCTCGGCGAGGTCCTCGGCAGGTCCGGCTACAGCTGCTACTACGTCGGGAAATGGCATCTGCACGACAGGACGGGCCCGACCACGCGGGGCTTCGAGGAGTTCTACGGATACGCCCTGGACCACTCCCACGACCAATGGGACGCCGCCTACTACGAGCGCATGCCCGCCGGCCGCACGAAGGAGATCGACCCTCCGCAGGGCGAGTACTACGCGACCGACGTCTTCAGCCAGTACGCCCTGGAGTTCATCAGGCAGGGGCAGCGGCGGGACAGGCCCTGGTTCGTGTTCCTCGGGCACTCCTCGCCGCACTTCCCGGTCCAGGCCCCCGCGGAGAGCGCCGACAAGTACTTCGACACCTACATGCGCGGGTGGGATGTCCTGCGGGAGGAGCGCTACGCCCGCATGAAGCGAATCGGCCTGATCGCCGGCGACCGGTGGACCTACACCAGGCGCTCGATGGTGCCGGTCGACAGGGATGACATCGCGAACGGATTCTCCGGCAAGCCCAACCCCGCCTGGGACTCGATCGAGCGGCCGCGGCAGATGGACCTTGCCCGCAGGATGGCGCTGTTCGCGGCCATGGTCGAGCACGTCGACCGGGGCATCGGACGGATTGTCGAGCACCTCAAGGCCACGGACCAGTTCGACAGCACGCTGATCATGCTGCTGAGCGACAACGGGGCCTGCTACGAGTGGGGTCCCTACGGATTCGACGAGCGCAGCCGCCAGGGCGTCACGATCCTCCACGAGGGTGAGGAACTCAGCAAGATGGGCGGGCCCGGCACGTATCACTCCTACGGGAGCGGATGGGCGAACCTAGGAAACACGCCGTTTCGCCTGTACAAGCACTTCACCCATGAAGGCGGCTCGAACACGCCGTTCATCGCGCACTGGCCCCAAGGCATTGGAAGGAAGGGGGAGTGGGTCCGGGAGCGCGGACACATCATCGATGTGATGCCTACGCTGCGCGCCGCAGTTGGAGCGGACTATCCGGCGGGCTTCGCCGGACGATCGGTGCAGCCCGAGGAGGGACTGAGCCTGCTGCCTGTGTTCAATGGAGAGAGCCTGCCGGAGCGAACCCTGTACTTTGAGCATCAGGCGGCTAGGGCTGTGATCCGGGGGGACTGGAAAGCCGTGTGGGGCAAGCGGATGCCCCACGAAATCCGGTGGGAGCTCTACAACCTGCGAAGCGACCGCAGCGAGACCACGGATCTGGCCTCCCGGAACCCGGAGATCGTCCGGCGACTCGCCTCGGCTTGGGAAGACTACGCCCAGCGGACAGGAATCCACATCGAGACGCGCTGACCCCTGACCGTGGCGCGGTAAGTCGCAAGCGGCATTCGACCCGATCTCAGGGCTTGCCGATCGTGCGCGCGAAGAATCCCTCAACGCGGTCGATGAGGGACTCGGGCGTGTCCCCCTCCATGTTGCGGAATCCGTGATCCGCGGACCTGACCATATGGAGCGTGGTGTCGAGGCCGGCCTTCTCCAACGCGGCATGGAGAAGTTCGCTCTGGTTGAAGGGAACGGACCGGTCCAGCTCCCCATGCATATGCAGCATCGGCGGGTCGTCCGGCGTGACGTATCGAATCGGGTTCGCGCGCTGCGCCTTTTCCGGATGTTCCTGGATTGGCCCGCCGATGAACCTCGATTCCGGCGAGTCCGCGGCGTCATGGTCGATCCGCCCGGGAACGTCGTTCATCCGCAGGAAGTCGGTCGGCCCGAACCAGTTGCAGACAGCATTCGGGCGCGAAGACACGCCCGCGTTCTCCTCGTGAATCCTGTCCCATTCCTCGACCTCGTGCGCCGTCCCGAGCAAGGCCACAAGATGCCCGCCCGCCGACGAGCCCCACGCTCCCACGCGCGAGGGGCTGAATCCGTAGGTCGACGCGTTGGCGCGAATCCAGCGCACCGCGGCCTTGACATCCGCGATGGCGGCCGGAAACAGCGCCTCACCGCTGAGCCGGTACTCGACGGACACCAGGGCGAAGCCCTTCTCGAGAATGGGTGCCGGCCGGCCAATCCCCGCCTTGGAGCCGGCCCGCCACCCGCCGCCGTGCACCCACATGATGACCGGCATGGGCGACTCCGGCTTCGTGGTCGGGAGGTAGACGTCCAGTCGAAGAGCCCGGTCGCCGATCGTGGCATAGGTGATGTCGGCGAGTCTCGTGATGCCGGGCGGGAGCGCACGCTCCCTGTCGCGGCTCCGCTCCTGCGCGAGGACGCCCGAAAATGCCAGCACGAGGGCGAGAACGGAAACGGGAGTCCGGGTCACGACATGCATCATGGGAGACGGCCACGAGTATACGCAAGACGGCGGCGGTCGCCACAGCGCTGGCTGGCGACTCGACATGCTTGACGCCGGAAGATGCTCGGGGCGAATGGGATCCGCCCACCTGATTCTTGGCAGGCATTCCGAACACGGGGCGCCCGGGGCAGAGCCGGAAGCGGTTCGAGGTTCGTCGGACCGGCGTCACGGCCGGGGCAGTTGCCGGGGCGAAGGGCGGCGCGGGGCGGCGACCGAGGAGGACCGCAGGGGGCCTGTCACACATTCCCTGCGTGCAGACAGGTCGGGTTCGGCCCGGCTGCGTCGCTTGCCGTCCCGGACGGCACCGCCCACTTTGTCGGCTGCAGCACGAAGTTTCCGGAATTCGGCGATTGCACCACGAGCATGGTCCCGTCTTCCGGCGTGCGTCCGCAATGCATGGGCAACTCTCCTTCCCCGCACCCGCAGAGCGCGAGATCCGTCCCTCACCCTCAGCCCCGTTCTCAAGGCCCAGTGTGCGCTTGGTCGGCCGCGGTCTCGAAACTCCCGGCGTCCAGGACGACGGACTCAGTTCCGCTGGACGCACCTGGACGGAGTAGGCTGGAAAGAAGACCGCCCACGCGGACTCGGGTTTAGCATGCCGGCCACGGCCACAATCAGGAAGCAGTTCCCCGCTGTGGTCTCCGAGGCCCCGGAAGCGGTGCCGGTGGAGCCTGACACAGTCGAGTATCCGGAAGGGCACTGGACCGCCCAGAGCATCTGGCACGGCGACGCGATCCGGCAGGCCACGGTGGCGCTGCTCAGCCACTTCAGCGAACGCAAAGACGTGCTCGTGGCCATGGAGCTGGTGGTGTACTACGAGCGCGGCAACAACAAGGCGCATCTGCAGCCGGATCTGCAGGTGGTGTTCGGTGTTGATGATCGCGACCGGAACCGGCGTTCCTTCAAGGTCTGGGAGGAGGGCAAGGCGGCGGATTTCGTGCTGGAGGTGGCGTCGCCGTCGACGGCGGAGAACGACGCCCGGCACAAGGCGGCTGAGTACCTCGCGATCGGGGTGCGCGAGTTCTGGCGACTGGATCCGGAAGGGTCCCTGATGGGGAGGCCCCTGGAGGGCTACGAGGCGAGCGGGGGTCGGTACGGTCCGGTGCAGGCCGCGGACTGCCCGGGAGGGGGCAGGTGGCTGCGGAGCGAGGTGCTGGGGTTGGATCTGGAGAGCCGGAGGCGGGACGGGGCGACAGTGGTGGTCTTCCGTGACCCGCTGACGGGGGAGGAATTCGATGGCGGGCTGCGGGAAGCCGAGCGACTGCGCCGGATCGCCGAGGAGCGGGCGAGTGCCGCCGAGGAGCGGGCGAGTGCCGCCGAGGAGCATGCCCACGAGGAGGCTCGCCTGAGGCGCACTGCGGAGGAGCGGGCGAATGCTGCGGCGGAGCGGATAAGGGCATTGGAGGAGCGCCTCGGGGATCTCGCAGCGCGTTCCGGCCCGGAAGCTTCCAAGTGACTGCGTAGACAGGCGAAGCCGAACGACAGCCGTACTGCATCCTGAGACAATCCCCAAAGGGGATATCCCGCTGGTCGTTGGCGGACCTCCAGCCGTCCGCGGGAGCCTTCCACTTGCTCTCGGTGTTCGGCAGGGCCGGAACCAGCAGCCTGTTTGCTGCCCCGTCGTTCGGGAAATGCCCCCGCGTCCTGATGAGCTTGCCGAGGTTCCGTTCAGGCTCTCAATGGCATCCGTCGCGCACAGCCGGCTGGCAGCAACGGCGAACCTCGGAGTCACCTGCTCCCCGTGGTTCCGCCAGTGCGCCACCGCCGAAGGGCAGCGCTTTCAGCGGCGCTCCTCGAACTCATCCGAAGGAAGCTCCCCGGCCTCCAGGCTCTACGCCCGGCAAATGGCCTTCATGTCCTGCGCCATCTCCTTGCGCTCCCGCATGCGCACAGGCTCAGCCCACGACGCGTCCGGTGGGGCGCGGGTCTGTCCCAGTGATTGCGGAAAGACGTCCGATTCTCGCGACGGTCACGAGCCCCGGCCTTTCGTGGGCTGCCTGTCCGACGGCATGTTCCCTTGGCCGTGCCTGACTCCCTGGAAGACCATCCCTTCCGTGCGTCCGCCGCAGCTGGTCCTTCAGTCCCTCCCATTCCCTGCAGCGAGCCCGCAAAGCGGTACCGCTGCAAGTGGGTCCGTCCATTCTGCGCCGGCGGCTGCAGTGGAACTCGGCGGCCGGCTTGGGCAGGACCTCGCGGCCGAGGCATCGCGGCACCGATCCTTGCGGCTGCGCTGGACGCTACGAACCGGACTGTCCGCAGCGCACCACCTCCTTGTGCCTTGCCGATGCACCGTCTGCCCGAACCTCGAGACGGTGCAGGCCCACGCAGTCCGCTTCGATGGTGAGGACCGAATGTGCTGCGATCTCGTCCAGCAGCTGTTCCGCCATGGCGGCAATCTCCTGCACGCCGGCCGCGAACAGCGCCCTGCCCCCGGTCACCCGCGCGAACTCGCTGATGCCGCTCTGATAGACCTCGTTGAGGTCGTCGTACTGCCGCGCAAGGTGCAGAAAGAACAAGGGCGCCTGCGCCGACGCGAGCGAATCCGTGATCGAGCGGACCCGCTCGAGAATCAGCTGGCTGCGAAACCGCCGGCTGAGATCGCTCCGGTCGCTCGGATTCACGACCGGGATCGTGTAGTCCCCGCGATAGTCCTCGATTTCGCCGTCGGTGAGAAAGAGGACCGCCAGCCGCACATCGGCCGCGCCCAGTGTCTCGTCGGCGATGCGGGATGTCTGGACCACCACATCGAGCAGGCCCGGCACGCCGCGCACGTCCAGGGACTCGAGCTTCTGACGGAGCCTCTTTCGGCCCCGGATGGGCGCTTGCTGGACTTCCAGACCGTCCTGGGCCGTCAGGATGCCTGCGTAGTACTTCGGCCCGAGGTCTGCGAGCTTCTCAATGACGGCAGTGCGCGCCACCGCCGCCCGGTCGGCGCGGCTGACCGTGTCGAGAACCAGAAGCAGGATCAGGTGCGTGTCCGCCGACTGGACCGACTGGACGGTCGCCGGACTCCCGTCCAGGACGACCTCGAAGCTGGACGCCGGCCGGTCGGACCAGACCGGCGTCTTGAAGACCTCGGCTGCCCCCCGGGGGGCAAGGAGCAGGGCCAGCGCCGTCAGGACACCGACCGGCATGGGCCTAGAAGTGATACCGCAGGCCCAGCTGCATGACGCGCCCGCCCCGGGAGCCGATGATCCGGCCCGCGTTGACGTTCCGGGCGCCCCCTGGGCCGATCACGGTGTCCGGGTCCCTCCAGTTGCCGTGGTTCAGGAAGTTGAAGCTCTGCACCAGGACCTCGACGCTCTGCTCCTGCGACAGCACGACGCGCTTCGTGAGCGCGACGTCATGGTTGCTCAAGTTCGGATTCCGAAGCGTCGGGTGGGTGCGCGGGACACCGCCGAGGGCGAAGTCGGGTGGGTCGACGAACGCTTCCGCGTTGAACCACCGCTCGGGTCCCGGACTCCGCACATGAGGGTCCGCGCCCGGGACGGCATCGACGCGCAGGTAGGGAACCGTTCCGCCGGTGTTGTTGAAGAGCGGCTCCAGGACGATCGGGTCGCCGCTGTACCAGGAGGTGAAGCCGCTCACGGACCAGTCCGAGACCAGCCTGGTCCAGAGGCCCGACCGGGCCAGCATGGACTTTCCCGGTCCGAACGGCAGCTCGTACGTGTAGCTGAGCGAGAATCTCTGCGGCCGAGTGCCCCGGGTCCGCGCCCACGCGGTCCGGCGGTCGCGGGGGTTCTGGATGCCCGGGCCGGAGTAGTCGTCCCAGCGGTTCCGGTAGGAGTACTCGAGGTCGAAGCTCAGCCCGTCGCCCGTGCGCTTCTGAAGGTTGAGGCTCCCTTCGTCGTAGCGGTACTTGCCGCCCGGATACTGGTAGTTCATCCGGATCTGCTGCACGTGCGGATACGGACGCACGGATCGCCGGAAGCTCTCGTCGTTGAGGCGGTCCCTGTACGCCAGGACCTCGATCGGCGCCCTGTTGAGACCGGCGATCTGACCGCCGATCAGCATGTCCCGGCCCCGGGTCGTCCGCCCCCGGGCCCGGACGGTGAGGCCATTGGGCAGCTTCCGCTCGATCTCGACCAGGCCGTAGCTGAGCGTCGGCTGGGCTCCGGTCCGCGGAATCATGTCCACGTCGGTGTTGTTGGCAAAGTCCCCCCTCAGGTCCGGCAGGGGATTGGGAAGCGGCGGGAATCCGTCCTCGAGGACCACGGCGGGAACTAGCTGGCGATTCCGGGACAGGGGCAGGCGCCGGCCCGTGAAGCCCTGCGTGGCGAACGGCCCGGTGCGCAGCCCCACGGTGCTGTACGTGCGGAGCAGAGTCCCGCGCACGACCGTGTTGCGGCTGGCGGTCGGGCTCCAGGAAAGGCCTAGGCGCGGCTCGGTCCGCACCCGGAACGGCTGGAATGCGCGTCCCGTGCCGTTGAGCCCCGCGAAGACAAGGGCCCCCATGGAGCCTGCTCCCGGGTTCGTGACGGCGGGATCGAACGAGGACTGCCGGTCGTACTTCTCCAGGCGCGGCCCGTCCGCCCGGATCTTGACCCGCACGCTCAGGGTGAGGTTCGGGCTGACCTGCCACTGGTCCGAGACCGAGTTCTCGAACGCCCGGCGCCTCAGGTAGGTGGGCTGGGGCTGGTCCGTCGCAAGCGCGCGCCCGGCCTGGCCCAGCAGAAACGTCGCGAAGCCGTCCCCGGTGTTGTTGATGCCCGGCAGGCCGGTGATGCGGTCATCGAACGAGAAACTGCCGGAGGGGGCGTCGAGCTCGTAGGTGCTCCAGCTCAGGAACTTCGTGTCGCTGGTCACGGTCCAGGTGTGGTTCCCGTTCCGGAAAATGACGTTGTTGCTGATCTCGATCTTCGCCAGGGCATTCCTCAGGTACGACCGCTGCGAGGGGCCGAGTCCCACATACCCGCGGAAGCGCAGTGCGGGGAAGACCGATCCGTTGACGCCCTCCAGCCCGAGCTCTCCAGGCAGGTTCCGCCCGCTCACCGGCGACAGCGTGTCGACCACCTGGATGTCCGTTCCAGCCTGGGCGTTGTAGGTCACGTTCGGCGTCAGGCTGACGCTGTCGGAAACCGTGAGAGCCCGGTTCCGGAACAGCCGGTCGGGCCGGCCGAAGTTGCCCGCCGTCGGGTAGATGTCTGGAGTGTCGGAGAAGCCGTCCGACGATCTGGCGGTGACGTTGATCTTCTGAGTGTCGCCGAGGTTGTGGTCGAGCCGGGCGATGAAGCCGTCGGGCGTGTTGCGCTCGGACGGGTTGGACCAGTAGTTGTTGCGCAGGAATGGTCCGACGCTGGTGTTGGGCTCCGGATAGAGCTCGTTCGCGGCCCGGGCGACGCGGTCGATCCGATGACCGGGGATCCGATTGCCCGGGAAGGCGTCCCGCATGTACTCGGGATTCGACCTCGAGACCCTCGCCGAAGGATCATGGACGGGATTGCGCCGCGTCGACCGGGGGTCGAAGATGGTCCGGGGCCTGCCGGCGCGGTCCACGAGGTCCGAGAAGTCGCCGAATCGCTGCTGCGCGGTCGGGAGGGTGTACAGGTACGACCTGCCGACCCGCTCGCGCGTGCCCTCGTAGGAGAAGGTGAAGAAAGACGAGCGGCGACCGTTGTAGAGCCTGGGCACCACCACCGGGCCGTTGACCGTGAACCCGAACTGGTTCCGGCGGCGAAGGTTGCGGTCGCCGCCCCTCTGCACGACCTCGTGGGGCACAGCGTCGAGGATGTCGTTCCTGAAGTACTCGAAGGCCCTGCCATGCCAGGAGCCCGTCCGTCCTGACGCTCCGGCCTTCTGGAGGCGGTCGGACCGCTGGCCCGGCTGCAGTCGGGCGGCGGCCGTGATCCGGCGGAACGTCTCCACGGCCAGCCTGATCTGCGACAGTTCCGGGGAGTCGGCGCGGCCCGGCGCCTTGGCCGCGGTGGGCGCGGACACGGCGGCCGCGGACACAGCGACCGCATCGCTCGCAGCGTAGGCCGGAGCAGCGAGGAGCAGGCTCAGGGCCGTCACTGCAAACACCGGGCCGGGAATCACGTCCCCAGTGTACCAGAAGCGGCTGCGAGAAAGCTCTGCGGCCGCCGCATAACCACATTGTAAATAGCCACTTGAAGGGAAATCCTTCAACCTCGAAGACAGGTCCTAGCCTTCGGCGAACAATTTCCCCAGACGCGCGACCTCTCCCGGCTTGCCGGCAGCTATGTTCTCGGTCTCCAGCGGATCGGCTTCCCGGTCGTAGAGAGTCTTCTCCCCAAAGAAGCCCTCGACCAGCTTGTAGCGGCGGTCCTGGACCATCCGGAACCGTCCGGCGGCGGCGGCACCCGTCCTGAGGGCGGACCGGGCGTATTCCCGGTGTTCCCCACGACCGCGGTCCAGGAGCGACCGCAGCGACCGGCTCTCCATTTCGGCGGGCACGGGAAGGTCGCCGTAGTCCAGACAGGTCGCGGCAAGATCCATCAGACTGACCAGCGCACTGCTGCGTGCGCCCTGCGCTATGCCCGGTCCGGCCATGATCAGAGGCACTCCTGCGGAGGCCTGGAACGGAACGCTCTTCCCCCAGCGGCCCCTGTCTCCGAGCATCTCGCCGTGGTCGCTCGAGTAGACGACAACGGTGTCCTCCAGCTCGCCCCGCGCCGCCAGCCGTTGCTGGTAGGTTCCCAGCCAGCCGTCGATGTTCTCCACCATTGCGGAGTAGTTCTGGCGGATCCGAAGATGCTGCTCGGAGGCGAACGGCCCCGAGTATCCGCTCGGCTGCGGGAAGCCCTCGATCACCCTGTCCGGGCCACGGTACCCGCGCTCCATGCGCCGCGTGATGTCCATCGGGGGGTGCGGGCCGTTGAAATTGACGATCAGGAACCAGGGGCGGCCCTCGGGAGCCCGATCAAGCAGGTCCAGACCGGTCCTCGCAGTGAAATTGTCGAGGTAGTGCTCGTCGTCGAGCGGACAGGGGTCGGTCATGCCCCACCAGTTCTCCTCGCGTGGCTCGGAGCGCCGGGCGATGTCCTCGGCGCAGATCCGGTCCTGGGGCGGATCCAAGGAGGCCAGGTACGCGTAGTAGGGCTCCTTCGGGCCGGCGGGCGCCCCGAAATAGCCGCCGCCCTTTCCGGCGGTGATCAGCATGTCGGAAAAGCCCCAGGGCTCCATGTTCCGGCGTCCGTCCAGAGTGCGTCCGGACGCCCCCTTGTGGAGGTCGATCTTCCCGCAGGCCATGGTGTGGTAGCCGCTGTCCCGAAGGTGCCTGTAGAAGGTCGTGATCTCGGGTCGGTAGGGCTGCCTGTTGACCTCGACCCCGCAGTTCTCGTACTCCATTCCCGACCCGAGACACGATCGCGACGGTCCGCAGACCGGCGAAGGAACGATCGCTCCGGAGAAGTCGACGCCCCGTCGCGCCAGAGCGTCCATGTTGGGCGTGGGCGCCGGAACGTCCGGGTTTCTCCCGAGCCAGTCCCACCGATGCTGGTCCGACAGCAGGACAAGAATGTTGGGGCGAGCGACAGCCCTCGGCCCGGGCACGGTTCCGCCTCCGCAAGCGACCAGCGCCCCGGCGGCCGATGCGGCCCCGCCGAGGATCTGCCGTCGCGAAAGCAGGTTGGTTGAAGTCACTTGAAGAACCCCCTCCGTCCAGGCCGGCACGCCGACCGGGATGCAACATTCTACGCCCGGCCCGGCCGCAAGCGGCCCGGCCGGCCGTCGGACCCATCTTGTATTCGGAACCGAGCGGCGGTACAATTCCGTGCGTTCGCAGACGCGAACGAACTGGAGGAGACCGGATCGTGCGAGCTGTACTTGCATCAATCGCCCTGATAGGCCTGGGCCTGGCGTGGACCTGTGCGTCCGATCCTCCACTCCTCCCGGAGACCGACACTCTGAAGCTCGTCACGGACGGAATATGGTTCCGCATGGGCGAGCGCGAGCACGGCCACTGCAACAATGTCGTGATCGACGTCGGTGAAGGCCTGCTCGTCGTTGACGCCAACTTCCCGAGCGGCGCCCACGCGCTGATGGAGGACATCAGGCAAGTCACGGCCAAGCCGGTCAGCCATGTGTTCGACACGCATCACCACGGCGATCACGCCTACGCGAACGCGGTGTGGACCAGGGCAGGCGCCACTACGCTGGCTTATGTCGGCGTCGCCGAGGAGATGAAGCGCTACGAGCCGGCCCGCTGGCAGGAGGCGGCCGAGTCGCGCGAAGACGTGGCCGCGGTTGGGGAGGACTCGGTACAGCCCCCGCAGCAGACATTCAGCGAGCTCCCGCACGTCCTGGAGGGCGCCAGCCGGCGCGTCGAGTTCCACCATTTCGGATGGGCACACACGCGTGGCGACGGGATGGTCTTCCTGCCCGACGAGAAGATCCTGTGCACAGGCGACGCGATCGTGAACGGCCCGTACAACTACACGGGTGACGGCAACACCGGCAACTGGCCCGAGGTGGTCAGCAGGGCCCTCGGCCTGGAATTCGAGACCATTCTCCCGGGCCACGGTCCGCAAGGCGGGCGCGAGGTGGCCGAGGGTCAGCGACAGTTCTTCCAGGAGATCAACACGGCGGTCGGGCGGGCGTTCGAGGACGAGACGCCCCTCGAGGAATTCGTGACCGTGGAGGACGGAGCGGGAGTGGCAACGACCGTGGAGCTCTCGGAGGACGTCGGCAACTGGGTCGCCGACCGGCTGGCGGAACAGGTGCGGGTGCGGTACACGGAACTCGTCGAGGGCAAGCCGCACGGCGAGATCCTGGGCGGCCCGTAGCTCGGGTCCGGTCTGGATGACGGGGATCCGGCCCGCGAGGCTGTCATGCCCCGCGGGGGCGGATCAGGCGGGCCTGTTCGATGGCGGCGGACATCCGCTCATAGCAGGTCCTGGTCGCCGGGATCGGCTCGAACCGATCGTCCCTGTGGATCTGGGAGCTGATCTCGACCGTGGCGTAGCCCTGGAAGCCGAGCTCCCGCATCTTGCGGAACATCGCGGGATAGTCGGTCTGGCCGTCGCCGGGCAGGAGAAAGCGGTGGCCGTCGCCATCCCTCCCCGCGTCCTTCAGGTGGACGTAGTGGCAGACCGGGAGCAGGGCCTCCAAGGAGTCCTCGAGATCTAGGCCGGCAAGCCAGAGATGGCTGTAGTCGAATGTGCAGCGGAAGTGGGGACTGTCAATCTGACGGGTCAGCCAGAGACTGCGCTCGATGTCGTTGACGGCATGCGAGACGTGAGGCTTGAAGCAGATCACGGTCTCGGCGTCCGCCGCAACGCGGACCCACTCTCCGATCTCGTCCACCATGCCGTGCCGGGCCTCCTCCCACTCGGCGGGCTTGCGGCCCAGCACCGTCTCAATGGCGGGGGGCTTGCCGGGCGAGACATCCGCTCCCAGGTCGATCGCCCGCCTCAGACGGTCGAGGTTCTCCCCGCGCGACCGAAGCGGATGGATCTGCAGGCTCTCGAGCAACGCCGGCACCTCAAGTCCCGAGTCGGCAAGGTGCTGCCGCATCCGGGCGCGGTCCGATCGCGAGAGTCTCTCCGGAGCGGTGGGCCAGCCGGCCATCGCGGCAAGCTCCACCCCGTCGTAGCCGGTCCTGGCGATCAGCTCCAGGGCGTCCTCCCAGCGGAGCATCCACAGGGCATACGTCCCGAAGCCGAGGCCGACGGTGGGCGACGCGGCGCGCATCGCCGCAAATGCCCCCAGACCTCCGACAAACAAGCGCCTGCTGAAGGCTGCCGGGCGGGACCGGATCGACGGTGCGCCTCGGCGCAGACACCCTTCGGTGCGAGCCTGTCGGCAACTTCCGTTCACAAGAGCCCTCGCAGAATCCGCCCCTTGCGGTTGGCCCGTCCATCCGGGCGCGACGAATGCTTGGCAGAGTATGCCACACCGGCCACTCCGGCATAAAGCGGGGCAGAACGCACGAATCGCGAGAGTCCCCGCACGGGCCGAAGAACGCCCGGCTGGCCTCGCAATCGATTGGTTCGCCCGGACAACCGATCAAGCCACCCGGCTGGATGGCGGCTGGCGTCGGAAGACTCAGGCTCCGGTGTACTCGGGGCGATTCGAGGCCTCGGTCAGATCCCGCTTCCAGTCCTCAAGATGCGCTCCGGCGAGCCTCTTCACCTTGTCGCGCAAGGCGCTCATCTCGGACGCCGGCAGGCGGCCGAACTCCTTGGCGATGCGCACATCGTCCTCGATCTGGCCGAGCGTCGTGCAACCGAGTGCGAGGCAATGGATCGGAAGACTGAGCGTGTACTGGATGCACTCCCGGACGCTCAGCGACTGCAGCAGCTTTGCGTTCGCCAGGCTCTTCATCCCCTGGATACCCAGCCCTCGCTTCTGGGCTTCGGGAAGAACGATCGTCTCAAAGCTCAGGTAGGACGGGTCCGCCGCGTGCAGCGGCATGAGAATCGTGTCGTAGTCGTCGTAGCGGTCAAGCATCGCGGCATGAACGTGCGGGTCCCGGTGGCCGGTGAATCCGATGAACCGGCATTTCCCCGCCTTCTTCGCAGCCTCGAAGGCCTCAATGGCCCCGCCCGGGCCGAAGATCCGGTCCACTTCGTCCATCTCTCCGACCGCGTGGATCTGCCACAGATCCACGTAGTCCGTCTTCATCCGCTTCAGCGAGAGATGCAGTTCGGCCTCGGCGTCCTCTCGAGAGCGCTTGACGCTCTTGGTCGTGATGAAGACGTCCTTGCGGAACTGCGGAAGAACCTCACCGAAGACCTCCTCGGACCGCCCGTTCCAATAGCCGTGGGCATTGTCGAAGTAGTTGACCCCGAGGTCGTACGCGCGCAGGGTGATCGCCTTCGCCTCCTCGAACGTGCAAAGCGGGAACCGGCCTCCCGCCTGGCCGATCACGGTCAGGCTCTCGCCCGTCTTCCCGAACGTGCGGGTGGGAATGTCTCCCCTGCTCGCGCCTCCCGCGCCTGACGCCGACGCTATCGCCGACGCGCCGGCAAGCGTGCCTCCAAGAAAGCTCCTCCGATTCATGCGATGGCCTCCCGCGCCGATGATACCACCGGGCGTGCCGATTGGCGGGAGCCGGAGCCAGACTCCGAAGACCGGGCCGCCGGACCTGGAATTCACGCCTGCGGCCTCGAGGAGGCGGCTGCCGATCCCCGCCAGGGGTCCCACCGGGCGTCCATCACTCGGGAATATCGCCGTATTGAGATAACTTGATAGTAATCCACTCATATTTCTTTATTCGTATACTTGACATCCGGCTTGGGAAGCCTATACTGAGGATGTCAGCGGCATGCTGGCAGAAGGAGACACAACCATGACCCTGATGCGTTACAACACTTTCAATCCCTGGAGGGACTTCGACAGGCTCTTCGGGGTGTCCGACGAGGCGAGGGCTTGGAAGCCCGCCATCGACATCGCCGAGACCGACGAGTCGTACATCCTCACGGGCGACCTGCCGGGCCTTTCCCAGAAGGACATCGAGGTTCGCGTCGAGGACGGCTCCCTGACGATCCGCGGGGAGCGCAAGGCCGAAGACAGCGTCGACCGGCCCCGCTTCCGCCACCTCGAGCGGCGTCACGGCAAGTTCCGGAGGACGTTCCGGCTTCCGAGCGACGTGAACGAGGACAAGGTCGGGGCGAGCTACGAGCACGGCGTCCTCGTGGTGACCCTGCCGAAGCAGGAGCCGGCCGAGACGGCCCGCATCATTACGATCCATTAAGTCGCCGAACGGCCGGAGGGGCCGCTCCCGCGAGTCCCCTCCGGCCAGAGACCCTTGGCGCTGCGAAGCGCCGGAGACACTCCAAGGGCCGCCGGATTCGCATGGGCGAATCGGCGGCCCTTCTCGCATGTTCGGCCGATGCCTCGGCATCCTCCGTGAGGCTGTAGAGGACCGCTCTCGCCCGCAATCGCAAGCAAGCTCCAGTTCGTCCGAGTGCGGGAGCGGGTGTGCGCGAACAGCCGGTCGGCGAATCTGGCTGAAGCAGCGTGCGGCCTGCACGAAAACTCGTCTCGCGAAACTCGTCTCGAAGGCTCATTGAAGGTCGCTTCAACCCCTCTTCAACTCCACCTCCACATTGGTGGAGCAGCCCCACCTCAGACGGCCGAGTTGCCGGACCGGAAGCCGGACGGTCCCTCGCGTGAATGCGGACAGCATTCGGCCCCGCCGCGTCACGGCAGCTCCGCCGAATCGTTCAGGCGGGTTCGCCGGAGTCAGCGAATGCGGTCCCGGGATAGGCAGATTCGAGCTTGTGCCGGTGCGCCAGGGCAAAGCACTGCGCCACACTCTCGGCAAGGGTCACCCTCCAGCGTCGGCAATCCGCTGGCCGGACCTCGTCGCCGGCTTCGGCTTGCCCGTGGCCCTTGCGGCCTCCTCCTGCGGCTCGATCAAAATGCTCCTCGGCCTTCAGCCCCGAGTGAATGCCGGCGGCCTGCGCCCGGACGACAATCGGTCGCAGAACAGCCTTTCATTCCGAAATGATGAGTATCAGTTTCTGGAAGATTTCAATCCTTTGCCGATTGCATTTTGTATTCATATGAATCTTCACTGTTACCATTTGCAAGTCGATTGAGCAGAACGCAGTTGTCTGGTCTGTTAGCGATTCCGCAGCTCACTCCACGCACCAGGGACCAAGAGTTCGACCGAATCAGCGAAGCCAGCCCGCTGACGTGGTAGCGTGACGGACAGCCGACCCGATGACAAGTCCGCAGCGAGTTCTTGTGCAGGCCGTCTGGATGCTTCTTGCCATGGCGCTTTCGCAGGGACCATCACCAGGCGCCAGCAGCGACGAGCCCGCGCCGGAAATCCCGGTGATCCGCGCAGATGTCCCGCGAACAGCTCCGCCGTGGGCGCTCCTGGAGCGCCACGTGATCGAGACACTGGACCGCGCGGGCGTCGAGTTCGTAAAGGCGTACACGCTTCCCGACGGCTCGCTGCGCTGGAAGGAGCGATACGAGGGCGGGATGAATTCGTCCGACGATGCGTACGAGGCCTTCCGGGGCTTTTCGCTGCACCACGCGCTCGGAGGCTCGAGGGAGCTGGACACGCTCCACCGAGCGGTCTGGGAAGGGATCACGCGGCAATTCGCGCGGTACGGCCAGATCTACCGGGAATTCGACAGCAACTGGGACTGGATGCATCACGGAGAGGGCTACGTCTCCCTGTATCCACTGGGCCTGACGGATCCGCATGACGGCACCTTCAGGGAGCGGTCCGTTCGATTCGCGGCCATGTACACGGGCGAGGATCCCGAAGCGCCCAACTACGACCCCAAGCTCAAGCTCATGCGGGCATCGATGACGGGCAGCCGCGGTCCGAAGATGCGCTGGACGAAGCGGGACTGGATCCCGACCAACGCGAATCTCGTCTACTACCACCTGCCGTTCGACGACATCCCGGGCGTGGACTCCTCGACCGGCTGGATCAACGGCCATCCCGAAGACGACCAGTTCGGGCGCATCGTGCGTACCATGAGCGACCGCATGGCGAAGGGCGACGTGCCGATCAACCTCACGGCGGCGCCGCTGATCGCGAATGCGTTTCTCTACACAGGGGACGAGAAGTACCGTCAGTGGATCCTCGACTACCTAGGGAAGTGGATCGAGCTCACGGAGGCCAATTCCGGCATCACGCCGGACAACGTCGGCCTGAGCGGAAGGATCGGCGAGCACAACGACGGCCGCTGGTGGGGCGGGTACTACGGGTGGAAATGGCCGCGGGGCGGCACGGACATCGTGCTGGCAACCCTCACGGCGGCCAAAGTGGCGCTCCTGATGACAGGCGAGGATCGTTGGCTGGAGCTCCCCCGCAGCCAGGCCAGGGTCATGAGGACGCGCGGGGAAGTCCGCGACGGCGTCGCGATGATTCCCGTCCGTTACGACGGCAACAGAGAGTGGCACCACTTCGTACCGGAGCAGCCGTACCCGTACGTGCAGCTCTGGTACATGTCCCAGACCGGAGAGGACTGGCGCCAAGTCGAGCGGATGGGGACGCTGGAAAGGCAAAGGGGCGAACTTGTGGACCCCGACCTGGGCTGGGCGTACTTCGTGCGCGGCGAGAATCCCGAGTACCCGGTGGCGGCCTTCAGCCGGGACTTGACGGTCGTCCATCGCAAGCTTGCGCGGATCCTGAACGAGCATGGCGACCCCGAGACATGGTTTGACGCGCACTGGCTGTCGCTGGATCCCGTGCCGACGGACAACCTCGTGCGCCTGACCGTTGCCGGGCTCCCGGTCCACAAGCGAGGCGAGATGCTGCATTCACTCCTCCGCTACTTCGACCTCGACAAGCGGCAAGCGGGCCTGCCGCAGGGCGTCGCGGCACTGGTGACCGCCGTCGCTGCGGACTCGGTGACGCTGGAACTCGTCAACACCAATCTCTTCGAGCAGCGAAGGATGGTCGTGCAGGGCGGGACGTACGGCGAGCACCGCATCAAGGACGTGACCTTCGGACCGGTGTCCCCGGGATGGACTCCGGGGTCCGCCCTGCCGGATCCCACGACACTCGCGCGCCACACGACCGCCGTCAACGGAAAGCACTTCGCAATCGATCTCGCGCCCGGGGCCGGCATCACCCTTGAGATCGGACTTCAGCGGTACGACGCGAAGCCCGGCTACGCCTTTCCTTGGGATCGCTGGAGCGCCCAGTAGATGCGGTCCTCGTCGCTTGCCCTCGCCTTGACGTGCCTGGCGGGGATGAGCCCCGCACAGATGGGATCGCCGGGCGGCGGCGAGACCCAGTCCATCGCGCTGCACCCGACGAACCGCCTGATCCTGTATGCCGGGGCTGCCAGGGGGCTGTGCAAGACGACGTCGGGCGGAAAGGACAACTGGCCCGCAAGCGGCCTGGAGGCGCTCTCGCCACGGGCCATAGTCCTGGACCCCGTCAATCCCGAAGTGCTCTACGCGGGCACCTACAGGATGGGCGTCTACAAGTCCTCCGACGGAGCCCGCTCGTGGGTCCGCGCAAGCTCGGGCATCACCAACGCAAGGATCCGCGGTCTGGTCATCGATCCGAGGGACGGCACGACCGTGTACGCGGGAACGGACGGCGGCGGCGTGTTCAAGACCGTGGATGGCGGGAGGAGCTGGCGCGCGGCGAACCGCGGGCTGATCGACAAGACACTGCGCTGTCTGGTCGGGGATCCCGAGAACCCTGAGGTCCTGTACGCGGGCACGTGGCACGGCCCGTACAAGTCATCGGACGGCGGCCAGTCGTGGTCCGCGGACCCGAACGGTCTCTACGACATGGATGTGCAGGCCATCGCCTTCGATCCGTCGAACCCCCGGGTTCTGTTCGTCGCAACCCACCCCGGCGGAGTCTTCCGTTCCGCGGATGCCGGGAGCAGCTGGAGCCCGTCCCGGATTCCGCTTGCACAAAGAGTCCTTACGCTGGCGGTGGATCCCAGTCGGTCCGGTCACGTCTATGCGGGCACGACGAAGGGTGTCTTTCGCAGCACAGATGGAGGGGACAGCTTCGAGCCGGCCGGGCTGCAATGGTCCAACAGGACGTGGACCTTGGTGTTCGACGCCAAGACCGCCCCCCCAACGCTCTACTACGGCGGGGAGGGCGGCGTGCTGAAGACGACGAACGGCGGAAGATGGTGGGACGTCACCGGTCCGCAGAGGCCGTAGCGGCCCGGAGGGGCGGAACCCGCTCGACGCGGACCGGGGATTTTCGCTAACGTTACGGCCGGAGGATCCAGACATGACCACCAGGCGAACATTCATCCTGGCCGCCGCAGGTTCGGCGGCCCCCGCGTTCCTAAGCGGGGCGAGTGTCAACGAACGGCTCACTGTCGGCATGATGGGCTTCCGCGGGCGGGGGCGAGGACTGCTCAACGGCTTCGCGGACATGCCGGACGTCACGGTCAAGACAATCTGCGACGTGGACCAGCGGCTTTTCGACCGCAGCGTCGCCGAAGTGAGCGACCGGCAGGGCCGAGCGCCGGGCGTGGAGAGTGACTTTCGTCGCCTACTGGACGATCCCGACATCGACATTGTCGTAATGGGCACGCCGACACACTGGCACGCGATCCCGACTGTCCTCGCCTGCCAGGCCGGCAAACACGTGTATGTCGAGAAACCCGCGGGCCACAACATCGCCGAGGGCCGCGCAATGCTGGACGCGGCCCGCAAGCACGACCGGGTCGTGCAGGTCGGCATTCAGTCACGCAGCGGCACCAACTACGAGGAAGCTTGCGAGTACATCCGCAGCGGAGTGCTCGGCAAGGTCGCCTTCGCCAAGGGCTGGGAGAGCGCCCGGCAGCGAGGAATCGGATACCCGCCCGACGAGCCCGTCCCGGATGGGGTCGATTATGAAATGTGGCTCGGACCGGCGCCGAAGAGGCCGTTCAATCGGAACCGGTTCCACGGCAGCTGGCGCTGGTTCTTCGACTACGGGGCCGGCGATCTCGGCAACGACGGCGTCCATCGCGTCGACTACGCCCGCAGGGGGCTGGCGGCGGGCTTTGAGGCGATGGGCAGGACGCTTCCCGACTGGCCGACGGCGGTCTCTGCGGCCGGAGGAAAGCTGTTCTTCGATGACGCGCAGGAATGGCCCGACACGCTCGTGGTGACATGGGACTATCCGGGCGCAACGCTGATGTACGAAATGCGCAACTGGCAGCCGAATCCCATCGACGGCGAGGCCGAGGGCGCGGCCGTCTACGGAGAGAACGGATACGTTGTCATTGGGAACGGATCGTGGCGCGCATTCGACGAGCACCACAGAATCGTCGCGCGTGGGGCCAGCACGAAGAACGACGACGACGCGCGTCACAAGCGGGACATGCTGAACGCCATCCGCGACGGCGGCCGTCCGGCGTGCGACATCGAGATCGGTCACTGCGCGTCGGGGCTGGTCCACCTTGGGAACATTGCGTGGCGCACAGACCGGAAACTGCGGTTCGATCCCGAAACCGAGACGTTCGGCGATGACGAGGCGAACCGGATGCTCGGGCGCAAGTACCGGAAGCCGTGGATCCTCCCAGACGTGTGATCAGGCCCTGCTCCGATTGCAGGGAGCCGTGAGCGGGGACGCTTGCAGTCCCAGGCTGAGTCCTGTCGGGTGAGCGGCGTCCGCAAACCCGCGGACACAGGCGCAAGTCAGTAGTCCTCGCCCGTCAGGCTCCGCTCAACGGATCGCTGCCAGGCTTCCAGGCGCCGGAGCATCGTCGCGGTGCGGCGCGGCATGCGGTTGGCGAGGTCACGGCGTTCATAGGGATCGGCATCCAGGTCATAGAGCTCCGGCTTCCCGCTGGCCGTCCGAACCAGCTTGTAGCGGCCGTCCAGCCACGCAGCGACACCCCCGAAGTCCTCGGTGCGGGCCACCGGATGCCTGAAGTTGACGAAGTCGATTCCGGGGTTCCGTGTCGTCGGCGTCGTCCCTCGCGTGAGCTCGGGGTCCATCCAGCGTTGGTTCCCGACTTCCGAACTCCTGGCAAAGCGCCAGAAACCGACCGGTTCCGGCCGGCTCTCCATCGAGTTGTCCAGAATGAGCGGTGAGAGGTCCATACCGTCGAGCGGTCGGTCCGGGTCCGGATGCTCCAGATCGAGCAGGCCGAGGAGTGTCAAGAACATGTCGGTGGTCACGGCCGGCACCGAAGTCCGTCTCGGCTCAGCAATGACCGCAGGCCATTCCACGATCCCCGGAACCCGCAACCCGCCCTCGTACAGCGAACCCTTGCGGCCCCGCAACCGCCCGTTGTAGAGCCCGCCGCGCTGGTCTTCGGGTATGCCCTCCACAGTGATCCCGTTGTCGGACGTGAACCAAACCAGTGTGTTGCCGGCGACCCCGCGGTCACGCAGCCATTGCCGGAATCTGCCCAGCGCGCGGTCCATCGCGGTGATCTCGGCGAACCTGTTGGCCAGATCGGTGCCCGGAACCTCCCGATAGAGGGCCGCGTCCTCGGGAAGCGCCCGGTACGGGCTGTGCGGCGAGCCGAACCACAGGGTCACGAAGAACGGCTCGGAGCCGGCCGAGAGCACCCTGTCGAGAAAGGCGATCGCCGCATCGACGCAGACTTCGGAACTCTCGCCCGGAACGATCTCAGGCGGGGCACCGTTGAGGCTCAGCGGCGGGTCGAGCTCGAAGAAGTTGTCATGCGCGAGGTATTCCTCGTAGCCCATCCGGGCCGGATTCGTCGGCGAAGCCGCCTTCACCGCTCCGACGTGCCACTTCCCGAAGTGGCCGGTACGGTAGCCGGCGTCCCGGAGGATCTGGGCGATGGTGATCTCTTCGGGACGGGTCGAATGGTTCGGGGCGAAGACTCCGGAACGATTGGGATGGCGACCGGTCAGGATCGACGCGCGGGTCGGGGAGCAATTCGGGGCGGCGGCGTAGAAGCGGTCGAAGCGAAGGCCGCCAGCGGCAATCTCGTCAAGTACAGGGGTCTCCAGATGGGGATGGCCGTTGTATCCGGTTTCGCCCCAGCCCTGGTCGTCCGCCATGACGAGAACCACGTTCGGCTGCGCCGCAGCGACGAGGGGCGCACTTAGAAGGAAGAGAGCAATCACGCGCATGACCTGAAGGCGAACGTAGCACACCGGTCCCGGATGCCGGAGAGGACGAATCGCCGCGGGCCGCGATGGCTCATTCGCCCCTGCTGCGCGGACCGACGGGCCGGTGCAGGTTCCATGGACTCCGGATCAGGGACGCTGACCGAGCGGCTATATTTGTTGCGGGCGCGCCGGCAAAGGCGGATGCCCTACGTCAAGGCTCCGGAAACTCAATGCCAGGGACCAGATTCGGCACGTTCGACGACCTGCTCCAGCTCACCGGCGAGCCGATGAGACCCATAGTGGAACGGCTCCGTGCGATCGTTCTCGAGGTCGACCCAACGGCGTGCGAGGTGGTCCGCCTCGGGGACCGCGCCGCGACCTACGGCGTAGGTCCCAGAAAGATGATCGAAGGCTACGCCTACCTGATGCCCCATCGGGCATGGGTCAAGCTCGGATTCTTCCAGGGCGCGAGCCTCGACGACCCCCGCAGGCTGCTGGAGGGGACGGGAGCCAGGATGCGTCACCTGAAGGTCCGTTCAGTCGCGGATGCGGAGCGGGATGGAATTCGGGAACTGCTCGCAGCTGCGCTTGCCGAGCGCAGGTGCGCGCTGAACCTCTAGCGCATCCGGGCGCCGACCGCGGCAGAGGCGCCCGCCCTCATGGAGCGCCGGCCCGCGAGGTCAGGGCTTGCCAATGCAGTAGAGGTAGGTGGCAGTTCGAATGAAGAGCTGGTTGCCGGCCTCTGCCGGCGATGCAAGCGTGTAGTCGTCGAGCCGGTTCACCGCCAGGATCTCGAACTCGTCCCCCGCCTTGAGGACGGTCGTGGTGCCTTCCTCGCTGATCGCGTAGATCTTGCCGTCGGCAAGAAGGGGCGATGCGCTGTAGGTGCCCGGCTCGATTCGCGTCCTATCCCACACCGTGCTTCCGTCGCTCACTCTGAGGCTGAGCGCGATTCCCCGGTCGTCGATGATGTACAGGCGCTCGCCGTCACTCGTTGGGGTCGGCACGTCAGGGCCGTAGTCGGTGGACCAGAGCCTCTTCGACTCCGTCACGTCGCCCTTGCCGTCGGTGCGGAACGCGATGAACGGCCTCCTGCGGGAAGGGACCAGGACGATTTCGCCGACGACCAGCGACGACGCAATGGTCCGGTAGTTCCTCGCGTCGTCCGGATTCAGCCCGCCGGCCCTCCAGATCTCCTTCCCGGTCTCGAGACTGTGGCCGGTGACGTAGCCGGCTCCCGAGACAATGAGGACGGTCTCCTCCCCGACCTCGGCCAGCGTGGCCGTCGAATACGAGTCGGGCGTCTCGTGCCTTCCGTCCGTGGGCCGGTCGACCTTCCAGATCGTCTTTCCCGACGCGGCATTGATCGCCAGCACATAGGACGGATCGTCGGTGTACATCCCCTGCAGATTCTGGAGGTAGAGCACGCCGTCAAGGAGAACGGGAGACGAGGCGTATCCGAACTGCACTCCGAACTTGCCGTAGTCCGCCTGGAAGTCGCGCATCCAGACCTGGCGCCCGGAGAAGTCAAAGCAGCGAAGCTCGCCGTTGCCGTTGGCCACCCACACATGCTCTCCGTCGGTGACCGGCGAAGGAGAGGCCATGTTCTGCTTGTTGCCGATCCGGTTCCCACGCCCCATCGACTGGCGCCAGCGGACGGCGCCGGTGGCGCGATTGATCGCGATCAGGTAAAGACGGTCGCGCCCTTCGTCACCGCCATCGAAGAGCTGCGAATTCGGACGATTCAGGCTCGAGCCCTCCTCGGCCGAGGTGACGAACACGGTGTCCTTCCAAATGATCGGCGTCGCGGCCGCCCAGCTTGGCAGCCTGGTGCGCCAGACGACGTTCTCGGTCGTGCTCCAGGAGACCGGCAGCTGGGTGCCGTCGCTGGTTCCGTTGAGGTTGGGGCCGCGCCACTGGGGCCAGGTCTCACCAGCAATGGCCGGCAGGGACGCCATCGCACAGATCGCCAGAAACTGCTTCATGGCGGCCATGTTATCAAGCGGACTCTGGGTGCGGTCGAGGCGTCGGCTTCTCCGGGCGCGGTTCGCCGGCGGCTCATCGGCAAGCCCCATGTGCGAATTCACATACGCAGACCGCTGACTCGCGACTCTGCAGCCGCTTTCCGCCCGTTAAGCTAGACGCGGGCGGCGACGGGCCGTCGGGCAGGAATCCCGGGAG
Source organism: Bryobacterales bacterium (assembly GCA_028819255.1). Lineage (GTDB taxonomy): Bacteria > Acidobacteriota > Terriglobia > Bryobacterales > UBA6623 > VXMF01. The sequence goes on along the minus strand of JAPPMB010000078.1, from coordinate 144,058 downwards.
GATCCGGCCGCAGTCCGACGGAGGTCATGCCATGCCTGATTGCTCGATTCGCCCCGTGGTGCAGGCGTGCCTTGCGTGCCTGCTCGCAAACGTCCTTGTGCAACCCGGAACCGCGCAACCGACCTACAGTGAGGCGGAGTGGCCGCTGCCGGCCACGACGGCCGCAGGGACGCCGGCACCCTGGCACTTCGGCGAGGTCGTGGCGGTCGCGACCACTTCGGAGGGAAACATCCTCGTCCTTCACCGCGGTGCGAGCCCCGTGATGGAGTTCGACGTCGCCGGCAACATCATCCGCTCCCGCGGCGACGGGTCAATCAGCGAGGGCAAGGTGACCGCCGTTGCGCCCGGAGATCGCGCCCCAGGCCAGTCCGGCTACACGGTTGTGTACGGACCGGCCGGATGCTACTCGTGCGGCGCGCACTCAATCCGCGTGGATCCCGAGGGCAGTGTCTGGATCGTCGACGCCGCCGCCCATACGGTCTCCAAGACCGACTCCGACGGCCGCGTGCTGCTGCAACTGGGCAAACAAGGGGAGTCGGGAACGGACGAGAGCCACTTCAACCTCCCGACAGACGTGGCGTTCGGTCCGGACGGCTCCATCTACGTGAGTGACGGCTACGCTAGCGCGAGGGTCGTCAAGTTCTCCAGCCGCGGAGAGTTCGTTCTGGAGTGGGGCAGGCGCGGCACGGGCCCTGGAGAATTCGGGTTGCCGCACAACATCGTCACGGACTCGGACGGGCGGGTCTACGTGACGGACCGGGACAACGAGCGAATCCAGGTGTTCGATGCCGACGGGAAGTTCCTCGACCAGTGGAAGGAAACCGGCGGGGTCTCGACGCTGTACATGACGGGCGACCAGAAGATCTGGACAGGCGGAGTGCTGCGCAACCTTGACGGCACAATCGCCACACGCCTGCCCGGCAACCCCGGCGGACACGGCACGACGGTTGCGCCGGACGGCACCGTGTTCATTGCGCAGCTCGACGGCTTCGTGCAGAGGTTCGTTCCGGCGGAGCCGTGACCGGGAAGGCCCCGAAACACCAGGAATCGGCCGGCGAGGGACAGCCGCTCGATGATCGCTGGGGCCAGACCCTCAGAGGAGGCCGCGCCGTTCCAACACCTCCAGTGCGGATCGGGACGACCGGTCGCCCAAGCGTCGGGAGTGCCATAGAGGAAAGTTCCATGGACCGCAAGTGCCCGGAGCGGGACGTTGCTGATCGGCAGGGCAGCCGATAGACACGGAACGGCCAACGAGGCCGAGGCGACCACACGTCAGCTTGCCGGGAGGTGACGGGACGGAGGCGTGCACTTGGCGCAGGCCCGCCTGATACCCTTTGCATCAAGCGTGGCGTTCGCGCTTTCTGAATGAAGGGTTTCGAGAGATGGATGAGCTGGAATCTGGTGAGCAGCAGTCTCTGCCCTTCGGCGACGACCCGGACGAGGCGGAGCCGGAGGGTGCCGGGTTGCTCCAAGAGGCTGCAGAGGAGGGCGACAGCCGATCCCAGTATCTTCTTGCGCAGCGATTTCGATACGGATACGGGGGAATTCGGAAGAATCTAGTCCAAGCCCGGGTCTGGTACGAGAGCGCCGGCTGCAATGGTGTAGCGGACGCAGAGTGGAACGCGGACCAGCTAGCCAGGGACATGAGCGCCGCCGAGACTGCCAAGGCGCGATTCAGAATCGGGACGATGTACGAGCGGGGCGGACCGGTTCCCGTCAACCGTGGAATGGCCAGGGAACTATATCGCGAAGCGGCTGCGGCCGGAAACGCTGGAGCACAGGGAGCGCTGGGACGATGGCACGAGAGTGGCATGGAGGGAGTGCAGGCGAGCGACATCGAGGCGTTTGCTTGGTATTGCGTTTCGGTCCATTCGGGCAGCAAGTCGTCAGCCCGTGAGCGGGACCGGATTCTGAAGCGACTAACCAAGCAGGAACTCTCCGCGGCCCGCTGCAGGCTCGGGCGACTGTATCTGGATGGCGACGAGATCCCCCTGGACGAAGGCGAGGCCCGGCACTGGTTCCATCTCGCGGCCAAGGATGCCGTCCCCGAGGCCGAATTTGCCATGGGCGAGATTCATTACTACGGTCTCGGCGTCGCAGAGGATCAGCGCAAGGCATTGAGGTGGTTACGGCTTGCTGCAGAACACGGCTGCGTCAAGGCCCAAATCAGGGTTGGCACAATGCGTCTTGATGGCGAGGGGGCACCCAGAGACCCGGTGGATGGTCTCGCGTGGCTGCGGGTGGCCGCCATCGAGGGAAGTGCGGAAGCTGAGCGTCAACTGCGGAGGGCCGAGCGGCAAATGGACGAGGCCCAGGTCAAGCAGGTCGACTCGCAAGTGCGGAAGTACCTAGCGCAGATCGATGGGCAGCGCTCGGGTGCTGCCTGACGAGGTCCGAAGTCTCAACCCGGGCTGACCGAGGCCTGAGCCGCCTGATCCCGATCCGGTGCAATGCCGGCGGGCGCCGGCGGCTGCGATTGGCGCACTTGAGGCCGGGCTCCCAGCCAACGCCGCCCGCCAGCGTGGGCCATGGCCATCTCAGGCCGCGGTCGATCGAATCCCTTCGCGGAACAGCCGCCCGGCCGGGTGTTTCTTGATGCGCATCGGCCGCCTTGGCTGATCCGAAGGCCGGTGGACCATCCAAGCGAGGCGCGTCACGTGAGCGCTCGCTCGAACAGGGCGAGCAAGCGGCTCCAAGCCCGCTCCGCCTGAGCCTCGTTGTAGACCTGCGTGTCCGGCGGACACCAGCCGTGACGCGCCCCCTCGTAGACTTCAATCTCAGCCGGCAGTCCCGCCTGGGCGAAGGCGTCGCGCAGGACGTCCTTCGCCTCAGGCTGGCTCGCATCATCGTTCTCGGCGATCGCGAACAGGTAGTGCGCCTTCATCTTCGGCACCAGCAGGTGCGGGCTGTCCGGCCTGTCGGTGACGAGGCCGCCGCCATGGAACGAGGCGCCGGCGCCGATGCGATCGGGAACGGCGGCCGCCGACCGCATTGTGATCGGTCCGCCCATGCAGTAGCCCATGGTGCCCATCTTTCGGCCACCGTCCACCGATGGCTGGCTGTCGAGAAAGCTGACAAACGCCTTCGCGTCCCTCTTGTGGGTTTCCGCGTTCAGTGATGCCATCAGCGGCCGGACGGTGCTCCGCACCTCGGCGAAGTTGGTGCTGCTGACGATGGGCGCCCGCTGCAACCGGTAGTACTGGTTGACCACCAGCACGGAGTACCCGGACTCCGCGAGACGCCCCGCCATCTGTCTCATCGCGGGCCGCAGACCGAAGGCGTCGGGCCAGATCAGGACGCCGGGGTAGGCTCCGCTCGCGGGATGGACAAAGTGGCAGTCCGCCACGCCGTCGGGAGTCTTGACGTCGATCTCGGATGCGGTAACTTCCAGGGCGTTTGCCGGTCGGGCCAGGAGCGCCGCGAATCCGGCACCAGCCGATCCGACACTGAATTGCCGTCTCGTGATCCCTTTCGAACTCAAGTACTCGAGGTCGTCTGCAACGGTCCTCTCATCGCACATTTTGGTCTCCTTCCCTGGGCCTTCGGCAGGAGCGAGGGATCCTGCCTTCGCCGGCCTTGATTCTACGCGAATCCGATGGCGGCAGCAGGGCCGGCGGACTTGAGGTGCGCCCAAGCGGGACAGGAAGCCCGGAGACGGGCCCGCCTTCGGGCGGCCTGAGCGACCGCACGCCGCCGGACCGGCTACGGGCGTCGCGACGAGCCTCCGGGCTACTGGTGATAGTCGGTGCGCCCTCCGCGGGGCCGGTTCCTGAACTCCCGGGCGAGGCGGATGAAAGCCTCTACGACCGCCTCAAAGATCGGGCGTCCCTTCTCGGCGGTTGCGATGGTGGGATCCCCGTATGTTCCGCTCTTGCTGAAGCGAGTCCATTCGTCCATAAGATGCACCGGGGAACCCTCCATCAGGTCCATCCATATGAACTCGGACTCGGGCATCCCGATCTCCTTGACCGCCCTTGCCATTTCAACCTTCTTCGGGGCCAGGTGCAGATAGACCGACGTCTCGAGTTCGCCTGCGTGCGACATGCCTCCCCGACCCGACTCCCGCCGCCGCCGGATCTCGTCCCGGGCCAGGCTCGGCCAGATGAACGTGCCGCACAGCGCATCGGTCTCCAATATGGTGCGACGTGCAACCAGATCGAGGATGGGCATGTTCGATCCGTGGCCGTCCGCGATCAGAATCCGCCGGAAGCCGTGGTGCGCGACGCTCTTGGTGACGTCCAGCACGAAATTCAGCAGGTGCTCCTGCCGGATGTCGATCGTTCCGAAGAAGTCCATGTGGTGCGTCTCGAACCCGTAAGGAATCAAGGGCAGCAGCAGGATGCCGCCGTCCGCCCGCCGGGCTGCCTCCTCACAGATGCTCCAGATCAGGAAGTTGTCGGTGTCAAGCGGCAGATGATGGCCGTGGTCCTCGACGGAACCGATCGGCAGCACGACGACGGGCTGCTCATTCACCCTCTCGCCGAGTTCCTGCCAGGTGTGGTGCTGGTAGAGATACGGAATCTTGGTCATGGTCTTGTCCTTGGACGCGCCGTTCCGGGTCGATTGCGAACCAGAGCAGCGCGCCTACAAGATAAACGAAGGTCGCTGCCCAGAACATCGACTCGAACGAGCCGAACCTGGCGGCGAGCCAGGCCGCGGAGATTGGCGAGATCACTGCCGATGCGCTGGAGGCGGTGTTCATGAATCCCGTTGCCGTACCTCCGTAGCGGTGGCCGACATCGACGCAGACGGCCCACGCTACGGGCAGCGTCAGGTCCTGCGCTCCTTGAGCGAACGCCATCCACATCACGGCGGACAACGCATCCCCCGCGCTCGCGGCCAGGGCGAAGCCCAGCGCTGCGAGAGCGAATCCGCCAATTCCGACCGCCCGCCGTCCCCACCGCAGGCCTCTCCGACGGACGAGCCAGTCGGAGAACGAGCCTCCCGCGATGCAGCCGCCGGCCCCTGCGAGCAGCGGGATGGCCGAATAGAGGCCGGACTGCTCGAGCGAAAGGCCATGCTCGTCCATCAGGTAGGTCGGCAGCCACGTGACGAAGAAGAAGAACCCGTATGCGGAGCAGAAGTACATGGAAAAGAGCGCCCACAGATTGCCGTCGGCGAGCATCGACCTCCACGGAATCGCGGCCGCCTCGGCGGGCGGGACACCTTCCGAGCGGATGTAGTCGAGTTCCGCTCCGTCAACGCCTTCGTGGTCTGCAGGGTCGTCTCGATACCAGCGCCAGAAGAACCAGCACCAGACCAGACCAACCGCCCCCAAGGCCGCAAACGTCGGCCTCCAGTCTATTTGGCCGATCAACAGCGCAGTCAGCAGGGGAGCCAGCGACCCGCCGAGACGAGCGCCCATCCACATCAGCCCGGTAGTCCGGCCTCGCTCGCTGGGCGGAAACCACCTGGCCAGAGCCCGGGCGAGCGTCGGAAACACTCCCGCCTGGGCGGCGCCGAACAGGAAGCGGATGCCGACGAGGCTCGCGAATCCCCGGACGGCACCGGTCAGGACCGTGAGCAGAGACCAGGCCGCAACGATCGGCACCAGAACACGTCGCTGGCCGAATCGGTCGCCCGCCCATCCGCTCGGGATTTCAAAGATGCCGTATGCCAGCGCGAAGGAGCTGAAGACATACCCCATCTGGATGCTGGTCAGCGCCAGGTCGTCGCTCATGAACGGTGCGGCGACTGAGATGCAGACGCGGTCGAGGTAGGTGACGACCGCCACTGCGATCGCGAATGCGAGCGTTACGCGGCGGGCGTTGGTCGCGGGTGCCAAGAAGGTCGACGGATTCTAGCGCCGTGCTCCCGGTCGGAACGACCCCCGAACCCGGATCCATGGAAGACAGAGCCTGAGCATGCTATGCCACCAGCGCAAATGCCTTCTTCATTGCCGAGGCGGTCCTCGCGCTAGCCTCGTCGTCGTCCAGGTCGTTGAGCGGCTGGTTGAACGGCTCTGCCCGGATGGGACCGTCGTAGCCAATCTCCAGCAGCGCGCCAAGAAAGCCCTTCGCATCGATCATGCCCGTCGTGGCGGGCAGTTCGCGCCGGTTGTCGTACTGGTCCTCGCGCTCGATTCCCGACGGAGCGTCGTTGAGATCGGCGGAAACCACCTGGCCGTTGGTCAGGCCCGTGATGTCCTCGACCGTCTCGCGCGCCGTCCACCAGTGCCAGCTGTCGATGACCACTCCGATGTTGGCCATGCCCGCTTCGGCGATCAGCTGCAGGCACTCCGCCATGGAGTGCACAAACGCGTGGCGTCGCGCGGTCCATAGCCTCTTGGTTCCGAGATACTCCAATCCCAGTCGCAGGCCCTCGCCATCAAGTACGGAGCCGACCTCGCGCAGCCGCCGCGCATGGATCCTGAAGTTCTCCAGGTAGTTGAGATCGTCGCTCGAGGAGGAAATGGCCGTGCCGACCCGAGTCACGCCCGCTCCCACGAGGGCCTTCGCCACGGCGGGCAACTGCTTCAGCTGGTTCGCATAGGTCGCCTCGTCGGCGCGGAGGCTGACCGTCAGCCTCGCGGCCGCCCACTGCAGGCCCGCCCTGTCCAGGGCGTCAACGTAGTCCGCACCCCCCTCCTTCAGGAGCTGCGGACCGAACGGCTCGACCGACTCGAACCCGTGCTTCGCCGCAAGCTCGATAGCCCGCCCCTGGTCCGCCTGGATTCCGATGCTTCCAGGCACGAACGCAATGGTGAACTTTCTGCCCGAAGCCTGGCAGCCGGGCACGGCGAGGCCGGCTATCGCGGCGAGGCCCCCGTGGATGAAGTCTCGTCTGGCGCAGCGCATTGCGAGGCAAGCCTAGCAAATCGAAGCCAGGCAGTTCGAGCCCCACGGATGGAACCGGACGACTGTGCCCCTTCCGGCGGAGCGGGCGTGGGCTGCGGACACCGGACCAATGCGGGGCTTGACCAAGGGCCCTACTGGCCGACTGGCTTGCGGGGGAGCGCATTCGCATCCCGCAGAAGGGCCTCCAGGTCGGCAACCCGCGCCTCCGCCGCCTGTCGCGCCTCCGCCTCTTCGTCAAACCACGGAAGATCCTGTCCCGTCCGCAGATCCCGCACCCGCACCCGCTTGCCCTCCGCCCGCAACGACAGCTCCAGCTCATCGCTCCTCAGCTCGCCGCGCGCATCCAGCTCCACCAGACGGCCTCCCCACAGCCGGTATCCCCGCAGGTCCCCCGCCCGGCCCTCCTCCTCGTAAAGCGGATCGAACACGAAGTACTCCCGCACACCGAGGCGTGCGTACAGCTCCCGCTTCTCGCCCCGGTCGTAGTCGCGCGAGTCCGGCGAATGCACCTCCACCACGAAGTCCGGCGGCCGGCCCTCCTCCCACAGCAGGTACGACCGCCTCGGTCCCGGATCCACTCCCTTCACCACCATCACGTCCGGCGCCACCGACCGCCGCCGGTCGTTCTTCCGGTAGTACAGCAGCAGGTCGCCCACAACGTAGGTGTCCGCACAGCCCCGGAACAACTGCTGCAGCGGCATCCGGATCGACATGATTGCCTCCCAGTGCTCGTCGTCCTCCGCCATCTGCAGGCCGTCAGAGTCCGGATACTGCACCGGGCGCGGCTCGCCAAGAAGGGGCGCCGCACGCTGCTCGACGACGCGATCTTCCGCCATGACGGCCCTCCCGGCGCATTTCCCGCGGGCTCACGAAGTATACCAGCGGCCCTCCACCCCTGCTTCCGCGCATCTCGTGACCCCAAACCCTCCTCTCTGCGGACGGCAGACACCCCGACCAGATTCGTGATCAGCAAGTCCAATTGTGTGGAATGACAGGGACTGGTGATGGGACTCGGGCGATCTGAGGGGAGTTCCGGCGCGCATTGGGAGCGGGCCGACGGCTTGCTTGCATCCCGATGGGATGCGTCCAGACCCAGCCGGAGCGGGAGCACGCCGCGAGACGCATGGCGCCCCGGTTCCGGGTTGGGACGGTCGCGGACTGCGCTCCGCGCTGGTCGGGGTTCAGGGCAGCAGCAGGGCCATCGCCACGCTCACGCCCGGTTGCAAGACCCGTCGCCCGTGCGTTGGCGGGTGGGTGGCCTCGCCGTTCCGCCGCTCAGGCTACTGGACCGCTGCGGTGGGGAATTGGCATCTTGGGATGCGCTGGCTCGACAAGGGGGGCGACCGGTTCCACGCAGAAGGGGGGCTTTCGCCCCGGCGGCGACGTCGATTACACGAGCGAGCTGCGCGGCAGCCAGCTCGATGTCGGTTTCGACAGGTTCTTCGGCATTTCGGTCTCTCTCGACATGAGCCCCTATTGCTTCCTGAGGAACCGGTCGGTCGAGGCGCTTCGGGAGATCCCCGCGCCGTCCGCACGGGCTGACATTTTCTCCGGCCCGGCTGCAGGGCTCCGGTCACAGGATTTGCAGGTGGAGGAGGCGGCACGGATCATCGATCTCCATGCGGGCCGGGACCGTCCCCTGTACCTCTACCTGGCCCTGGCCTCACCGCATTTCCCGATCGCGCCCGTCGGCGGAGCGATGGGCCGCGTGGGCCGTAACGGCGACTTTGTGTTTGAGACCGATCGTGCGCTCGGACAGGTTCTCGAAGCTCCGGACCAGACTGTCCACGCCCAGAGATCCGAGATCGTTGCTGAACTGCAGGATCTGCTAAGGGCAACGCTCAAATGGCATGGCCGCGCACAGCAGCCCAAACTCCGCCCGCCGCGGGCATGCCGGTGGACGCCCCATGCGGGACCGTGACCCCCGGCACAGCCGCTGCCGGGCTCACCGCACCAGCACTGCCAGCCCGGTGCGCACCTGGCCTCGGCGCTCACACGGCCGAACGCCTTTCCAACTGCGTACCCGTCGTGGGTAGCACCACATTGATAGGCTGTTGACGTGTTGTAAACCGGGACGATGGATGTGCAGATCCAGAATGGACCGGGCGAGCCGGGTGGCGACAGACCGAGTGGGCCTTTCCGTGTACGCTGTTTGCAGTGCCATGAGACTTCTGTTGGTCGCCTGATTGGCGTCGGCGGTTCAGGTCCGGCCACGGCACTCACAGCGGATTCGGTCCCGCGTGCGCGGGCTGAACTCCTTGCCGGGATTTGCGCTCGCCTCGCGTTGGCGATCCTTGCTGTTCACGGCTGGGCACAGGAGCCGGCGCCGGACGCGTTTTCTCACCGGGAGCGAGGCAGAAGCTTCGCAGCAGCCGGCGAGTTTGATCAAGCCATCGGCGAATTCCATGCGGCACTGCGTCAGAATCCGCGGTCGTACGAAATCCGCAACTATCTTGGGATTTGTTGGGTGGCCAAGAACGACTTGGACGCTGCCATCCGCGAGTTTCGGGAGGCCCTGGAACTGAATCCCGGCTACAGCGTCGCACGGTCGAACCTCGGTGCGGCCCTGCTGAGGGCCGGGGAACCTCACGCGGCGGCAGCCGAACTGCGCCTTGCCGCCGGAGCCGCGCCGCTCTCGCCTGAGACCCACTACCGATTGGGCCTTGCCCTTTCCTCGACCGGGGACCAACATGGCGCACGTTCCGCACTTGAGCGAGCTGTCGACCTCGACCCGGATTTCGGACAGGCGCTGAATAACCTAGGCATCGTGCTGATGCGAATCGGCGATCCGGAAGGAGCCGAGCGGAGATTTCGGCAGGCCACGGCTGTCAGGCCCGGTTATTCGGAAGCGCACTACAACCTCGGCCGGGTCCTCAGCAACAAGGGCGCCCCCAGGTTGGCAATCGAGACGTTCCAAGCCGCGCTCAGGGCCGACCCGACCCACGTCGGCGCACGCATCCAGCTGGGGACCGCCCTGCTGGCCGAGGGAGAGGCGGAAAGTGCAATGCGGGAGCTGCGGGAGGCCCTCAGGTTGGACGCGAACCTTCCGGACGCCCATTTCCAACTCGGTCTGGCGCTTCGCCAGAAAGAGGATCGATCACGAGCCATCGTCGAGTTCCAGAAGGCCATTGCGCTCAGGCCCGGCTTCGTCGAGGCTCGAAACGCTCTTGGGGCTGCGTGGGCTGAAACGGCAAGGCTCCAGGAAGCGATTCAAGAGTTTCGGGCTGCGCTCCGATTGGACCCGACCAGCTTCGATGGACACTACAACCTCGGCTTGGCCCTGCTCCTGTCTTCGGAGGTCGGCCGGGCACTGCCTGAGTTGCAGGCGGCGGCCGATATTCGGCCCACGGAGGCGAGAGTCCACTTTCGGCTCGGCTCGGCGTGGGTGCAGACCGGGGACTACGAGCAGGCCATCGCTGCATTCCGCACGACATTGCGGCTTGATCCCAGCTATCCGGGCGTTCACTACAGGCTGGGCCGTGTCCTCCATAGAAGAGGGGATCGGAAACGGGCCGCGGAACACTTCAAGATCGAGACCAGCCTGAGAAAGCAGCAGGCGCTTCGGGACGCGGCCGAAACGCAGATGCTCCTCGCCATCGGCAGAGGGATCGAGGCCATGGCCGAACACGACGCCGAAACCGCCGTGCGGGAATTCCGCTCCGCAGTCCGGATGGTCCCGGACTCGGCCGAGGCGCACAATCACCTTGGTGTGAGCCTGGCCCGCACCGGAGATGTCGACGGAGCCATTGCCGCGTTTCAGACGGCAATCGAGCTGGAGCCGGATCAGTCTCCCGCCTACAACAATCTGGGCGGCCTTCTCTCCGCGACGTCCGACCTGGACTCTGCCGCGAGCCAGTTCGAGGAAGCGCTGCGGCTCCAAGCCGATTTTGCAGAGGCCCACTTCAACCTGGGAGTCCTGCTTGTGCGGCAGGGGGATCGGGAACGTGGCCGGATGGAATTTGAGAAGGCCCGGCAACTCGACCCCGACCTTGAGCCGCCAGAGGATCTGGGGCGCCTGCTACTGCCGTGACGCTGCGCCGTCTAGAGGATCGAAGGGACGTTTGTGCACGGTGTCGCGTTCCCTGGCCTTGATCTCTTCGGACCGAGCATGCGCCGCCTCGGCCTGGGCTTGATTCCCCATACGCTCGTGCACCCGGGCGAGCAAGAGGTAGAGATCGCCGCCACCCTCGTCCCGGGTGTCCAGCGAATGCTCGAGTTCCGCAAGCGCTTCCCGATAGCGCCCCAATTGGAACAGACTCTCGGCGATCCCCCTGGAAGCATGCAAGTCTCCGGGGGCCTCGCGGCGCGCCCTCCGGTACCGGGACAATGCGGCCTCGGATTCGCCCCGCTCGAGCAGGCAATCCGCCAACGCCCCGTGCGCTGCCACAAGCGATGGATCCAGACGAAGCGCTTCTTCAAGGCTCGGCCGGGCTTGATCGCACCGGCCCAGTCCGGCCAGCTGCTTGCCCACGGCGAGATGGGCGCCCGCGTCAAGGGGATTCGTGCGCAGGGCATCGCGGGCTACATCCAGACTCTCGGAGAACCGCGAGTCCTTCCGGTAGGCGTCGATCAGCAGATGCAGGATCCTGGAGTCACGGGGAGCGACGCGCCTCGCAATCAGGAGAGTTTCGATTGCCTCGTCCAGATACCGGCCCTGCATGTACTGCTGACCAAGCAGAGCTAGGACCCTGACGTTGTTGGGACGCACGTCGTTGGCGACCCGGAGCCGTTGGATGGCTGCCCTGTTTCGCCCCTGATTCACGTAAAGGAACGCCAAGCTGCTGTTGGCCTCGAATGAGGAGGGCCTCAGCGAAATCGCGTTGCCGAGGTGCCTCTCGGCCTCGGCATGGCGTCCGAGCCTCAGGTAGGCGAGTCCCAGATTCAACTGGCCGTCGAAAGCACCTGGCAGCGTCGAGACGGCCAACTGCAGCGGTCGGATTGCCGCCTCGTCGAATCCGCCTTCGCCCAAAGCCCTGCCAAGCTGCAGCAGGATCTCTGGGTCCCCCTCCGATCCGGCCAGCAGCTCATCTCTCAACTGCTTGACTTCGAGATTCCTCTTGTCCTGAATCGCGAGGTCAAGCGCGAGTAGCTTCCGGATGGCCGCCTGGTCGGCCGCCTTCAGGCGCTTTGACGTGTCGAATTCGTCCTGAGCCTCGCTGCGTCGGTTCAGTTGCAGGAGAATCCGTCCCAACTGGTAGTGCAGCGCTCCGTTAAGCGGCTCTTGTCGAAGAGCCAGCTGCGTGGCCTCCAGGGCCTTCTGAGTCTCTCCCGCACGGAGGTAGGCCTTCGCAACCTGCTGATGGGTGTCGTAGACGGGACTGCCGGAATCGATAACTGCCTCGTAGAGTTCGGTGGCGCGTTCGGCCTGTCCGCGAGAGGCCGCGATGCGGCCCAGGAAGTACATCGTGTACGCGTTTTCCGGAGCGAGTTCCAACGCCCTCTCGAATGCAAGAGCCGCCTCATCGGGACTGCCGCTGCTCCAGAGGGCGTAGCCCAGATAGTGATGAATGCCAGCCTCGCCAGGTGCCAAGTCTGCCGCTCGTTGTAGAAGGGGAACCGCTTGGCCCGGCTTTTGGGACTCAATCAGCGCCGACGCCCGTGTCGCGGCGATCCGGCCCAGGATGTAGCGCGTGTCAGGATTTCCGGGAGACAGATCCAAGGCCCGTTCAAGCTCCACCGCAGCTGCATCGGCTTGGCCGATTCTCCACAGCGCGTATCCGAGAGAGTGCCGGACGACGGCATTGTCCGGGTCCAATTCCACGGCTCTTCGAAGGACGGGCACAGCGACGGCCGGCTGATCCTTTTCGATCAGAAGAAGTGCGTCCTGAACGAGGCCCTCTACCGTCTCGGCACCCGTGGCTGCACCGGCAATAAGGGCCAGGCCCAGCGACAGAACGTCGATGAACTTGCGCGCGGCCACTCGTCTGGCTGGAGCAGTGCTGCCGCCTGACAACAAGGAACGAGGCAGTGCTGCCCAAAACGGATGTTAACAGACACTCCTCAAGGTCAGATGGCAGACGTTCAGCAGAGCCGGGCACAGGCAAATGGCTGGAACGGTGTATGGGCAAGGGCTCTGGGGGACGCCTCGTCTTCCTGCAGCTCCTTTGGAGATGGTCGGAATTGGTAGCCGACGGGAAGCGCCTGCAGGACCTTCCCGTTTGATCCTTCCGATTCCAGCGAAGAGGCTCCCTGCGGCTTCGGCTTGGCCCGTCTCGCGGTTGAGAAGTGACTCGGCCCCGGTTCAGTCAGCGGGTTTTCCACATGATGCACCCGATGACTCTTCAACGACATGGATCTGATCGACGGCCGTCTCGGAAAGCGATTGTGTTGTTCCGCTCGGCCACCGGATCTCGATGCCCCTCACGGCAGCCGTCCGGCCCAACCCGAAGAACACGCGTCCGTCATTCGACGACAGATAGCTGGAGGTTCGCGTCGCCGTCGCATACTGCTTGCTTCCGTCCGCAGCGGTGAGGACCACGCGGGCAGCGATGCCGTCCCGGTTACTGGGGCAGCCTTGAAGCTGCAGTCCTACCCAATGACGCCCGGCCCTCTCCGAGGTCATGTTCCTGGCGAAGTAGGCTGGCCCGTCCACGTTGGCCACGACGATATCCAGGTCACCGTCGTTATCCATATCGCCCACTGCGGAGCCCCTGCTTGCCCATGCACGGTCGAAGATCGGACCGCCGTGACGGGAAATGTCGTCAAACCTGCCGTCTGCGTAGCGGAGAAGCAGCGGTTGCTGCCGGTAGCGGAGGTGCGGTCGCGACACCTCAATGTTGTCCATGACATGGCCATTGGCCAGAAACAAGTCACGCCGCCCGTCGTTGTCAAAGTCGAAGACGCCAACACCCCATCCGGTGTGAAGCTGGGTGAGACGCCCCAGATCTGTCGAGTCGGTCTCGTAGTTGAACTGGCCGTCACCCCGGTTGCGGAAGAACGCGAACTGTTCTTCCGAAAGCGTGGTGGTGACAATATCAGGGAATCCGTCGTTGTCGAAATCCGCGAAACCGGCACCCATGCCGGAGAACTCGTTCCCGTCATCGTCGAATGCCACGCCGGCAAGCAGTGAAACTTCGCTGAAAGTGCCATCGCCTTCATTGCGGAAAAGGAACTGCTGAAGCTGATCGTTCGCGACGGAGATGTCCGTCCATCCGTCGTTGTCGTAGTCTGCGAACGCGACACCGAGAGCCTTGCCGCTGGAGTCATGGATTCCGGATTCCTCGCTGAGATCGCTGAAGGTGCCGTCACCGTTGTTGCGGAAGAGGTATTGCGCGATCGGGTCGAACACGTCGGGATGGCAATAGGAGCGGCCCGCTTCGGTCCGCGTGCCACAGCGGTGATCCTGCCCGAAATCCCAGACCACGTAGCGGCAGACGAAGAGATCGAGATGGCCGTCGCGGTCGTAGTCGAAGAATCCCGCGCTGGTTGCCCAGCCCTCGGCATGCATTCCGGCTCTCTCAGTGACATCCGTGAATCTGCGTCCCAGCTCATTCCGATAGAGGGTCACGGCCGGCTGGGGGCCTGTGCCAAGCTTGGTCACCGCCAGATCCGGATAGCCGTCGTTGTCGTAGTCGCCGACGGCTGCCCCCATGCTGTACCCTCGGCCCTGCAAGCCGTATTCGCGTGTGACATCGCTGAAGGTGCCGTTTCCCTTGTTGCGGAACAGCCGGTTCCAGAATTCAGGTCTGGTCTTGCCGGGTTCCCAGCCGCTGGGATGTGGGTGTTCGAGTGCGGCCCCGTTCGTGAAGAACACGTCCATCCAGCCGTCGCGGTCGACGTCGAGTATTGCCACTCCGCCTGCCATCGTCTCCGGGAGGTATTTCCGGTCGGTCTTCGAAGCTTGATGGCGGAATTGGAGGCCGGAGCGTTCGGTGGCATCGACGAAGAGCGGGCCCGGCGACACTTCCGTGCCACAGGCGAGCCTCGCCGCGACAAGAAAGATGACGCTGAGAAGCGAGGCCGCGCCCACGCCGCAATTATACGAGCGCGACCACATCGTTTGACTCCCGGCAACTGGTCCCGAGACCATGTCGGTCTCCGGTCCGAGGCCGGCAGTCGGCCCCTACCCGGGAGGCTCGGGAAGCGCGAACGCAACGTAGGAGCCCCCTGACGGATTGCCCCACTTCCCGCCGCCCGCAGCGATCACAACGAACTCGCGGCCGTTGACCTCGTACACGGCCGGAGTCGCATTGCCGGCCGCGGGGAGCAGCGTCTCCCACAGGAGTTCTCCCGTGGTCTTGTCGAATGCACGGAACTTGCGATCGTGGTTGGTCGCGCCGATGAACAAGACACCGCCAGCTGTGACTACGGGGCCTCCGTAGTTTTCGCTGCCGGTGTTGGGCAGGCCCCGCGCGGCCAGCTCTGGAAACTCGCCAAGAGGAATCTTCCAGACGATTTCGCCCCTGTTGAGGTCAATCGCATTCAACGTTCCCCACGGAGGCTCCACGGCGGGATAGCCGTCGGGGTCAAGGAACTTGTTGTACCCGTCGTGCTTGAACTTGAGGTCCATGGGCGAGGGGGCCGGCACGTCGATCTCCTGATCGATCCCGGAGACGAGAAAGGACGTCAGCGCCTGAACCGCGGTGCCCGGCAAGTTGGCGAATGCCGGCATTCGGCCGCCGCCATTCCGGATGAATCGCGAGATCTCGCGCGAGCTGAGCTTGTCGGCAATGCCGACAAGGGAGGGAAACTCCGGAGGCGTGCCACGCAGGTCCTTTCCATGGCAGCTGGCACAGTATTCCTCGTACAGGCTGCGGGAGGTGGATCCGGCTTGCAGCTGGGCGCGCCTGACGAGTCGGAGGATCCAAGGCATTTCGTTGGCGTTGACGTAGAGGATGCCAGTGGCGGGGTCGAACGCTCCGCCGCCCCATTCGCCGCCACCGTCGAATCCCGGAAACAGAATGGTGCCTTGGAGAGAGGGCGGCGTGAACTGATCGCCGCTGAGCACTTCCCGGAAGCGCTCGAGGACGCTCTGGTGTGCTTCTGGAGTCCGCTTCGTGATCATGTCCTCCGTGAAGACCTGGCGGGAAAACGGCGGGGGGCGCAGCGGCAAGGGCTGGGTCGCTGCGAGTTCCTCTCCCTCGACATCTGATTCGGGAACCTTGCGGTATTCAATCGGGAAGAGCGGGTCGCCTGTGTCCCTTTCGAAGACGAACACGTGACCGGACTTTGTGATCTGGGCCACAGCATCGGTGGAATCCCCTTCGCGGTCGATGGTCACGAGGCGCGGAGGAGCCGGGAAGTCGCGGTCCCAGACGTCATGCTTGACTGCCTGAAAGTGCCAGACGCGCGCGCCGGTTTCCGCCTTCAGGGCAATCAGAGAGTTTGCGAACAGGTTGTCTCCCCTTCGGTTGGCACCGTAGAAATCGAAAGCCGCCGAACCGGTCGGAGCAAACACCAGGCCGCGCTCCTCATCCAGGGCCATCCCAGCCCAATTGTTCGCCGCCCCGCTGTATTCCCAGGCGTCACTCGGCCAGGTCTCGTACCCGAATTCGCCCGGATGAGGAATGGTATGGAAGCTCCATCGCAACTGCCCGGTGCGGACGTCGTAGGCCCGGATGTCGCCTGGAGGTGAGGGAAGTGCTTCACTGACGATGCTGCCGAGGATGAGCAGGTCGCGGTAGACCACACCGGGCGTGTTCGCCGAGATGGAGACGGTCTCAGGGTTGCGCCCAAGGCCGTCCCGAAGATCGACCCGCCCCGCATCGCCGAAGCCTTGAACTGGCTTCCCGGTCCGAGGGTCCACGGCAAGGAGGAAGTGTTCGTAAACGAAGAACAGCCGCTCGATCTTTCCATCGCTCCACCAGGTGACGCCACGGTTGCGGCGCATGCGGTCAGACATCTGGCCTCCGCTCGGGTCGAAGCTCCATCGCAGTTCCCCCGTGGATGCGTCAAGAGCTATGAGTCGCAGGCGGGGAGTGGTGGCGAACAGCACCCCATCGATCACGATCGGGTTGCATTGCAGCTCTGAGCCTGGAAACGCATCGCCGGTGTCGAAGCTCCAGGCAACCTCCAGCTGATGGACGTTCTCGCGGTTGATCTGATCCAGGGTGGAGTACTGGATGTTCTCAGGGCCGCCGCCATAGGCTCTCCAGCCGCGATGGGACCGACCGACCTCCGGGCTGCATGCGGCTGTCAACAGCAGCGTGAGGGCCAGCACGGACGCCACGGACGGCAATCGGGACGTGACCGAGACGGCGGCTGGGCGAATAGGTGTGATGCGGCCCGCGTACGGCCGGCTCGATCCGCGGCCGGCCCGCGCTCGCCCACTCGCCCTGTGGCGGGACGCTGGGAGCGGAATTCGGCCAGGCGGGGCACCGACACAATCCCCCTCCCTGGGATGCTTTGAGATCTCGCCCACCGGTGCCAGGGGAGGACTTCCCGGGCAGGAACTCGGGGCGACATCCGCGCCGAACAAGAGCGGAACAGGACGGCCCGTCCCCTCGGCAAGCCGTTCCGGGAACGCTCGGCGGGTTGCAGCGCACCGCACCTGCCGGTCGCGGCCTGAAGCATTGCGTGCGTGCATCGATTGGTGACGGTCCCTGCTGCGAAGTTTCGCACAGTTGGCCGCATCCCGAAGCCAGGCAGCCGCGCAGGCGCCGGCGGCCCCATCCGGGAGTCAGAAAAGCAACTTCAGAGCAAACTGTATCTGTCGGGCCGCATTCTGCGTTGCAAGAATGCGACCGAAGTTGGGATTCCGCGTGAAGGATCCGGAGCTGGGGTTGGCCAGGTTCACAGTGTTGAAGGCGTTGAAGAACTCGGTGCGGAACTGGAGCGTCAGCTTCTCTCCGGGCAACGCGAAGTTCTTGAAGAAGATGATGTCCCAGTTCGCGAGCATCGGCCCCCTCTCCGTGTTGCGGCCCAGATTCCCGAACTTGTACTGCTCCGGCAAGGCGAAGGCTTCCGGGTTGAGCCATCCCTCGGTCTTGTCCCCGGAGCTTCGCACTCTTGCGGGCTTGTCGAGGACTCGGTCCGGGCGCTGAAACGAGCCGAAACCGATGTTGGCCCGGTCGAAGTCGATCGTAACGTTGACGGGAGGACCGGTGTTATACCTTGTGATCCCGCTCACCGCCCAGCCGCCCAGTACGCTGTTCACGAAACCGGACGCATCCGAGAGGAACCGCTTTCCCTTGCCGAACGGCAGCTCGTACAGGTAGCTGCCGGAGAATATGTGACGGAAATCGGCGAATCCACTCGCACGATCCCCCCTCAGGTTGCGTTGATCTTGCGGGAAGCTCTGCGTGCTGTTCCCGCTCCCTCCGACATCGATGTGGTGGCCCCAAGCGTAGGACCCGAGGAACTGCAGACCGCTTGAGAAGCGCTTCTCGAGTTTCACTTGAAGCGAGTGATAGTTGGAAGTGGCCTTGTTCTCTCCCACGATCATGAAGGTGTTGTTTATCGGAAAGGGCCGCGGATGTTCCTGGCCTTCCGGGCACGGCGTGGGCGGACAGCCCACCACACCAGGCCCCGGAGGCGGAAGATTCTGGAACGAAAAGATCGGCACCTTCGTGCCCTTGCTCCCAACATAACCGACTTCGAGCATGAGTTCGTCAGCGAGTTCCCGCTGCACTCCAACATTCCATTGCTGAGTGTGGCCAAACCGATCCTTGCGGTCCGCAGACCAGAGCAAGCTCGGCGTCGTGCCCGGAGTGACGGAAGTGTCGGCCGAGAACATCGTGTCGATGGGCGTCAAGTCAGTTCCACGATTGAGCACGCTGACACCCTCGCTCAGCGCATAGGGCCACTGGCCCCGATGGGCCTGCAGCTCCCAAAGGTAGTTGTGGATGAAGAAAACGCCGTACCCGGCCCGCACGGTGGTCTTGTCATCGGGGGTGAACGCCAGGCCCACGCGGGGCGCGAAATTGTTGTAGTCGGGCTCGCGGATCGTGGGAATCGTATTCGAGGGCTCGCCTGTCACCGGGTTGACGCCGGCCCAGATGAACTTGCCGTCGTGCCTGTCGAACTGGGACAGGCGATCGTTCCTTTCCCTAGGCAGTTCGGTGTACTCGTATCGGAGTCCGAGATTGAGGATCAGTCGCGGAGCCACCCGGAAGTCGTCGTTGACATAGAAGTGGTACATGTTCCAGATGCTGTCCATGGCCGTGTCGCCCAGCCTTCGATTTCCCCCATCCGGCAGGCCCAGAAGGAATGACGCCAGCGAGGACCCCGTGCTGATCGCGTTCTGGGGGTCTGCCGTTGCGAATCGCGTGAAACTGAAACCGGTCTCGTTGAGGTTGTCGTGAACGCCCCAGATGTTGTCGATGCTGAAGCCCGCCTTGATCGTGTGTCTTCCCCTGACGTGCGAAACCTTGAACAGGTACTGCATGTCGTTGGTCGGCGAGAGGGTTCCGGACGAAAACGTGCCGGTGAAGCCCTCGCCGAGCGTCAGGCCTGGAAACAGAGGATGGGATGGACTCTTGACGATCACGCCCTGGAGCGGGTGCTGCTGAAGGAACGCAGCGGCTCCCGGACCGGGATTGGAAGCCGCTTGCAGGACTCCAGTGCGGTTGAAGCCGACCTTGGCGTCGATCACGGTGGTCGGGGTCGGCACATAGGTCCCGCTGATCACTGCATTGTGGAACCGCTGGGACGTGATCGTCGCCATTGAAGGCAATCCCTGCGGGACGGCTTCCTGAGCGATGGAGGGCGAATAGCGCAAGAAGAAACTCAGATCGTCGGTCGCCCGGTAGTCGCCGCGCATGTTCAGCTGGTATTGGTCCAGCTGGCGGGGATTGGTGTTCACTATGTTGCTGCCCCCCGGCACATCCGTGTCCGGAAAGACGATATCCGCCCAGGCCGCAGTGGCCGAATGGATTCGATTCGGGCAGATGACGTTGGGGGTCCCGTTGCAGGTGAGTCGATCCCGGATGACCAGGCCGGAGGCAGGATCCAGTCGACTGGTAGCGGGATCGAAGATGGGTTCCAGATCCTGCAGGTCACCGCCCAGCTGGGCCCGCGTGGGGACAGTCGCGAGCAGCGTCGACGCTCGACGAACCTTGTACCCCTCGTAGTTGAACAGCCAGAACGACTTGTTCCTACCGTCGTAGACTCCCGGGATCTTCACCGGACCACCCAGCACCATTCCCCACTGGTTCTGACGAAAAGCGGGCTTGCCCGCTCCGCGCGCATTGCGGAAGAAGTCGTTGGCGTCGAGCTTGTCGTTGCGAAGGAACTCGAAGAACGAACCGTGAAGTTCATTGGTTCCCGACTTGAGGGCCACGGCGACGTTGGCACCGGCACCGGAGCCGAATTCCGCAGACGTGATATTCGTCTGCACCCTGAATTCCCGGATGGCGTCGATGGAAGGCTCAGTGCCGAATGCCTTGAAGAACAGATCGTTGTTCTGAATGCCGTCCAACGTGAAGTTGTTGACGTCCGGGCTGTTGCCGCTGACGCTGAAGTTGTGCCCGCCTGAAATGGCAAAGAGCTTGCCCCGGGGGACGGATCCGGGAACCAGCAGAATCAGGTCCGTGTAGCTTCGGCCGTTCAGCGGCAGGCTGACCACGCTGTCGTTGTTGACAACGGTCCCGACGGTCGCATCGGCAGTGTCCAGCAGCGGGGTTGCCGCGACCACCTCCACGGTTTCCGTGACCGCGCCCAGCTCCAACACCACGTTGACGCTCACGGCCCGGGCCACTTGGAGTTCGACGCCGGTGATCTCGGTCGCTTGGAAGCCGTCCTGCTCCGCCCTCACCGAGTAAACTCCAGGCAGGAGAGACGGGACTCTGTATCCCCCGTCCTGGCCTGTTTGCACCTCCCGACTTACACCTGTTTCCTCGTTGGTCACGGTCACCGCTGCGGCAGGAATGGCAGCGGCCGACTGGTCCGTCACAGTTCCGAGAACCGTGCCGAACGATGTCTGTCCGGACAGTACGGAAGGGGCTAACAACACCGTGAGGCACAGGAGGAGGGGACGGGCTCCAAGAATTGCCAGGTCGACTCTCATAAGTACCTCCCGTGTCGGTCAGATGCTTCGGCGAATAGGGCGGCGCACTCTCGAGACCTACATTTCCCAGACCAGAATCAACGACCGAATCAACTTGTGTCGGCAACGATCATTCTGAATGTCCATCCCGGACCAAGGCCTGCGGGCCTTGGGCCGAAACGAGAGCCGCGAACGGTAGGACTCGGAACCACCGGCCACAGTATGGGCGCACCGGAAATGTTTGTCAAGCCACCCGCGATGCCTTAGAGCAGATTTACGGGACGCGACGTATGAGGGTGCCGGTTTCCGACGCCTCGAACGCGGTGAGACCGGGCGGACGAGCGTCGTGTCGAACTGGGTAGAGGCTCTAAGAGTTGCCCAAATTGGTCTGTGGCAAGCCTCTCCAGACCTTGGATCCAATCAGTCCTTTGCGCTGATCGCGTAGAGCTTGCTCCGCCCTCGAAGAAGCATTTCTCCGTCAACGACTACTGGCGACGCCATGAAGAACTCTCCCTCGATGGTGTTGGTCGCCAGAACCTCGAATTCTCCCCCGAGGCCAACCACAACCACGTCCCCTTGCTCGGTCGCGATGTAGAGCCTTCCGGCAGCGCCGATTGGAGACGCCTTGAGCGAATACATGCCAGGAAGCCGCTGCTGCAGGTAGTGGGGCCGCCCGGTCTTCGCGTCGAGGGCACTAAGCATGCCGCGGTCGGTTACGAAATAGAGAATGCCTCCGTCGATGACAGGCGAGGCCGTGTAGGAGTTGCCACGCTGGTTGGTCCACAGCACGTAGTCGGATTCGGTGATGTCGCCTTCCCCTCCCAAGCGAATCGCCAAGAGATTGGGATCACGGTGACCGCTCATCGCGTACACTACATCGCCGTCGCGAACGACTGCCGGGATGACGTTGGAACCGAGTCCCGCGCACTCCCAGATCACGTCCCCGGTCTCGATGTCGAAGCTCTGGATCTTGCCGGAGGCCGCGACGATCGCCTGCGTCCGGCCGGCGTGCTCCACGACCAGGGGCTGGGACCATGCGCTCCGCTCGTCGCGGTCGCGGCGCCAGAGCTCCTCTCCGGTCCGCTTGTCCAGTGCGGAAACGAATGAGTCGCCCTGGTGATCGAACACCAGCACGAGGGTGTCACCGTGGAGCGTGGGAGACCGGCCCTCGCCGAAGGAGTTCGCCATTTTGAACTCGACGCCGTAGTTCTTCTTCCAGGCAAGGTTGCCGTCCATGTCGTACGCGTAGATCCCTCGCGAGCCGAAGCAGGCGTACACCAAGTTGCCGTCCGTGACGGGCGAACTCGAAGCGAAACTCCCGTAACGCCGGTGATGACCCTCGTGCGGCCGCGCGACGACCGCCGTGCGCTCCCAGATCGTCTTTCCCGTGTTCCTGTCCAACGCGATCACGACAAACCTGTGCTCGGCGATTTCCACAGCGCGCGGGTCGCCCCCGGCGGCGCGCCGCCCCCTGGGCTCGCGGGCGCTTCTCCGCAACCGCCGCATGACTTCCCGCCGTTCCTCGCGGGTGAGTTCGGAAAGATCCTTGCCGCCGGTGAGTTCCCGAACTCTCTCGCGCATCTCGGGAGTCCCGGGACCCGACTCGCCGCCACCCGCCGGCCGGGCTTGACGGCGTTCGAGACGTTCGGCAACTCCGGCTTCCGAGGCGGCTTCAGCGCGCGGCTCGACCGGAATCGCTGTGGTCAGAAACACCCGGTCACCCCAGACGATCGGGGTGGAACTCGACCGTCCGGCGATGTCAGCCGTCCACTTGATGTTCTCCGTATCACTCCACCTCAAGGGAGCCACGCTCGATGCCATGCCGCTGTTGTCCGCTCCCCTCCAGCGGTCCCAGTTCGCGGCTGGCATTGAAATCGTCGCGCCTAGGGATGCGGCGATCATGGCGAATCGAAATCGGTTCATTCGATGTCTCCTCCGTGGGATCAATCCGGTTGAGGAAGCGCCGACACCGGGGGCCCCGGCGTTGGCCTTACGTTCCCCCGCCTATTCGTCAAGACGGGGTGAGGAGCCCGCAGTAACGCGGATCTGCCGGCACGGGCTCCCTGCGGCATTTCTTTACTCGGTCTTTGCAGGGCCAGGAGAGGCTGGGCAACAGAGACCTCGGCGCTTCGCATTTGAGGCAGGCTCCGGCGAGCCGTTCCGAACTCGCGAATCGATCCGCTGAAGTGTCGGCGCAACGACCGATTCCGGGTGGGAGTTCGTCCGGAAGAGCCCGCGCGGGCAACACGTCGGGAATTCGCGGTCGCCTTCGGTCCAAGGCGGCAGCGGCACCAAGGCCGGCCAAGGACGCTCGATCAAGCTGGCATCCAAACACGGATTCGAGTCTGCAGAGCCTATCGGCCCACGGCTCGCAGGAGAGGCAAGCGCTCGCAATGTCGGTGCCTTGGAAACGGCTGCTCTCCAGTGGGCAGCGTCCGCCGTGACGTTTGGCTTGTGCCCCGGCCCGGAACGACCGAATTGAGGGAATCTCTGCGGACACCCGCGGAGATTGGGTAGGACGCTCCGGTCCGTGCCGAGCAGATCCACCGGAAGCTGAGCGACACGGACGACGCTGAGGCCTGCCTGCGAGACGTCAGTGGTGGCCATGAGGGGGGCGTTTCCTCTGGTAGGCTATCCAAGCCATCGCGAGCGGACGGCCTGCTCAGGCTGAATTGATTCCTCGGGGCTCGCAGAGCTCCTGGAAGTTCAGTTCGACACCGGCGAGGATTCGAAGAACCGGGCTACGTGGGACAAGCGATGTCGTCTCGACAGCTGATCAGCCAACGGCCCTCCCCGCATTCAGTGGCCGAAGACAGCTGGAGGAGTCGCTCTCCGGTTTCTGCGCAGAGCGGGATTCTGCTCCTCCTCTTGGCTTCCTGCGTACTCGCGGCACCTCCGAACATCGTGGTCATCATGACCGACGATCAGGGCTACGGCGACCTTTCCATCCATGGAAACCCAGATCTGAAGACCCCGAATCTTGATCGGCTGCACTCCCAATCCGTGCGCCTGACCGATTTCCACGTCAGCCCGTTCTGCACACCGACCAGGGCCGCCCTGATGACGGGTCGCTATGCCGCACGAACAGGCGCCTACCGCACCTCCCACGGAAGGACGTCGATCCATCCGAGAGAGGTGACCATGGCTCAGATCTTCGCCGCCAGCGGCTATCGGACGGGCATGTTCGGCAAGTGGCATCTCGGCGACAACTACCCCTCCCGGCCGATCGACAAGGGCTTCCAGCACGCAGTCTGGCATCGGTGCGGAGGGGTGACGCAGATCTCGGACCATTTCAGCAACGACTACTTCGATGACACCTATCTGGTAAACGACCGCTGGACCAAGTTCGAGGGATACTGCACGGACGTCTGGTTCCGCGAAGCGGTCCGGTTCATCGAATCCGACTCCGACCGCCCCTTCTTCGCATACATTGCGACAAACGCCCCGCACGGGCCTTTCCTGGTTGCAGACCGCTACAGCAAGCCGTTCGAGGCGGCCGGCGAAACAGGGCAGTACGCCGCCTTCAAGGGAATGGTCGTGAACTTCGACGAGAACTTGGGCAGGTTCCTGGACAAGATCGAGAGTCTCGGACTGGCTGAGCGAACGATCGTGGTCTTCTTGACGGACAACGGAACAGCCAGGGGCGCCCGGTTCGATTCCGGCAACGACGGGCTTCCGTCGACCGGGTTCAACGCCGGGATGCGCGGCCGCAAATCATCCGCATTTGATGGGGGGCATCGCGTTCCCCTTTTCGTCCGCTGGCCGGGAGGCAGGCTCGGCGAGCCGAGGGACGTTGACGAACTCGCGGCCCACATCGACATCCTGCCCACCCTGATCGAGCTGTGCGGGCTCGAGCGTCCGTCCGGCCCGGCTCTGGACGGTCTCTCGCTTGCGGGGCTTCTCCAACGAGGCGAGTCCCTGCTCGGGAGGGTTCTGTTCTCGCAGATTCACGGCGGCGCGGGATTCGCCAGGCCGGGCGATCGCTGGATCGGGTCGGCCGTCCTCACGCCCCGCTGGCGCTTGGTCGAGGGAACCCGTCTCTACGACATACGCCGCGATCCGTCGCAATCGTCTGATGTCTCGTCAGACCATCCCGAGACAGTGGCGGAACTGCGGGCCGAGCACGAGCAGTGGTACGAATCGATCCAGTCCGGCATGCAACCGACTCGAATCGTCATTGGTCACGAAGCCGAGAACCCGACGGACCTGACGAGCCAGGAATGGCAGGCCCCGGGAACTCACACGGTATGGAGCCGCAACCACTTGCTGCGCCGGAAGCGAGAGAACTGGCCCTGGCTTGTGGATGTGCACGCTGCGGGCAGCTACCGCTTCACGCTGTCTCGCTGGCCCCGCTACCTGAACAGGGCGATCGATTCGACGAGTGCCCGGCTGCGGATCGGCGACGTCGACCGCCAGCAGGAGGTACCGGACCCTTCCGGAACAACTGAAGTCTCGTTCGAAGCTGACCTTCAGGCCGGTCCGGCCGAGCTTCGGACTTGGCTTGAGGCACCGGACGGGCGCACACACGGCGCCTACTTCGTGACCGTCAGGCGCCTGGACTAGAGGTCCGACCGCCACCGGCATGCCGCAGGCCGCGATGACAGAATCCATCAGCCTTCGCGCCAGACTCGGCACACCCGCATTACCGATCTCGATCGCGGTCATCACTTGCCTCGACCGCATCCGCGTCTTGCTCGCGGCCCCCTTCGTGATCCGGGACCCCGCCCTGACCAGCGACGAGGCGGGCCTCGTCTCCAGCCCGGACATCTCACCAACATTCGGCGGTCCAAGGAGCCGCGGTCGCCAGCCCGGATACTTGCTCTCGGAGAGCGGGGCAGCGGGCCTGCCCTGATCGCATGCTGCTAGACTCCAAGGCCTTGGACCCCCTCGAGTTCTGATTCTTGCTACGGAACGCTGTCCTGGAAAACCGGCTGCACCCAAGCTTTCTTTCCGGCTGAGTCGGTGATCGTGGCCCGTGCGTAGCCGTCTCCAGGCTGGAGCCGATAGGTTGCTTCCACGCCCGTTTTCCTAGCTAAGACTCGTCCCCCTTTGCCTATGAATACGGTTCGGTATTGTCGGTCTCCCTTCTGCTCGACTTTCACACTCAGTTGCCCTGAACTGCGACTCATCTCTTCAATGTTCACGCCGGTCGAAGCATAGAATTCTCCCCTTTCGATGGCCGCGAGGATCGTATGCTCAGAGAGTTCCGACGCACGCACTTGAATCCAGCCGCCACCCGGGTTTGATCGTTCCGGCCCGAATCGCTTGAATTCGTGAGCATCGTCTACGGCAATTCCGTAGAGCTCTCTGCCAGCAGTCAACGCGCTGTCCCACATTTCTTCGAGACCCCATTCATCGTTCGTTTGAGGATGGCCATTGAAGACCTCGAACAAGCCAAGCTTCTGAACTCTCACGAGGGTGGCAGCGTCGATTGCCCATCGAAACTGGGGATGATTCAACGAAGGCACTGCGCCGGCATCGCGAATCGAATCGACGTTGCTCTGAATGGTCGACAGGACGTCCTTCGCGAAGAACGGCTCGATCGTTTGCTGCAGGCGGAACGCATTGACATGGATTGGAGCGTCGCCGTGCTGCGAAGTGACTTCCTCACCAGTGATCAGCAAGAATCGATCGTTGGCCCCCAAGAACGCGTTAAGTCCTTGGGGATCAGTGAAGTAGTTGTGGTCCGTTAGAGCGAGAAAATGATAGCGCCGCTCCTTGTACCAGCGTGCGACCGCATCGGGGGAGCTGTCCCCATCACTGTTGATGGTGTGAGAGTGAAGATTGCCCTTGTACCACTGGACATCCGGGCCTTTGCTGGGCAGCCGGACAGTTCCCGCGGCCCACGCTGCCGCAGCAACGAGGAAGAGACCGATTCGAGACCGGGGGATCCGCATTGGGAGATCAGAGGATAGCACGCCTGCAACCATCGCAGTGACGTCCAAACCCACGCTTCACCTGCACTGTTTCCTGATTTCACGAAGATCCATGCCGGCCAGGAGGGTCATTGAGGGCGCGGGTATCACCTCCCCGACAGAACGGACTTCTGTACGATTCCAGTCAACTGGGGGACGACGACGCTTCCGTCCGGGGCGACGCTCGCGCCGTGGCGGCCGGATTCGGGCGCTGACCGATGTCCCAGCCGGGACTCCCACGAATGCTGTCTGGAAGCTTGGATGTGTCGGGTGGTGCGAGAGGCCGCCAGAGCAGTTGAGAGCCTTCAGGCAGCCTGTCAGCTCCCACCGGCCGTGCGGGTCTCGAGGGCCGAAATCCTCGCAGATGCGGCGCCCCAGCGCAGTGCGGCTCGGAAACTGCCGCGCGCCCGGGACGGTCGCAGTCCGGTTGACGGCCTCGGACGGACCGAATGTCCGCTGGACTCGAGACCGCTCTCTCACTCAACATTGTCCGGCACAGCCGGCATGCCGTCGTTCAGCCGCTCTTCCCACTCCTTGGAGTCCTGTGGTTCGGAGGGTGGTGACACGTTGATTGCAAGAGACTCAAGAGCGTACCGTATCCGCGGTTTTCGGGTGAAGTTCAGCTTGAGAGTGGTCCGGCGATGCTTTACGAACGAAACGGCTGCGTTGAGCGTCTTCAAGGTTCCGGAACCGGAACACTCCTTGCGGGTGGGATCTGGACGAAAGCAAACGAATTCGGGCGTTGTGACGGATGAATCGCTCAAATCCGGCTGTTTCGGAACGGCGGACCGGGGCCGCGTTCATTTCCTTGATCGACCGAAAGCGTTGTACTCCCACCTAGTCCTCCTCTTCCAGCCCAAACGTTGAACGCAGCGTCGCGGCGTCCTGCCAATCGATCGGGCGTACCGTGCTCTTTTTGAGTCGATGCAGTGCAGCCGGAGTCGCGACCCAAATGCGAATCCCGTCAACCTCGATAACTTCGGACTCCACCGATTCGAACGTGGCCATCTCACCCAGTCGGGTGATCAGATCGAAGTATAGCTCGCCGTTCGGAGGACAATAGCGCACGGCCGGATACTCGCCCAGAAGATCGTCGGCTCTGATGTCGTCAATGTTTGGGTCGTCCTTGTACGCCGTGCGAAGGGCCGCACGAAGGCGTTTGATATTCTCACGCTCCGCACGCACCAGCAAGTCCATGTCTTCGGTGGCGCGTACGACGCCGTGCACGCCCATTGCCATTGCGCCGATCAGAACGTATTCCACGCCGGCATCCTGGAGGGCGCGCAGCGCCGTAAGCACTTCGTCCCGGTTCACCCGGCAAGCTTACCAGCAGCAGGTCGCCACGAGTGCGACGAGGAACTCGGTAGGATGCCGCACCACTGCGCGACAGGTCGCAGTTCGAGGTGCCTCGAGATGACGGATGTCCGAACGTGAACGAGACTCGCCGCGGCATGAAACAGGTCCCGGGCGTCCAACTGCGGATCGAAGCTCTAGCAATCCGGTTGTCGGTCAGGTGACAGGCGGGCCCGTCGCGTCCGCGCCGCGCGGATCATCCAGGCTCAGAAGCCGGTTCGTGCCCTGCACCGGAGCTATTCGGTATCGTCGGACCGGTCCGTGCCGGGAACCACGGATGCTCACATTCGGCGCGCATCTTGCATGGCGAGGATCATAGGGTGTTTCCAGCGAAGTCATGGCTCTTCCAGATCAGCAAGCCTGGAATGAACCAGACCGGTTGGCGGAGCGTGGGCCGCTGTCGAACCGGCCAGCCTCAGCCGCAGGATTCGGGACGAGTGGACGGCGCAGGGCTTGTGGGCGTGTCGCCGGGTTGCTCTCCCGGCGCGAGGTCGTCTAGACTGGCACGGCAGGTCCCTCAGCCGTTGCCCGGAACGTGACGTACGCCGACGATCTTGGACGGATGCCGTCGCGGGCCGCGGCGAGTCTCAGCAGACGGTTCCTGGGCCGAGCGGTTCCTGCCGCGGGCGTGATGTCGTCGCTTGAGACCCGTGGGCCGGGTGCCATGAAGCCTCCTTTGCCTGGGCTGTCGCACGAGCGGGCCGGATCCTGCTGCTCGGGACCGGCGTTCCGAACCATGTCCGCCGGCGCTGTGCTCCACTCTCGCAGGCATCCGTGACAGCGATCTCTTCTCTCCGCCATCTTGCGTCGGAGCTTCGCGCCGACACCTTCTCATCAAAGGCCGTGCCGGCGCTTGTGGCCGGGTCAGCCGCCGGCCTCGGTCTGCTCGTCGCCCAGATCGCATTCGCGAGCTTCATTTTCTCCGGGCCGCTGGCCTCCTACTCCTCCCAGGGTGTCGGCCTGGTGCTGTTCGGAAACTTCGCCTCCTGCCTCGTCATCGCGCTGACAAGCGGCTATCGCGGGGCGTTTTCGGGACTCTCTCCTGCACTGGTGGTCGTGATGGCGCGAATCGGCTCCACGATGGAGGGCGAAGGCGCTGCCCTTTTCGCCAGCACCGTTGGGGCGCTGATGATCGGTGCAGTCGCCACCGGCGTGTGCTTCTACCAGATGGGGCGTCGCCGACTCTCCAATCTGGTGCGCTATGTGCCCTATCCGGTTGCGGGCGGGTTTGTGGCCGGAATCGGGGCGACCGTGTGCCTGTCCGCCATGTCGCTGATGGGAGCGGACATGGACTGGCGCGCGGTTCCGGCGCTTCTGGAGTCCTAGGTGCTCTGGAGATGGAGTCCGGGTGCGGCGTTCGGAATCGCCCTGTATCTTGCGATGAAGCGCTGGCGCCATCCGCTCATCCTGCCCGTCAGCGTCGCGCTTGCCGTTGGCGCATACCACCTCGTGCTCGACGCGCTCGGCATCTCCGGCGAGAGAGCGAGGGAGGCGGGTCTGCTTCTGCGGAGCACCTCGGAGGGCGGTCTGTGGCCGGCGCTGCGGCTCGCCGACCTGATGAATGTGGACCCGGGCGTGATCGCGACGCAGGTCCCGGCCATGTTCATGCTGATGCTGGTCGCGGTCATCGTAGTGGTCATGAATCTCGCGGGGCTTGAGATGGCCGCCAGCCGGGATCTCGATTGGGACCGCGAGTTCAGGACAACAGGGTTCGCGAGCGTGGCGGCCGGACTGGGCGGCGGCACGGTGGCGAGCATGATCGTGCCCGCCTCGCTGCGCAGCAAGCTGTTTGGCGCCTCGACCCGCCTGACTGGCGTCGTGGCCGCCCTCGTCATTGCAGCCGCGCTCTTCCTGGGCGCCGGGATGCTGGAGCTGGTTCCACTTCCCCTGGTAGGAGGAATTCTGTTCTTTGCCGGGATCGGCATGCTGGACGAGGGGTTCGTGCGAAGCCGTCGGCGGCTTCCCTGGTCCGAGTACGGCATCATCGTGCTGATCGTCGTCGCGATCCTCACCTTCGGGCTGTTCGAGGGCATCGGTGCCGGGATGCTGGCTGCCCTCGTGTTCTTCGCCGTGCGACTGAGCCGCGTGGACCCGGTCGAATCGCGCACCACCATGCGCGAGTCCCGCAGCACCAAGGTGCGTTCCGTCCCGGACCGCGCCATCCTCCTGGGAGAGGCCGAGCGTGTTCAGGCCTACCGGCTGCGAGGGTACATCTTCTTTGGCAGCGTCTGCCCTCTGGCCGCCCATCTTCGGAAGTCACTGCGCGGCGCCTCGCGTCCGGCCTGCATGATCCTGGACTTCGCCTCGGTCTCCGGCTTCGACTTCTCTGCCGTGAACGTACTCGCGAGGTTCCTCCAGTCGGCGAGCGCGGCCGGGGTGAAGGTGATCCTGAGTGCGCCGTCGGAGCAGTTGAGGGCCGGGTTGGAACGCTCCCTGCCGCCTTCGCAATCCGTGCGGTTCCCGGTCGATCCGAGCTTGGACCGCGCACTGGAGCGGTGCGAGGAGATCGTCATCGACGCGTGGAAGTCCGCCGCCAGTCTGGCGGACGAGCGGCGCGCCTTGCTGCTGGATCTCGCTGCCGGTGACCTCGAGCGGCAGATCCGTTTCGAGGATCTGATGGTCGAGCTTCGCACCTGGCTGGCTCCGAGCCGGTATGCGGCCGGTGAGGCCCTCGCGGGACCGGGCACGGCAAGCGCGGGCCTGCAGTTGCTGACGTCCGGCCAGGCTTCCGCCCATGAGCCCGAGGGAACGCGATTGCGTCAGTTCGGCCCAGGCGACGCAATTTGGCCCGTCGACCCTTCAGACGAGAAGACGCCCACGGTCTGCGCGGACGAGCCCTGTGAAACGATGGTGCTGACCCCGGCTGCCCGGAGGCGGCTGGAAGAGCACGAGGAGCGGCTTGCGCTGAAACTGAACCGATACCTGTTGGCCAGACGTTTCGAATCCGAGCCGGGAGGCACGTCGGAAGACCATGCACTGAGACCAGGTTCCCGTTCCCAAACCGAAGGCCTGCCATGAATCGATTCGTCACGGCCGCCACTCTCATCTCCAGCGCCCTCGCAGGCGCTCACGAACCGGCCGGCATGACCGAATGGCGGCATGTCGGCTCCGGGCCCGCCCATACCAAGTGCTCCCATGCTGAGGAGATCACGTCCGCCAATGTCGGCGAACTCGAGATCGTCTAGCAATGGGAGCCGAATGAGAAACCCCTGGAGGAGTACGGGACTCGGCCGGGCCCGTTCCAGGCGACGCCAATTATGGTCGGCGATGTCCTCTACCTCTCCACCATGTACATGCGCGTGGCGGCCCTTGACGCAGAGACGGGCGCCGAGCTGTGGATCTTCGATCCGAAGGCCTATCGGGGAGGACCCAAGGGGGTGGGACCGAGGGGCTTCAAGCACCGCGGCGTCGCATACTGGAGCGACGGCGACGCCGACCGCGTCTTCCTCAACAGCCGCGACCGGCTGTACGCAATCGATGCCGCCACGGGCGAGCTGGACAGGGGCTTCGGCGAGGGCGGAAGCGTACTGCTGACCGAGGGCCATGGCGGCCCGGTGACCCGTCACGAGTTTGACCAGACCTCGCCGCCGGTGGTGTTCGAGGATCTGGTGATCGTGGGGAGTCGCGTGCCCGACAGGCTCCAGCGGAAGTTCGACCCTCCCGGAACCGTGCAGGGGTTCGACGCGCGCACCGGCGAGCGCAGATGGGTCTTCTTCACCATCCCTCAGTCGAACGACGACGTCGGCGCGGACACCTGGGAGGATGGGTCGTGGCGCTACACCGGGCACGCCAACGTGTGGGGGCTGATTTCGCTCGACGCCGGGCGCGGACTGCTTTACCTGCCGACGAGCACCCCGAGCAGCGACTACTGGGGCGGGCGCCGACTGGGGGCGAACCTCTTCGCCGAGTCTCTGGTGTGCCTCGACGCGCGCACGGGCAGGCGACAGTGGCATTTCCAGGCCGTGCACCACGGCGTGTGGGACTACGATCTGGCCGCGGCGCCGAACCTGGTGACGATCACGGTGGACGGGCGGGAGATCGACGCTGTGGCGCAGGTGTCGAAGCACGGCTTCACCTTCGTCTTCGACCGGGTCACGGGCAAGCCGGTGTGGCCGATCCGGGAGCGTGCGGTGGATACGGAGACGGACGTGCCCGGCAAAGTGCTGCACCCGACGCAGCCCTTCCCGACCAAGCCACCGCCGTTCAGCGCACAGGGAGTGGCGCTGGAAGATGCGAACGACCTCACGCCGGAGATCCATGCGGTGGCGGTGGCGGAGATGAAGCGGTTCCGGCTGGGCCCGCTGTTCACGCCGTCCAGCCTTCAGGGGACGCTGCAGCGCCCGGGCTCAAGCGGCGGCGGGAACTGGGGCGGTGCGGCGTTCGATCCCGAGACCGGACTCTTGTACGTGCGGACATCGGAGGACGCCGACACGAACCAGCTGTGCGTGAATGCGGGCGACGATCCGGAGGTTGACTTCGAGTACAGCAACAAATGCCCGTACGGTGCGACCCTCGTCATGTATCAGGAGGCTGACGGGCCGGGCCCCGCGTAAACGCCGGAGAGCAGGCTCGGCCCGATTCCGCTGATCAAGCCGCCCTACGCCCAGCTGGTGGCGATCGACCTCAATGCCGGCGAGATCGCGTGGAGGGCGCCGTTCGGCGAAGGGAGCCGGGCCCTGCGCCAGCACCCGCTGCTGCGCGGCGTCGAGCTGCCGGAGCGTCAGGGCACGCGCGGCAACTCCGGCCCGATGGCGACCAAGGGGGGCCTCGTGTTCCTCGGCGGCGGCGATCCGTATCTGTATGCGTTCGACAGCGCGACGGGTGCCGAGATCTGGCGCGGCGCGACGCCGTTTCCCACGAACGCCAACCCGATGACCTACCGCGGCGAGTCGGGGCGGCAGTTCGTCGTCATCGCGACGGGTTCCGGAGCTCAAGGCGCGCTCGTTGCGTTCGCGAGATCGCGATAGCGGCTCGGCATTCGGAAGAGTTCCTGGAGAAGCCGTCGGCGGGGAACATCTCGGGGCGCAACGGCGTTGCCCCGCCGCGGACGCTTCACGCCATGCCCGCTGCCTCGCCGTGGGAGGTTTCGGCCCGCAGCACTCTCCGGTCCGGAACCTGTCCCGGCGCGAACGATCCGCATTCCGGACAGCAGGCGACCGCGGACCGGCGGTTCCGTCCGAGCCATGCCTCGGCTGCGCCGGCGGCCGGTGTCTGAAGCGCCGGGCGAGGCCGGGCATCAGCGCCTTTCGGCGAGAATCCAGCCCTCTGGGTCGACAACGACCCGTGATGCGGGATTGCGCAGGACCACGGAGAATCCCGCCTCGTCGGTGTTGTCCTCGGACAGGACCGTTTTGACGAGGGATCTTCCAGGCAGCGTGTGGACCTCGACCGGCACGCGCAGTCGGAAGTGGTCGGGCACGCCCTCCCGGTCCAGCTTCAGCCGGAAGAAGTGCCTGCCGCCACGGGAGGACTGGTTCCATCTGGCAGTCAGGCGAGGAATGCCGGTTCCGTACACCCACTGGTCGAAGAAGTCCACAAGTTCGGGATCGTGGTAGCCGTCCGGCACGAACTCCGCTGCGTGGAGACGGAGGAGTTCGGTTGTCACCGGTGTGGCCGCGAACTCCTCGCACAGCCTTCGGAGCATCGCAAAGAATGACTCGTCGCCCAGAATCCCTCTGAGCATGTGCATAATCCAGGCGCCCTTCTCGTAGACGATCACGCGATACGCCTCCGGCAGCTTCGATGTGCGCAGGCGGCGGCCGAGCACGATGGGGCCCGCACCCTCGACGGTTCCGTCGCCCGACCTGCGGAGGAGATTGTCGCGGAAGTCGCCGAGCGTCCTGTCCCGTTCCGCAACGCCGTCGCGCTCCTCCAGCCACAGCACGGACGAGTATGTCGCCAGGGCCTCCATGATCCAGGCGTCGCGGTCCAGGTCGGAATTCACGACGTTCCCCCACCACTGGTGGGCGATCTCGTGGGGGCGCAGCAGGTCGGCGTGAAAACGCTGCCGCTCGGGCGGCAGACCCTTCAGCAGGCTGTCGCCTCTCTCAAAGTAGCTGAGAGTGGACGCATAGACCAGACCCGGGAACCCCTGGCCGAACTCTCCGGGCAGGGGTGAGATGAACGTGACCCGCATGGCCGGGTCACCGAACCGACCCTTGAAGAACCGGAATGCATCCGCACTGTCGTCGGCGATCCTCTCTATGCCCCGGGCAGGACTTGCAGGCCGCGGCTGTGACGGCATCACGAGCACGGGAGTTTCGTTCTGCCTCCGCCGTCGGCCCAACTGGGGCGGAGGGGGAATCAGCATCGGCGACCGAGGCGGGAGCAGGCGCTGCTCCACACCCCTGGTCGCGCGCACCTCCACGCGGAAGCCGTCGACGACGCGGCTCGCGGAGACGTACTCCCCCAGATTGAAGCCCGCGAGCGGAATCGGCTTGCCGCTGTCAAATTCGGAGATCCTCATTCCCTGGTCGACGCGGTCGGCGACTCGGGAGCCGGTCGCGACCAGCTCGAGGTTGGCCGGATAGCGGAACGTCATCCGGTAGCGGGTGCGGCTTCGCCCGATGCGCGGATACCAGTTCGTCCGGCTCGCGACGAAGTACACCCCGGTTCCGTCGTCGCTGACGACCTTGCCGCGGTACTCGAACTCGATCCGGTGGCCTCCCGCGATCAGCGGACGATCCGGAAGAATCGCGACCAGCAACGCATCGTCCGGGCCGCGCCGCCGGCCCGGAGCCGGCTGGCGCTGCTGCAGGAACTCGATGGACTCGCCGTTGATGCGGACGGATGTCACCTCGAGTCGGTCTGAAATCTCGAATCCTATCGCCCTCGCCCGCGGGTCGGCCAGTTCCAGCGAGGCCTCGACGCGCACCCGCATGTGGAGGTCGGTGCCGAGCCGGGCCTCGATGCGGTAGTCCTCCAGGTGCGCGGGCGGCGTCCAGGGGGCCAGCCTGCCCGAGCGGGACGCCCGCGACTCGAAGCGGCACCAGATCTCATAGAAGGAGCGGCCTCCGGAGCGCACCAGCTGCCCGGCGACGACCTGTTCCGGAATCGTCGAGTCGACGACGACGTCGAAGCGGCCGGACTGGGCGCCCCGGATGGCGGCGACGAAAAAGCCGGCCTCCGCTCCGCGGCCAGAGTAAAGATCCAGTAAAACGCGGGAGGACGAGCCCTCGATCAGGTTGCGCAGAACCACCGACCACCTCGGGGCGATCCATTCCCCGCTCTCGCGGTCCAAGTGATGCGACGCCGACTCCTGAAGCGCCTGTTCCAGCGCCTGCGACGTGTCGTCCGTGAAGAACATCATCGCGTTGCGGAACTTCTCGTTGAGGATCGTCTCGTCGAGAAAACGCGTCAGCGACTGGCGCTCGGCCGAAGTCGGGGGAATCACCAGGATCTCGCCGACATCCGTCTGCTCGGTGGCGAGGAAGAGGGCCGCAATGGTCCTCCCAAGCACGGGCTTGGCGAAAATCAGGTGACCGTCAGTGAAATAGAGCTTGACATCCTCTCGCTCGAGAAAGACATCGCGGATCCGGTAGCAGCGCCCGGGATCGAGTTCGAGGGACTTGATCCTGCGCAGATCCTCGGCCCCCTGCGACGCGCCGAGGATCGTCGCGGTCCACAGTGCGGCGGCCGCCAGGCGTTTGAGCATTCGGTGGCCCCTAGCTGCATTGTACGGGCCGGTCTCAGATACTGGCCGCCGGAAGCGCCGCACGGTTACAGGGCGGCAGGCCTGCGGACGCGCGCAATCGGAACCGTCCGGCCCCCGCTCCCGTCAGATCCATCGAGGAGGCAACCGCAGTGAAATCCAACACGCACCGCATCTTCAGCAGATCCCTGCTGTCCGTCACCGCACTGACTCTCGTGGCCGGCCTGTGCCTCGCCGAGCTCCGGCGGGAGCAGGAGGACGCCAAGCAGCCGCCGAAGGACTCCAGGCAGGACGTCTCGAAGATCGGCGACCGGAAGGTCGGCAAGGCCGTCAACTTTTACAGTCTCGAAAAGGAGATCGCCCTGGGCAGGCGGCTTGCGGAAGACGTGGAGCGCACCGCCAAGATCGTCGATGACCCGGTGATTTCCGAGTATGTGAACCGCATCGGCCAGAACATCGTCAACAATTCGGACGCGAAGGTGCCGTTCACCATCAAGGTGATCGATTCCGAGGAAGTCAACGCCTTCGCCCTGCCGGGCGGCTTCTTCTACGTCAACACCGGCCTGATCGAGCTGGCGCAGGACGAGGCCGAACTGGCCGGCGTGATGGCGCACGAGATCGCCCATGTCGCGGCGCGCCACGGCACGCGCAGCGCAACGCGCTCCCAGCTGGTGCAGTTTGCGACCATTCCGCTGCTCTTCGTCGGAGGGTGGGCCGGCTACGGCATCCAGCAGGCGGCGAACTTCGCCATCCCCATGACGATGCTCAAGTTCTCGCGCGAGTTTGAGGAGGACGCGGACTTTCTCGGTGTCCAGTACATGTACAAGGCCGGATACGACCCGGCTTCCATGGTGCAGTTCTTCGAGCGGCTCAAGGCCATGGAAAAGAAGAAGAAGAACTTCGTGGCCAGAGCCTTCAGCTCTCACCCGATGACCAAGAGCCGCATCAGGAAGGTCCAGAAGGCGATCGACGAGATCCTCCCGGAGCGCCCCGAGTACGCTGTGACGAGCAGCGAGTTCGACGACGTGAAGGCGCGTCTCACCCAGCTGAACGCCCGCCGCAGGCCGGCGCATGAGGACCCTGACCGTCCGACGCTCAAGCGCAACCCGAACACCGAGCCGATCCTGCCGGGCGAGCAGGACGCGGACACGGAGGACGAGCGGCCACGGCTGACGAGGAGAGACCCTCCAAAGGCCTGACCGAAACGGGCCGGGGCCGGGCGCGGCACCGTCCCCGCTTCGCGGAACCTTGCAGGGAACTACCGGACCGACAGCCAGTCGACGGTGTCCTGCAGGGCCTCGCCGAAGCGGTCGAGCGCGATGTCGATCTCGGCTTCCGTGGCGATCAGGGGCGGCGAGAATGCCATGGTGTCGCCGAGCGCCCTCAGGACCAGTCCGTGGTCCAGCGCCTTCCGCATGCAGTACGTGCCGACGCCGAGTGCCGGATCGAACGCCTTGCCCGACTCCCTGTCCTCGACCAGCTCGATGCCGGCCATGAGGCCGACTCCCCGCACGTCTCCCACCAGAGGGTGACCGCCGAAACGCTCGCGCAGACCGCCGAGCAGGTGGGGGCCGAGACGACGGACCCGCGCGACGATGTCCATTTCCTCGTAGATCCTGAGGCACTCGAGCGCGACCGCGGCGCTGACCGGATGGCCGCTGTACGTGAAACCGTGGGCGAAGTAGCCGATGTCCTCGCTGCCGGCGCGGAGGACGTCGTAGACGTTCTCGCTCACCATGACCGCGGAAATCGGAGCGTAGGCGGAGGAGAGCTGCTTGGCGGTCGTCATGATGTCGGGCCGGATCCCGAACGTCTGGGATCCCCACATGTTGCCGGTGCGGCCGAAACCGCAGATCACCTCGTCCGCGACGAACAGCATGTCGTGTTCGGACGTGACCTGCTGCACCTTCTCGAAGTATCCCTTCGGCGGAACCAGGACGCCGCCCGCACCCATGACGGGCTCGGCGATCATCGCGGCAACGGTCTCGGAGCCCTCGTCCCGGATCTGCCGGTCCAGCTCTTCCGCCAGCCTTGAAGAGTAGGCTTCCTCCGACTCGCAGGGCCGCCCCCCGCGATAGTAGTGCGGTCGCGCGGCGTGCCGGATGTTGGCGATGGGCAGGTCGAACTTGCGGTGGTTGCGGAAGATCCCCGTCAGGCTGGCCGCCGCGACCGTCGAGCCGTGAAAGCCGTCCGCCCTGGCAATGATCTTCTTCTTCTGCGGCCGGCCCAGGGCGTTGTTGTAGAACCAGACGATCTTGACCACCGTGTCGGCAGCCTCCGAACCGGAGTTCGCGAAGAAAACCTTGGACATGGGGGCGGGTGCGAGGTCCAGCAGACGCTCCGCCAGCTCGATCGCCGGCGAGTGGCTGCGCGACCCGAACAGGTGCATGAACGGCAGGGTCCTGAGTTGCCGGCAGGCGGCCTCGACGAGCCTGGTCTCGTTGAAGCCAAGCGACGCGCACCAAAGCCCGGAAGCAGCCTCCAGATAGGCGTTTCCGTCCTCGCCGTAGACCCAGCAGCCGTCGCCCCGGTCGAT
Organism: Bryobacterales bacterium; assembly: GCA_028819255.1. Taxonomy (GTDB): domain Bacteria; phylum Acidobacteriota; class Terriglobia; order Bryobacterales; family UBA6623; genus VXMF01. The sequence continues at coordinate 105,882 of JAPPMB010000078.1, read as the reverse complement.
CACCAACGGGCCGTCTGTCTCGTGGCCGGAAGGTTTCGTGAATGGGTGCAGGACCGCTGCAATGTCCCTCTCTGTGCTCGAAGTCGCCATCTGGTGCGAGTATGACACGGGGGTTTTCCCCGCCGCACGACAGTCCGGCCCGCCCAAACCGATCCCGCGGGCGGCGGCGGTCTCAAGCCGCGCCAGAATCCGCCCGCCGTCAACTCACGGCTTCCTCGCAAGCACCCGCAGGGCGTCCTCCACAGCCGGCTTGTCCTCCAGCGACCCCTCGACGGCGTACACGCCGCCGCCGTGGGCGCGAAACCGTTCCAGCACGGCCTCGGCGGCCGCGATTTCGGCCTCGGAAGGCGAGTACACATCGTTGATCAGCGGAACCTGGCTCGGGTGGATGGCGGCCTGTCCGGTAAAGCCCAGGCGCCGGCCCCGCCAGGCGGCCCGTCGCACCGCAGACGGGTCCCTGAACCGCATCAGCGGAGAATCGAAGACCTCCCTTCCGGCGGCGCGGGCGGCGTTCACGACGCTGCTCCTTGCGAACGCCAGCTCCGGCTCGCCCTCGCTCCGCATGACCCTGGTCTCCGCGGAATAGTCCTCGGCCCCGAACATCAGCGCCGCCACCCGTTCGCTGCTGAAGGCAATCTCCGCTGCGGCGAGCACCCCCATCGGAGACTCCAGCAACGGAAACACGGCCGCAGTGCCGGGCAGGCGGCGAAGCAGTTCCTGGACCGCCTCCCCCGACTCGCAGCCCGGGATCACGACCCCGTCGGGCGAGCATTCGAGCACCGCGAGACAGTCCTCGAGGACCAGGTCCGGCCGATTGGCGTTCACGCGGATCAGGACCGCCGGGTCGGCCTCGGCCAGTCCGCGAATCGCGTCCCTGGTGACTCGCCGGGCCTTCTTCTTGTTGGCTTCGGACACCGCGTCCTCCCAGTCGACGATCAGGGCGTCCGCTGGCACCGAAGGAGCCTTGGCGAGCTTCCTGGGGCTGTCTCCCGGCACGAACAGGATGCTGCGGAGTCCGGACGCGTTCAGCGGCATGGGTCTCCATACATAATGGGCATTGCGCGGCCCGGGGTCCCGGGCCGGGATCGGGAGGCGGCTGCATTCGATGGCCTATGGGCGCTACTTTGACGAGTTCGAGATCGGCCAGGTGTTCAAGCACTGGCCCGGCCGGACCATTTCCGAAGCGGACGACACCTGGTTCTCCCTCCTGACGATGAACCAGCACCCCGTCCACATAGACGCCAACTACGCGGCGGGGACACAACACGGCCAGCGCCTCGTCGTCGGTCCCCTGGTCTTCAGCATCGTGGTCGGCATGAGCGTCGCCGATGTCAGCGGGAGAGCGGTTGCGAATCTCGACTACAGCGAGGTGAAGCATGTCCGGCCGGTGTTCCACGGAGACACCATCTATGCCGAGAGCCGCATCGAGAACCTGCGCGAGTCCAGGTCGAAGCCGGACCGAGGGCTGGTGTACGTGGAGAGCCGCGGCTTCAACCAGCGGAACGAGACGGTGCTCACGCTGAAGCGCACGGTGCTGGTGCCGAAGCGCCCGAGGGGTTCGGAATGAGCTATCCGCTGGACGAGGAGCAGCTGCAGATCCGGGACGCGGTGCAGGATGTCTGCTCCGACTTCCCCAGCGAATACTGGCGCAAGCTGGATGAATTCCAGGGATATCCCACGGAGTTCATCCGTGCGCTGACCGAAGGCGGCTGGCTGGCCGCACTCATCCCGGAGCAATACGGCGGCAGCGGCCTGGGAATCCTCGAAGCGAGCCTCATCATGGAGGCAATCAACGCCTCGGGCGGCAACGCCGCCGCGTGTCACGCCCAGATGTACATCATGGACGTGCTGACGCGCCGAGGCACGGATCGCCAGCGGGAGCGGTTCCTGCCGGAACTGGCCACCGGCCGACTGCGGCTGCAGGCGTTCGGCGTTACGGAGCCAACCACCGGGTCGGACACCACGCAGCTGCAGACCCGCGCCGAGAAGCGCGGCGACAGCTACATCGTGCACGGCCAGAAGGTCTTCACCTCGCGTGTCGAGCACTCGGACCTCATGCTGCTCCTCGTGCGCACGACGCCGATCGACGACGTAAGGAGGAAGACGCACGGGCTCTCCATCCTGCTCGTGGACCTCGTAGAGGCGGACGGCAAGGGGATCGAGATCCGCCCGCTCCGCACAATGATCAACCATCACACGTGCGAGGTCTTCCTCGACGGGCTTGAGGTGCCCGCCGCCAATCTGATCGGCGAGGAGGGAGAGGGCTTCCGCGCACTGCTGGACGGCCTCAACGCCGAGCGGATCCTGATCGCGGCGGAGTGCATCGGAGACGGGGACTGGTTCATGCACAAGGCCTGCGGATATGCCAGGGGTCGTGTCGTGTTCGGCCGGCCCATCGGTCAGAACCAGGGCATTCAGTTCCCGCTGGCCAAGGCGCGCGCTCACATTGACGCGGCAGACCTGATGAGATTCAGGGCCGCAGAGATGTACGACGCCGGCCAGCCCTGCGGTCCGCAGGCGAACATGGCCAAGCTGCTTGCTGCGGACGCCTCATGGGAGGCGGCCAACGCCTGCCTGCAGACGCACGGCGGGTTCGGCTTCGCATCGGACTACGACGTGGAGCGCAAGTTTCGGGAGACGAGGCTCTACCAGGTCGCCCCGATCTCGACCAATCTGATCCTTTCCTACATCGCGGAGAAGGTTCTCGGGCTCCCCAGGTCCTACTGACGGCCTCTCACGTTCCGAGCCTAGACGCTCGCCAATATGGAGCGCGGCCCCACCGAGGCCGGCGCCATGACGGGCTGCCCATGTCCTGCGAGGGAATCCAGGAGCGAATTGGCTGTTGTGGCATTCCCTGGACACGAGAGCTCAACTACGTATCTCTGCGGCGGCGATAGTGGTCGTGCCGACCCCTCTTGCGTTGGCTCGCAGCGCGGGCCACACCGAGACTGAACGCTGCGCGTATTCGAACTTCGGGTTCCACGGAAGCGCAGCCTTCGCGCCGCCGAGGGCATCCGTAGGGCGGCAACAAGCTGCCCCATTCCATCCAGGAGGAGTTCGCTGCCCTCTATGTTGCCCCGCCGGATGTTCATGTGGACCATGCGAGGCGCCTCATCGTGATGCACTTCCACGGCTCGGAGAGTCTCGGGCGACGGACCACGCGGGTGGCGCTGTCCAAGGACGGCATTGACTTCCAGGCACGACCAGAGATCCTCGGTAGGACGCACCTTCGCAACTTCCTTCACGGCGGCAGGACCTACGCCATTGCGATGCCCGTCCGGGTCCGCAGATCCCGACCCGAAGACGGCCTGTCGGACTTCGAAGAGGGCCCGCTGCCATTCAACCCCGACATGTTCCACTGGGCGTTGCTGAAGCGCGGAGGGATCCTGCATGTCTCTTCGACGCAGATCAGGCACGCTCCCGAGCGGACCCTCCTGAGCGCGATTGACCTGTCACTGCCCTTGGATCAGTGAAAGGAGGCGGGAGCCGCGGAATTCATGCGTCCAGAGCGAGCCCGGGCAGGCGCGCACCTCCCCGTAGAAGCCGTCTCAGGGGCGTGGGCTACGAGCCGGTCAACCGTCTGCGCGGTCCAGAGGTTTTCGAGGAAGACGGTTGGGCCTTCCTGCTCAATGCAGTGGCGGGCCGAGCGGCATCGCCACCGCCGAAGTCCGTGTCGAGGACTGGTCCAGGCAATTCCCCGGAGTTCCGCGAGATTGACCCAGCGGGTCGCAGTGTGCCGCGGGTGTCGGAGTGCTTCGCAGAACCCTTGATATGGCCGCAATGACAATCAAGCCGACCTATTCGTTGGGTGTCGAATCGGTGCGTACACTGGGGAGGCATTGGCAAGAAGTCGGAGAGTGCCGAAGTCCGAGGCGTTGCGTCGTGCCATCCGAGTCGCGGCGACAGACGAGAGGCCTGACGAGAGTTCAAAACTCTCGGCTCTCGATCGATTGCAAACTTCGTTGCGCGAGCGCGAGGTGGATATTTCCGAGTGGGCGCGCGATGCGCGTGCCGAGCGGCGCGCGGCTGGTCGGCGGTCGTCCCCCAAGACTTCATGATTCACGTGGAAACATGCTTCTTGATCAGGGTCATGGACCCCGGTTCTCCCGAGAACCGCAAGCTGCTGGCGTAGATCCGCGAGGGTGAAGCGTTCTCCACAAGCGCAGTGGCGTGGGCCAAGTTTCTATGTGGCCCACCCTCCGACTCCGAAGTCGAGGCGGCTGCCGGGATGGTTGACCGCTACGACGCTTTCGCGCTGGAGCATGGCTCGGTCGCGGCTCTTCTCTTCAACAGATCCGGAAGGAGGCGCGGATCATTGGCAGACTGCGTGATTGCCGCGACCGCACTTGGCGCACGAGCCGACTTCGCAACATGCAACGAGGCTGAATTGCACCGTTTTCGAGACTTCGGCGCTCAGCGGATCACCGTCTGCCGCGGGTGATGGGCGCCCCGTAGAACACTTCGTTGACCCCGACGCCTACGCCCGGCTTGTTCTCGTGCGGCTCTCCCATCACCGACATCGTCCGGCAGTCCAGAATTCCCCCTGTGCGCATATCGAGCTGCATCACATTGGCAGACAAGGGCAGTCGAAGCGGCATCCTGCACATGGAGCGGCAAAGCGGGGAGGTTCTACCCAGCGGCTCCTGAGAGGGCGGCCGCCAGTCGGTCCAAGTCTCCGATACCGTTCCCAAGATGCACCCGCAAAGCCCGTCGACCGAGGCGCGTCAGCACGCTGAAGTCGCCGAGCGCTTGCGCTGACTTGACCACGCCGAACGTGAGATCCCGCCCCGGGACAGCCAGGTCGACGAGGTCCGAGCAACTGATCTGCAAGAACACGCCGTTGTCGGCGCCACCCTTGTGCAATTGGCCCGTGGAATGGAGAAATCGCGGCCCGAACCCGACGCAAGTCGCGACCCCAACTCTGGAGCGGACAACGGCCCGCATCCGTTCCAGCAAGGCGGTGGTTCGCCGATTTCGGGGCACGAACGCGAGCAATGCAAGGTAGTCCCCTTCCCCGACCGTGTCGAGGTGGGCACCCAGGACCGCTCCCAGCGTGTGGCGGCCCGCCTCCGCGAGCAGTCGCTCCGCGTATTGCCCGCCGGCGAAGAGCTGGATTCCGGATTCCTCCAGAATCGGCTCCGCCAGCGGCAATGCGCCCTCCGATTCGTAGGCGTCGGTCAGCTCGCGGGCGGCAACCTTCGCAGACTCGACATCCGGCTGGTCGAATGGATTGATTCCGAGGACAGCTCCAGCGACGGCCGTCGCGATTTCCCAGCGAAGGAACTCCTGCCCAAGATCGGCAACGCTCCGGATCCCGATCCGAACCACGGGATGACCAAGCCGGACGAGCGCTCTCAGGTGGCGTTCATCCGCCTGCTCCTCGTCGCCCACCAGCGAAAGAAACACGAAGACGCGGTCGGGGCCGTATGTGGCTGCGCTGCGCAGGTCCTCCCCTTCCACAGGGACGATGCCCTTGCCCAGCTTGCCGGTCGACTCGGCGACCAACTGCTCGATCCAGGTTCCGAGCGACCGAACGCCCGGTGAGGCGATCAGTGTCAGCTTGTCCCTTCCGGCCTGGGCGGCCGCACCGAGAAGCAGGCCCAGCCTCAGGCCCGGGTTGTGCTCCAACGGAACCTTGGGACCGCATGCGGAGTGCATTGCCTGGGCCCCAGCAAGCAGCCTCTCCGTGTCGAGACCCATGGCCGCGGCCGGCACCATCCCAAAGTGCGACAGCGCCGAGTACCGGCCGCCGATTTCCGGCACTCCGTGCATCAGGTGACCGAATCCCATATCCCGAGCCTTGGCCTCGAGCCTCGAACCGGGATCGGTGATCGCGAGGAACTGCCCCGCGGCTTGCCCGGGTCCGATTCTGGCGGACAGGCGGTCCAGGAAATGGTCGGTGAGCAGTGCGGTCTCGATCGTGGACCCGGACTTGCTTGCGGAGATGAAGAGCGTCGACTCGATGCTGACCGAGCGCTCGCACTCCCGGATCTGGGCTGGATCAGTGGAATCGAGAATGCGCAGTTCCGGAAATCCGTCCCTGCCGCCGAAGCACTCGCCCAGCACCTCGGGGCACAGGCTCGAGCCCCCCATCCCTAGCAGAACTGCATGGGAGAATCGTCCGCGAACTGAGCTGGCGAAGTCTCGCAGGACGGTCGGGTCCGCCAGCTGGCTCTCAACGATCGGCAGCCAGCCGAGCCAGCGCGATTCGCCCGAGGAAGTCCAAAGAGACTCATCTCCCTGCCAGAGACGCCGCATGTTGCGGCCTGCGTGCCAGTCCGCCGCGAGAGCGTCCACTCGGTGGCGGAGGGTGCCGCGAACTCGCTCTTGCTGCGTGTTGAGCTCAGTCACCGGTCCTGTCCTGAGAATGCAGGTCTGCTGCCTTTGGGTGGACTGCGGATGCGGCTGGAACTCGCGGACCGCAAGTGTTGCGACGGGCCCGAGTCCGGGAGCATGGCCATGGACTTCCGCCGCTTCGGGCCTGGCCGCCCAACGACCAGGCCCCAGCCACTAAGCCATGGTACCAGCGGCGTCCGGGTCGCAGCCGAACCTGTGCGCGCAAGGCGCTGGGCTCGTTCGGCCCCGTACGTACGATAATGGACCGAAGATGCTGCGCCATGACTGGACCCTGGATGACGTTCGCCAGATCCATGACCTCCCGTTGCCCGAACTGCTCTACCGGGCGCAAGGGGTACATCGGGAGCATCACGATCCCGCAGCCGTGCAGGGCTGCGCCCTGCTGAGCATCAAGACCGGCCATTGCCCTGAGGACTGTGCCTACTGCCCGCAGTCGGCGCACTACAAGACGGAACTCGAGGCACAGCGCCTCTTGGACGTCACCGAGACGCTCGCGATGGCGAAAGCGGCCAAGGCCAACGGCGCGACACGATTCTGCATGGGCGCGGCGTGGCGGGAGGCTCCCAGAGGACCCGAGTTCGACCGCGTCGTCGAGATGGTGCGCGGGGTGCGCGACCTGGGGATGGAGGCCTGCTGCACCCTGGGCATGCTGGACCAGGATCAGGCGGACCGGCTGGCGGAAGCCGGTCTGACGGCCTACAACCACAACCTGGACACCAGCCCCGAGTTCTACGGCCAGATCATCACGACGAGAACCTACCAGGAGCGACTCGACACATTAGCTCGGGTTCGCCTGAGCGGAATCACGCTGTGTTGCGGCGGGATCATCGGCATGGGCGAGAGCGTGGACGACCGCCTCGGCCTCTTGCTGCAGCTCGCCCGGCAGGACCCCCACCCGGAGAGCGTTCCGATAAACAGTCTCGTGAGGGTGCATGGAACGCCCCTCGAGAAGCTGCCTCCTGTCGGAGCCCTGGAGTTCGCACGGGTCATCGCGACCGCACGGATCATCATGCCGACGTCGATTGTGCGCCTTTCTGCGGGCCGCCTCGAACTGAGCGACGAGGGCCAGGCCTTGTGCCTGCTCGCAGGCGCAAACTCGATCTTTCTGGGAGACCGCCTGCTCACGACTCCGAATCCCGAGGCCTCGCATGACGAGCGCCTGCTCTCGCGCATGGGCATGCGGCTGTGCGAAGAGCCCATGACGGAGACCCGTCCTCCGTCGTAGGCCACCTGCGGAACGCACGGATCGTCGGCAAGTCAGGCAGGCCGAGATGGCAATCAGCAATCCCGAACTGGAGCGGCGCGTCCGCGCCCGCCTGGACTGGCTGGAAGCCCACGGATTGAAGCGGTCGCTTCAGGAGCCGTCCGGAATCGATCTTTGCTCGAACGACTACCTCGGCATGGCGGCACGGCCGAGGGTCCGGAACCGGTTCGCGAACGCAGTCCGGCGCATGGGCGTCGGCTCGACGGGGTCGCGTCTGCTGCGCGGCCATCGGGCGTCGTTCCGTGCGGTCGAGAATCGGTTTGCCCACTTCAAGGGCACGCCGGACGCTCTGTTCCTAGGAAGCGGATGGGCCGCCAACCTCGGGGTCCTCACCGCGTTTCTCGGCGAGGGCGACATGGTGTTCTCGGACGAACTGAACCATGCCAGCCTGATCGACGGGATGCGGCTGTCGAAGGCGCGACGGGTGGTGTTCCCGCACCGGGACGCCACAGCCCTCGCGAGGCTGCTCGACGCCGAACACTGCCCGGGCCAGCGATTCGTCGTCACCGAGTCGCTGTTCAGCATGGACGGCGACATCGCGCCGCTGGACCGGTACGCCGAGTTGCGGGAGCGGCACCGGTTCGCGCTCATCGTGGACGAAGCGCATGCGGTTGGCGTGTACGGCGCGAACGGCAGCGGGCTCATTGAGGAGGCGGGTTGCGGAGAAAGCGTGTTCCTTTCCGTGAACCCGGCCGGCAAGGCCCTGGGCGCCAGCGGTGCCTTCGTGTGCGGACCCGACTGGGCCATCGACTTTCTGATCCAGGCCGCGCGACCGTTCGTGTTCTCGACGGCGCCGCCGCCGGCGGTGGCCGAGGCAATCGACGAGGCTCTCGACCTTCTGGAAGAATCGCGCGAACCGAGAGAGCGGATCCGCAGATACGGAGCCCTGCTGCGTGAGAGACTCGGCATGCGGCCGGGTGACTCGCCGATCGTCCCGGTCGTGATTGGGGACAACGAAGCGGCGACCGGCGCGGCGGAGCTGCTTCGCGAATCCGGCTTCGACGTGCGGGCGATCCGGCCCCCCACCGTGCCCGCCGGCACCGCCCGGCTAAGGATCTCGCTGAACGCGAAGCTTGAGCCTGCCGAGCTCGACCGCTTTACAGACCGCCTCAAGGCGATTCTCCGGGAGAGAGGACCATGCCGGGAATCTTCGTAACAGGGACAGACACCGACGTCGGGAAGACGGTCGTTTCGAGCGTGCTGGTCGCGGCGTTGCGGCATTCGGGCAGGACCGGGTACTGGAAGCCCGTACAGACCGGCATCGAGCAGGACGACGACACGGCGGAAGTGCGCCGGCTGGCTCGGTGCTCTGCGGACGAGATCGTCGACGCCGGCATTCGCCTGCCCCGCCCGCTTTCGCCGCATCTTTCCGCCCGGCTGGCAGGTTGCGAGGTCGCCGTCAGGGACGTGTCGGGGATCGCCGAGGGCCTGCCGAAGGACCGTTTGTGGGTGATAGAAGGGGCAGGCGGGATCCTGGTGCCCCTGAACGACCGGGAGATGATGGCGGACCTCATCGCCCTCCTCGGCCTGCCGGCGGTGATCGCCTCGCGGTCGGGTCTGGGGACGATCAACCACACGCTGCTCACCCTCGCCGAGCTTCGGGCGCGCTCCATTCCGGTCGCGGGGGTCATCATGTCGGGAAGACCCAACCCTGAGAACCGTGACGCCATCGAGCGCTACGGACGAACCACGGTGCTGTGCGAGATCCCGACCCTCCGTCCCTTGCGGGCGGATTCGATCGAGCGGTTTGCCGCAGGGCTCGCCAGCCCGATGAGAGTCCTGCGGGATTCCGGCGCGGGCGTATGATGAAGGTTCGCGATGTTCGGTTCCTCGACAAGTGTCAAGCTCGACAAGGCTCTCTTCGAGCGCGTGAAGCGCTGCGCAGACGCTGCCGGCTACGCATCCGCGCAGGAATTCATCGAGCATGTCATCGAGAGGGAACTTTCCCAGATCGAGGACGGCGCATCGGACGAAGAAATCATGAAGAAGCTGCAGGGACTGGGATATATCGAGTAGCTCTTCTGCTGCGGTGATCGTCGACAGCCTCAACGCCCTTCTGCGGGCACTCGTCTCGGGGTTCGCCGCCCTGTTCGCAGCGTACGACCCTCTTGTCGGGCTCTCGGTGGCGTCAGTAGCCATCGGTCTGGGCATGCTGTGGGTCGTCGGCAGGACGTCGGACCAGCAGGCGATCAGCCGTGCGAAGAAGCGCATGCAGGCCCGGCTTCTGGAGATGCGGCTCTACCAGGACGAGCCGGTCCTCTTGCTGCGCGCCCAGGGACACCTGCTTGTCGAGAACTTCCGATACGTCCGTCACATGCTGCGGCCTGCGCTGTTTCTGGCGCTGCCCATGGTGGTGCTCTACGGGCACTTCGACGCGGTCTACGGCCGGCGTCCGCTAAGAGTAGGGGAAACGGCGCTGCTGGCGGCGAACACGGCCCTCGGGGGCGACGACATCAGCCTGTCCGGGTCGGAGGCGATCCTAGTCGACAGCGACTCCGTCCGCTCGGCAGCCGCCGGCCAGGTCGTCTGGAGGATCCGAACTGAGGCCGAAGGGCCAGCCAGTCTCGCGCTGCAGACGCCAGAAGGGGAGATTCTGAAATCGGTGCTCACGACAGAGGAACTGGCATATGTGTCCCAGACACGGACCGCATCATGGTGGCAGCGGCTCCTGTTGAGCTCCGGCGAGAGCGGCTACGACCTCGGCTCGGTTGCAAGCGTCGAAATCGGCTATCCCGCCCGCGAGATCGGCGTGGCCGGGTGGGAAACGCACTGGGTGGTCTGGTTCCTGCTCATTTCCCTGGTCTCGGCCTTTCTGCTCAAGGGACGGTTCGGGGTTGTGCTCTAGGAGGGCTCAAGCCACCGGATCGGATAAACTCTCAAGGTCCGTGGTTGGGGGATCGAGTGCCGTGGCCGCCCGAGAACCGGCCCATGTGCTTAGTGTCGGGATGGGGTTTCTCGACACTCGACTCCTGGTAGAGAGGTTTCCGCCGGCACAGCGCAGGGAATGGGCCTCGAAGCGCTACGACGCCCTCGGCGGACCGGCCACGGTGGGGGCCGTGGCTGCGGTCCGGCTGGGCGGCTCCGCCTCATTCTGGGGGAGGCGCGGGACGGACCCGGCCGGCGAGCGGATCGCAAGCCTGCTCGAGGCGCAAGGGGTCGACACAGCGGGATACAGGGCCTTCCCGGGCACGAGTCCGACCTGCGAGGTGTTCATCCGTCCGGACGGCGAGCGCTTCCTGTTTCCCTGTCTCGGAGAAGGGCTGCCCAGTAACGCGGACTGGATCCCGAACGAGGCCATCGACCGTGCGGACGCCATCCTGATCGACGGCAGATGGCCGGAGGGAGGGCTGCGGGTCGCGCGGCGCGCAATCCGGCGGGGCATACCGGTCGTGCATGACCTGGACCAGGACCGGCCGGAGATCTGGGAGATCGCCCGACTCGCGACGCATGTGATCGCCGATGAGGATCTCGCAATCGCACTCGGAGGCGTCGACGCGCTAATTGACAGGATCGAGTCCGCGGGTGCGTGGGGAGCAGTGACGCTGGGTGAGCGTGGTGTGGCATACCGGGGAGGAAGGATGCCTTCACACCCTGTGAGTGTGATCGACAGCACTGGGGCCGGCGACGTCTTCCACGGCGCATTCGCTCTCAAGATGGCACAGGGCGGGTCCGAGACTGAGGCGATGCACTTCGGATGCGCCGCGGGCGCCCTGCACTGCCAGTTCGGGCGAGTGCCGTTGCTGGACGAAGTGCTAAGACTGCTGGAGAAATCGTCCTGGTAGGCCGAGGCAGCGCGCGATCGACGCAGCCGACGGCGGCCGGAACCGCCACTGCAGTTGCTCCGCATCCTCCTTCGAGGCTTCGTGTCGCCGACAGGAGGTCGGTGCGCCTAACGCAGGGGCCCTGCATGCGCACACTTTCGGCGATCTCTGGGGCGAGCGATCATGGCTGGAGACACCTGGAACCGGGAACGGCAGGAGTGTCCCTTTAGTCGACAAACACTCTCAGAGCAAGAAAGTTCCTTAGAGAACGACTCGTACTCATGAGAGTCCCGTGGTGGTTCCTGTGAAAATCGGATATCGCAAAGCGCCGACTGCTCTCGGGTATGGGCTGCGACTCGTCCGGAGTCCGGATTCGATGGGTGTGGCTTGCCGGGCGTGGCGCAGCGCCACGCGGAGTGCTAGAGCATCCCCCCTAGTCGTAGAACACCACGGCGGGCGGCGCACGGTGCTCCGGTGATGTCTGTGGCGAGCCGGCGCCCGATGCTCGGGGAGCCAGCCGGAAAGGGGTCGGCAAGATCCGCAGCGGCGGGATACGCGCACACGGACTCGGGCGGTACAAGGCGGTGCTCGACCACATAGAACATGGCGGCGAGCCTGGCGAACAAGTGGATACAATTCGATGTCGGTAGGGTCGCCTGATGCTCACAGCTTCCTGGGCAGGGCTCGCGAGCGTGAGCTGTTCGATCTGCCCCCAAGGGCACCAGCCAGCTGACGGCCCGGCACTGGGCGCATGGCAATCCGGTCCTTCGCAGACAAGCGCATGGAGCGCGCCGTCCGGAACGGCGACTACCGAAGGGTGCATCCGTCTCGCCGCCGGCGCGTAAGAGCTGCGCTGTCCGACCTGGACCAAGCGCGTTCGGTGCAGGACATGGCCTTGCCTCGCTACCGCCTGCATCCCTTGGCTGGCTCTCTCTCCGGGTTCTACTCGGTTCGGGTCGGGCGCATGGAGCGCGTGATCTTCCGCTTCGAGGATGGCAATGCGTACGATGTACGGCTGGTGGACTACCATTAAGCATGCTTGATCCGTCCCATCCCGGCGAAAGCATCCTCCTCGGCTGCCTCGGGGAAGGGCTGGACGCTGCCGGCGCAGCCGCGTTGCTGGGCATCCCGCAGGCTGTGCTTGACGAGGTACTTGCGGGCCGTGCCCCGGTTACTCCGAACCTGGCCCGCCGCATGGAGGATGTGGGCTGGTCCAGCGCCTCGTTCTGGCTGCGGCGCCAGGCTGCCTATGACGCAGCCAGGGCCCGAGCCGCGGTGGCTTGAGTGCCGTGCGCAGGGAGAGCCCGGCCGCCAGACTGTGCGATCGAAGGTAGCAGCTCCAGATGCAAAGAGCTGGCCTCGGCACGCGACCCAGCAATCCCGGCCAGCCGCTGCCATCCCGACGATCTGGGGTTCCAAGCGGCCCCGGCCGCCGTGTCTGGTGTTAGGCGCGGGAACGCCGGCACGCCGTCATTTGCCGGATCAAGTAGCGGCAGTGGGGCGTCTCGGCCGATGTCGGTGTCAAGGGCTTCCACCCGCTGAGAGACACGTCTGCGAGTTCGCCGCTGCTCGCCGGCGTCCTAACGGAGGACGTGTCCACCTCGCTGGAACACGGGGACACAGCGACATCGGAGCGCTGCCACGCGCCGTGGAACATGGCTCGGCACCACAGAGTAGGACGGATTGTCCGGGAGGTTCACCGCAAGGATCTGATCCTGGCGGCAATCAAGGCGAAGAAGAAGTCCCTTCGAAGGCTGGCTTGGAATCTCGATCAAGGCCGACCCAACCCGCTCGTGGCTGCCCCCGATGGCCCGATGGGGATGATCCTATCCGGTTTGACCGGAGGCGTCCTTGGCCGAGACCGTTCGCATGAGATCGAGAACCATCCCGCAGTCTCCGAGAGCCCGGTGGGTCTGCGCGGCCCTTCCGCACTCGTGGCGGTAGGCCTGATCCAGCGTGTGCCACTTGTAGTCGCCCCTTCGCCAAGGATGGGGAATGCGGCGCCATCGGGCGTAGTCGAGCATGATGCACAATTCCGAAACCTGATCCAGCACACCCTCGTCGTCGAGGCCGTAACGCCCCATCGTCTGCTCAAGCATCCGCATGTCGAATGCCAGGTTGTAGACGCAGACGACCGCCGCCGAGCGAATCGCGCTGAGGAAAGCCTTGTGGTGATCGGGCCAGGGTCTGGCTCCCAGGGCCTTGAGCCGGGGTTTGGTCAGACCGTGAACCTTCGCGGCGCCGGCCGGGATGTATCCCTGTGGCATGACCGGCACGTCCATCACCGTCCGGCCCGTTGTGTCGACAATGGCGAGATCGACAATCTCGGAATTCTTGTGGAGTCCGGTGGTCTCCGTGTCAAGAATCAGGACGTCACGGCGCCCGATCAGGTGGCTCCACATGAACCGAAGAGCCTACCAGACGATCCTTGACGGGACGGATTCCCCTCCCAGTTGCTGAACCTGTTCAGGCTTCGATCCTTCCGGGCTCCGTTTCGCCCGATTTGACGGGCGTGGGAGTGCGGCGCAGGCACTGAAACCCTCGAGGACTTCGGGACGGTGTCGGCCGGACGAAGTCGCCCCGCCTCGTCGCCTGCCGCTACTGCACAGGAAGAAGCGCCTTGTTGCTGGATGCGAGGCCGAATCGGACTCGCACCTGGTGATCGCCGGGAGCCAGGGACTCCGGAACCTCGAACGTGACTAGGTAGAGACCGGCAAGGCCTGGGCCCAGCCCCGAGTACGTCACCTCGACCGCCGTGCCGCCTATCACGCCGCCTAGCCAGACCTTCGGTGTGGAGACGGTCGACACCAGCATGTCGGCGGCCATTCCGGTTGGAGGCGGCACCCGCACAGGTCCGTTGCCGGTCATGGTGATCGTGACGGATTCCCCGCGCCTCGCCGGCGCTTCCGAAGTTACGGGGCTCTCGTCGGCGTGCAGGGCCAGGGCGTAGCGGCGCCCGTCGGACTCGTAGGTGAAGATTCCCGGGTCCGCCGAGACGAGATCGAACTCAAGTGGATCGGACCGGTTGTCCGCCCGAACCGTGACCCATGCCGAGCCCGCCCGGGACAGCTCCCAGGGCACTTGGACAGTGATGGATTCCTCCTCGACCGAGTGGACCCGGCCCGCGACGCTGATGTCGAGTCCCGGTGCGTCGAACGCCACCGTGACGCCCTTTCTCAGGATCGGCAGCGGCCGAGTCTGCGGAGTGTCCACCGGGCCCGAAGCGAACAGAGAGTAAGGACCTCCACGAATGCTTGCCAGTGAACCTGGAGCTACACCCGTTGCGGAAGCAAGACTGGCGCTGTTGTCGATCGACCTGATGACGGGCTTGGATCCGGTTGCCTGAAAGGAGAACGGAATCTCAAGGTCGCCGATCTCCGCGACGACGGAGTGCTGTTCCTCCCCCGTGCCGTATCGGACACGAGCGTGGATCAGGCCGTTTGACCCACTCGCCTGCGACGCCCGCACGACGACTGGGGCGCCCTCCGAGGCCCGGAACGTGACCGTGCGTCCGACCACCGGAGCGCCGAACTGGTCCAGAACCCGCGCCACCAGGCTCTTGGTCGCCTCCTCGCCCTGGATTCCGGTGTCCGACCTGCCCTGGAACAGGATCGCATTGAAAGGCTCGTTGTCGCCGAGAACATAGAGGTAGGGGACGAGCACGTCCCCGAAGCCGCTCAGGCTGGCGATCCGCAGCCGGCCGTCGTACGATCCCGGCTGCGGCAGTCCTCCGGCGAGGGTCACTTCCAACTCCCGGGTGGCGCGCCCGGCCAGCTGGAACCGGGCCGCCGCCCTGCCGTTTACCAGCAGCCTTGCGCTCGACTCCGGAGCGTTCGGCTCGATGGTGACCAGGAATCTCTGAGGCCGGGAGGACTTGTTCGTGACGGACAGCTTCCTACGGATGGGAAGCGGGGAATTCTTCAGCGAGCCGAATCCGAGCGAAGAAGGAACGGCCAGCGAGGTCGGGCGCAGGGCGGCCTCGATGTCCAGCGCCCCCGCGCCGGCGGATGTCACCGGTGCGAGCTCGCCGTCCTCCGATGTCAGCGGCGTTGCGGAATTGATCAGAGCCGAGGAGACCTGGCGGGCGTCGAGCGAGGGAAACGCCTGCCAGACGAGTGCGGCGGCGCCCGACACCGCCGGAGCGGCCATGCTTGTCCCGCTGACCGTCCTGAAGCCTTCGGGATTGAACCGGACGCCCTGGCTGTTGAACGCCGGCGCGGCACTGTAGACATCGATGCCCGGAGCGACGATGTCCGGCTTAGGGTCGAGGGAAAGCGTGGGGCCATGCGAGCTCTGGACCGCAACGTATTCCCATTCCCGTGCTTCCGACACGGGCGTCGGATCCAGCGTGAGCAGGGCCTGATCCTGAATGACGGCCTCACGGATCACGGCGCCGTCCGCGCTGCCCACGAAGAACGCAGGGATGTCGGTACCGGCCAGGAGGGCCATCTCGACCAGTTCGTCGCCTTCGTGGTTGATGACGACCACCGCCTTGGCACCCGCCGCGTCCGCGTGCTCCACCTTCACGAGGAAGAAACACTCGCTGCGGTCGATGACCGCGATGCGATCCAGAAACACGTCCTCCGGGAACGGCTCACACGCAAGCGTGTCACCAACCTCGGATGCCAGGACGGCATGGGCGGTCAGTGGACCGTCCGGGGTGGGTCCGCTCCCGCTGAGAGCATCGAACACCTGCTCGCCGATCCTGACCGACTCGATCAGATGGGCGGCGTTGCCCGTCTGGCCGACGGTGATCACCGCGGGCGCGTCGCCTGGCGAGTTGATCGTGGTGCGCGCCGGCGCCCAGTGCGAGCCCAGCAGGCCGAAGTTTCCCGCCGCGACGACAACGACCCTGCCGAAATCCTCGACGGCGCTCTGCGCCGCCGCCGTCAGCGGATCGCAGCGCGCGCTTGGCGCCCGGAAGCCGCAATCGTTGCCTGTCGCGTTCCACGGGTAGTACGTGGGGTTCCCGAGGCTCAGGTTGAGGATGTCCATCCCGTCCTCCACGGCATCCTCGATCGCCATGATCACGACATGATCCGCGGTGTAGAAGTTGAGTCCTGGGGTGCCGAAGACCTTGTAGACTCCGATGCGCGCCTTGGGAGCGATGCCGCTCACAGGCCCAAGGGGCGATTCGACGCGCGCTCCCGCCGCGATCATGGCCACGGCCGTGCCGTGACCGCTCGAGTCCCATGGAGAATTGTCGTCCGGCGAGGAACTGTGGACGCTCTTGGAATTCAGGTGCTCGACATAGCTGCGGACGACGACCACCTTGGCGCTCGTCAGGCTGAGATGACCGGCGTCCCCTTTGGGAAATCCGGCGAGCGCGGGAAGCGAATCATCGCGAAATGCCGCGTGATCGAAGTCCAGACCCGAATCGACGATTGCAATCTTCAGCCCTTCACCGTACAGCTGGTGGCCGGACAGCCGCACCCGCGCGCCTTGCACGCCCACGATCTCCGACACGCTCTTGAGCATCGGCTCGTACCGCCTGCCCGGCGAAACGCCCGCGACCCCGGGCAGGGCGCCGATGGATTCGGCCTGCTCGGGCGAGGCCCGGACGAACACCGCGTTTAGAACGCTCTGGACGGATCCCACCACCTCGATCCCTTGCGACTTGAGCTCGCCAATCACCGGATCCTGTGTCCGGGCAACGGCGCGGCGGATCAGTGCCCTGCTGGCCTGCGCCTGCCGGGCGGGCACGGGCCCTCCCGGTGCGGGCCGCGACCTGAGCCGTTCGCCGACGGCCGGGGAATCCAGCACGACCGTGTAGACCCGGGGGCCGGCCTCGATGGCGGAGAGGTCGGCCGGCGCATCTGCGGCAACGAGAGCCGAGGCGAGCAGCAGGAGA
The DNA here is from genome assembly GCA_028819255.1 of Bryobacterales bacterium. Lineage (GTDB taxonomy): Bacteria > Acidobacteriota > Terriglobia > Bryobacterales > UBA6623 > VXMF01. Next base: position 88,649 of record JAPPMB010000078.1, on the reverse strand, counting down.
ACTGCACTGGGCAGTGCCGAGGCAGTCCGCCGAACTTTCCGGGTTCCGGGCACGCGCCCGGTGCGTGCTCCCTCAGGAGACCGACATCGCATTTCCGCTACCTGCTTCCGCCAGCGCGGTCGCGGTCCGGGGCACCGGGTCATCCGCCGTCCACTGTGCGATCCTATACGATCGCCTGAATATCCCGGGGTTCTGCAAGGATCCAAGTCTCAGTAAAACACCATGAACGCGACGCTGCTTCGCTGCTCTCTCATCGCCGCCCTAGGAGGACTGCTGTTCGGATTCGACACGGCCGTCATATCCGGGACAACGGAACACCTCAAGGAAGTCTTCGATCTGGGGGGATTCTGGCTGGGGTTCACGGTCTCGAGTGCGTTGATCGGAACGATCATGGGCGCCATGTTTGCCAGCATCCCGGCCGACTGGCTCGGACGGCGGACCACGCTGGTGTGGATCGCGTTCCTATATTTCGTGTCCGCCGTCGGCAGCGCGCTGGCGTGGGACTGGCCCTCGTTCCTGTTATTCCGATGGCTCGGCGGCCTCGGCGTGGGGGCTTCCTCGGTCGTTGCGCCGATGTACATCGCCGAAATCTCGCCGCCGCAGTTCCGCGGCAGACTCGTCGCCATCACGCAGTTCAACATCGTGTTCGGCATCCTCGCCGCCTATATGTCCAACTACGGCGTCGCGCTCGCGGATCTGGGCCAGGACGAATGGCGGGTGATGTTCGGCATCGAGGCGCTGCCTGCCGCGGTGTTCTTCGCACTGATGTTTCTCAATCCGCGCAGCCCGCGGTGGCTTGTCGCCCGGGGACGGAGCGCGGAGGCCGCCGCGGTCCTTGAGAAGGTTGGAGCGGCTGACGTGAGGAAGGAGCTGCGGGAGATTGAGGAGTCGCTCGCCGCGATGGGTGCAAGAGCGGTGGAATCGGTCTTCCAGCGGAAGTACCGGCGCCCGGTTCTGCTGGCTGTCGCGATCTCGACATTCAACCAGCTCTCGGGCATCAACGCACTGATGTACTACGCTCCCCACATTTTCCGGATGGCGGGTGCGGAGACGGATGCCTCGCTGGCCCAGGCAGTGGTCGTGGGCTGCACGAACCTCGTGTTCACGATGACCGCGATGCTCGTCATCGACAAGATCGGACGCCGCAAGATCATGGTGGTCGGCTCGATCGGCTACATCGTCAGCCTCGCGGCCACGGCGGCGGCGTTCTACACCTATGGAACAGACTTCACGCCCTTCGGCGGGGCGGTTGTTCTCACGAGCCTGATGGTCTTCATCGCCTCGCACGCGTTCGGGCAGGGCTCCGTGATCTGGGTCTACCTGAGCGAGATCTTCCCCAACGCGGTCCGCGCCCAAGGGCAGGCACTGGGAAGCTTCACGCACTGGGTGTTCGCGGCGCTGATCTCCTGGACCTTCCCGATGATCGCGGAAGTTTCCGGCGGCCACACGTTCGCGTTCTACTCGAGCATGATGGTGCTCCAGCTGGTCTGGGTTCTCAAGGTCATGCCGGAGACCAAGGGAGTGCCTCTCGAGGAGCTGCAGAAGCGCATGACCGCCGACTAGACAGCGTCCGCATTCGCCGAAGTCGGCCGATTCACGCTGGCGTGCGGGCAGCCCTGTCGGCCTGCGGTTTCCCCGGCCCGATCCGGACCCGAACGGGTATCCATCCGGAGGAGCGCATGCAGAGCAGTCCGGGCACTCCAGCAGCGTGCCATCGGGACCGCACGACCAGCAAGGGGATGCATGCTGCACGCACAACCAGGGCAGTTGCCCCGGAGCATCGAACTTGGGCGGGATTTCGCCCGTCACACGCCTGTCGAATCCAACGGACCCGAACTCGAGGCCGCATTGGTGCGCCGATTCCAGAGAATGCGTCGTCGGCACCAGGGGTGCATGCCGGCAACGGGATCGTCGGGGAGCGGAGGCACCGCCGCGGTTGCACGGCGATCACGGGTCGAGTCTCAGCTTGCCGAAATGGATATGGGTTCGCGGCCGATCGGCGGTTCCGCTGTCCCACACGGCTCTGAACTCGCCGGGCGCGACTTCGGTGAGCGTCGGGTAGGAGTTCTTGATGTCGGCGTCGTAGAAGGTCTTCTGCCCGCTCCACTCGCCGCCCGGCGCCTTGGTCTTGTAGCGAAGTGCCATGCGTCCGCCGGGTTCACGCTGCGCCGGACCGTCGTTGTAGACGTAGATGTGCGTTCTGTCGCTGGCACGGCCGAAATAGCCCTTCGACTTGGCGTTGTGCAGTTCGGGCTCCTCCCGGGCGACGCTCCAGGTATGGCCCCCGTCAGTGCTGACGCTGGAATAGGCGCGAGGGGGGTTCGTCGTCAGGCTGGAGTCATCGTAGTTGGCCGTCCGCATCACGATCTTGAGTTCGTCGTCGGAGTCGCCTTGGGCAATGTTGCCTTCGTGCAGAAACACGCGAGCCGAGGTCGGCTGGGGAATGTACGCCTCGAGCTCCCACTCGAGCAGGCTCGTGCTGCTGAGAACGAAGTGGTCACGGGAACCCCTCGGATCGTTCTGGAGCGTGTTGCGGTGGGCCGGCAGCAGGAAGAGTTCCCGACCGTCGATCTCGGTCTCCACGATGCCGGCGTTGGTGATGAGCGGGCCGGTGTAGTGCATCGCCAGCTCGACCTGCGTCCATGTGCGTCCGCCGTCGGCCGTAAAGGCGGCGACGAGGTTGGATTCCTCGCTGTTTTCGAAGGCAATGGGACACCGCATCGCGAAGCACCAGACGATGTCCTGCCCGGGCGCACGGTAGAGGACCGGATTGGCGTAGGCAAACTGGATCGCCCCTTGGCGCACGCGATGATCGAAAATGGCGACCGGCTCCTCCCACGTGTCGCCATCGTCCCGCGAAATGCTGGCAAGAATGTCTCCCATGTCCTTCTTCCCGTTGACCATCGCGCCGAACGCGACAATGAGGTCCCGCTCGCGCTCGCCCTGGACGATGAACGGCTGCCAGACGCGCCACGCATGAGGATGCTGGGTGACGCGCCGGATGACGCGCACGTCGGAAATATCGCCCTGGTGGCTCTCCGCCTGCGCATTGCCGGCAAGTCCGCTGAGTAGGAGTGTGATCTGCGCGGCGACGGCCAGCCAGCCTGACATTCGAAACGTGTCGGTTTGTCCCACCGCTACAAAGTAGCGCAGCAGCGGAATTCACGTCAGGCGCCCTTCCCGTCCAGCCCGATCGTCCCCGGTCACACCGCGAGAGGGCAGGGGCTTCCGTCTTGGACGTCAACCCCAGGAAGCGGGAGTCCTGAAGCTTCGAAGGGATTGGCGGCGTCTGGAAGGGAGTGTGCCGGAGCGCGGAGGCAGGCTTGATCGAGGAGTGGCTGGCAGACTCCAATGCAGCCGGCTATCGATTCGGGCTGGAAGGTGGCTTTGCCCCTTGGTTCCCTGCGGCCGCCACCCTCCGGGAGTCCTCGAGGCATCGCGCAACTCCGATTGCCTGCCTTGGGGGTCTGCGACGGCTTGCAGCCGGAGCAATCAGGCTGCCGCAGGGGCGATCGTCAGCCGCCACGCCCGTCTCCCTGACGGCTCGCTTCCAAGCAGAGCCCGCGTCCGTGACCTGAGCAATTGTAATGGCGAGGAAACTCCCCGTAAAGACTGGGCCTCGCGGCCAAACGTACTGGAGCCACGCAGTACCCACACGATTAGTGCGACCAAATATGAGTGTAACTCTCACTCGGCGTTAGAACTCTGATGCGGATCTAATCGCCGTCCTCGGGTTCATCACTGCGGCCTGAATTGCCGGGACTATGATTGCCAGAAGTGACACACTAAGCGTACATCCGATTGCAAATGTGTAAACCTTCAATACGGGTAGAAATTCGTTGTCCAGCAGTCCGTACAGTGCATTACTTTGTGACCCAGTCGCTGCCACACCTATCAATATTCCTGCCGTCACAGGTCGCATCCCTCGCAGTACCAGAAGCTTGAGAATCGCCCATTTGTCTGCACCGAGAGCCATACGTAGTGCGATCTCGGATTTTCGCCCAGCAACCGAGTACGCCACAACGCCATAAATTCCGAGAGATGAAAGGATGAGAGCTATGAGAGAAAATGCCCCCATAGTTCCCGTCAACAATTCTCTCTGAGACAGAGAATTCTCGACCAGCTCATCCATCTTCGATATGGAGCCAAGCGGCTGGTATGCATCTACAGCTTGCATTTCCCGCTGAATGAGGTCGACAAGAGCTAGTGGCTCGGAGTTCGCTCGAACAAGCACTGTGCCCTGCCTTGCGAATCCTACAGAGTAGATTGTGGGTGCAGCTTGCTGGTCCATCGCCACATCTCTCACATCGGCAACTACTCCCACGATAGGAACTCTGAAGGGGACCGGTGCCTCTACGACTTCAAGCAACTTTGCGAGTGGATCCTCTTGACGAAAATGCGCCTGGACAAGAGCTTCATTGACGATGTAAACAGGCCTCGCGCCTCGTCGCGCATCGGAATCAGCGAAGAATCTGCCTTTCGTCACTGGAATTCGCAGCAGTTTGAAGTATCCAGGAGCGACAATTCGGATCTGGGCCACCGGATATCGATCCTTCGGCTCAATCGGCGTACCGTCGATTCCATAGTGCATCATTGCCAGTGACTGGTCGAGAGGCAGCACATTGGTCGCCGACACCTCTTCGATTCCACTCAATGAACGTAGCCTAGGCAGTAGTTGACCATAGAACGCAGAAATATCGGAGCCGGTTGGATAGCGACGCGGTGAAAGCGAAAGTTCCACTGCCAGCACCCGTTCACTCCGAAAGCCTAGATCTGTGGCGCGAAGCTTCCATAGACTTGCCAATAGTGTCGTCGCTGCAACAAGGACAATGATTGAAATCGCTACCTCACAAACGATTAGAAATGAATGTGTCCGATTCCTCGCAGTGGTTCCGACAGGCGAAGCCTCGCCTTTGAGTGTCTCTCTCAAATCACTCCGAGAACCCTTAACAGAGGACCAGACACCAAATACGACTGTCGAGAGAATCGTGATGACTCCGGCATATGAGGCCACAGTAGTGTCTAGAGATAATTGATCTATACGAGGGAATATAATGTTGATCTCCGCAGATTCTTCCACAACATTACAAATAAACAAAGACATAACTACTCCAAGAAAGAATGCAATGGAAGAAAACAAAACACTTTCGATGATAAACTCCTTCGCAATGGCACCTCGAGGTGCTCCGACAGCGGATCGAATCGCAACTTCTAGTCTTCGATCAGATGCTCGTGCCAAGAGAAAGCTTGTAATATTTGAACAAGTAATCATCAGAATGAGGTTTCCCGCGAGTACCAATAGGAATAAGGTGCTTCGAACATCACCAGCAATGTAGTCAATGAGGCTCGTAACTGTGACGCTCTCATCGTTGGTGATGCGAGGGTATTCATTGATCAATATTGCCATGATTGACCGCAAGTCAATCTCAGCTTGATGTCGTGTAACCGTAGCCTTAAGACGGCCAACGACCCATAGGCGCTTTTTTTCTCGCCCGACGAGATCTTTTTTCGGCATCCTTGACAACGGCAGCCATAGGTCAGCGTCTGATGGGAACTCTTGGTGAGGATTCGCAATTCCTTCTACTAGAAACATACCTTCGTCAATCTCGATATATTCACCAATGATTGCTTCACTCAATCCATACTCGTGATTCCACATATGATGGCTCAATATGACGACTTGATCCGTGCTAGTTAGTTGATCTGGGGGAATAAAGTCACGCCCTCTTTGAAGCGTGATTTTCATTGTGTCGAACAAATTATCAGAAATATACGCAGGTTGAACTTCAATAGGATTCCCTTCATTGAGTAACATTACCTTGCTGTCATCCCGGAAAGAAAACGCTCCTAGGCTCTCAAAAGTAGAGTTCATTCTGTTCCAATCATCGTAGTCGGGATATGATACTGGATACTTTGGCACACTTGGATTCGTATGATAGATCATTACCAAGCTATCGGCATCGTCAAACGGAAGTGAACGCAGCAGAACGACGTTAATTATACTAAATATAGCAATATTGATTCCTAGAACGATTCCGAGAGATAGTATGGAAACGATAGCTACTATCGGTCGTTTGAATAGACCGATTATTCCACGCTTGATGCAATTCATGATTGCACTTCGCAACGACGAATATGCCGCAACAGTGAATCGTTAGCAAACAGGAAGGAAGTTGATCGGACCGCTTGCGATCGATTTGCTAGAAGATGTGATACCTTGTCACCTACCGTCAATCGGAAGGTCGTGGCATGCGGCGACAGGTTCTGGATTGTTTGGCCTTCTGTTCTGTAGGCATTATGAGTGAAGTATAGGCAGGCACTGTCGCTTTCCGTCCGCTCCTCGGGCAATTGGTGCACGAAAGTAACCCAAGCGACCGTGCGTCCGAGAACGACGACCGAGGTGATTACCAACCCGCTCAACGCTAGGACTGTTCTTACTGAGACTGGGACACATTGCGTGAGCCTTGAAACGAATCCTTTCAAGAAGTCAGCACTCGTGTTGAACATTGAATACATCAAGACGGGAGTGACCGCACCGAACCGAGCACGATTAGGTCCAATGAAAGGATAGTAGTTATTTTGGCTCGGCCGTCACTAGCCGATTGGTGTAGCGCTCCTCTGCTTACAAGAAAGAGAGTGAGTCGTTCCCACAAGCTGGGTTGTGGCTTTCCAACTATGCGTATTTCGGGCACCCGGAGTTTACGCATTGGCGTTAGAAGGACCATTCTAATTTGGTGCGGATCTACCAAGGTCCAAAAGCGGATGTTCGAGCGCAATCGCAAGCCCATACATTAGTGCTACCTGAGTGGACAACACATCAAGTCGCGGAAATAGCGACCAGCTGGGCAATCCATCGCTATCGCCATGGCGGAAATCCGATCGCTCGATGGTAGAGAAGATATGCTGCAGCCACCAAGCACGCGACACTGACCGCAATTGAGTGCAGCCGAGCAAATCGACCAACCCGTTGAGGGTCGCTTCTCAACGAGAATCTCAGACCTTGCAGAGCGAGAAGCATGAAGATCCACGACAGTACGAAGAAGCTGACGGCCACAAGTGATGGCCGTCCCAACTGATCGACGAGCCTTTCGACACTTCCCCCTCCGGTGCTGACGCTAACGACGGCCATCGCCATGAGAAGAGAAATAACCGAAAGCAACGGCCAGACACGCACCAAGACCGGACGTCCCCTGAGTCTCCCGCCAAGCTTCATGGGCACCCAAGTAGTGGCCCAAAGTGGGCTGCTGAGCGTCAGAAGCCCTAGAACAGCCGTCAGGATCCGCTCGAGCCAAATGACGGTTGTGGATACCTTGTGCAGATTTCCGGTCTCGCCTTGGACATACCTCTTCCCGTCGGGGCCTTCCACGAGTGCAACGGTTGTCCTCCGTTGCAGCTTGCCCCTGAAGGTCCGGCTGGTGGTTGGATGGAACTCGACGCGCCGTCCCGGCAGGTCGGCAATGAGCAGGTCGTCCGTGTGCCAGATGCGGACAACCTCGGCCAGCCTTTGCACGTAGCGCCTTGCCTCGTGGCGGGGCGTGACTGGTCGGTAGTATCCGGCCCACTGATTGATGTCAGCAGCCATCTCCGTGATGATCGGTGCGTCAGGAGTCTCGACGTCGCGGACGAGATGCTGGGCGACGAGGCCATTTATGCGGCTAGCCACCCTGTCGTTCGAAACCGAGACCATTACGCAATATCCGAGACCGGTCTCTGGCAGATACGCGTACCACGCCCGGTATCCCGGCATGCCTCCGTTATGCCCTCTGAAGACGAATCCGTGGGCAGCTGTTGAAAAGTTGCCCAAGCCATACCCGTAGTCCGGCAACAGTGCGGATGAAAGCGTCGTCTCAGAACGCTCCATGCGTTCGATCGACTCGGAGAGGACTAGTTGGCGGTCTTCAAATCTCCCGCGCCCCAGCAGCATCCGGACGAAATTTGCCATTTGCTTGGGAGTTGCGCTCAATGCGCCGGCTGGGCGCGTGACCAAGTGCCGGTAGGGCAGGGGCTTGCCGCCACCGTCGTAGCCCGTTGCCAATTTCTCCTTGAGATGATCCGTCAGGAGCAGGCTGGCTCCTTGCATCTGCAGAGGTTCGAACACCTCGTCGGCTAGGAACTCTTCAAACTGTCGGCCGTCGATTTCTTGCGCGATGTACGCCGCAACCGAGGGGCCGGCATTGGAATAGGAGAAATGAAGGCCTGGTCGCCAACGGCAATAGAGGGATCCTCGAATATGGTCCAGCCCTTGGGCCAAGGAGAGCGGTGTCGGGTCGTTGCTCGCGTAGGCCTTGTAGTGCAGGTCATCAAGGCCCGCCGTGTGCTCCAGCAAATGCTCGACCCGTACAGGGGCTTCGTCATTCCAACGGTTCCTGATCTCGATCTCCGGCAAGAGCTCCGCGACCTCATCGGTCAACCGCAGTTGTCCGCGCTCCTTGAGGATCAGCGTCGCTAGACCCACGAAGCTCTTGCTAATCGAACCGAGACGCCAGTAGGTGTGCTCGTCGGCCTCACGGTGAGTGTCGGGATCAGCGATCCCAATTCCGGATACCCAAATCGTCTCATCTCTCGACACGAGAGCCACGCCGACGGACCCGTGGCCGACTTCGTCCAACTCCTCTTGGATGGCTGCGCGGAGTTGCTCGGCGGTTTCAGCTTTCACCCGGCCAGCTGCAGTACCGAGGAAACTCGTCGAGACGGCCAAGCAACCCAGTACGAGCGCGTGGAACGGCATCGGACTGCACCGTGACAGGTAATTCATTACTGCTAACTCAAGCCACCGAGCCAGTTTCGGAAGAGTTCGCCTCCTTGCGGAGTGGAAGACTCAAGCCATGTCCTTCGCCATGTCCGTGCGCGCTCAGACAGCTTCCAGAAACCATCCCCCGGAAAGCACGAGAAGGAAGACAAGAATCCCGGAGAAGGCGACGACTAGGCTTTGCCTGGTTCGACGGGTCAGGTACTGATGGCAGATCACAGTGACACACACGCCAAGCACAAACACCAACGGCAATTCGTTCGTAAGCGCACCAAAAAGGCCAAGGTTGCCCGAGAGAGGCATGCCCAGCCAGATCAGGACAAGGAACCCTCCCATGATGACCCCGGTCATGATGCCCCCCAAGACCGCCATTCCCGCAAGTGTTGGCGTCAAGACCGCCAGCATCATGAAGACGGCCACGGAGACGACGGGAAGCAGGAACCCTTCCGTAGCGGTCGAGGGCGATCCGGCAAGTTGGTACGTCACCAACAATTGCACAACGATTTGCGGGAGGACCATGGCTGGCAAGAGGAGCATTGCCTTGCTGGCCAGCAGCCTCCTAGCCGAGACCGGCCGACTCAGCCAGAACGCCGTGCTCCCAACCGTGGAGTCGTCCTGCACCACCCTCGAGACAATCGTGGCCCTCAGAAACAGCTCGAGGAACCCGAGCAGCACGCCAGCGAACACGATGACACCGAATTCGAGTTCTTCCGCGCCCGGCGTAGGAAGGCTCTGAAGCCCGTCGTTCTCGCCGAGGAACAAGCCTGCCCTCTTGTCCAACGCAGTAGCAAGGATCAGAATCGGGTACCAGATGCACAGAATCAGGCGCGTGCGACGCCAGTCCTTTCGGACCATGTGAAGAATCGGACTCATCCCTGCTCCTTTCGTTGGGACCGGTAGGTCCGGGCAAGTGCCATGAAGATCTCCTTGAGGGACATTCGACTGGCGGTGACATCTCTTGCTGCCGGGACGAGACTGCGGATGAGTTCGACGCTTGTCCTTTCCCGGTATTCGCTCTCCACGAACCGAACCGTCCGTCCAACCGATTTCGGTAGCAGCCATGACGGAGGCAGCCGCTCGGGGAGTTCGTCCGTGGATGCCAGCGTCAGCTGGCAGCGCCGGAATCGCCTCTCAAGCGACGAAACGGATTCCGAGACGCGGAGCGATCCCTTGTCGATCACTCCCACCCAGTCCACGAGCCGCTCGACCTCGTCGATATCGTGAGACGACACTAGGACCGTCCACTCGGTTCGGCCGCTCAGTTCCAGGAGACCCCGCATGAACTCGTCCCGCACGAGGGCGTCGAGTCCGCTGAATGGTTCGTCCAGAACGACGAGTTCTGGACGATAGGCGAGCGACGACAGCAACGCCGCCTTGATTTTCATCCCGCGGGAAAAGCTCTTGATCGTCTGTGAGAGCGGAAGGTCGAACTGCCGGATCAGGTGCCGACAGAGGTCCTGATCCCAAGAGGGATACATTGGTCGGCAGAAGTCCAACAGTTCTTGGACGCTCATCCAGTCGGGCAGTTCCTGATTCTCGGAGACGTAACCGATCCGAGAAAATTCCTCTGGGCCGAGTCGCGTTGATTCAGTGCCTAGAACCATGGCCCGACCTCCTGTCGGACGAATCATGTTCAAGAGCATCTTGATCGTGGTGGTCTTCCCGGCGCCGTTCGGCCCCAGAAGGGCGAAAATGCTCCCCTTCGGAACCTCCAAGGAGAGACTGTCGACAGCAAGGGTCCGCCCAAATCTTCGCGAGAGTCCTCGGGTTTGGATAATCGAGTTCATTCGAATGGATCCTCCGTGTCTGCTTCGTGCTCCTTTTTCACCGTTGGCCGGACTTCGGAAAGACGACTCCAGTGGCAATTGACGGCCTGCACCACTTGCTCCAACGTCAGCGACAGCCTCCTCGCCTCAACCACCAACTGTTCGACCTCACGAACTAGGAGGTCGGAGCGCTCCTTGGGAGATGCCTCGGGAAGGTCGGCAACGAGAGTTCCAACGCCTGGCTGGACGGCGAGAAGGCCTTGGTTGACGAGCCGTGTCACCACCTTCTGCGCTGTGTTGGGGTTTATCCGCAGTTCCTGGCTGAGCGTTCGGATCGAAGGAAACCGGTCGCCCGGCGCCAGCTGGTTGGACACGACTGCTTTGTGTACCGCGTAGACCAACTGCTCGTAGACCGACGCGCCTACCTTGAGTTCCACGGTGAACGGCAACATAGGTGTACTAGTGATAATAGCACAGTTAGGGCAGTCAGTGGCAACACGCCTAGCGCCGAATCAGAATTGACGCTCTGCAGTCTAGTCGTATGGACCGGAGTCTTCGGATCCGTCGGTGTTTGAGTCAGGTGGTCATTCGCTGCAGCACAACCGGTTGCCGAGGGGCAGGAACAGGTGCCCGCTGGTGGCCGCGGGGCCGCCAATCTTCCGCTAGGAGATCCAAGGTCCGCCCCGATCGGGCACTCGAACCGGCCCGTCACAGGTACAATCGCCGGGTGCGCAAGCTCGCGATTTCAGCACTCCTGCTCGGTAGTCTGACTCCGTTGCCTGTGGCGTTCCCGGCCGGGCCGAACTTCGTCTTCGTTCTGGTGGACGATCTGGGCTGGTCGGACCTGGGGATCTATGGGTCCGATCTGCACAGGACGCCTCGCATCGATGAGTTCGCCTCTAGCGCGATGCGGTTCTCGAACGCCTACGCCTCTTCACCCGTTTGCACTCCCACCCGGGCGTCCATCCTTACTGGGAAGCATCCTGCGAAGCTGAACATGACCGTATGGCGCGAGGCCGCAAAGAACCCTCCGCTGCAGCGCAGGCTTCTTCCCCCGATCACTAGGGACAGCCTGCCGCACAGCGAGATCACGGTCGCGGAGGTGCTCCGGAGGGCGGGGTATGCCACGGCGCATGTTGGAAAGTGGCACCTCGGCACGGCAGAGTACTACCCACAGACGCAGGGTTTCGACTACAACGTGGGCGGAACTCTCTGGGGTGCTCCTCAGACCTTCTTCTTTCCGTACAGCGGTGACCGGCCGTTCCGCGGATTGCGGTACGTCCCTCATCTCGGCGACGGTGCCGAAGGTGAGTATCTGACGGACCGGCTCACCACCGAGGCGATCCGCATTCTTCGTCGAGAGCAGGGAGAGCCATTCTTCCTGCACCTGGCCTATCACACCGTCCATACGCCGATTGAGGGCAAGCCGGCGGTCGCCGAGACCTACCGCGGGAGGATTCGGGGTGGCATGCGGCACCGAAACCCGCACCTCGCCGCCATGGTCCACTCGCTGGATGAGAACGTTGGGCGGTTGCTGGATGCCATCAGCGAACTCGGCGCCGAGGACGAGACCGTGGTGATCCTGACTTCCGACAACGGCGGATTCGTCAACAAGTACGACGGGTTGCGGGTCACGGACAACTCGCCGCTGCGGTCCGGCAAGGGATCGCTGTACGAGGGAGGAATCAGAGTGCCTGCGATGATTCGCTGGCCGGGCGTGACGACTCCGGGAACGGTCGTTGATGTTCCCGTCAGCAGCGTCGACTACTACCGAACGATCCTGACGATGGCTGGCGTGGAAGGCGACCGGGAGCACAACGCTAGCGTGGACGGCATAGATCTGGCTCCGCTGCTGCGCGGTTCCGGTCAGAGGCCGGAGCGGGAGGCACTATTCTTCCACTATCCCCACTACTACGCCACAACGTCGCCGGTCAGCGCTGTTCGAGTGGGCGACTGGAAGCTGCTGCGCTACTACGAGGACTCCCGAGTGGAGCTGTATGACTTGGGCGATGACATCGGGGAGCGGCGGGACCGCTCGTCAGACGAGCCCGAGACCGCCGCCGCCCTGGTGAAGCGCCTGGAGACATGGCTCGAACGAGTGGGCGCCCAACATCCCGCGCCCAACACCGTCCGATAGCGGCCTGGCTCAACGTCAATTGAAGCAATCCGCAACTCCACGCAAGCCGCCTTACGCCACGATGCCGCCTTTCTCGAAGAAGACCGCATGTGCGGCGAGGGCGTCCGTCCGGGCGACTTCGTGGGCATGAAGATCTGATCATGGGGAGAGTCCGGGGGTTGCATAAGTGTTGTGTGCGATCTGAGCGGCGGTCGGTGGTTCGGGCGGCCGGGTTCGCCCCTTCCGGACCCGCTCTGCAGCGTCCCTGCCCTCGCGGCGGTCTCCGCCGCTGAACTGCAGCTTCGATGCCCGTCCCGCGCGTCAGCCGAACCAAGCCCCGACTGAAGCGGTTCCTGTCGGGCGCCGCCGTTCAGGCAAACTGATGGCTGCATGCGTGCTCCAGCCTGGGCGTTGCTCGCCATGTCGTCCGGCGTCGGATCGGCCATCGAGTTTCAGGATGTCTCCGGGGACGCAGGCGTTATTTTCCGGCACGCTGCCTCCAAGTCACCGGAGAAGCACTTGCTTGAAGCCATGGGATCCGGCGTCGCAATGCTGGACTACAACGGTGACGGCCGGATCGACCTCTACTTCGTGAACGGCGCAGACCTCTCCGGCGCGTCAGGCGAGGGAGGCCCAAACAAGGAGGACCCGAGATTCTGGAACCGGCTGTACGAGAACGGAGGGGGTTGGCGATTCCGCGACGTGACCGCGGAAGCCGGCGTCGCCGGGCGGGGGTACGGAATGGGCGCCGCCGTGGCAGACTACGATGCCGATGGCGATCCGGACCTCTTCGTGTCCAATTTCGGCACGGACATCCTGTACCGGAACGAGGGCGACGGCACGTTTCTCGATGTCAGTGCCGAGGCCGGTTTGTCCCACGGCGGCTGGTCGAGCGGAGCTGCGTTCCTGGACTTTGACAACGACGGCCGGATCGACCTTTTCGTCGCCCGGTATCTGCGGTGGACACTCGAGACCAGCAGGCCATGCGGAGACGCTCTGCCGGACCGAAGGTCGTACTGCCATCCGCGCCAGTTCGGACCCGTCACACACCTCCTATATCGCAACCTGGGCGGGGGACGGTTCGAGGACGTGTCGGAAGCGGCAGGCCTAGCCGGCCACCCGGGAAAGGGGCTCGGCGTGGCCCTGAACGACTACGACGGTGACGGGTGGGTCGACCTCTTCGTGGCGAACGACTCATACCCGCAGCAGCTGTTCCGCAACGCCGGCGGGAAAGGTCTTGTGGAGACGGCGGTCTTGGCGGGAGCCGCATACGACTCGGACGGCCACGACTACGCCGGCATGGGCGTGGTGTGGGAGGACTTCGATGGCGACGCGCGGCCCGATTTGCTGGTCAACGCCCTGGGACGCCAAGGTTACTGGCTCTACCGCAACAGTAACGGACGGTTTGAGGCCGTGTCAGACGCGAGCGGCATCGCCGCTCTATCGGAACTGCGATCCGGCTGGGGCATGGGCCTCGAGGACTTCGACAACGACGGATGGCGGGACCTGCTGGTGGCCCAAGGTCATGTCATGGACGACATCGGCGATTCGGACCCCGCGCTGGCTCACAAGGAGCCGCTGATGATCGCCCGAAACCTGTTCGGCCGGTTCTACGACGTTTCGGGCCGGGCGGGACCCGTCTTTCGGGAGGCCCTGGCAGCCCGCGGCGCAGCATTCGGCGACCTGGATGCCGACGGCCGGATCGATGTCGCGGTGGTGGTCAATGACGCACCGGCGCTGCTCCTGCGAAACACGTCTGCGGCGGGGAACAGCGTCTCCATCCGCCTCAAGGGCGCCGGGGACAACCGCGACGGCATCGGCGCCGTCGCTTCCGTCACGACGCGGGAAGGGCGCGAGACGACGGCGTTTCGCCACAGCGCCGGCAGCTATCTCTCCTCGAACGCTCCCGACCTGCATTTCGGACTGGGAAACCAGCAATGCTGCGAGTCCGTGACGGTTCGATGGCCGGACGGCACGACGCAGGCCGTGCCCGACCCCGAGGGTCCGCTGATTGTCATCCGGCAGGCAGACCCGCGGTGAGCCCGGCGCTCGTCACTCGGCGCCCGCGGCAGGCAGCTCTTCGGGCACAAGCCACCACTCCTGGAGGGCGGCGGCAAGCTCCGTGACCAGCTCGGGCCTCTCGGCTGCCAGGTCGCGGGTCTCGTGCGGGTCCTCCAGCACGTTGTAGAGTTCGGGCTCGAACCGCATCCAGTTGGCGACCGCCCCCCGAATCATGTGCATCACGTCCCGGTTGAGAGTGTATGGCTCAACCAGCTTCCATCCGTCCTCGCGCACGACCGTGCGGTACTTGAGATTGGCGACCGGATCCAGGATGTCCACCGCCGTGTGGGCAAAGGTCGCACCGAAGATCTGCTTGCGCTGCTGCAGAGCCTCGCGGTCCAGCAGGCTGACGCCCGGCAGGGTCGAGGGGAGTTCGATCCCGGCGGCGTCGAGCATCGTGGGAACGAGATCGACGCTGCTGACGAGCGTGCGGTCGTCGCGGCCCGGCTCGACCCTGCCCGGCCAGCGAATCATGATGGGTGTGCGCACCCCCATCTCGTAGGGCGACATCTTCGCCCGGGCCGTGGGCTGGTCCGCCTGTTCCGGAGCCGTGATCCAGCCGTTGTCGGCAACGTACAGGACCACGGTGTTCTCGAGCTGCTCCCTTGCCGCCGCCTCCAATTGATCGGGGGAGTCCAGGAAGTCGAGGAGCTCGCCGACGGTCTCGTCCAGCCACTCCACCATCGCGAAGTACTGGGCAACCCGGAGCGGGCGTTCAGGGGCGGTGTACTTGTCAAGAAGCCGGTCGGGCGGATTGTGGGGGGTGTGCGGCAGCAAGGGCGCGTACCAGATGAAGAACGGGCTCGGGTGGTCCTCCACGATGTTCGTCCCCACTTGTGGCGAAACGGTGAACCGGATGAAGCCGAAGATCGGATCCATCCCCTCCCGGCCGATCACAAGGCCGTCATCGCCGTGCCGTCCGCGCCGGGCGACATCTCCATGGGTCATCCCCGCGGTGAAGCCGTGGTCAACGGGATTCCCCTCCCACCACTTGCCTGACTGGTGGCTGGCGTAGCCGGACCGGGCAAGCAGCTCGACAACGTTCTCGCTTCGCGCGAAGACCCTCTCCATGGCAGCCCGACCCTCCACGTCGCGAGCGATCTGAGGCCACTCGCCCGGAGGATCGTTGCCGGTGATCCTGTGCTGGTGGGGGTAGAGGCCGGTTGCGAGCGTCGCGAGGCTCGGCCGGCAGACCGGCACGGGCACGTAGCCCCGGGTGTAGACCATCGACTCCGATGCCAGACGATCCAGATTCGGCGTCCGGATCACGGGATGGCCCATGAACCCGTAGTCCGGCCAGCCGTGGTCATCCGAGATGATGAGCACGATGTTGGGCGGGCCTTCATACGGCCCGCTTACCGAGCAGCCCAGGCCGAGAACGAGAGCGCCAAGCGCGAGAAGTATCCGTTTCACCGGCGCCATTCTCGCACGGGCTCCCGGCCCCAAGCCGTCCTCAGTACCCCTTCTGCTTGTCGACGACGTTGATCAGGCGCAGACCGTCCGCGAAGCGCTGGATGTTGGACTTGACGACGCCCAGCATCCGTCCGCGGTCCATGTCCGAACGGCCCGCGATGTGGGGCGTGATGATGACGTTCTCGAACTTCCAGAGCGCATGGCCCTTGGGAAGCGGCTCGGGATCCGTGACGTCCACGCCCGCACCGGCGAGCTTCTTCGAATCCAGCGCCTTGACCAGGGAGCCGAGGTCGTAGGTCCCGCCGCGGCTCACCGCAATGAAGTACGCGCCATCCTTCATCGATTCGAACTGGCTCGGCCCGATCATCCTGTGGCTCTCCGGCGTGTGCGGAGCGGCCATGAAGACGACGTCCGCGTCGCCGATCACGCTGTCGAGCATGTCGGGCTTGACGATGCTGTCGACGTACGGCAGGTACGCGATGTCCTCCGGATCGACCCCGACCACCTTCATGCCGTGGGCCCATGCGCGGATCGCGATCTGCAGGCCGATCCCGCCCATGCCGATCACCAGGGCGTTCTTGCCGTTCAGCTCGAAGAGCTCGTAAGGCCGGGCCTGCCAGTTCTCGTCGGCCTGCCGCTTCAGGTACGTCGGCAGGAACCGCGTCAGGGTGAGCAGAAACGCCATGGCGTGATCGGCGATTTCCGGACCCTGCACGATCTGGTTGTTGGTCAGCACGATGTCACTGTCGGCAAGCGCGTCCGAGCCGGACTTGTGCAGCACCTGTTCGACGCCCGCACTGAGCGTCTGGACCCAGCGAAGCTTCTTGCCGGCCTCGACCAGTTCGGGGCGGATGTTGCCGATGTAGGCGTCGGCATCCGCAATCTCGCTCATGGCGGTCTCGGACGTCACCTGAACAAGCTTGACCTTGTCTGACGCCGTCTGCCAGTCTGCGATGGTCTCGGCGTTCTGGCCCGCGACAACGATCTTGAGTGTCTGCGCCCCGCAGAGAGCGGAAGCGAGCAACAGGAATGTGACGATTCGAATCATGGTGGTGTCTCCTGAGGTAACGATTGTAGGGGAAGCCGGGCCGGCACCGAACCCCGCCCGACACCGGCGAACCCATCGGCCGCGGCCCCGAACGAAGCGCAGGGGCAGCGGGCGAGCCTGCGGGGCGCGATATGCGGGGACCGGGGCGGCACACGACCGGCGACTGGACCGGGACTGAGTCCGAGGACGCCGCTTGCGCGGATTCCAGGCCCTTGCGCTTCGCGCACGAGAGTCGACCGTGCTGTGGGCAACCCTGCGAGCATGGCGCTCGGACCGCGGAAGCCGGGCATCCGCCTCAAACGGTCTCCATGAGCCTGGACAGTTCCGCCACCACTGCGGGCTTGGTCTCGGCAATGTTCCGCCGCTCGTCGGGGTCGGCCTCGCGGTCGAAGAGCTGCATCTCTTCAGCCCCGAACCCGTTGACCAGCTTGTAGCGCTCGTTCTGGACGAACTCCCAGAGACGCTGGCGGTACGTCAGGGACGCCTTCGAGTAGCCCCGGTGCTCGTCCGTCGCATTCTCGAGGAGAGGGCGCAGCGACCGACCGTCCTGGAAGTCGAGCTCGCCGGCCTCGCCGTAGTCCATGAATGTCGCCGTCAGATCGATCAAGCTCACCATGGCCTCGCTGTCGAGACCCTGCCGGATTCCAGGTCCGGCAACGCAGAGCGGGACGCCGACCGAGGCCTGAAGGGGAAAACTCTTGCCCCATAGCCCCCCGTCGCCGAGCATCTCGCCGTGGTCGCTCGAGTAAACGATCACGGTGTTCTCGAACTCGCCGCGTTCCTTGAGCGCCTCGACGAACACGCCGAGCCACCGGTCGATGTTCTCGATCATCGCGGCGTAGTTCTGCCGGATGCGGACGTGCTGCTCCGCAGGCAGGGGCCCGTCGTACCCTCGAGGCTGCGCGAAGCCGTCGATCACCCGGTCGGGCCCGCGAAAGCGGCCCTCCATGGACCGGGTGATGTCCATGGGGGGATGCGGGCCAACGAAGTTCAGCACGAGGTGCCAGGGCCTGTCTTCCGGGGCGCGGCCGAGCAATTCGAGGCCATTGCGCGCGATCCAGTTGTCGCAGTAGGCCTCGTCGGGCAGCGAGACCGGGTCGGTCTCGCCCCACCAGCGCTCCCTCTCGAGAAGTCCCCTCAGCGTCTCGCCGGTTTCCTGCCAGTAGAACTGGTTCCACTTGACTTCGCCGAGCCGTCTCAAATCCTCCGCCCAAGCGGCGCCCAGAGGGGGCTCGAGGGAGTCCAGATACGCATAGTACGGGTCCTTCGCGCCCACGGGATCCATGCGATAGGCAGCGGCTCCGCCGCCCTTCCCTCCGTTGTCGATCATGTCCGAGAAGCCCCACGCGTCCATGCTGCCCCTGCCGTCGAGGCCCCACGCGTAGTCCCCCTTGTGGAGGTCGAGCTTCCCGCATCCCATGACGTGGTAGCCGCTGTCCCGCAATGCCTTGTAGTAGGATCTCCTGTCCGTCGGGAAGTTGTCCAGGTTCGACGTAACGCCGCAGCGCGAGTAGACGCTTCCGGACGCCAGGCAGGCCCTCGACGGCCCGCAGACAGGCGAATCCACGATGGCGTTTCCGAACGACACGCCGCGGTCGCGCAGAGCGGCGAGGTTCGGCGTGGGCACGGGCACCTCCTCGTTCCACTGGACCCAGTCGAACCGGTGCTGATCAGGGAAGAAGAACAGGAAGTTCGGCCGCGAGGCGACCCGCGGTCCGGGAATCGTCTGGCATCCGGTCAGGCCCGCAAGGCCCCCGGCACCGGCAAGGAATTCACGGCGGGTGGTAGGCATGGCACCGCGAGTATAACCCTGCCGGTGTCGTTCCGGAGCCCCTGTTCCTCCGGGAAGCGGCGCGCTGGAGAGTTGGAATCCGGTTTCATCACTCGGAACACCGGCACCCACCGAAGAGATCCGAGCATGCTGTCCCCGCAACAGCCATCGCTAGATTGCTACATAACGGAGAATCGCTGGGTTCCATCCGGATCCGTCTCGCCGCTTCTGCTCCATTGCCGTCCGCTTACCCGTCGCACGACTGGGACAGACCACGCTCAGTCAGACAATCGAGTCGAATCTTGCCTTCCATGAGAGCCTCGGCACATCGATAATGCCAGTTTCTGTAATTCCGATTTCTGTACGACTCTCTATACGTGCGAACAGTGCATCCAAGACCAGAAGGCTTCTTTCCCGCATAGAATACTATTCGTTCATTCTGCACATTCACGGTCAGCTTAAGGAACAGACGGCGATAGTCCTTTCCGCCTAGGAACACAATTGGACCGTCAACATTGGATGGCAACGTGCAGAAGTCGCGGTAGCAATCCCTTTGATGCCTGCGTTTTAGCGACATTACCTTCTCGGCCCCGCTGAATGTAATGTCGTAGTTAGGAATCAGACAGCTTGCCGAGACCAGTCCCCATCCGGCCGAGAGAATGTACAGACCGTCCAGACCGAAGTGTTCTTTCAGACGCCCGTAGATCGGGTTGTCGTAGAGCTGCCATGCCGGAAGGAGTCCATGCCGGTTCTTTCGGGGATGCTTGTTGTATTCTCGCAGGACCGATCGCCAAGATTCGCCGACGGTGTCCGAGAAATCGTCGGGCCGGGCATAGACGAGTCTGTCGCTGGCACCAGCGGCATCGGGGTTGGCTACGAACATCACATTTCGGCCGTCGCGGCAACGGAGATGGCCGGCATTCTTCCGCTTGGTGGCAGCGCATTGGATTACCACGACCATCGCGACGGTCACCCTCCCAAGACCAGGGCTTCAAATGTGTCGAGAAACGCCGGATCGTAGCCTTCGCCCACATGGTTGGAGTTCCACAATCCGGACGCTCGCACCTTCTCCTTGCTGCAATGCGCGCCAAGCCACGCGCGGGACGGCGGATCGAGATTCTGTGTGTCGAAGTTGCTCAGAAGGGCAATCGTATTTCGTTCGACGAATCCGCGCTGGCTCCTGGGTCCCGGATCATCATCAACAGACAGGTGAAGGAATGGCATGTCCCCGATCTGCCGACTCACCCGTTCCTCCACTGGCCTCTCGATCTCGCGGATCTCTCTGCGTGCGCTGTTGCGGTGGTTCAGCCACGAAGGACACGCAAGGCTATCCCTCGCGATCAGAGCATCTCCCACGTGAAGCCTGAAGACCGACCCGCGGTGGTTGCCGCTCCCGGACTTCGCGGACCCTCTATGTTGCCGAAGACGGGCCCAGAGCGTGCTTCGAGATCCGGCCTTCAGGGCGTGGGTGCCGACCCGGACGACACGGGCGCCCTCGCCGGAGTCCGCACGAACTTCGCCGGGTTCCATGAAGAAGTAGACCCCGCGCTCCGGCCAGTCCATGCGGCCGCTGCAATCGGACAGCCTTCGCGTTCCCCCCAGACGCTCCTCAAGCGCAGCAAGCAGGTCATAGAGCCGCTTCAGATCGTCTAGCCGCGCCATGTTCCGTTGGCCCGCTGGACGCCGCTACGCCAGCATTTCCCGGACGACCCTACCTCCGACGTCGGTCAGCCGGTGATCGCGTCCCGCATGCCTGTACGTGAGCCGCTCATGGTCCAGACCGAGGCAATGCAGCAGCGTAGCCTGCAGGTCGTGGATGTGCACCGGATCCTCAGCCACCGTCAGACCGAGCTCGTCCGTGCTTCCAATCACTTGGCCGCCCCTGATGCCGCCGCCCGCGAGCCACACGCTGAAGCCGTCTGCGTGGTGATCGCGTCCAATGCTTGAGGGGTCGCTCGGGTCCCGCCACTCCGCGAGGGACGTGCGCCCGAACTCCCCGGCCCAGATCACCAGCGTCTCGTCGAGCAGGCCGCGCTGCTTGAGGTCCCTGACCAGCGCAGCGACCCCCTGATCCGTCGCTCGGCACTTCTGGCTGAGGCCCTTCTCGAGATTGGAGTGGTGGTCCCACTGGGCATGCTGGTTCAGCACGAACCGCACCCCCTTCTCCACGAGACGGCGGGCCAGCAGGCAGGTCATGCCGTACGCCCCGGTCTCCTTCGCGTTCAGACCGTACATCTCCCGGATCCACTCGGGCTCGTCGGAGATGTCGATCAGGCCCGGTGCCGACGCCTGCATCCTGAAGGCCAGTTCGTAGGCTGCGATGCGCGAAGCGATCTCGGCGTCTCCGGTCCGCTCGATCTGCTCCCGGTTGAGCTCCGTGATCATCTCGAGGTCCCGGCGCTGCATCCCGGCCGACACGCCCTCGGGATTGGTCAGGTGCAGGATGGGGCTGCCCTGGCTGCGCAGCATGACGCCCTGGTAGTTGGACGGCAGAAACCCATTGGTCCAGTTCCCGGTGCTGCCTTGCGTCGCGCTCCCGGTCTTGAGGACGACGAATCCCGGCAGGTCGCGGGCCTCGCTCCCAAGCCCGTATGTCACCCACGAGCCGACCGTCGGGCGCCCGAGCAGCGGACTTCCCGTCATCAGCAGCGACTGTCCTGGGTGGTGGTTGACCGCCTCGCCGTGCACGGAGCGCACCAGGCAGATGTCGTCGGCGATCGTCGCCGTGTGCGGCAGCCATTCCGAGAGCTCGATCCCCGACTGGCCGGCCGGCCTGAACTCTCTGCGGCTGGCGAGCACCTTCGCGGTGGGCTTGATGAATGCCAGCTGCAGCTCCTTGGTGAGCGACTCGGGAAGGGCCTTGCCGTCCCATTCACGCAGCTTCGGCTTCGGATCGAACAGGTCGATCTGGCTGGGAGCCCCTGCCTGGAACAGAAAGATCACGTTCCTGGCCCGTGGCGCGAAATGGGGCTTGCCCGGCGCCAGGGCGTCGGGACCGTCTGCAGCAGTGCGTCCTTCGATTCCCATCAGGTGCGAGAGCACCCCCAGGCCCAGTCCGTAAAGGGTGTGATCGAGGAAATCGCGGCGCGACTGGATGGAGAAGAAGCTCTTTGCGTTCATGGGCGGATCACGAATTCGTCAACATTCATCAGAATGCGGGCCACCCCCGTCCAGGCGACCAAGTCCGAGCTTTCCTGGCCGTCCAGGACCGGCAGTCCGCTCGTTTTCTCCGCCTCTGACCGCCGCTCCGCGACGTAGCGCAAGAACCGCACGGTCTCGCCGGGCGTCGGCTCGCGTCCGACCGCAAGTTCGTAGGCGTGGCGCAGGCGGCTCTCGATGCCGCCTTCCGGAACCTCGGTCAGGACGCGGGCGGCCAGCGCCTGCCACGCCTCGGCGAATAGCGGGTCGTTGAGAAGATTCAGCGCCTGGAGAGGCGTGTTGGACCGATCGCGGCGGCAGGTCGGCGCCCTGAAGTCCGGCGAGTCGAAATTCACCAGGAACGGGTAGGGCTGCGTTCGCTGGAAGTGGATGTACATGCCGCGCTTGAACTGCTCTCTGCCGGTGGTCGGCCGCCACTGGCTCTCGCCCGTCTTGAAGCCGGTCGATCCGTTCGGCATGGCCGGCCGGAACCCGGGGCCGCCCACATCGTGATGCAGCAGGCCCGAGGCGGCCAGCGCACGGTCCCAGATCAGTTCGGCCGGCAGCCGCAGGCGCACCTGCCGGGCCAGCAGCCGGTTGCCCGGGTCCCGCTCGGCGAGACCCGCGGGAACGTTTGAAGACTGCCGGTACGTCCGAGAGGTCACGATCAGGCGGTGGATGTGTTTGACGTCCCAGTCCGAGTCGCGAAACTCGGCGGCCAGCCAGTCGAGAAGCTCGGGATGGCTCGGCTCCTCCCCCTGAACGCCGAAGTCATCCGATGTCGCGACGAGGCCCCGCCCGAAGTATGCCTGCCAGATGCGGTTCACGGCCACTCGCGCCGTGAGGGGGTTGCCGTCCGAAAAGAGCCAATGGGCGAGATCGAGTCGGGTCGGCTTCACAGGCGTCCGTCCGGGAAGCACCGCCAGAGTGGCAGGGCGCACTTCGATGCCGCGCCGGTCCCAGCTTCCCCGAACGCGGAGGAACGTCGGCCCGCGGTCCGGGCGCTCGGAGACCACACGCGCCTCGCTCCGCTGCGGGAACTGCCTGTTCAGTTCTTCGATCTTCCGCCGCGCCTCGGGCAAGCCCAGCTCCTTCAGCCTCTCGCTGCCGACGATCAGGTTGTAGCCCCGCAGGAAGTAGTAGGTGACCATGTTGGCCTCCCGCCACGTGCGCCGGGCGGGAGGGACGCGAACGATCTCCTGGCCCCCGTTCGTGTTGAGCCCGAGCTCCTGCCACGCGAGGTCCCAGTCCAGATAGACGCCCGGCGAGGCGCCCGCCTTCAGGCAGTTCCGCTCCCAGTCGGCCTGCAAGGCGGGCACGTCGTACTCGTCAAGGATCTCCTGGTGCTTGCGACGGTATTCGTTGACCGTCCGCAGGTACGGGCCCATTTCGCCCTGGACAGGAGCGTAGATGTGCGCTTCATCCAGGCTGTCGAAGTACGCGAACAGCTCGTAGAACTCCTTCTGGGAAATCGGGTCGTACTTGTGGTCGTGGCACTGCGCGCAACCGACGGTGAGGCCCAGCCAGACGGTGCCGAATGTGCTGGCGCGGTCGACCGTTTCCTCGAAGAGGAACTGGGCCGGATTCACGCCTCCCTCGCGATTTCGGAGCGTGTTGCGATGAAACCCCGTCGCGACCCGCTGCTCGACAGTGGGATTCGGCAGGAGGTCGCCGGCGATCTGCTCGACGGAGAACCGGTCGAAGCTCATCCCGCGGTTGATGGCGTCGATGACCCAGCGGCGGTAGCGCCAGGCGTGCGGCCGCGCGTAGTCCTTGGCATAGCCGTCCGAGTCCGCGTAGCGGACCTGGTCCAGCCAGTGAATGGCCTGCTTCTCCCCGAAATGCTCCGATGAGACCAGGCGGTCCACGACGCGCTCGTAGGCGCCCTCACGGCCGTCGCCGAGAAAGGCCCGCCGCTCCTCCACCGTCGGGGCAAGTCCGGTCAGGTCGAGGGAAACCCGTGTCAGCAGGGTGGAGCGGTCCGCCGGAGGCCCGGGTTCGAGGCCCTCCCGACGCAGACGCCGGTGGACGAAATGGTCGATCGGATGCTCCCCTGTGGGGACCTGTGGACGGCGGATCGGCTGGAATGCCCAGTGTGTGCCCTCTGCAGGCGGATCGGTAGCCAGCTGCGCATCACCGCCTTCGTCGGGCCATTTCGCACCCTGGTCAATCCATCCGCGCAACAGGCCGATCTCGGCCGCGGTCAGCGGATCGCCCGCCGGCGGCATGAGCACCTTGACCTCGAAACCGGCCACCATGTGAATCAGCCGGCTGTCCTCCGAGTCCCCGGGTAGGATCGCGGGCCCGGAGTGGCCTCCGGCAAGAGCGCTGTCCCTGCGATCGAGCCGCAGGCCGTTCTGGGCGATTGCTTCGCCGTGACAGGCGTAGCAGCGTTGCTCAAGCAGCGGGCGGACCTGTGCGTCAAAGTCGACGGGATCCGTTGTGGCGGGCGGGATCTGCGCGGAGGCGGACAGCGCCGAACCGGCAAGCCCGATCCAGAGGAACGGCACCAGCATCCCGCACGACCGACCCAGCCTCAGCATTCGGTCCCTCATTCTTCTGCCTCTGGTTCGGATTCCGTGGTGTCAGCGGCCGTCGGGCGGAAACTACATGCCGGAAGCCGCGATCAACGCCTCCTGCACGATGATGTCCTCGTCGAACGACACATGGAGCGGCTTGTCGCCGCGGACAGCCGCCGCCAGGGCAGCCATGTCATCGACATACCGTTCGTAGGGCGGCAGGGAAACCTCTTGCGGCCCCTTCGAGTAGGGGCCGGCGGGCCTGAACAGGTCAAGAACCAGACGCGGAGACTCGATCGGCCGCAGGGTCGCCACGCCGTTGGTCCCGTGGATCTCAAAGCTCCGGTACCGGCTGCCGATGGGACCCACCGCCCCTCCCCTAACCCGCCCCCGAGCGCCGCGGAAATCGAAGACGGGAAA
>JAPPMB010000078.1:0-63638 GCA_028819255.1 Bryobacterales bacterium | reverse complement strand
AAACCACCCCCCGGGGCACACCCATCCGCCCCCTGGGCCCCCCGCCGTTTGGCCCGTTGAAACACACCGCCCCGTACCGGGCGGCGGTGGGCCCCCAGCGCCGCTCCCGTCACGAGCCCCAGTGCGCCGGAGTACTCGAAGACGGCAATCGTGTTGTCCGCGAGGGTGTCGTCGAACTCGCCGTGCTTCTTGAGGTAGGGCGTGACGCGGTTCGGCCTGCCGAGCAGGCGTACCAGCGGATCGATGACGTGCGGGCCCAGCTCGAACATCTGGCCGCCGCGGAACTGGGCCCAATCGACCCGGGCGTCCTCGGCCAAGGTCTTGTGCATCGCGGCCTGGACAAGATGGATGTCGCCCAGCCATCCCTCCCGCGCGGCTTCGAGCATGCGGTTGATGCCCGGATGGTAGCGCCACATGTAGCCTTGCTGGACGACCAGTCCCCTGCTGGCGGCGACGTTTAGGATTTCGCGCAGCGACTCGACATCCTGAGCCGGCGGCTTCTCGAGGTGAAGGTGCTTTCCCGCCTCGACGACCCGCAGGCCGTCACGCGCGTGATCGGGCACCGGTCCCTCGACGGCGATGACCTCGATCGCCTGATCCTTGAGCTGCTCCTCCGGGCGTACGATGGGCAGGCCCTGTTTCTCGTACCTGGCCCTGACGGCCGGGTCGTTGTCCCACAGTCCCGCGATGTCGTATTCCGGGGATCCCGCAGCCACACGAATCTTGCCGTCGCCGTGCGAATGGCTGGCCCCGAGGAATCCGATGCGCACTGCGCGTCCACGCGCACGTGCGGCCGGAAACGGCGCCGCGAGACCTGCGGCGAGAAAGGTGCGTCGAACCATGGTGGACTCTCGCCAACATCGTACCCCGAATCCGGCGAGTCCGGCAACGCGCGGTCAGACACATGCCATGCGGCAGCAGGACCGATTCGCTGGCAGGGTGGAGCCGCTAGGTTCTCGTGGACAGTCGACAGGTGCGGCGGAATTGAGCTGCCCGTGGCCGCTCGGCTGGGGCGGCAGCTGCTCCGTCTCCTGAGTCTCGGCCAGCTTCTTCCGCGTGGAGCGCCTGCCCTGGAACGTCGTGGATTTTCAGCTTCCGACTGCGCGGGTCTAGGGAAGACGACCCTCACTCATCGCCACCATCGCAAACCGGCCGCCCTTTGTTGGGACCTTTCCAAGAGCAATCTTCCGGCGCACCCTATCTCGTTGAAAGGCAAAGCCTTACGTTTCGAATCAATTGTCATCCTGATTGCCGCTCATCCCAAGCAAACGCCATTGGCGGGTCGGCGGCTCCAGCGCAGCAGCCTCTTGAGGCGAAGACGGGCGTCGACCGGGAGACCCTGACGCACGTTCTCTGGAGGTGGGGGTCCGGCGTGTCCTCAGGGCACTGGACCTGGACCCCGTCGCGGGCTTCCTTCGCGAGGGCGAGCATTCGGGCCCGCCGCCGGCCTGAATCGACGGGTGCTAGTCCGTCAATTGCCGATCGTGCGACTACTGCTCGAGCAGTACCGCCTCGGCGTCTTCCGTCGAGATGCAGTCATCCTACAGTGCGCCGCCGGCGGCGCTAGCGCGACCGGCCGCGACCCCCATCTCGGGCGTACCCGTAACCGTATCGGTCGTCCCCGGCCAGGGACTTGTCCTGCGGCCAGAGCTTGCTTAGGATCCCGGGGGCATCTGCGAAGTTGCGTCTTGGCGGGGGATTGTCCGGGAACACCTGGTCATGCAGGTCCCAGACCTCCCGGGTGGACGACAGGCCCAAGCAGCAGGCGAGGAGGGCGATATCCTCCTCGTCCTTTAGGCGGGCGGCACGGACCGTCATCGCCAGCAGGTGCTCGGCCGAGGCCGCGGTCACCACCAAGTGGCGGTCTCCGAAAACGGTGCGGGCCCGGCCATCCCTGCCGCGGGGAATCGCCGAAGCCGCCGCCTCGTTTGGCCACGTCTCCGGCCAGCGGCGGCGGGCGATGGTGCGCACCGCGTCCAAAACGGGCCCGTGGCCCTCGCTGATCAGTGCATCCACATCCAACGTGTGGCGCCGGTCGTCGAAGCCCATGGCCATCGCCGCGTCGCCAATGATGTAAACGTGGCCGTGGACGCGCGCTCGGCGCGACTCCCGGGACAGCTCGCGGAACGCGTCCTCCAGGCTATCTTTCGAGAAGGGCTCCATAGTCCCTCTCGCCCTCGCGCTCTCCCAGTTCGCGCCCGCCGATGATGACGCCGTGCCGCAGGAAGGCGCCTGGTGTGTCTCGGTAGGCCATCCCCGGAAATCCTTTGCCGAATGCCGGAATCGGCATCCAGTAGATCTTGAGCGACCGCTCCGGATCGTCGCATCAGTCCGGCACGGGGTGGTCGTGAGTGATCGCGATGTGCTCGGCCACCGCCGCGAGCAGGGCGTCCCACTTCGTGCCCGTCAGCCGCGGAGGCTCCTTGAGGGAGAGCGCCTGCAGCTCAGGGCTGGCGGCATGGAAGCGCCGCGGCAGGTCGGAGATCAGCATGCGGTACCGCTCGGCGCCGCTCCAGGCGTTGTCGATCGTGTCGGCGTACTGGCTGCAGCTGCGGAACGCCCCCGGCATCCGGGGCCCCCCCGGGCGGCGGAAGAGGGCTGCCGACGGGGGCGGCCATGCCCTTAGCGTAACGGAGTGGTGCGGGCCATCCGTCGGCGGCCCTCACGGTCGCGGCTCAAGCATGTGACGACCGACCTCCATTGGGCTGATTGGCATCGCGACGGTCAAGACACAGTGCAGGCAGAAATCGAGAATGGTCTGCGTGGTCTCGACCTGCGCTTGTAGAGCGTCGGCCACCGCGCAGCGTGCGGAACCGCAGACTGTGCTGCCAGCCGGGGCGGGAGAGGCCGGCGGCGAGGGGGGCTGTCTGGATCTCCGGCGCAATCAGTACGCGGCAAGGGGAGAGGCGATCCTGTGGAAAAGATGCGCACGTCTCGCGCCCATGCCGCGGCTTAGATTACTCTCGGCCTGCACCACGCAGGCGACGTGGCCAAATCGATCCGTGAAGGACTCGGATGCCTGTGGACGGTAGGCGGAAGGCGCAGCTAGAAGACGAACTTGAGGCCCATCTGGACGAGCCGCGGCTGGCGCGCTCCGCTGACCAGCCCGAAGTTGCGGTTTCCGACGCGGCCGTTCGGGTTCCGGAACTGCGCGTGGTTGAACGCATTGAACATCTCCACCCGCAGCTGGAAGAACTTGCTCTCCGACACCGGGAATTCCTTCTCGATGCCGATGTCGAAGTTGTTGCGCCCGGGGCCGCTGATGGGAGCCCGCTCTGAATTGCCGAAGAACCCCCGCTCGGTGTTGTGGAAGCAGGTGGTGTCGATGAACTGCAGGCTCCTGCGGAGATCGGCTCCGTCCAGATTCCCCGAGCAAGTCCGGTTGGGCCGGTGTCCGACGAACGGGCTGCCGGTGCGGTTGGGGACGGTGATGAAGATCGGAAGGCCGTTCGAGAACGTCGCGATCGTCGTAATCTGCCATCCGCCGACAACGTAGTCCAGGCCTTGCGGCATGTCGGCGCCGAACTGCCTGCCTCGCCCGATCGGCAGCTCCCAGATTGCGCTCACCACCGCACGGTGCTTCACGTTGAAGGAAGTCGGACCCTTGTCCAGCGCGCGGTTGTTCGCGATCTGGTTGTTCGTCGCTCCCCCCAGCTCCCAGCCGTCGTAGAGGGCCTTGCCGAACGTGTACTCGACCCGGAAGTCGAGGCCGTGCGACATGCGGTGGTGGTACCGCCCGACCAGCGCGTTGTAGCTCGAGTTCGCGTTGAAGTCCGACTGCAGAATCGACCGGTATCTCGGATACGGTCTGGTGGCCCTGTCGCAGCGGAGGTCCGAACCGACCACGCACTGGTTGTTGTCGTAGCGGTTCTGCTGCCGGTGCCCGCTGTTGCCCAGGTAGGTCAGCTCGAGCATGTCATTCGCTCCGAGCGTTCGCTGCAGCGAGAAGTTCCACTGCTGGACATAGGGCGTCCGGCCCTCCTCCTGCAGCGTGAACGGCGTGATGCCGTGGGGAAGATCGCGGGCGAAGTTCTCGTCGATCGGAGGCAGCGGGACCACCGGGAAGATGTTCACGCCGGGGATGAACTCCGGCAGCAGTTTCCCGGTGTTGATCGCGTCGACGCTGTTCGTGTATGGAGGCCCGACTGCCGCGAACTGCAGCTCGATCAGCTGCATGTCGGAGAAGTAGGCCCCCGCTCCCGCGCGGATCACCGTCTTGTCGTCGAGCTGCCAGGCGATTCCGAAGCGGGGCGAGAAGTTGTCGCTGTCAGGCTCGATGACGCGAGGGTCGACCTGTCCGAGCACGGCAAATTCCAGCAGGCCTGTGGCGGGATCGAATCCGTGCGGGTAGTCAGCCGCGCGGCCCCATGGGTTCGGAATCGTGTCCTTGAACCAGGACATGCCCCAGTTGACGGTAAGGTTGCGGCGTACCTTCCAAGTGTCCTGCACGTAAGGCATGAACTGCGTATGGCGGTACTGCAGCATGGGCAGCCCGCGGGTGCTGCCGCGGTCCGGCATTCCCAGAAGGTAGTCCGCGAACGCGTTGCCGCTGTTCCCCCCGCTCGCCACAAGGTTTCCGGCTGCGTTGGTTGTGAGCTGGGCTGAGTAGACGCGGTTGTAGCGCAGACTCCCGTGGGCACCGGCGTTGGCGTTCTGCTGCCAGGTTCGGCGATAGCGGATGGTGGCGCCGAACCGGAACTGGTGGTTGCCGGCGATGTAGCTCATGCCCGGATCGAACTGGTAGTTGTTGTCGATGTTGCCGAGGTCGCCGTTGGAGCGCCCGAATCCAGTGAAGCCCTGGATTCCCTGGGAGAAGACGCCGCGCGTGTCAAAGGTGCCCGTGATGCCCAGAGGCGTGAGGATGTCTCCGACCTCCCGGGCCTCGTTGCTGAACAGGGCCTGGTTCCGAGAGACGCCAAGCCGGATCGTGCTGACCCATTTCGGCGAAATGGTATAGGTGTGCTGCATCATCCACAGCGCAATCTGGTTCGGATAGAACGCGCCGCTGAGAGGAAACGCTCCGGGCCGGACTGCGGAATTGTCCTGCCAGATGTACTGTGTGAACAGGTTCTGCCTGTCGGTCAGCTGGGTGTCGATCCGCACGTTGAACTGGTCGTTGTCGACCGTGTTCCGCGGATGGACGAACAGGTTGCTGGGCCTGGTGTGGAAGCTCGACCCGGGCAGATAGTACTGCAAGAGGTTCTGGGAGACCGAGTTGAACCTGCTTTGCGGCACCGTCTGGTTCGGGAACGGGTCTCGCGTTCCAGCAGCCTCGTCCAGCGTGAGGGGATCGTGAATGACGAACGGGTCCTCGCTGAAGTCGCCCCCAAACATCGCCTGCGTCGGAGTGAAGACGCCACGGGAGAAGGCGACGCGCTCGCGCATGCCTTCGTATCCGGCGCGGAACCACACCTTTTGGCGCTTGATCGGGCCGCCAACGGCGAATCCGTACTGATTGCGCTTGAGTTCCTCGGGCCCCGGAGCGAAGAAGTTCCGGGCGTCGAGCACGGTGTTGCGGACGAACTCGAAGGCCTCGCCGTGGAAGTCGTTTCCGCCGCCGGGCGTCGTGACGTTGACCATCGAGGGATTGGGGCCCTGATCCGGCATGAAGAAGCTCGACTGCACCTTGAACTGGTCGACGTTGGCCACTGAGAGGCCCACGGCCAGTTCCCCGCCTCGTGCTCCACGCACCTGGATTCCGTTGATCGTGTAGCTGTTGTTGGCGGCCTTCACGCCGCCGATGACCACGAACCGGCCCTCGTGCCCGATCTGACCCTGGAACGAGGCGCGGCCCTCCGAAGGCGCCGTACCGCCCGCCAGCAGGGCGAGCTGGAGGAAGTTGCGGCCGTTGAGCGGCAGCTCGTTGACTCTTTCGGAGTCGACGACCGTCCCGACCGCGTTGTTTTCCGTCTCGAGCAGCACGGCCGCGGCCTCCACGGTGACCACGTTCGTGACCTGGCCAACGGCCAGCTCAACGTTGACGGCGGCACGCTGACCGACCTGCACATCGAGGTCAGTGATTTCCTGGGTGGCGAACCCGTCACTGGAAACGCGGACCGTGTAGGTTCCAGGCGTGATGTCCGGGTAGACGTAGTTGCCGGCTTCGTTGGTGGAGCCTTCCTGCTCCGAGCCGCGCTCGACATTGACGAGTGTGACTGTGGCTCCGGGAATGACCGCGCCTGTCTCGTCAGTCACGGTGCCGGCGACCGAGGCACTTCCCGAAACGCCCTGTGCCATGACCGGCGGCAACGAGACCGCAAGCGCGCACACCAGAACAACCGCCAATGGATTCATAGTCTTCATTCGGGACCCCTCCCTTGCCCGGGCCAGCTCTCACCGTTGGAGTCGATACCCGAGTCTCCCCCAATGTAGTTCCCAGGCCCCGGCACGTCAACCGGGGCGATCTCACTAATCGCACCGTCCCTCCAGCACCTCTCGCCTGAGTGCCGGTGATGCAGCTGCGGATCACAAGTTCGGATGGATTTGGGCCCAGGCTGGGATCGGATGGCTCTGCTCCGCTAGGCATCGCTGGGTCTCCCGACGGAAGCAGGGCTTGAACCCGATCGACGGAGGCCTCGATGCCGGGGCTGGATTCGCCTCTCCCGACCGTGCCTTTGGTCACGGACCCAACTCTCCGTCAAGCCGGATTCGACTGGCACATTGTTCTCAATGCGTTCAAGCCGCGGCGCAAGGTGGGTCGGCCGATCGAGTCCTGCAAGCGGGTCTCGGCACCCCGGCTCATTGCCATGCTGGCCTGCCAGGGAGTATCCGGTCCGCAACCGGCCCAAGGCGAAGGGGATCCACATGGACAGGGCCTCCATCCGCAGCCGCCCTCGGTCC
Source organism: Bryobacterales bacterium (assembly GCA_028819255.1). Lineage (GTDB taxonomy): Bacteria > Acidobacteriota > Terriglobia > Bryobacterales > UBA6623 > VXMF01. Next base: position 56,798 of record JAPPMB010000078.1, on the reverse strand, counting down.
TGCTCAGGGCCCGTTCCCGACCGGCTGCAGTGCGGAAGGAGGCGGGGTGCGGGTACGGCGGCCGGATACCCGAAGAGTCTGCCCATTGGAGGCTTGCTCCAATGCCTGTTTCCACACGCCGCTGCTGAGCTGACATGCGGCTCCATCGGCGCCGCTCGTGGCCGACTAGAATTGGCAATGCATGGCGACTCGGTTCTCATGGGGCACACTTCCGATCGCAATCCCGCTATTGGTTGCCGCTTGCGGATACGAAGAGAATCCGCTGGTGTCGACTGGGACTCTGCACGACCTAGAAACAATTCCGCAGGATGCCAAGGCGTTTGTCCCCGAGGCAGGCCTGTCAATGCCAGCGTCAGCCGAGCGCCGGCTGCGAGACCTCCGGCAGTACTGGTACGCCCCGTGGGAGAGGACCCAGCCGACGGTGTGCTCGATCGAGGAGTTCGGATGGGCCGCTGTGACGTTCGCCAAGGAACCGGCGTTCGGGCCGAACTTGATGGAGGTGACGGAACCGAACCTCGAGATGTTGGTCGCCAATGCGCGACTCGACAGCTATCCGAGCAGAGCCGCCCGTGCGATCGCCGTGCGCAACAGCTCGCTGCGCGCTCTGCCCGCTTCCGATCCGATTTTTCGCGACTTTCGCCGTGCCGGCGAGGGCTACCCTTTCGACTACAACCAGAATTCCGCAGTCTGGGCGGGCACGCCGCTCTTGGTGACACACAGGTCTGTTGACGGTAGATTCGTCGCGGCGGAATCACCCTACACGTGCGGTTGGATCGACCCGCGAGACATCGCCTACGTCGACGACGACTTGGTCGCCAGATACAGATCTCTGGGCTTGGCCGCCATTGTCCGAGACAGGATGCCTATTTCAGCAGAGGGATCCGGATTCCTGTTCCAAGGCCGAGTCGGGATGCTCCTACCGATGGAGACGGCCGACGAATCCGGAGCATCGCTACTAGCTCCGGTGGCCGATGAGAACAAGAACGCCGCGGTCAAGAGAGTCCCGATGTCGCCCCGGGATTCGGTCCCGGCCCCACTCTCGTTCTCCGGCGACGCACTCGCGGGGGTGATCAACGAAATTGTTGGGCAGCCGTACGGATGGGGAGGACTTGGCGGGTACCGGGACTGTTCCTCGACGGTCCTGGACGTGCTCCTTCCGTTCGGCCTTCCGCTTCCGCGAAACACGAACGCTCAGGTCTTCGCGGGAAGGAACGTGAGCCTGGGCCAGCTAGAGCCTTCCGCGAAGGAGGCGCGTATCCTCGACTCGGCAGCGCCATTCCGAACGCTCCTCAACATGCCAGGCCACGTGTTGCTCTACTTGGGAGCGTTCGAGGGTGTGCCCGTTGCCTTCCATACGATCTGGGGATTGAGAACGGAGTCGGGGGACGGTTCGAATCCCGGGAGGCACGTCATCGGCAGGTCCGTGATCACCAGCCTGTCGCCCGGAGCGGAACTCAAGGCATTGTCGCGGACCAGAGGCGATCTGCTGAGCCGCATCGAGTCCTTCACGGTCGTGGGTGAACACGATGGCGAGTAAGGGCGCCTAACGGTTGCAACCCACACGCACAGTCTGGCTGTCGGTACCGGAAGTTCCGGCGGGTCCGCCAAGCTTGAAATCGCCGGATCGAGGGTACCGCCCCTGAGGGAGGGGCAATCGGTGTACGACAGCAGGCAGTGAAAAGGGACGCGAAACGCGGCGTGGCCTGCGGCGAAAGCGCTCAGGAGACGTTCCCGAGCGATCCACGCAGAATGACGCAGACAGAGAGGACCACAACATGGCGAGAGCGATCCTGATTCATCCGCACTTCGCGCTGGCGCGCTGGACGCCTACGGGAATTCGCACGTCCCAGATGCCCGACGATCTTCGCGAGTACCTGCTGGGCGACGCGGTGGGATTTCCACCTTCGGAAGAGTCCCAGAAAGTGGAGGTCGGAGCCGAAGACGTCGAGGCCTCCGTATGGATCAATGCGACGGTGCACAGAGAGCCGGGAGCGATCGAGAGCGACGACGACCTGTTCGACGCGCTGTCATTGCTGACGAACGCGGAACGCTTCGGCGTGCGGAACGTCGTCGCCGTCGAGTACGTCCCCGAGGGACCCGACGACTGGAGGTAGACCGCCGATCAGGTGCGTCTGCCGCTGACGGCAGAAGTGCCGCAAGACCGCGTTGCGCAGCATCAGGTGTGTCTCTTTGGACGGTGCAGGGGATCGCTCGCGAGGGGCGCGAGGATCCGCGCTCCGAGCAGGAAGCCCAAGCGGCCGCTCCGATGTGCGAGGGAGCGCTGCCAGCCGGTCTGTCTCGAAACGCGTCGGGACGTCCTTCGGTGCTGCAGGCCAACCGCGATGCAGTTGAGAATCTGCTCGCGGGCGAACCGCCTTTGGCGCCCGAGCCCGCAGCCCGGGAGACTGCTGCATGAAGGGTCGCAGCGGCAGCGTCGTTCAAGGCCCCCGTAACACGGCGGAAACCGAAGGGCTGTCCGGGCATTCCGCCCCTTGCGATGACGAAGGCCGGGCGGTTGGGGCCGTCGTTCAAGCCCGAATGCGGACCTGCGTCCCCTGGACCGGAGCCGGCTGACGATGGCCGGCGGCGTCCGCTCTAGAACCCGCACCAGCGTGCGCCCGGGAACACTGGGCACCACCCGAACTCGGACGTGTCGGCACCCTGGTGAGGTGTGAGGGGTCCGTCGAGCAGGACTCCGTCCCGCACCATGAACCTCAGCGGCCGCAGGACCTTTCCAGCTCCGACAAGGATGCCGACGCCGAACTCAGCCACGGTCCCGCACCCTCTCTGCAACGGCCCCGGCGTCGCGCTCTTCCGCGAACAGTTCCCCTCCTTGATGAACCGATCGGGGACACCCGCGGGCCAGCCTCGTCGCGGGTGATGCTCGACGATCCTGCCAGTCATGCACACCGGCCAGGACCGCAGACACTTCGGGCACCTCAGTCCGCTTCAGCCGGGACCCGGGGGGCTAATGCCCTGCGATATTTGGGCTGCGGTGCGCTTCTTCAATACGGAGGGTCCGGTGATTCCCGCGGACCACTACTGCATCGACCCGCTCGAACGGGTGGATTTAGACGGGATACTGACCCTGATTCGCCAGAAGAAGTACTTCGTAATGCACGCGCCGCGGCAGACCGGCAAGACCTCGACACTGCTGGCGCTGAGGGACCGCCTGAACTCGGGCGGTGAGTTACGCTGCCTCTACGCAAACGTCGAAGCCGCCCAGGTAGTGCGCGAGGACATCGGCGCAGCGATCAGAATCGTGCTCTCGCAGATCGTCTCCCGCGCTCAAGCAATCCTGCGGGACAACTCCGTCCTTGCGCTGCGCAGCGAGATCCTCGACAGCGAGCCTCCGGGCTCCGCCCTGTACGAGTTTCTGGTCCGCTGGTCCGGGGCAAGCCGGAAGCCCTTGGTCCTGTTGATTGACGAGATCGACTGCCTAGTGGGCGACGCGCTCATCTCCGTGCTGCGTCAGCTTCGCTCCGGATACGATCAGCGTCCGGAGCTGTTCCCGTAGAGCGTGGTCTTGTGTGGAGTCCGCGACGTGCGGGACTACCGCATTTTCTCGAGCACGGACAACTCCTACACCGCCGGGAGAAGCGCATTCAATATCAAGGCGAAGTCGCTGCGCCTCGGCGACTTCACGGAGATCGAGGTCCGGGCTTTGCTTGCCCAGCATGAGGCGGAGAAGGGGCAGAAGTTCGGAGATGGTGCGCTGGCGCGAATCTGGGAGCTCACCCGCGGCCAGCCTTGGCTGGTGAATGCCCTCGCCGCCGAGGCATGCTCGGCCTCCGAGGTCGAAGGCTGTATCGATGCCGTTGCCATCGATGACGCCAAGGAGGCGCTGATCCTGGCTCGAGCCACGCACCTCGACAAGCTGGCCGACAAGCTGCGGGAAGACCGTGTCCGGCGTATTGTCGAGCCGCTCCTCGCGGGTTCCGGTGCGCCAGGGGACCTTCCCCCCGACGATTTGGACTATGTCGTCGATCTCGGCCTGGTGCGGATCGACGGCTCGGTGGAGATCGCCAATCCGATCTACCGGGAGGTCGTGCCGCGCCAGCTGACGTACTTGATGGAGAGGTTCATACCCCACAGGACAGCGTGGTACGTGGATGCCGAGGGGAATCTGGAGGTCGCCAAGCTCTTGGAGGCGTTTCAAGTCTACCTTCGGGAGAACGCCGAGCACTGGGCGGATCGATTCGGGTACGGGGAGGCGTGGCCGCAACTCCTGCTGCAGGCTTTCCTGCAGCGGATAGTGAATGCAGGTGGACGGTTGGAGCGAGAGTATGGCCTGGGACGCGGGCGCACGGACCTGCTCATCCGATGGCCGGGAAGCGGAGACCCCACGCGAGTGCGCAGCCACGTCATCGAGTGCAAGGTGGTGCGGCAAGGCAGGAGCGCAGAAGGAACGATTCGCACCGGCCTGGCGCAGACGGCCAGATACATGGATCGCTGCCGGGCGGAGTCGGGCCACCTGGTGATCTTCGACGGTCGACAAGGCAGAACCTGGCAGTTGCGGTTGTTCCGCCGGAGCGAAACCGAGGCTGGCAAGGCGATCACAGTCTGGGGGATGTGACCCGACTGCGCAGGCCGTTGTTTCGACCGCTTGGACGGTTCATGTCGCACGCCCTCAGGGCCGCCGTGGAATCAATGCCGGAACGACGGTTTTCTCTCCGTCAAGGAAATCCACAAGTCCGTTCTGTCCGGGTTGCACCGAGGCCGCCGCGCTTCGATGCGTTGCCACCACGTGCACCTACGGCCGGGTCAGCCAGATCGGGCTCGACCAGGCCATCTGGCCGTCCGCCTGCTGGACGCGCACGTAGTAGTGCTGCTCACCGGACTCCGCTGTCTTGTCCATGAAGCGGAATTCGACATCGTCGGACTGGTCCTGGAGCGTGTACACAAACTCCTCTCCGCGGATCACGTCGACCTGCCGGACCGGGCCGGTACCGAGGATCTTCACCACGATCTCGACATCCGCCGGTTTCCCGGGGACGATGTCGCCTTGCAGGTACTCCCTGCCATCCGCCCGCATGCGGTAGTCGAGAACGATGTTATCGGTCGCCGCGTAGTTGTGGCGCTGCCGCATCGCGTCCAGCAAGCCTTCCCGCGAAAACTCCTCTGCGATTGTGCACGAGTACGAGATGTGGGTCGAGAGGTGGTCGGAGCTGGCCTGCACGCCGATCTTGTATCCCTTGGCCCACGCGTTCCTCACGTATCCTTTGGGGCGGTAGCCGCCGGCCTGGCTGGTCACGTCCCGTTCGGTGGCCGCCTTCGGCGCGCCCTCGTACTCCGCGGACACGCGGTCTCCCTGATAGATCTCCACGAGCGGCTCGACCTCCGGATCGTTGTCCCGCCAGTCCGTTCCCATGCCCGTGGCGGGCGTGTGCGGGATCGAGATTCCGTCGTATTGCCTGACGTAGTCGAACAGGCCGACCGATGCCGAGGAGGTCTCCGCTTCGCCCGGCTGATCGGGAAACGTGGGATTCCCGCGACGAGCGAAAAAGATGTTCCGATGGCCGTTGGGGTAGCGCACACCCCTCTCGTATCCGTACAGAGGGACGAACCGTCCGGATACGTGGAATACATCGACTCGCTGCTGCAGGAGCCAGTTGATGTAGTCAATGTTCGGGCCGCCGCTGTTGTGATGCTCGCTCATGCCGAGGTAGTCGAGTTCGGCGACATTCATCGCATACCTGTAGGTGTCGTTCTGGGCGCCGTCGTTGTTTCCGTCGCCGGAATACTCGGTGTGCCGGTGCGTGTCGCCTCGGTAGATCCTGTACGTCTTGCCTTCCGACCGGATCTCGTAGGCCCGGATGCGCGCGACATCCTCGCTCTCGTTCGGGTGCTTCTCGAAAACCCGCAATTCGTCGCGGCTCCTGCTCTTGAGCTGGAACGGGTGCACGGCGCCGTCCGGCAGCGGAAGCCGGGATGCGAAGATCTCGCCGTGCTCGTAGAAGTACTGGTCGTAGATTCGGTTGTCCGTCGCCCACGCGGCGTACAGCGATCCGTCCGGGCCCGCAGTGAACCCGTAGCCCGCGTCCGACCGCCCGGCGGTGGCGGGCAGCGGCAGTGGACTGCTCCATTCGCGGCCGTCGAACGCGGTCGCGTAGGTCTCCCAGGCGGCGCGGTGCGCGGCGGCGGTGTGCGGAACCTCCCGCTGTCGAAGGTGGCGGTGCCGGAAGAGGGCCCAGACACGGCCGTCGGCGCCTGCCCGCAGCCGCGGGAAGTCGTTGAAGCCCCGCAGTTCCGCCGGCAGCGAGTCCTCGAAACTGCGCCGGGATTCGCGCCACTCCCCCGCCGCGTAGACGGCGGTCGCGATCCACCTCGACTGGTAGAGCTGCGTCGCGGGGCGGTTGAGCAGGAAGCCGGTGTCCTTTCCCCACTGGAGGCCGCTCTCGTTCCAGGCCGCCCACAGGCGGTCTTCGGAGTCGCACACCAGCGACGGATAGGCCTCGTACCGAAGCGTGTCCGCCACGGGCTCCACATCCAGCCAGCGGCCTCCGACCAGCCTTCGCATGCGAATGTCGAAATCGTTCTTCTCGTACGTCTCCCATGCCACGTAGACAGTGCCCTTGGAGTCGGCCGCGACCGCCGGATTCCAGTCGTCGGAGGGCGAGAGCGACACACGGGTTGGGGAAGACCACTTCTCGCCGTCCCAGGTGCGGGCCAGAATGTCGGACCTTCCCGCCCGAAAGCCTTGCCACACGAGCCAGACTCGGCCGCTGGCGTCCGTCGCAAGGGCCTGGTGAATGTCCGGCTGCGGCGCGTTGGTGAGCCTCTCTGCGGGCGACCATGCCTCGCCGTCGAAGCGTCTGGCGTACAGGTCGTAGTTGCCTTGCCTCTGGTCAGACCAGACGGCGATGATTCCGCCACGACCGTCGCGCGCCAGGCGCACGTAGTACACGTCGGACGGCCCGTCCGTGAGCTCCTGGACTTCACCCCATCCCGCGCCGTCGTGCCTCCGGGCGAACACCCTGTTGCCCTGGTCGCGGTAGCCCACCCAAGCTGTCCAGAACGTGCCGACGCCACTTGCCGCCACATCGGCGAAGCCGTTGTGAAAGCTCTGGTCGGACACGGACATGGCGGTCGCGGACCGCTCGACGACCACGGCGCCGCCGAGATACGCGTACCGGGCGTCGGACGGGAGTTCGGAGAGAAGAAACGAGAGGTTGCCGCCCACGGTCTCAATGTCCACGCGTGCGTCTCCGACGGCTTCAACATCCAGGAACAGGCCCGCCACGTTCAGATATGCGGGGACGGGAAGCGAAGGCTCGGGTTCCCAGTTCCGGTATCGGAACCTGACTCCTGGGGCGGTGGCGAGCCTCCAGGAGTCCTCGCCGATCCGATCGGCCGCTCTGGGCCGCCAGCTGCGCAGGCCGGCAACCCGGCCGCCGGAGACCTTGACCGATCCATCCCAGGCGGTCGGCTCAACGTCTGTGAGGCCGAACCGGATGCGGAAGGCGTGCCTCTCGGCGCTGGCGAGGGGCCCTGTCATGATGGCCATCGCAACAAGCAAGAGACCATTTCGAATCGCCATAGCCAACAGGATAGAATGATCCGCCCGCCATGTTTCCCGCGCGGGGCCGCACGGCAATCCTTGCGTGTCTCGCGGCGAGAGATCCGGCCGAAATGGAAGTCAACCGGGCCCGGCTATGCCCGGTGCTTGCGAGAAGAGCCGGCCACCTCAGCCGGCGCCCCGGCACCTGCGGAGGAGCCGCGACGGATACTCGAGCGATCCCTTCCGGCCAAGAAGGGCTGCTGTGCTTGACAGACTGCCCCTGTACGCGATCACATGCCGTGGCTTGGTGGGAACAACAGTCGCCTCGGGGGTGCCATGGCTGTCCCGCATCTACGTGTCGCCGGCCCAGAGCGGGAGGGCGTTGACGCTGGTTGGGGCTGGTGCAAGTGGTGAAAAGCTCGGAGTCCGATTCGAACCGCGACATTCCCCGACATTCTGTCGACCCAAGGATGCCAGCGGTCCAGTTCCCTGAACTCCGTCAAATGCCCAGTCAGGCGGAACCCGACCTCTGTCAGTACTCAGGGGATTCGTGGCAGGCTCGCCGATTGCCCACACCGGGTCTGGTAGAGCCCCGGAGCTGTCCCGACGGCAGGACTTGGCGGTGGCGGTCGAAGAGCGAAATCCACGGGAGGAAGGCTGTCACCATCGCTGCCACGCAGCCCTCTGCGAGTCCGGTCTATGCGCCAATGGGCAGCGATCTCGGCATTGCCGAACGTTGATAAGCTATCCGGGCAACGTACATCGTACTTGGCGCCCCGCTCCTGACGTATACTTCGGACGCTCTCATGGCAGCGCCATGCTAAGGTAAAGGCGATGATTCTCCGCAGCGACAATGTGCTCAACCGCTTTGAGGAGCTTCTAGGAGCTCACACCCGTGTTGACATTGCCACGGCTTGGGCTACCGACGGGAAGCACCTACGAATACTGGCCGATGCCGCCCGGAGCAACGGAGGGATGAGAATCCGCGCAATCGTCGGCACAGCGGGGAATGCGACCCACCCAGATGCTTTGGAGAGACTGAACAGAATCACAGCGGGCGACCTAATGATCATCGGGAAGGGACGCCGTCTGTTCCATCCTAAGCTGTACTTGTTCCGACGGAACAAGAATGGGACCGCCGGGTCTTGCGCATGGATCGGGAGTGCCAACTTTACGAGAATGGGTTTCGGAATCCACGCCAAGTCGAATGAAGAGATCATCATGGAAATGGGTCCAGGTGAGGAGGCCGACGCGCTGGCCGACTGGTTTCGAGAACGTTGGGATCCCTGCGCCATGGATCGGTCTGTCACGGACGTGATCCGTCGCTACACGGAAGCCTGGAACCGGAACCCGCCTCCTCGAGCGGTCCGTGAACTGGTATCAGGACCGATCTCTCAACGGTTCGAGCTTCTCGCCGACGCATACCGTCTCCGAACTTTCGGGCAGTATCGACAGGCTCTGGAGGAGTGCGAAGAGATGCTGCGGAACGAGGAATGGGAGGTCTTGGATCCCCGGGGCCGGAGCTATATGAAGGTGATATCCGAGCGACGCAAACTGTTGTTTGGGAAAACGCCCTGGTCGGATCTTCGATCTGGGCTCCTGACACGACTGAAGGGGGGAAAGTCGGGCGCGGATTCACATTGGTGGGGGTTGCTTGGGCGTTTGGATCGTACGAATTGGTCGGCCGTAAGAGACCGCGAGACCGAGGTCCGTCGCATCCTAAAGAGAGTTAGGAAGGCCGACGGAGGGGAGTTTCCGGACATTGCAATTGCGGCGATGAAGAAGTTTATGGACCCTCACAACTTTCCCAACGTTGGTCCCGGGACCGCAACACTCTTGCTAACGCTCGCGCGACCGGATCGGCTAGTATCAGTGAATGGTCCGTCCCGGGCGGCTCTTGCATCGCTGTCAGGAGTAGCCGGTAAGAAGGGCACGACTCTCGGGACGCCTGAGAACTATGGCAAACTGCTTCAATGGCTCTACAAGCAACACTGGTATAGCGGTCCCCAACCAACGGATGAAGTTTCGATCCCAATCTGGAAGTTTCGTGCGGCACTCGTTGACGCGTTCGTCTACAACTGGCCAGACTAGCCCCTGATTTCCGAACATCGTAGGCCGGGGGCTCTTGGAATCTTCATGATAACTGTCTCTCCTACAACGAGTTACGTGCCAGTTGTGTATAGCGGGAGACGCTGAAAACCCTCCGGAGTGATCAAGTTCGGTGTCACTATGAATCACCGAGACTCCTTGTCGTTCAGTTGACGCACTCCGAAACATTGCCCCGCGAGTAGCCCGGTCTGCCGCGCACACGCCGAAATTGCGCGAATACGCCGGTATCTTGGCTGTCGATACCGATTTCACCGCCAACCGTTGGCCCCGCCTCGGATCAGCCAGCGCTGAAATCATGACAAGCGAAATTGATCACATGTTCGGAATTCAGGGGCTACAACATCGGCTTCAGAGCAGCGGACATCGAGACCTGCGGCTTAGTGCGGCACTGCTACGGAGGTGACACGATTCCGGCATCCCGGATCGCAATCACAGTCAGAGGCCGGCAGGAGCTCGTCATGGTGACGAGGAGCGGCACGTTCGCGTTTGTCCCCTGCACATAGGAGTATTCCTCCCGAGCGCCTCTGTTCCCAGCGCGAAGGATCGCAGGCGAACCGCGCGCCGCCAAGCCCGAAATCGGCATGCGAGGCACAAATACAACCAGTTTCTGGTCTGACAAGAAACATTGTTCGTCTCATATTCGTCTTATCTACAGTATATTCGCAAGAATCTCACAGGAGTCATCATGATTATTCGCTTCATTCGTCGATTTCTTTTGCTGGCGGTGATGACGGGAACCATCGCAGCCATGTGGCACCGGACCCGTTCCATTGGCGATTGGCTGCGTGGCGGCGGCCCCTCGGGAGTGCTGCCGTCCCAGCCTTCGAGGTCCGCGGGACATGCGGCCCGAGCGGAACGAATACGGGAGATCCTGCGTGAACACGACGCCGCAGCGGCAGAGTGGTTCGAAGGGTTCCGGGAGGAATCCGGCAAGTTCTGGATGCGCGAGTACGAGAAGGAGCTGGCGGCGGCCAGGGTTCGCCTCGAGCGGGAGACGGAACTGGCGCTCGAAGCCGCCAAGCGGATCAATGCGTCGGCGATGCGCGAGGAAGAGGAGGTTGGCGGGAGGCTTGTGAGCTCCCAGGTCGCCGAGGCGATGCGGATTGCCCAACGCCAGACCGCGGCCGCAGAGCGTACCGCCACGCGGCACGCAGCGGGAAACCGGGCCGGCGACACAGGCGTCGCGGCGCCGTGACGGCCCCGGCGGCTCAGTCCGAAGAGGGCGGCTTCCAGTTCGGATGGGGGACATGCGCCCGCGCCATGATCCCTGTGATCTCCTTGACGACGTCCGGGTGATTCCGGGCCACGTTGTAGATTTCGGCGGGATCGCGCGACACGTCGTAGAGCTCAATCCTGCCGGTCAGCATCGGCTTGCGAACACCCTTCCACTGGCGCAGCCGCACGGCCTGGGCTGATCCGCTCTCGTAGAACTCCCAGTACAGGTAGTCGTGGGCTTTCTGCTCCGCAGTCCGGCCAACCAGCATTGGCGCGAGGCTGACCGAGTCGGTGTCGGGTGGAGTCTCGACGCCGGCAAGCTCGGCGACGGTCGCCATCAGGTCGCCGAAATAGGCGATGTGGTCCGACACGCGTCCGGGCTGGATCGTGCCGGGCCACCTGGCAAGGAACGGCACGCGGATGCCGCCGTCGTACAGATCGCGCTTGATGCCGCGCAGCCCGCCGGACGGCCGGAACTTGAGCAGGTCATGGTTGGACTCGTTGTGAGGCCCGTTGTCGGAGGAGAACATCACGAGCGTCCTCTCGTCGATTCCCAGTTCCCCGAGCCGCTCGACGAGCCGTCCGACATCCCGGTCCATGCGAGTGATCATCGCGGCCTGCCCCTTGTCCGGATTCGGCCAGTCCTCCCAGTCGTAGATTCCATACTCGGGGACCTCGGCGCCGTCGCCCGTGCCCCGCGTGCCCTCGTTGTTCGCGTGTGGAATCGTGAGAGCCAGATACAGAAAGAAGGGGGATTCGCGCTGTTCCTCGATCCACGCCATCGCGTTCCGCATGATGACGTCGTGCGAGTATTCGTTTCGCTCCGTGGCCCAGCCTCCGCGGAAGCCGCCGTAGACGCGCGAGACACGCCGGACCTCGTTCCGGAGGGGGACCTTCTCCATTCCGCGCCAGAGGAATTCGGGGTAGTAGTTGTGGGCGTGGACCTGGTTCAGGTAGCCGAAGAACGCATCGAACCCCTGTTTGAGGGGATGCCCTTCCAGACCGACATCGCCGAGGCCCCACTTGCCGAAGAGGCCCGTCGCGTAGCCGGCGGACTTGAGGACCTCGGCCACGGTGATGTCCTCGTCGCGGAGTGACTGCGCCGTCATGTCGGGCCCTCCGGCGTTGCCGCGGACATGCGTGTGCCCGGTGTGCTGTCCTGTCATCAGCACGCTTCGGGACGGAGCGCAGACGGTCGCGCCCGCATAGAACTGGGTGAACCGGATGCCGTCGGCGGCGACCTTGTCCAGGGCGGGCGTCCGGATGACGGTCTGGCCGTACGAACCGAGGTCGCCGTACCCGAGATCATCCGCGAGGATGAAGATCACATTGGGCCGGTCGCCGGTCGCCGCCGTGCCCGGCTCCGAGAGCGACAGAGCCGACAGCACGGCAACGGCAAGCGTGATTCGATGCATGAACACCTCCGAATCGTTCGATTCTATGGGTTACTCGCGGCGGGGTCCCCACTCGGTCGCTTCGAGAAAGGCAAGCAGGTCGGCAAGCTCGTTGCGCGTCAGCTCGTCGGCAAGACCCGACGGCATGACCGAGACCGTTCCGGGACGGACCTCTTCGATGTCGGATCGCGCAAGCCGCACCTGCTGGTCGGCATCCAGCGCGAGCACGAGGTGCGTGTCGGTCTCCTCGAGCGGGACGCCGCTGTAGCTCTCCTCGCCGGCAACCGCCACAATCGGTTCGTAGCTGCGGACGAAGCTGGCGCTCGGATAGACGAGGGCCTCGAGCAGGTCGCGGCGCTCGCGAATCTGGCCGATTCTGGTCAAGTCGGGGCCGATTTTGCCGCCCTGGTAGCCGATCGCGTGGCAGGCCAGGCAGGCAGTCTGCGTGCTGTTGAACACGGCCTGTCCGCTGACGATGTCGCCTGGGGGCAGCGAGTCGAGCAGCTCGTCGATGGCGGCGCCCTGCTCGTCCAGACCGGCCACCTCCCCGGTCAGCAGCGAGTCCAGCCGGGCTTGGACTTCGTCGTCGAATCCGTTCGATGCCTCGGCAAGAATGTCGGCTCGCAAGTTGGAAAGGGCGCCGGCCTCGGCAAGACCGTCGGCAAGACTGGATCCGACCTGCGGGTCCGTCGACTGCCCGAACGCCCTGACGAGCAGCGGGAGTTCCATCGGACCGACGTCGGGCAATAGGCCGGCTACCGCAACGAGCTGGCTTCGGCTGAGGGTTGCGCGCGACAGCACCCTGGCAGCGGCACCCCGCACGACGACGGGACTGGCGGGCGTGACCAGTCCGGCTGCGAGATCAAAGAGTGCAGGCTGTAGCTCGTCGATCGAGCCGGCGGCATCCAGAGCCCGGATCCGAATTCCCGGATCCGCGGACTCGTCAAGCGCGACCTCGACGAGCGCATCGTCCAGCACAGGCAGACCGCCATCAGGCTTCGGAAAGCTGCGGGCGGCGAATAGCGCGGGCTCCACTGCATCGGTCCGCCCGAGCGCCGCGGCTACCGCGTCCTCCCAGCCCTCTGGAAGCTCTTCCAGCGAAGCGGCGGCCATGGCGTTCAGCGCCACGGACCGTGTGCTTGCACGTCGGCTGGCCTGGACCGTGCGGGCGAGAAGTGCCTGCACGGCCGGGCTTCCGGAGTATGTGGCGAGCTGCCTCTTGACTCCCTCCGGATCCTGACCGGATCTCGCGTTGAGCTGGTTCTGCAGGTATCCGGCCAGGCGGCCCCCCCATTCGGGATGCCGCGCTGCGATCCAGCCGGCGGTCTCGGCAAGCAGCGGATCGGAGGAATTCAGCAGGGATATCACCCTGTCCACGTTGAGCGAGCCCCCGCGCATCTGGTCCAGTGCGATCATCGCCGCCCGCCTGGTCCGAACCGAACGCGAACTCAGGCCTCTCTCCGTCGAGTTCGGATCGCCGATCTCGATGAGCGCATAGACGAGCGAGTGCGTCAGGATGGTGTCCTCCGTGCGGGCGGCAGCGGCGAGCAGTGGGCTGACGGCCCCCGGGTGGCCGACCCGACCGAGCGCCTCGGCTGCGGCCCGCCTGACCGCCTCCGACGGATCCTGCAAAAGCGCAACCAAGGCGGCCGAGGCCAGCCAGTCGCGATGCAGTCCGGCGGAATGCGCGGCCGCTTGGCGAACACTTGCCGACTTGTCCGAAAGCGCACTCCTCACCGCCTCCCGGGCCAGCCTCGTCTCGATCCTCGTCAGGGCCCAGACCGCACTGCGCCGCATGTCGGCGGCAGGATGCCAGGAAAGAGCGCGCTCGAGCGCGGAGATCGACTCTTCCGAAGCAAGCGCGGCGAGAGCCCGCCGCTGCACGGCCGGGCGGGGGTCGCCGAGCAGAGCGACCAGGCCCGTCGGCCCCGCGAGCGTCCAGTCGATTTCCTGCCCCAGCGGATTGGGCATCGGGAGCGACTCCGTCTTCCGGATGCGGTAGATCGCCCCGAGCACGTCGGGCTTCGTCAGCTGGGCTGTCGGGCAGCAGAGCTTGTACCAGGCACCTGTGTCAACGACCAGCAGACTGCCGTCCGCGTCCTCCATGACGTCCGTGGGATGGAAGTCCCGGCTGTCGGACACAAGAAAGTCGGCATCCTCCGTCACGAAGGTCGCGCCGTCGGGCACGAGCCTGTGGGAGGTGACCTTGCGCAGATTGAACGAGGTCACAAAGAGGCGGCCCCGATAATCGTCGCCAAACGCACCGGACTCGTAACGAGCCAGCCCGACTGGTGCGGCGCCGCCCATGTGGGTCATGACGGGCAGGTAGCCGCCGGTCATCGGGTGGCCGTCGGTCACTCCGTGAATCTTCCCGTACACGCCTCCGTAGACCGCATGCACCATTCCGTCGCGCCGGCCAACCTGGGGATGCACCAGGAAGGTCGAGGTCAGCAGCCTCTCGCCTTCGGGCGTGAACGCGACCTCGACCGGGTTGTCCATGCCTCCGGTCAGGACCGGCTCGACCTCGCCGCCGGTCGCCCGTCGCCGGAAAACGTGCGCTGCACGGGTCACGAATGGCGGACCGCCCTGGCGCTCGTAGGTCTGTTCGGCGAATGCCCCCTTCGTCCAGTAGATCCAGCCGTCCAGGCCGAGATACGGGCCATGCAGGTCATTGGCGCAGTTGGTAAGCGTCTTGGCTTCAAGCCATTCCTCGCGCTCGTCGGCGACGCCATCTCCATCGGTGTCGGTGAGTTTCCAGATGCTGGGCGGGGCCGCGACATAGACCGAACCGTCGTGCCAGAGTACGCCTTCGGGGAACATCATCCTGTCGGCGAAGACGGTTCGCCTGTCGTATCGGCCGTCGCCATCAACATCCTCGAGGCGGAGAATGCTGTGCGGGCGCTCTTCAAGCTGCTTCTGGACCTCGTCGTTCGATCCGGACGACTCGGCTACGTAGAGATAGCCCTCATGATCCGAGGCGACGATCATCGGCCTCTCAACGAGGGGCGGGCCCGCCGCAACCTGAATCTCGAACCCCTCGGGAACCCGGATGCTGCTCATCGATTCGGGCTGGGTCATTCCGCAACCTGCAAGGATTGCGCAGAGGCAAGACAGCGCTGCGTGAGACTGGCTCACAGGGACCTTCCGGCACTGGCGGGCCATGCTGGCGAATGACTCCGCCCGCTCAAGGATTATGTCACGGTCTGCCCCCAGCGCCGCCATGACCGAATGAAAACGCCCCGTGTTCCGGTGTCTCGGGAGCGGGCGGAATCCCGAGAGGTTGACCGCATGTGGACTCCAATACGAACAGGAGGGGAAAATTACAAATCATTTCAGGTTGACATGCTGGGCATACACTGCGATAATCATGAAAACAACCGTGCTCTCGGCTACAGGCCGGGCAGCGCCCGCCAGAGACAGTCCAAGATGCTCGATTCCGAATTCCCCTTCCTCGCGCGGTCCCTCGCATTCTCGACCATTGCGTTTCTGCTCATCGCGAAGATCTGCTGGGAGTGCGGCCTGGAGGCCTTTCGTCATCGGCTCTACGTCCTGGAGGCGGAGCTGTTCGACCTCGCCCGGACCGGCAAGGCCGCGACGGGCGAACCGGCGTGCCGGATGCTCCGGAACAGCATCCGCAGCATGATCCGCCATTCGCACGGACTCAGCCTTTTCCGGCACTTGGCGACTGGCGTGCTGATTCGGCGTCCAGTACCGGCGGAGGCCGTCGGGCGGCAATCGCAGACGTGGGAGAGTGCGATCGCACAGATCGGGAGCGACGCCACCCGGAGCGAACTGGCAGATCTCCGCGAACGACTCCTGGATGCAGTCGGCGGGTACATGACACTGGGAGCCGTTCCGCTCGCTGCGGCGCTTTCCCGGACGGTCTCGCTGGGAGCATCGATCGACCGCTGCCGCCAGTTTGCCCTCCGCAACGGCCGCTGGGTCGAGGCGCATGCGGGTCGCGACCGCCGCATGCCGGTCTCGGCGTGAAGAGTCCGCCTCGACGCGCCATCGCGAATCGACGGCACTAGACTGGTGCGGTACGTGGCAGTCCCATCCTCGCTCAGAACGATTCTCGTGCTGGTGATCGCCAGCGGCCTCGCCGGCGCCGCGGCAGGACAGCAGCAGGAGCCTCCCCGCCCTGTCCGCAACGGCGTGGTCCAGGAAGGAACAGAGTTGCTGGTGTTCCGCCACCAGAAGCTGCTCAAGGGCGGCCACGAAGCGTACTTCCGCCTGAGCCGAGACGGGGTCTGGCCCTGGTTCGAGAAGATCGGCAGCCGGATCGTCGGGCAATGGAAGGTCATCCATCCGGACGGCTCGGCCGGGGATCCGGACTTCGACCATGGCTACCGGCTGGCGCGCTACGCCAGCTACGACCACTGGAAGGCCACACGCCAAGGGCACCTGCTGCTGGGGGGCGACGGCCCCGACTACCATCGCAGCCAGGACGCGCTGCGGGCGCGAGGCCACTACACTGCCGGGTCCCGAGGCGGGCACTTCCTGGAAGGGAGGACCGCCGCCCCGAGCGTCTACTACATGCCGGCGCTCGACGAGGCGTACGAGGTCGCGGCAGGCGCCGCGGCCGAGGGCCCGCACCCGGTTCGCAACGACGTCAACTGGCCGGCTCCCGAGATCGTCGCCCTTGAGCGCCTGAAGATCGACAAGGGATCGGCGGACCGGATCATCGCCGAGGGGGTCGCGCATCTCTGGCCGTATCTGGAGAAGGTCGGCGCCAGGATCGTCGGCCAGTGGAAGGCCGTCTACCCGGACGAGAGCGGCTTTCCGGAAAGCCCCGAATTCGACGAGGTGTTCTTCATGGTCCGCTATGCGGGCTACGAGCACTGGAAGGCTGCGCAGCCCGCCCGGATCTCCTCGATGGGCGGCAACGGCCCGGACTATGTGGCCTACCGACGAGCGATGAGCGCCTTGGAGAAGGTCACCCGAGACCGGTCGGTGACGTTCCTCGAAGGGCACATGTACCAGAGTCCTCCGAAGTACCTGCCAGGACTGGGCGAGGAGTACCGCAGGGTCAGGTGACAGCCTGAGAGGGCGGATTGTGGATGCAGCAGTCGTGCGGGGCACCGCCATCTGCCGACGAGCCCACGCAGTCCCGACCGGATTGACAATGGCCTCGCCGTAACCGCGTCGCGCGCTCCGCCCAACGTCGTCCTCATCCCAGCCGACGACATGGGCTGCTCATCTTGAACCAACGCCCCTTCCCTCCGCCGGCAATGCCCGGCTTCGTCAGCTCTACGGGCTTCTCCGCCACCCAGCATGGCCCGGCCTGTCCCTCGCGGGCCGCCGGTCGGCGCTTGCGCACCACCGTCAGGGCTACCGGCGTTGGCTTCCATCTCCCTCTCGCACACATGCCGCCGCCGCTACCCCGGAGGAGCCGAACGTCGCTCGCTACCCGGCCAACGGCGGCCCTCCCCGTAGTTCGGGCGGGTCGGCTGCTGCATTGCCCTTTTCGAGGCCCGCTCAACGTCTACTCGCGTTGTGGCCTGCGAACTCGCTGAACCGTCCAAGACAGTCCATTGGCATCGCAGTGCTTCAACCTTCAACCCAGGTTGTTACCTTCATGAACGGCTCCGTCAGGTTCCGGCTGGAGCAACAGTTGCCAAGCGGGATTTGAACCAGCAAGGGCGTTTTCTCACCGCGCACTGAGGAAACCGGGCTGGCTTGCTCCACGCAGGCCGCCCGCGGCAGGCGCGAAATCCCGACGAGGCCTCCACATCCCAGCCAGCCCCCTACGTTGCGAATTGCTGGCGAGCCTGCAAGCCTCGAAATGCAGACTCGGCCGAAATACAGCAGAAGCGTAAGCAGCGACACCAAGTGGATCATCGGAACGGTGATCGCCCCGGTTGTTGTCTCCGTGTTGGCGTTTCTCATCGGGGGTGTCAACGCCCGCATCGACCGGCTCGAAACGGACGTTCGCGCCATGGATGACCGTCTGCGCACCGTCGAAATCGCCTCTTGGAAAGTCGATCAGCGGCTCGAAACACTCGAACGTGCCATCTCGCCAGCTGCGTCACCTCCAGCCGACTAGAGACGGAGACCTGGACACCCCGACTTCGCGGCTACCGGATGCTGACCCGCAGAGGGTGACCGGCAATGGCCTCTCCGTCAAGGAGGTGGAAGCCCGCCTACCCCGCTGGGACCGGCTTACGGTGCCGCAGGGCCAACGAGGGCGGATTGGGCCGGAGGAGTCCTGCGGGAGTCCGGAACCCGCCGACGAACGAGCCCGCCCCGTCTTGACCGGCTTGACAACGGCCTCGCCGACATCCCCAGAATGGGTTCCATGCTGGACAGGCCTGACCGACTGCTGAGAGCGATCCTTCTCCTTGCCGCCTTTGCGGCAACCGCGCTGGGCGCTCCGCCCAACGTCGTCTTCCTCCTCGCCGACGATCTGGGCTGGCGGGACCTGGGCTGCTACGGCAGCCGGTTCTACGAGACCCCCAGCCTCGACAGTCTGGCATCGTCGGGTGCAAGGTTCACCCAGGCCTACGCGGCCTGCCCCGTCTGCTCGCCGACTCGGGCGAGCATCATGACGGGCAAGTACCCGGTCCGGATTCGGGTGACTGACTACATCAGCCCCTCGGGCGGCAACCAGCCGGAATCATGGAGTCGCAACACGGCGATGCTTCCCTCCCCATACTCGGACCGCATGCCGCTTGAGGAGACGACGCTGGCCGAGGCTTTCAAGGAGAACGGCTACGCGACCTTCTTTGCGGGCAAGTGGCACCTCGGGTCTGAGGGCCACTGGCCTGAGGACCAGGGATTCGACGTCAACAAGGGCGGCTGGGAACACGGCGGCCCATGGTACGGCGACAAGTACTTCTCGCCCTACGGCAACCCGAATCTGGCCGACGGCCCCCCGGGCGAGTTTCTCCCGGAGCGCCTCGCTCGCGAGACCGCACGCTTCATCGCCGCAAACCGGGACAAGCCCTTTCTCGCCTTTCTCTCGTTCTATTCCGTCCACACGCCGCTGATGACGACGGCGGCGCTGGAAGCCAAGTACGAGGCCAAGGCCAAGAGGCTCGCGTTCTCCGGGCCGCGCTGGATCCGGGAAGGCTTCCGCGACGCGAGGCAGGTCCAGGACCACGCGATCTACGGCGGGATGGTCGAGGCCCTCGACTCGGCGGTCGGCACGGTCCTCGACGCCCTCGCCGCCAACGGTCTGGAGCGGCGCACCATCGTCGTCTTCATGTCCGACAACGGCGGCCTGAGCACTTCCGAAGGCTCCCCGACGGCGAACCTGCCCCTGCGCGGCGGCAAGGGCTGGATGTACGAAGGCGGCATCCGGGAACCCATGCTGATTCGCGCTCCCGGCGCCACGCGACCCGGATCGGTGATCGACGAGCCAGTGACGAGCACGGACTTCTACCCGACCCTGCTTGAGCTGTCCGGCCTGCGCCTCCGTCCAGACCAGCATCTGGACGGCGAGAGCATGGCGCCCCTGCTTCGAGGCGAGGCGGCAAGGCGTTCCCCGCTGTACTGGCACTACCCGCACTACGGAAACCAGGGCGGTGCGCCGAGCGCAGCGATCCGAGCCGGCGACTGGAAGCTGATCAGGTGGTACGAGGACGGCGCGAACGAACTCTACAACCTGGAAGACGACCCCGGCGAGCGCTACGACCTGTCCGCTCTCCTGCCCGAGAAGGCGGGGGCGCTTGCGGAGAAGCTCGACAACTGGCTGGCAGAGGTCGATGCGAACATGCCGTCCAGAAACCCTGCCTATGACGCAGGCAAGCCCTCGGGGCGGCTGCCCCCCGACGAGCGCTGACCCGCGCCGCGCTCCGCCCCCTACGAGGGGTCGGCCCAAGGCCTGTCGGCTCGCCAGCCGGACAGGGCGCGCTTCCAAGCCTCGTGACGGCCCCGCAGTTCCTGCAGGACTTCCGCGTGATCCGGTGACGCTGCAAGGTTCGTCTCCTCTTCCGGGTCCGCCTCCAGATCGTAGAGCTGCTCGTACCCCGGCTGACCGTCGAGAAAGAGGTTGTACTTCCACCTCCGGGTGCGAACGCCCTCGGTGCGCGGAATCGGGATCCCTTCCCGCTGCCAGAGAAACTCGTAGTGCCAGTCGCTCCGCCACGGCGGGGACTCGCCGCCAAGCATCGGAACGACGCTGCGGCCATTCGTCGATGGATCGATCTCGAGGCCTGCAAGCTCGAGGATCGTCGGCGCGATGTCGATGTTAAGGGTCATCTCGGAGCGCCGCCGACCCGCCCTCTCCGGGCTGCGGGGATCCCGGACGATCAGGGGCGCGCGGATCGACTCCTCGTGGATGAAGTACTTTCCCGCCCAGCCCCACTCGCCGAGAAAGAAGCCGTTGTCCGAGGTGAAGACGATCACGGTGTTCGCGCCGAGGCCGGAGCGGTCGAGCCAGTCGAGCATGCGGCCGATCTGCGCGTCGACGCCCGTGATCAGCCGGTAGTAGCGCTTCATCGCCTCCTGCCAGGTCTCTGGTGTCGGAAACCGCCGCTGCTGGCGAATGCGTCCCTCGTAGCCGTCCTTGAGGAATTCCGGCAGCTCGTCGAAGTAGCGGGGGTCGAGTTTCTTGAACGGAGGAATCTCAACGTCCTCGTAGAGGCTGTCGTACTCGGGATCGTTGATGAAGAACGGCGGGACCCGATCCTGCACGTGCGGCGCCTTGAAGCTGACCGAAAGGCAGAACGGCTGTCCGGCCTCGCAAGTCTGAAGGAATTCCAGCGCCTGATCGCCGATGATCCCCGTCAGGTGCTTCTCCTCGCCGTCAACTTCGTGGACGTACTGCCCCTGTCCCGAGAAGCCCTCGAAGAAGTCGAACTGCTCCGTCGGGAGCGTCCGGCCAACGCCGTACTTGCCGACGAATCCGGTCCTGTAGCCCGCCCCTCTGAGCCGCACCGGGTAGCTCCTGGCGTGCAGCTCGTCCGACATCGACGTGGCGAACCCATGGGTGCCGTGGCAGCTTGCATACAGTCCGGTGAACATCGACGTCCGCGATGGCGCGCACAGAGAAGTCGTGACGAAATGGTTCTCGAAGAGCACGCCCTCCCGGGCGAGCCGGTCCATGTTGGGCGTCCTGATGATGGAGTTCCCAGCGGCGCCGAGCATGTCCCAGCGCTGGTCGTCGGTCACGACGACCACGATGTTGGGGCGGCTGGAAGAGGCCTCCTGCTGGGTCGTACAGCCGGCGCCGACGGCGACGTGTGCAGCCGCCAGGGCCTGGCGCAGAAAGTTCCTTCGGGATTCGGAGGGCATACGCGACCGACCCAAAGCGTAGCAGGACACCTCAGCGGAGGATTTCGTCCGCAAACGAACGGCCGGACCAGCCACCACCTGGCAGGAATGCGGAATCGGGAGCTCGTCCCGGCGGCTCGCGCCTGTCCTCATCCAACAGGAATGCCGGTGCCCGTTGTTGATCCGGGACAGGCACGCATCGGCCTCTGCAGCCTCCGGAGGATTCCGAGACCGCTGCGTTGCGACGGTTCGGCGGCCCTGCGGATTCCCTACGACAAACTGGCGCGGGAACTTATTCTTCAGCGAGGATCGGCCCTGCAGTCCGCCGAGAACCCACTCTCGAGGCCGGTGAGTCCGAGCCGAGCCGATCGGGCGGCTCGCACCCGGCGGTTCCGGGAGCCGGGATCCGGCCGCCAGGCCAGTCGCCGGGGCAGTGATCGGGGAGCGGTCTCATGCCAGTGCATCCGGAGGCTGCAAAGCGTTCCTTGCAATCGTCCGCCGACACCGGGTCTCCGCGACAGCCTTGTCTCCGTGTCGGGCGGCGTCACATCCTGATTCCATGGTACACTTGCAATCATGTTGCAAAAACGTGGTCGAACAGAATTCAGTCCGCCCTCCCGGCGCCCATCCCCCTGCGAACGAGCCGGCACCTCGCGTGGATTCGCCTGGTCCGGCCTCTGGACCGTGGCTGCGTTGCTTTTCGTCACGCCGGCGATCAGCCGAGGCGCCAGCCTTGACGGGGCGGACGAGACGGACCAGGTCGCGAGCGCCATGACCAAGGAATTCATGAAGGGATTCGAGGCAGTCGATGCCGATCGGGACGGTCGGGTCCCGCTGTCGGATCTCGTCCGGTCTCTCCGTACGGTCGGCTACGGCCAAGTGCAGTCGACGGGCCGCGGACGTGGCGGCGGAGCGGACCCCTTCGAGCGATTCGAGGCTTTAGATGCGGACGGCGACGGGCTTCTTCGAGGGGACGAGCCGGGATCTTACATGCGTGATCATGAGTCCTTCAAGGACGGCGAATTGACGCTGGAGGAATACACAATAGCTTGGGAGGAGCTGCGAGGCAGGCGCGGGAGGGGCGCTACAGGTGGCGGTCCGCGTGGAAACCGAGGCGGCGGGGGCGGAAATCGACGAGGCGGGGGCGGTCCGGGCGGTCTGCAGTCCGCCGATGTCGAGTTCCTGATGGCGCTGGACGCAAACGGAGACGGTCAGCTGACCGCTGCGGAGGCGCACGACGCGATTCGCTCCGATGTCTCTGAAGCGATGGAGTCGCGCACGAGCCTGGACGCGGACGGAGATGGCCGCGTGACCCCTCGGGAATACGCGCTCTCGCAACCGAGGACCGGACGGCCCGTGGACGCAGACGGGCTGGACGGCCATGCCCGAGGCCACTTTCAGCGAGAGGATTCGGACCGTGACGGAGTCCTTTCGATGGCGGAGATCGCGGCGAGGGTCCGCCTGAGCAAGGAACGCAGGTTCCGCTCCATGCAGCTGGGCCTGCGCCTCGTGCCGTCTGACGCGAATGCGGACGGGAAGCTCGGATTCTCGGAGTTGGGATTCGACGCGTCGGGCGCAGTGCAGGCCGGCCTGGGAGTCACCAAGGACGCTCCGATCGAACTCTCCAAGGTCTACGGAAAGCTCTACGGTGCGCCAACGCAGGTAACGGACGCGATCGATCTGGCCATCCCGGCGATGTGATCGCGAGGCCGGCCGGCCCTGCCGCAAACATGTTGCATTTGCCTCGCATGCCGGTTCAGAGGCGGTGACGACCAGGTTCACGCCGGACGTGCCAGGGTACCCGGTCCCCTCAGTGCTGTGACGACCACGGGCTCGGCGAGCCCAGAGGCCGCGGCCAGGCGTCCGCTTCCGCTTGCCGAAGCCGCCTCCCGTCGGGCATGCGACCGAAGCCTGCCGCCCGGTGCCCTTGTCGTGTCGGCGCGGGAGTCGCTGGTACGATGGCGCCGACGGTGAAGGCGCGCAACCTGGGCCAGTCCGCTGCGGCACTTGCCGTCGTCGTTCTCTCAGTCCACGCTGGCTCGGGGGCGACGGACAGCCAACGGCTCGACCGCTTCCTGCGGTCGGAAATGCAGTTCAACGGCATCCCCGGTCTGTCGCTGGCGATTGTCGAGGACGCGAGAGTCTCGTACGTCCGGGCCTACGGCGTGCGGAATGGCGAGTCAAGATCGGCCATGCAGGTCGATACGCCGACGGATCTGGCCTCCGTCAGCAAGGCGTTCACGGCACTTGGACTCCTGCGGCTGGAGCGCGAGGGGACGATCGACCTCGGCCTGGCCGCTTCCACATACCTGCCCGAACTCGAAGGCGCAGCCTGGCAAGGAGTGACCGTCCGCGATCTGATCCGGCATCGCAGCGGACTGAGGCGACGGCACGACTTCCTCGTGCCCTGCTGCAGCGAGGCCGGCCTCGACCTGGCTGCGGCAGAGCGAAGGCTGGCTCAATCGGATCTCGAGAGCCCCGGCGGTGCGACGTTCTCCTACGCGAACAGCAACTACGTGCTCCTTGCCGCCATCGTCCAGCGCATGTCCGGGGTTCCGTTCCCCCGATACATGCGCGAGCAGGTCTTCGAGCCGTTGGGCATGCACCGGACCAAGGTGATCGAACATCCGGATCGCTCTTCGGACGACGCCTTCCCGCACGAACGGCAGTGGGGACGCATCCGCGTCAGCCCTTCGCGCTTCCTCGGATGGTACGGCAGTTCCCAAGTCAAGGCGAGCGCCGAGGACATGGGGACGTATATGGCAGCCCTGATGCGCCCGAAGCCGCTGGATATCAGCGTCCCGGAGCGGGGTCCCTGGTGGGACCGCCTGGAACCGGAGTACGACCTGGGCTGGAACGTGAGCGAGGAGGCCGAGTGGCTCAACGGCGAGCTTGTGCTGGAACACACGGGCAGCTTGTGGGGTGCCGACACGGCCGTCGCGCTCGCGCCGAGGCGCGGTCTTGGAGCGGCAGTCCTCATCAACGCCGGCACGAGCCGTGCCCAGCCCATCGCTCGGGCGATAGTACGCAAACTTCGCGGGACACCACTTCCCGACGCCGAGCGATCAAGCCGTTTCGAGTCGCCCGATACCTGGTCGCAGGTCTTTCTCGCGTCAGCCGCCGTTCTCTTCGTCGCGAGCATGTGGCGCGCCCGACAGCTGATCCGGCAGATTCGCGCTGGTACGCGCGCGTGGAGCTGGAACGTCGGGCGAGCCGTGCGGGCGGCAATCCTCACGAGTCTTGCGATCGTACTGATGACCGTGATATTCGGCAGTTCGCAGCCGCCGCTCGCTGCACTGCCGACGACGATCCAGACGGCGCTGCCGGCACTTTCGGCCAGCGTCTCCGCGCTGCTGGTTGTAGCAGCGGCCGTCGGCCTGGCGCCGCCTCGAAGGCCTTGACGGGATCCCAAGCAGGAGGTTGCTGCCTCCGGACCGGGCCGGAGTGCGCATGGACTCGATCGCAGGCGCCGTTCCGCTCGACCTCCTCATCAGAAAAGACACCAATGTGTGGCGTTCCCGGTGCCCGCGGACAGCCATTCACCGCCGAACGGCGAAAGCGCCCGTTGCAGAGTAGTCTTGTGCCCCATGACCCATGTCGGGAGCCCTTGTGCCCTTCCGGTCCCTCGGGTACTGTAGGAACGACACCCGCGCGGCCGTCCCGGTACCCGCATGCTTGCCCCCCTCCAATCCTCAGTAGCCATTCCGAAGCTGCATGTGATCGCCAGCCTGGTGCTGGCGCTGTCATTGAACCTGCCGCCGGCGTCGGCGGACTGGTCGGATCTCGATCTGGAATTCTTTGAGCGGAAGGTCCGACCGATCCTGTCCACGCAGTGCGCCTCGTGCCACAGCGAGTCCAACTCCATGTCGGGCCTCAGGCTCGATTCGCGGGAAGCGGTGCTCAAGGGCGGCAACCGGGGGCCTGCAGCTCGTTCCGGATCCCCCGGCGAAAGCCTGCTGATCCAGGCGGTGCGGCACGAATCGATCGAGATGCCTCTTGGCGGAAAGCTCGCGGACTCGAGCATCGAGGCCTTGGAAGAGTGGGTCCGCCGCGGGCTGCCGTGGCCTTCAGAGCAGGCACCAGCCGGCGATGCCGACGTTGCCCGGCACTACGAGGCGATGCGCCGCGAGCACTGGGCATTCCAGCCGGTCACGGACCCGCCGATACCGAACTCGACATGGAGGGAGTGGGACAAGCAAGAGATCGACCGTTTCGTCCTCGCCCGACTCAACGAGGTGTCGCAGAGGCCGAGCGGGCCCGCAGAGAGGGTCGCACTGGTCCGGAGACTGAGTTTCGTTCTGACCGGACTGCCACCAACCTCCCGGGAGGTCGCGGATTTCGTCGGCGACCGCTCCCCCGACGCCTACGCAAGGGTCGTGGACCGCTTGCTCGAGTCGCCGCACTTCGGGGAGCACTGGGCCCGCCACTGGATGGACGTGGTGCGATTCGGCGAGACGCTGGGGGACGACTGGAACTACGAGAACAACGGGGCGTGGCATTACCGGGACTATCTGATCCGCGCCCTCAATGCAGACGTTCCTTACGACCAGCTTGTCCGTGAGCACATCGCCGGCGACCTGCTCGGCGAGCCGCGCCTCGATCCGGGAGGAGAGGTGAACGAGTCCCTGATCGGGACCTTCTTCTTCCGGCTGGGCGAACAGGGGCACGACGACTGCACGATGTTCCGCGAGGTCCGCACCGACGTGGTCGACGACCAGATCGACACGCTCGGCAAGGCCTTCCAGGGGCTCACGATCTCGTGCGCCCGCTGCCACGACCACAAGCTGGATCCCATCCCGACGGCCGACTACTACGGCCTCTACGGCGTGCTCGACAGCTCGCGCCTGGTGACGAGAACCGTGGACACGGGCCAGGCCGACGCCGGCCTGAAGCAGCGCATGGAGCGGCTCAAGAAGAGCATTCGCAGTGAACTGTCCTCGTTCTGGCTGTCGGAAGCGGACGATCTGGCGAGCCACCTCCTCGCTTCGATCGGCGGGTCTCCGGGCGATTCGGCGCCGGGCCGGTCAGCCCCGGTCCTGGACCCGGAACGCGGTGAGCGCATTCGAAGCCTCCTGGACAGCGAAGCCCTGGAGCTCGACAGCCCTCTGTTTCCCTGGGCGGAACTCGCGCTTCCGGACGAGAGCGACCCGGACGCGACACTGGAGACCTCGTGGAACCGGCTCGTCGAGCGCTACCGCCTGCAGCGGCAGTGGCGCACAGACTTCAACGCGGATCACTTCGACACCTCCGCCGACTTCGGCGGCGGGGACATGGGCGGATGGCATGCCGAGGGCCGGGCGTTCGAGACGGTCCCGGCGTCCAGCGGCGCGTTCTCCGTCGCTCCCGGCGGTCCCGAGGTCCTCTCGGGGATCTTTCCCGCAGGCCTCTACACCCACTTGCTGTCCGGGAAGCTCAACGGCGCCGTGCGGTCTCCGCTCCTGCCGAGAGACCGAAGGTACCTGAGCCTCCGGGTGGTCGGCGGAAAGCTGGCGGCCTGGCGCACGGTCCTGGACAACTGCATGCTCAGCGAGCGCTACGCCGTGCTCGACCAGCCGAGGCTCCGCTGGATCAGGATTCCCCTGCGCAACGAGCACGACGAATACCGGATCTACGCGGAGCTGGTCACCAAGCACGACAACCCGCGGCTCCCCGACCGACCCGCCCGGATGACGGAGATCAGTGAAGAGCAGATGGCCGATCCGCGGTCGCTCTTCGGCGTGACGAAGGCCGTGCTGCACGACTGCGAGGAGCTGCCCAAAGACGAGCTCCGCCATTTGCTGCCGATCCTCGGGCCAGGAGCTCCCGCCAGCTTGGAGGAACTGGCCGCCCGCTACGCTTCGGTCGCGCGGGAGTCGGTGGAGGCGTGGCGCCAGGGAAGCGCCGATGACGACCAGGCCCGCTGGCTCCAGTGGCTGATTGAGAACAGCCTGCTTGCCAACTCCAAGTACCTTACGCCCGACCTGCGGACGTCGGTTGACCGCTACCGGGCCCTCGAAAGGCAGTTGGGCGCACCGCGGGTGGTCCAGGGCATGTCCGACCTGGATCCGGGCCATGACAGCCCGATCTTCGAGTCGGGGAACGCGGAGGAGCTGGGCGCGGTCGTTCCGCGCGGGTTCCTGTCGCTGCTGGGAGACCTGAGCGGTCCGGGCCGACCGCACGGAAGCGGCCGCCGCGAGATGGCGGAGGCGATCGCAAGCCCCGGCAATCCGCTCACCGCCAGGGTCATGGTCAATCGAATCTGGCACTACCTGTTCGGACGCGGCATTGTCGCCACGGTCGACAATCTCGGGCGGTTCGGCGAGCGCCCCACGCATCCGGACCTGCTGGACCACCTGGCCAGCCGGTTTGTGCAGGACGGCTGGTCGATCAAGAGAGCGATCCGCAGGATCGTGATGTCGCGTGCGTTCCGGCAGTCAAGCAGGGCCCGGCCGGAGACCCGCGAGGCGGATCCGGGCAACAGGCTGTTCCACAGGTACCCGGCCCGCCGGCTCGAGGCCGAATCGATCCGCGATGCGATTCTCTCGGTGTCGGGCAAGCTCGACCCAGCGATGTTCGGACCCAGCGTGCATCCCTACCGCGAGAAGCCGAAGGCCTACCGGAAGCTCCTTTCGGGACCGCTCGACGGCCGCGGCCGGCGCAGCATCTACCTCAAGGTGACCAGGCACGAGGCAGCGGCGTTCCTGGAGGCACTGGACTTTCCCGCGCCGGCGATGGCCAGGGGGCGGCGGGACGTCACGAACGTGCCTCGCCAGGCTCTCGCAATGATGAACGACCGGTTCGTCATCGGAGAGGCGCAATTCTGGGCCAAGGCGCTGGTCGAGGAGACCAGCGAGTCCGTCGACACCAGACTCCGGACGATGTACCGGACTTCCCTGGGAAGGATCCCGACGAAGCGTGAGATGGAACGGATGGGCGCGCTGGCCAGCCGTCTCGGCGCGCTCCATGGGGTGCCGGAGGAGCAGCTGCTCAAAAGCGTGCCGGTCTGGCGGGATGTGGCCCACACGATCTTCAACCTGAAAGAGTTCGTCTATATCCAGTAGCGGAGGGGGAATGAAACGCAAACGAGCGCATGCGAGGAACCGACCTGGAAGATCCGGCCGGTACGGCCGCTGGCCGGTCCCGAGGCCGCCGACCCGCCGGGACGTGCTGGCCTCCGTGTCTTCCGGGTTCGGCTTGACGGCCCTCTCGGCACTGATGGCCGACCGCGCCTACGCAGGCCTTGCCGCACCCCCTGGGCCGCACCACGCGCCGACGGCCAAGCATGTCGTGTTCCTGTTCATGTCGGGCGGGGTCTCGCACATGGACACCTTCGACCCGAAGCCGAAGCTGGCGGAACTTGACGGCACCAAGGCGACCCTCGACAACTACACGGCGGGGCCGAATCGAAAATGGCTTGGCAGCCCGTGGAAGTTCCGGCGGCACGGCGAGAGCGGGGCGATGGTCAGCGAGCTGTTTCCCCATGTCGCCGGATGTGTCGACGACATCGCCATCGTGCGTTCGATGAAGTCGGATTTCCCGCTGCACCCCCGCAGCAACATCAAGCTGCACACGGGGCGGAACGTCGGCGGCCATCCAAGCCTTGGCTCGTGGATCACCTACGGACTGGGAACGGAAAACCACGACCTTCCCGGATATGTGCTGCTCGACGGCGGGGCGGTTCCCCCCGGAGGCGTGGAGAATTTCTCCGCCGGTTTTCTGCCGGCCAGCCACCAGGCCACATCGGTCGCCGCCGATGGCGTCCCCATCCACAACCTAGCCCCCTCGGACACGGATCCCGTGCAGCGAGCCAAGCTGGACGCGGTGATCGAGCAGGACCGCCTCCTTGCCAGATCACAGGGGGGAGACGATGCCATCGAGTCCGCGATCCGCAACTACGAACTCGCCTACCGCATGCAGTCGCTGCTTCCCGACGTGCTGGACCTCGACCGGGAGACGGCCCAGACCCGCCGGGACTACGGCCTCGAGGCCCAGGAAACCGAGGCCCGGCTCTATGCGACGCAGTGCCTGCGGGCCCGTCGCCTGATCGAATCCGGTGTCCGTTTCGTGGAGGTCACCTGCGCGGAGGTCTACGGCGGGAACAACGGCACCTGGGACCAGCACACCGACCTGAAGAAGGGGCACGAGGGCAACGCCCGAATCACCGACCAGCCGGTTGCCGCCCTGCTCAAGGACCTCAAGGCCCGCGGCCTGCTGGACGAGACGCTGGTGGTGTGGGCAACGGAGTTCGGGCGCACGCCCGACACGGGGAACGGCGACGGACGGGATCACCACGAAACCGGATTCACGATCTGGATGGCGGGAGGCGGGGTTCGGAAGGGCCTGGTGTACGGCAATACGGACGAGCTGGGCGTGCATGCGGTCGAGGATGTGACGACGGTCCACGACCTGCACGCGACAATCCTGCACCTGGTGGGACTCGACCATGAACGGCTCATCTATCGCTTCGGAGGGCGCGATGTTTCCCTCACCGATGTGCATGGGAGGGTGGTCCACGACCTACTGGCGTAGCTGACTGGTGTGTCGCGCGACAGGGCTGTCCGTGGACCTCGGAGAGCAACTTTCGCCAGCCAGGTGTCCGCACGGGACCGTGGCGCGCATCCGGCGCCGCTCGGGCACGCGTCCCGGCAAGGGATGGCCTTGGCGGTGAATAACGGCCTTCGCGGAGGAATCCGCTCCCAGCAGGAACCGCCACGAGAGCGCTGTATGGGAATCTGGTGACGTGAGGCTCCGGTGGACCGAAAGCGCCCGGACATGACGGCAGGCGAGATCCTGCTGCTGGGCGGCTGGCTGTTCTACATCGCATTCATCGGAACGAACACCGCCTTCTACGGTCTCGGGTTCGCGGCCATGGTCTGCATCGTCGTACCGATCGGCCTGATCTGTGGCGCCTGTCTCTTCCGCAGGCCCTTTCGCTCGGCATTGGTCATCGCTCTCGTGACTCTGGTTGCCAGGTCGGTTCTGAATCAGTTGGAGATCGCCCTTCCGGACGAGACCCTTCCCGTTCGTGCGGGCATGGTAGCGACATTGCCCGCAGTCGCGCTCGGTTTCGCAACACGATGGGCCTCGGCCAGGAGGAAGTGCAACACTCTGCGGCGCTGCAGGGAAACGCTGGCCGAATTCGAGGTTCGGGCCCAGTGGGCCGTCCGGAACCTGTCTTTCCGGGAGCGATTGACGCCCGTTGAGCGCAGATTCGCCATCGACATCCAGAGCGGTGCTGCAAGCTCACGACTGGACGCTTTGCTTCGAAAAGGGAAGATGCGGGAGTTCGACGAAGGGCTCCAGCAGTTGGAGTCCCAGCTGAAGGGAATCCCAATCCGGCCAAGAGACCGTGAAGGGAGTTCCGACAATGGGCCGACAGACCCCTACGAGATCTTCATGTGCCAGCCTAACGCCTCATTTCAAGACTTCAAGGATGCGTACAACGCCTACCGCAAGTGCTCTCATCCCGACGCCGTCGAAAGTCGCGGAGGGAACGTAGCGAGGGCCGAGGAGCAGATGAAGGCCGGCAATCTGGCCTTTGAAGAGATCAAGCGCAGAATGGGAAGGCGATGACACGGGAACTTGGGCCCAAGAAGGGCGTCCGGTCGAACCCACGGGCGGGAGACTCTGCTCAACGAACTCGCCGCGTAGATGCGTACAAAGGAGGACCCACATGAAATCAGGGATCGCCGCAGGGAAGCACCCGAAGACTGTGGTTCTTGTTATCGTCGCGATCGGGTCCGTTTGCGCCGGGGTATACGCCGCATAGGAATTAGGGAGGTCGGGCCAGGCCGAGCAGGTCTTGGCCCCGACGGTGGCGGATGAACTTTTCCACGAAGACGGCGGCGATGCCAACTCGGCCCCGATGGCGGCGGAGCGCACCGAGGCGGCGCCTGCCAGGACTTCAAGCCCCACTCAACGAGCGGATCGTCCCCGGGACTACCATCCTGCCGATGAGGCGGCAAGGTCCGCGAACGCTGACTCGCCACATCGCGTACCGCCAGAGCAAAGAACTCACGGTGAGGAACCAACGAGCGCCGCGGAATCTGCGATACCCCCCAAGGGCTGAACGAGCATCGTCCGGCCGAGAGCGAGCCGGTCGCCGACCGGAGCTTCGGCAGTGCAAACGAGCATGCGGCATCAACGCCATCCCCAGAGGCTCCGGCACCGGCAGAGCCGACAGATGCCGCCGTGCCGGCGCGGGCCAACACCGTGTCGATCCCTCGGGGGACGATACTCGGAATGCGTCCAGCTGGACGGATCGGCTCAAAGCTCAGCGAGCCCGGCGATTCATTTCAAGGGGTCTTGACCAATGCCTTGCCGTACGAGGGCGGATCGATTTCCACCGGCAGCGCGGTCCACGGCACGGTGATCGAGGCGTCGCCCTCCGGCAGGGTCGAGGGGCACGCGCTGATCTCGTTGGAGCTGCAGGAGATCGAGTTCCAGGGAAGCAGGCACGCCCTCCGGACGGACATAGTGACTCTCGAAGCCGAGGCCACCCGTGCCCGCGATGCCAAGAGAGTCGGAATCGGGGCCGGACTGGGCGCTGTCGCAGGAGGACTGCTCGGAGGGAAGTCGGGGGCCGCCAAGGGAGCTGCGATCGGCAGCGCTTCGGGTGGTGTGGTCGTTCTATTGACCAAAGGGCGCGAAGTGCAACTGTACGCAGAGAGCCTGATTTACCTTGAGCTTCTAGACGAGCTTGTCTTGGAGATCAGCAGCAAACGGCGTTAGGCCATGCGTTACACTGAGGTCGTCCAGAGGCGATCATTCCATGGCGGGCCGTGT
This sequence comes from Bryobacterales bacterium, assembly GCA_028819255.1. Lineage (GTDB taxonomy): Bacteria > Acidobacteriota > Terriglobia > Bryobacterales > UBA6623 > VXMF01. Next base: position 24,599 of record JAPPMB010000078.1, on the reverse strand, counting down.
AGTCTATTTTAACGGCGAGTTCATTCCCGAACTTGAAGCCCGCATCTCGATTTTCGACTGCGCCTTGATGTTCGGCGACATGGTGTTCGAGGTGACTCGGACTTTCAACCAGAAACCGTTCCGCCTGCGCGAGCACCTGGACCGTCTCTATGCCTCCATGCGGTATGCCGAAATCGACTGTGGGCTAACCGTTGAGCAGATGGATGCCGCCACCTGCGAGACGATCGAGCGAAACTTGCCGGCGCTCGATGGCTTGGACGTCCAGATCATGCACGACGTGACCCGTGGAGCACAGCCAATCTACGAAGGCATCGTCAAAGAGGGCCTGGCTCCCATCGTCTCCATCAACGTGATTCCTCTTGTCCGCCACGTCGGCTCCTTGGCGGAGAAGTACGAGAAGGGCACCCATTTGGTGATCACACCGCAACGGTCAGTGCCGGCGCGCTATATCGATCCCAAGGCGAAGAACCGCAGCCGCATTTACTACAAGCTGGCCGAACTTCAGGCCGTGCGCATGGAAGAAGCAGCTATGCCTCTGCTCACGGACGAGCGCGGATTCATCACCGAGGGTAGCGGCAGCAACTTCTTCATCGCACGCCATGGCGAGATCTTGACGCCAAGACCGAATGACATTCTGCGTGGCGTTTCCCGCCACGCCTGCATCGAACTCGCGAGGGGATTGGGAATCCCGGTAAGAGAAGCTGACATCGAGCCCTACGATGTGCGCGAAGCAGACGAAGCCTGGATCACGAGTACGCCGTTCAGTATGATTCCGGTCACCCGCTTCAATTTTCAAGCCGTCGGCGACGGCAAGCCGGGCAGCATCTACCGTCGGCTATTGACTGCGTGGAGTGACGAGGTAGGGGTCGACATAGCCGCTCAGGCTCGAGAGTATGAGACGCTTGCCAAGACTTGGAGACCGTAGCGGCACACTGCGACTGCCAGCACTCAAGGGGCGGCTAGCGCGTAGCTTCCGTTCCTTGGGGCAGCTTGGCCATCCGGCGGGCCTCGCTTACACCCGGAATGACACTTCCGATTGCACTCCTACACTTGGGAAGTCCTCACAGATCAACCCCACCAGTTTTCTTCTTCGTGCGGAGCGCGTCGCCCGCCGGCGATCCGGTCCAGCTGCTCTTGGCTGAGTTCCGGCTTCGGCGGCAAGACCATGTGGGCGCTGGTGGCCGACTCCTTATGCACGTGGACCCGGTAGTCGTCCGGGAACCTGATGCCTGTCTCCGCCTCGACGGCCGTGCGCGGGTCGGCGACGAGCCGGGCCCGGAAGTCGCCGTCCTCGGCCGCCTTCATCGCGACGTGCGCTTTCACTTCTGCCGCCGATGTCGTGCTTCAACCCTCCTTGATGGCATACCTTCGCAACGGGGAACCGTAGTCCCCGACAACCCCGCTGCGCGCGCCCTGCCCGACGGCCGGACGAGCGGCAGGCCACCGGCGAACCAATCTCCTCCCCCGAATCGGATCGTGGCACCTGCGTCTCGCTGGCCACAATTTCGTTTCCACTGACTTCACTCATTTTGGCGCGAGTCCTAAGGGTCTGCGCAAGAATCACTTTGTGTTTTTCAGGTCGGGTTGGGCGAGATCGTGTAGTTGAGTTGCGGCAGGGTTGCGTCGCAGGTCAAGGTGAGGGCGTCCATCTGCGCCTTGCCGACCTTGAATCCGGCCCGATACTCGTTCGGCATGAGTTCGGCCCTAACGCGCAAGCCAGTCTTGGTCGTTGTGGTGCGGATGTAGTTGAGGATCAGTTCCCCGGTATCGAGCGGGATCCCGGACTAGTTCTTGGAGATCTCGCAGAAAATGCGATGCTCGATTGGATTCAATTGCCGACCGGCTTGCGACCGCCGCCGGGACGGCGCACGCGCCCGGGCAGGGACTCGCCGGCCGCCAGTTCGCGCCGACCGCGCGCGACGGTGGCCGGGTGCATCCCCAGCAGCGCCGCCGCACGGCGGTCGCCGCCGTAACCGCGCCGCAGCGACTCCCAGCCCGCAAACCAGCGCCGCTGCCGCTCGTCCAGCGCCTGCACAAAGGTGCGCAAGGCCACGTCCAGGTCGCCGCGCCCCGCACCTTCGCCGGGCGGTCGGTCCTCGAGGGCGTCCCAGGCGTCGCGCGTGCTGCGCTGGCGGGCGCCGCGCGGCGGCTCGACGGCGTGATACCAGTAGCGCCCGCCGCGCCGCTCGCGAGCCACGCGCGCCCGGGCGCTCAGCTTGCGCAGGGCGTTCCCGCAGCGCACTTGCAGGAGGGCGTCGAGCTCCTGGACACGGTAGCCGGCGCGGCTGTCCCGCACCAGGGCGGCGGCGGTGTCGAGCAGGTTGCCGTGGACGGAAAAGCGGATGCCGCGAAAGGACCACAGGCCGCGCGCGTCGAACTGGGGCTGGTCGGCCAGCGTGTAGAAGCGCCCGCCGTGGGAATAGCTGGTGTGATGCGGGATGTCGCGCAGCTTGCGTTCGACCGTGCGCGGCGAGCAGTCGCCGAGAGCGGCCCGCAGCTGCAGCATGGTGGCGACGATCTGTCGGCGCAGCAGGGCGACGAGGGTGTCTGCGGAGAATCGAACAGGTCTCATGGCGTCGGCATGACGCGCTCAAAAGCGTCATGCCGACATTATAGGCGGCCTGGCGGTGGAGCCGGGCTGGGAACCAGCGCCCGGCCGCCATGGGCTAGGCCAAGGCCCAGTCCACCAGCATACCCGCGGACGTGCGACAAGCTTTGCCGCACGCCGGGCAGACTCTCGCAAAGTGCTCATAGACTTGTTACTTCGAGGGCTGGCACAAACTAGGCAAGCCGGTCGTCTCCCCCGGGCTGACTGGTGCCTTGCCCAGCTCTCCCCGAATCCCGATCCGGAGATTGCTCAATCAACAGCACCTACTACGAAAAAGAACCTACAACCCAGTCTTATCATGCCCTATGATGTCGGAGTAGATACTGATCATATAGTTATTCTTGCGCGGACCCTTAGCTCCGGGCGGCGGTGGCGCGAATGTTGTGCAGGGGCTGTGAGGCGGGGAGTCTCCCGAAGACACACTTTAGCGCTTCCGATTCACGCTCGTCGATCATCCTTGTCGCAAGGAGAACTCCGTTGCAGTGAGCGGAGACCGCTCCCCCTTCCCTAGGGCAGGACACCCGTCTGCAGCAGAACGTCATCGATCTGCCCCATCCCGACCTAGCTCCCCTGACCATGGGCAAATTGCTCGGCATGGTGCTCTCCGGCATCAGTCTCGGGGACCGCCGGGCTTTCCTGCACGAGGCATTCGGGCCGGGCTTTGCCCTCGGGCAGGCAGCAGCCGGAAGTTCCCGGCGGAACGTGCAGGAGTTCCGCCCATCCCGCGGGCTGCCGCGTCGGCGAGGTATTCTTGATGCCTGCCGCCCTCCTGTTCGTCACTGCATCGTCCGGGCAGACCGTCAAACGCGTGGCTCGACCTGCCCGTATCGGCATCCGCGTTCAAGGCCGGCCGCCTTGAGCTCCTTCCGCGTGCCTAGCGACTCCGGTAGGTGCCCCAGCCGGCGAAGGCCTCTAGAGGCGAAGCTCCCAGCCCTTGCGGAAGCGCGGCTTGACCCACCGATTCGCATCCTTGTTGTTGCTGAACTCGCCGGCCTCGTTGTCCCACAGAAGCTTGCCTTCGTAGTGCACCGCCGCTGCGCCAAGCACGAGCCACTCGGTAAACGGTGCAGCCAGATCGAAGTTGGAGCACGCTGGCGCACCGCCCTTGGCCGCCCGAATCCAATCGTTCACGTGGGCAGTGGTGTTGCTGCCTGTGGAAGCACCGGGAGCACGCGACAGATAGGCGGTCGGCAGCGTGTACTCCGCCCACCTGGAGCCTGGGAGCAGCCCCACGCCCTCGCCGCGGCCGCTGGTGCCGAGGTGACCCTTTGAGCCTACGAAGATGCAATTGTAGCCGCTGCTCTGCGGCGATTGCGGAAGACCTCCGCCCCGCCGGGCGCGCCGCGCCGGGCCAACCTGTGGTCCTTCGCCATCCGGCTTGCGCGCCTGTTCCGCCGTCATCCCCTCCGGAAGATATGCGTCGCCCTTCGTGTTGTGCCAGTAGACGGAAACCGGCGGCATGTTCCGGCGCGCTGCGAAATCGTATCGCAACGTCAGCTCGTCGGGGAATGTGAACGGAGGTGCCGAATCCTTCTTGACGCACTCGACGCTGAGGAGACTCTCGGGCCCCAATTGCAGCGCCCAGTTCGCCGGGCCCAGGATGTGGATGCCCCAGTCCCCGATGAGACCGCTGCCGAAGTCGTGGAATCCGCGCCAGTTGAAGGGCAGATAGAATCCGTACCGAGACGGGTCGAACCCGCCGCCACGCGGCCTCGCGGGGCCGTCGTCCCGGTCGGCGGCGCGCTGGCGCTGCGCCGCCGCAAGCCGGGGCGGAATGCGCAGGCGGCCGATTCTCTCGGTCCGGGCGGCCGCGAAGCTACGATAGTCGTCGTCACCCGCGGTAAACGGTCGGTCGGCGGCGCCTCCCAGCCAAAGGTCCCAGTCCAATGATTCGGGCACCGTGCTTGGAGCCGGAATGCTGCGCATGCCCTGCGGCCAGATCGCGGGTCTCATCCAGGCATGGACTTCAGTCACGTCGCCGATCTCGCCTGACCACAGGATTTCGCAGGCGACACGCGTCGCGTCATGGGAATAGCCCTGATTCCCCATTTGCGTCGCGACGCCAAAGTGCCCGGCGGCCTTTTGGAGAAACCGCGATTCCCACGCCGTGCGTGTCAGAGGCTTCTCGACGTAGACGTGCTTGCCGGCCTGCATGCAGGCCAACGCGCAGGTCGCATGCGTGTGGTCGGGAGTCCCGACGACAACGGCATCGATGTCCTTGCCGGACTTTTCGAGCATGACCCGATAGTCCTTGTACCTCGCCGCCTTCGACCAGTAGGCGAACCCTTCGGCCCCACGCTCCCAGTCCACGTCTGCGAGCGCCACGATGTTCTGCGACTCGCACTGCGTCAACACAAGAGCCGGCCGGCCTCCGGCACCGATAGCGGCGACGTTGAGCCTCTCGTTGGGAGACTTGTAGCCCAAGGCCTTGAGGGAGGGGACCGCCCCGTACCCGCCGTCTGGGACCGTGCCAGCCAGCAGGCCGCCGATGAAGAAGTGCCGTCTCGAGAGTTTCTGTGCCATGCAGGGATCCCATTCTACTCGCGCGCGGGTCAAGATGCAGGCGGCGCTTTCGTGATTGCGCGCTCTGGCTGACGGCAATGCTGCGTGTGCACTGACACGGATCTCTCACGGATCAGAGAACACCGCCTCCACGGATCGATGCCTCGTGATCGCATTACGATCCCGGTGATCCCGAAACATCTCGTTGACTTGTTGGCTGCAGTGGCCGACGCCCTCTTCGCCCGGGGCGCAACGCGAGTCGCCTGGATCCGGAATGAGCCGAATTGGTCAAACCGACATTGAAGGCCATGCGATGCTTGTCAAGGGCAAGGGCCGGAATGAGAGATCGTGGCAAGGCATCCCTCACATGCCTGAAAACGCCAGGAATGTGCCAGTGTGTCGCTGAAGCGCGGCGTCAGGACGCAGCTTGAACCGGCTTGTGGACCAGTGACAGGACCGCCCCGCAAGCCATCACTTTGATCATTCCGTACACGAACCATCCGAGTGCCATCGAGTGGGGAACGGGTAGTACCACATATGTGTTGTACGCCATAGGAGTGACAACGAAGAGACCGATACAGAAACCATACTTTATTCCTTCCTGAATTCCATGCCCCTTGTTCATTTGATCAAACAGATAAACGAATATGAATGACCAGAGCAGGTTTACCACAATGAAGATCCACATGAAGGACATCATCTCTTCTTGCGGCCTCCAGACCTGTGCCGTCGCATCATATCCCGACCTCATCAGCACTTCGTGAGTGACGAAGTCAAGCACTTGATACGCGATAAACACGACCACACCGGAGAGCAACAGGTTTTTCTTGTTCATTTGTATCTCCTTCGGCCATACGCGCAATCCGGTGATGGACGGATTGAGTTGGCCGGTCGAGAGTATAGCACGGAATCGGAGGCACGTCCGAACCAATAACGTCAGTTCAGTTCTTGATATGGATGTCGGGCAACACGCTGACATCCGGACCTGACTTTCTATTGCCGACCCTTGGAGCGAACGCATGCGACGCGCCGCGTTGCCGGCTGCTCCGGCGTTCAGCCGATGGAGAGCGCTCTGCCGCTGGTCGGAGCGTGGCCCGTTGAATCTGCGCACTTCGCAGCGCCTTGAAGAACGCGTCAGCGATTTCCGGATGACGGTCGGACTAGATGGCAAACACGAGTGGCCGACTGCCCTTCCCGTCGACAACGGATACCTCCAGAGGCCGGCTGAAGTTGATGTGGTAGCCGCCGTGCAGAGGATTGTGCCGGCTGGGTTGAATCTCGCCGGAGGCCGAGATTGCGCGAGCCATCAGCCTGTACTCCCCGGCCCGCGGCGGCTCCCATGCAATACGCCAGTGCGTCCAGGTGTACTGCCTCTGGGGACCGACAAGTTCGGCGCGCTTCCAGGATTCGCCGCCGTCGAAGCTCAGTTCGACGGCGGCCACAGCCTCCGGGCCGGCCCACGCGACTCCCTCGACCAGCCTCGAGCCCAGCGCCACCTGCTCGCCGGGCCGGGGACTCGTGATCTCGGACTTGGGAAGCATCATGGCCACCACGTCGTCGCTCACGCCTCGGGCGCTTCGGCGCTTGACCGTGTACCTGACGCTCTGGAAGAAGCCCTGGAAGGGCTCGCTGACGACTCGAATCGCCCGCAGCCACTTCACTGATGCGACCCCGTACCACCCCGGAACGACCAGGCGGGCCGGGCGGCCATGTTCCCTGGCGAGCGCCTCGCCGTTCATGCGGGTCGCGACAAGCGTGTCCGGATGGAGTGCCAGGTCCAGAGGCAGGCTTCTCGCGAAGCGAACCTCGCCGCCGGCCTCCCCCTCCACGCCGCTGTCCCAGCCCTCGAACACAACCTCGCGGGCCGTGTTCCGGATCCCGGCGAGATCGAGGATCGAACTGACCCTCACCCCGGACCACTCGGCATTGCCGACGGCACCTGCGCCCCACTGCACCCCGGGATTCTCCCCCTCCAGGAACGCACGGCCGTTCCCTGCGCACTCGAGCGTCACGATCAGCCGCGATTGAGGCATCGAATCGAGATCACGCAGGTCGATCCTGCGCTCCCGGTCGACACAGCCTCCGATCCTGAGAGACCAGGTGGACCGGTCCAGTTCCGGATCGTCGAAATGATTCCTGACGTAGAACTGCGCGTTCGGCGTGATCCAGGACTTGAGGGCTTCGACCGGCGTCTCGCTGTTCTCCGGTGAACTCGTGATCACCCGGCGCTCCGACCTCTTCATGGTCGGATTATAAGGCGCTATCTTGTTGAATTCAAGGACTTTATATCATCCCAATGTCGATCGGATTAGTAGGGGAATACGTCGGGCGGGAGGTTGCGCTCCAGCTCATGCGAGAACGCTGCGGATCACGTGGCCCTCGGTGTCGGTGAGGCGGAACCGCCGGCCCTGGAATCGATACACGAGCTTTTCGTGGTCGATGCCCAGCAGGTGCAGAATGGTTGCCTGCACGTCGTGGATCGCCACCGGGTGCTCCACGATGTTGAATCCGTACTCGTCGGTCGCGCCGTGGACGCAGCCGCTCTTGACTCCGGCTCCAGCCATCCAGATCGAGAAACAGCGTCCGTGGTGGTCGCGACCGTACTTCTCAAACTTGGGATCGCCCTGGGCGTACGGGGTGCGCCCGAACTCCCCGCCCCATATGACGAGGGTGTCTGCAAGGAGCCCCCGCTGCTTGAGGTCCCGGACAAGGGCGGCGGAGGCCTGATCGGTGTCGCGCGCCGAGACCGGCAGGCGCTTGGGTATGTCGCCGTGGTGGTCCCAGCCGCGATGGTAGAGCTGGATGAAGCGAACGTCCCGCTCGGCCAGCCGTCGGGCCAGCAGGCAGTTGGCCGCGTAGGTCCCGGGCTTTCTGGAGTCCGGACCGTACATCGCGTAGGTTGCGTCCGACTCCGCGGTCACATCCATCAACTCCGGGACGCTGGCCTGCATGCGGTAGGCCATCTCGTACTGCTCGATGCGCGTCTCGATCTCGGGATCTCCGACCTGCTGGAAATGCAGCCTGTTCAGGGCGGCGGCGCCGTCGAGGACCGTCCGGCGGCGCTGGCGCGTCATGCCGGGCGGGTCGCTCAGGTAGAGCACCGGGTCGCCGGTGGATCGGAACTGCACTCCCTGGTGCCGGCTCGGCAGGAAACCCGCGCCCCAGAGCCGGGCGAGAAGCCCCTGCCCTCCCGGGCCCTCGCTGGCGACGGAGTGCAGCACGACGAATGCGGGGAGGTTGCGGTTGGAGCTGCCGAGACCGTAGTCGATCCAGGCGCCCATGCTGGGACGGCCCGGCAACTGACTGCCCGTCTGGAAGAACGTGATGGCAGGGTCGTGGTTGATGGCCTCGGTGTGCACCGTCCGGATCACGCAGATCTCGTCGGCAATGCCGGCCGTGTGCGGCAGAAGTTCGCTGAAGGGCATGCCGCTCTCGCCATGCCGAGCAAAGGAGTACTTGCTCGGCATGACCTGGAATCGCGCCTGGTGAGCCACCATCCCCGTCACCCGCTGCCCCCGGAACACGGATTCCGGAATGTCCTCGCCGAACCGCTCCCTGAGCGCCGGTTTGGGATCGAGCAGATCGATATGGGACGGCCCGCCGGACTGGAAGAGGAAGATGACGCGCTTCGCCTTGGCGGCAAAGTTGGGAAGGCCCGCGGCGGGCGGGGACTCGGAGGCTCCCAGCGCGTGCAGGCCGATCGCCCCCAGGCCGTAGCCGGAGCGCACCAGGAGGTCGCGCCGGGACAGGAAGCGACGGGATTCGTTCATGATCAGCCTTTCGTGATGACTTCGTCCAGATTGAGGATCAGGCTCGCCAGCGCCGCGTAGGCGGCCAGTTGCTTCGGATCAAGGTCCGCGCCGAAACCGGAGGCGCCAACCTGCAGAAGCTCGCCCGCCTCGCCCTCCGCACCCTCGAAGGACACCTGCAGCCGGGAGAGGGATTCGCCCAGGATCGTGAGTTCGGCGGTGTCCGGGCGGCGTCCGGCAGCCAGTTCGAACAGCAGGGAGATCCGTTCGGCCCGGCCAGGGACGGACGCGCGGAGAACGCGCTCGGCGAGCGTGCGGGCCGCCTCGACATACGTCGGGTCATTCATCAGCGTCAGCGCCTGAAGAGGAGTGTTGGTCGTGGAACGCCGGACGGTGCAAAACTCCCTGTCCGGCGCGTCGAAGACCGTCATCGCCGGATGCGGAAGAGTCCGCTTCCAGAACGTGTACAGGCCCCTCCGGTAGAGGTCCTCTCCTTCGCTCTGCTCCCAGGTGGTGCCGGGATAGTCCGCTCCCACGACGACTCCCGTGTAGAGATCCTCGGGCTGGTAGGGCCGCACGCTGGGCCCGCCCACGCGGCCCGCCAGCAGGCCCGAGACCGCGAGCGCCTGATCCCGAATCGCCTCCGCCGGCAGCCGAAACCGCGGTCCGCGGGCGAGCAGGCGGTTTTCGGGATCCCTTTCGCGCAGTGCCGGTCCCGCCGCAGAGTGCTGCCGGTAGGTCGAGGACAGCACGATCGACTTGAGCAGGCGCTTGACGTCCCAGCCGGAATCGGCGAATTCCACCGCCAGCCAGTCCATCAGCCCGGGATGACTCGGGGGTTCCCCCTGCAGGCCGAAATCCCCGCTGGTCTTCACAAGACCGATGCCGAACAGCTGCTGCCAGAACCGGTTGACCACAACGCGGGCAGTGGTCGGGTGCCGGCTCTGCGTGAGCCACTGCGCCAGCCCCAGCCGGTCTCTCGGTGCGTCCGGCGGCCACGCGCCCAGCAGGTTCTCGGGCACGTCCGGCGCGACGGGTTCACCCGGGCTGTCGTACCGCCCGCGCATGAGCAGGCGCGTCTGCCGACGCTCGGGCATCTCCTCCATCACCATCGTGGTCGGAAGGTCGCGCTGCACGCCGAACAGCTCCGCCCGCAGGGATTCCAACTCGGCGTCGGGATGAAGCGATCGATACAGCCAGATCCGCTCCGGTCCGGTGCCGGATCGCAGCAGCGCCCATGGAATGGCCGCGACCTCGAAGGCCTGCCGGATCTGGGCCGGCGTGAGCGCTTGCGCCCAAACGGCGGCCTCGTCGGTCCGCCCCTCGAACGGCTCGCTTTCCGGATGATTGTCATTTCCAAGGCGATACGGCCGGGCGAACTTCGCAGGCGAGTGCAGGTCGTCGTGGATGACGCGGGTGCCGAGTTCCCGGCCGTCCACGAACATGCGGACCCACGAAGCCCGGGTCCGCATGGAGCTTCTGCCCTCCGATCCCTCGTACACCGCAGCCACGTGACGCCATTGGCCCGGCAGCAGCCCTGCCCCGTCGCTGCGGACCGTCACCGAGTACGACGGATAGCGCGTGCTCATGCGCAGTTCGACCTCGCCCCCGACCGCCCGCAGCTCGATTCCGTTCCCATGCCGCGAGGATGCCGGATCGGGTGAATAGTCGATGGCGGAGAACAGCGGTCCGTCGACCGGGCCGCCATCCGCGCGCATCCACATGGCCACGGTGAACGCCCCATGCTTCTCCAGCTCGACGGGCGCGTGCGGCTTGACTTCGTTCGCCAGACATGCTGAGCCGGCGATCCCCTCCGACACCTCATCCTCGCAGCCGACGTAGAAGTCGGCGTTCTCCGGATACTCGGGTCCGACGGCTTCCGCCCGCAGGTCGCCCGGCGGCTCCCAGCGCGCGGCGCGTTCCCGGAATTCCCGCTCCAGCACCCGCACCCTGTCCCGAAGGCCCGCGATCCGGCCGCGCTGGTCCAGAGTCGGCGCAGGAATCATGGGAACGGCGTTCGCGACGCGTCCGGCCTCCCCCTGTTCGGGGACGTTGTCGAAGAACGCAAAGAGCCGGTAGTAGTCCGCCTGCGAGATCGGATCGAACTTGTGGTCGTGGCAGCGCGCACACTCGAAGGTGAGGCCGAGCCAGGCCATTCCCACCGTCCGCACGCGGTCGGCCACGTACTCCACCCTGTATTCCTCGTCGATGATCCCGCCTTCGGAATTGATCACGTGGTTTCGGTTGAAACCGGTCGCGATCCTCTGGTCGAGGGTCGGCGCGGGAAGCAGGTCGCCTGCGAGCTGCTCGACGATGAAGCGGTCGTACGGCTGGTTCTGGTTGAACGCTGCGATCACCCAGTCCCGCCAGCGCCACATGGAGCGTTCCGAGTCGTTGTTGAAACCGTGCGTGTCGGCATACCGGGCCACGTCCAGCCAGTCCATCGCCATCCGCTCGCCGTGGCGCGGCGACGCAAGGGCCCGGTCCGCGGCACCGTGATAGGCGGCCTCGCCATGTTGGCTCACAGATGCCTCGAAGGCCGCGATCTCGTCGCGCGACGGCGGCAGGCCGGTGATGTCCAAGGTCATGCGGCGCAGCCACTTGGCGGGCGTCAGCTCCGGGGAGGGCGTCAGACCCTCAGCTTCCAGCCGGGCCAGGACGAACGCATCCAGGGGTTCGCGCGGCCACTCGGGATCCGAGACCGCTGGCTGAGCAGGCCGCTCCGGGGGCCTGAACGCCCAGTGGATCGAGTACTCGGCCCCGTCCTCGATCCAGCGGCGCAACGTAGCGGCCTCCGCAGGTTCCAGCGGGGCATGCCCCATGTAGGCCGGCGGCATGCGGATCGCAGGATCCGCGGACTCGACCCGACGGAGGACCTCGCTGGCATCGGGGGCGCCGGGGCTGACCGGCGCCTTCCCGGACCGCGCCGGCGCCAGCGCGGCGTCCCGGAGATCGAGGCGCAGGCCCGCCTGGCGCTGGGCCGCATCAGGACCGTGGCAGGAGAAGCAGCGATCCGAGAGAATCGGGCGCACCTCGCGACCGAAATCGACCGACGCCGCAAGGATCCCGACCGGCGGTGCCGCGAGCAGCGCCCCAGCGAGCAGAAGCATTCCGAAGAAGCGCCTCCCAGTCACGACTCCGACCGCGATCTTCATCACCTACAGGTACATTATGGCCATGGAAGTCGGTCGCCGGAACGCCCTGAAGGGTCTGCAGCTCGCCTCGGCCGCCCTGTTCTCCGGATTCTCAGCCTCGAACGTTGCCGCCGCAGCGACCGCATCAGGCGGGGGCGGGACAGGCATCGCAGCCCGAACCGCCATCCAAGGGACCTGCGCATGGCCGAACTGCCAGATCCTGCCGGACGGCACCATCCTAGCGCTGATCTTCAATCAGCCCTGCCACGGCCTGTGGGAGGGAGATCTGGACTGCTGGGCCAGCGAGGACGGCGGAGCGACATGGAGGTTTCGGAGCCGCGTCGCCGCACACGAGCCGGGAACGAACCGGATGAACTGCGCGGCGGGCGTCACAGCCAGCGGGGACATCGTGGCCCTGTGCAGCGGGTGGGCGGACCGGCGCCCCCGGGACGAGCCCGTCGCGGCCCACAGGCGTCCGCTCCGACCGTGGGTCTGCCGCTCTTCGGACGGAGGATCGAGCTGGTCGGTGACGCGGGATTTTCCGGCCCCTCCGCAATCAAGAATCGCGGAGGGCAACGAGCTCATCCCCTTCGGGAACATGAGAATCGGGGACGACGGGACGTTGCGGGCGGCCGCCTATCTCCGCAGGGACGATTCGAGGCACAGCTTCATGTTGCGGAGCGAAGACGACGGTCATACCTGGGCCGTGTCGGCAACGATCCACCCGGACGGCAACGAGACCGACATGCTGCATCTCGGCGGCGGGCGCTGGCTGGCGGCCTGCCGCGAGTTTCGCGAACGGCGGGATGTCCACCTGGAGCTGTTTGCATCCGGCGACGACGGTAGGACCTGGGAGCGCAAGCTGCCGCTGACCCTTCCCAGACAGGTCACCGGACACCTGACGCGCCTGTCCGACGGGCGGATCCTCCTCAGCCATGGGAACCGCTGCTGGAACAACTTCGGAGTCGACATCCGCCTGAGCGAGGACGAAGGAGCAACCTGGAGTCCCCCGGTGCGGATCGCGGACTGCCCTCGCGCGGACTGCGGGTACCCCAGCACAGTTGAGTGCGCGGACGGACAGGCGATCACCGCGTACTACACCCAGGTCTCGGATGACTTCCACTACGAAATGCGAGTCGCCACGTGGAATCCGTCCGCATTCTCAGCCGAGGGCACGCCGGCCGGATAGGAGCGAATCGCTATGCACGGATCGATGCGGCGCCGTTTTCTCGGGCGCCTCGGCCGCTGGGCGACGGCAGCCTCGCTTGCGACACTCGGGCTGTTCTTGCGCGGCGCAGCCCCCGAGGCGGCGGGCGGCGTGAGCGGACTCGACCATGTCGCTGTCCCGATGCGCGACACCGAAGCGATGGTCGGCTTCTACCGGGCGCTCGGATTCCACGTGAACGAGGGCAGGCGGATCTGCTCCGTACACTTCGGAGACAGCAAGATCAACTTCCACCGGCCGGCCCTCTGGGAGGACCGGCAGTTCACGCTTCGTGCGCCAAGCGCCCTGCCGCCCTGCGGCGATTTCTGCTTCGTCTGGGACGGCACCGAGGGCGAACTGCTGGGAGCCCTCGAAGGGGCCGGGGCCGAGGTCATCGAGGGCCCCGTGGAGAGGATCGGCGGCCGGGACGGCGGACAGGCTCGGGGGATCAGCAGGTACGTGCGGGATCCGGATGGAAACCTGCTCGAGTTCATCATCTACTAGCGGGCCGACCTGCGGACACGACGGGAATCGAGGGCATGGACCGAACCACCCCGCAAGACCGCCTCAGGGCGGGCGCGACTTGAGGGCCTCCGACACTCGATCCGCTGGACCTGCCCGTGAGGACCGGCGGTTGCGATCGGAAGCGCCCGGAACCGGCGCACCCCAAAGGCAGGTGGCCGCCACAGTCCGTCTATGGAAGCCGTAGATCCTTCCCCGTCATCGTCAGGCTGCCGTCACGGACCATGTCGTTAGCGAGCCTCGCAACCAGCCTGCGCATGTCGGCGGAAAGCGACTTGAAGCCGAGCATCGACTTCACTTCCCGTGCGCAGTCGACCGCATCGATCGCGATGTTTCTTTCCACGGCTGCAAGGATTCCCGCGCAGATCTCCGAGGGGGGAAGCATGTCGACTCTCCGCAGTGTGGCGGACTCGACCGCGCTTCGGTCCCGCACACAGAGGTCCCCGGTTCTGTCGCAGCGGTCGAGGAATCGCCCGGCGGGCCCGTCGACATATCGGATGACACCGCGAGACACAGCGTGGCCGGCGCCTGAGACCACCGCGGACCGGATGCGAGACCCGGTTCGCTTGTATCCCCAGAGGCGGGCCAGTCGGCGGGCCACCTCATCGAGATGCACGGGCCCCTCGGTCAAGACGATTTCGGCGACGCACTTCGCCACCAGATCCCTTTCCACCTCGTGCAGGTGCCAGTGCCCGGACTCCCGGATCCCGAAGCTGGCTTCGACATACGGGGTGCGTTCCGGAGGCCTGACCTCCACCGGGGCCGCGCGCTCCACCTCCGGAGGGGGCGCGGCCGGCTCCGGCCTCCGTGCGGAGTGCCGGTCGATCCGCGCCGCCTCGATCGCTTCGAGGAGCTTTGCCATCTCTGCGTCGCGGCTGTAGAACCAGTCCGTGCTCCAGATCCGATGGAACCTCCAGCCCTTCGTCTCCAGAACGGCCTGGCGCAGCCGGTCCCGCTCCCGCGCCCAGCTCGAGGAGTGGTAGCGCGCTCCGTCGCACTCGATGGCCAGGAGGAACCGGCCCTCGTCGTCCGGATCGTACACGGCAAGATCGATCCTGAACCCCGAAGATCCGACCTGCGCGGCCACTCGGTAGCCGTGGGCGTGGAGCGCCTTCGCCACCGCTTCCTCGAACGGGCTGTCCATCTCCGCGCCCGTGAGGACCGGAATGTCCAGCTCCCCCGTCTCCGCAAACTTCAGGTACCGCTTCAGGACTCTCGGACCGAGGTGCTTGGTCACGTCGACCCGGATGTCGCTGTGCCGGATCGAGGAGAAGACGCGACAGCGGTGCTTGGCCCGGGTGAAGAGAACGTTCAGACGCCGCTCCCCGCCGTCGCCCGACACCGGACCGAAGTGCTGCGACATGTAGCCGCCCACGTCCTTGCCGTATCCGATGGAAATGAAGATAACGTCCCGTTCGTCACCTTGGACGTTCTCGAGATTCTTGACAAAGAACGCCTCGTCCCTGCCCTCCTTGCAGAACGCCTCCAGTTCGGGGTGCTCGGCGCGCATGAATTCGAGCTTGTTCCGGATCGTGTCGCGCTGCTTCACCGAGAGCGCGACCACTCCCAGCGTCTGGTCGGGATGCTCCCGGGCATGGGCGAGCACCCCGTCGCATACGGCCCGCGCCTCCTTCGGGTTGTCGCGGCCCTTTCCCCTCATGTACGTGCCGTCCACCGGCGCGAAGCTCAGACCGGACTCGGCGCCCTTCGCGTCCGGGCTCGGAGGGCAGATCAGGCTGTTGTCGTAGAACTCGTGGTTCGACACCTCGATGAGCGAGGGGTGTCGGGAGCGGTAGTGCCAGCTCAGCATCCCGCCGGCCATCGACCTCGACGAGCACAGGGAGAGGATGCTCTCCATGGCGCCGGCCTGGGCCGCCTGGATCTCCTCGGGATCCTCCAGGTCTTCCGACTCCTCGTCCGCACCAACGGCCCGGTCGAAGAACGACGTGGGGGGCATCTGCTTCTGGTCGCCCACCACCACAACCTGCCGGCAGCGCCGGATCGCCCCCATCGCGTCTGCGGGCCGGACCTGGCTGGCCTCGTCGATCAGGAGCATGTCGAAGCCGAGGCCGCCCACCTTGAGGTACTGCGCCACTGAGAGAGGGCTCATCAGGAAGACCGGCTTGATGGCCTGCACCGCCTCCCCGGCCACGTCCAGCAGCTTCCGGATCCGCATGTGGCGCATCTTCTTGGCGATCTCGCCGCGCACGATGCCGACCTGGCCGGAGGCGCCGACCGGCATCGACCGGAAATGGCGGAGCGCGACCTCCTGGGCGGCGAGCCCCTGCAACCGCCTGTCAAGCTCCCTGAATTCCTCGATCTTCCTGTTTCGCTCCTCGCCGTCGATCGATTCAAGCCGGGGCTCCTCGGAACGCATCCGGTTCCAGAGCGCCTCCGCACGTATGGACTCCAGAGCGGCGAGCGCGTCGTCGGGGCTCACGCGCCCATCCGCGATCCGATGCCTGATCTCGTCCAGGCCAAGCTCGGAGGCGTGACGGGCGGCGGCGCCCAGCCGGAGCCAGTTCTCGAGGGAGCCGGCGCCGGTTCTCCACGCGGCGAGGCGGGCCCCCAGAGCGGCGAGATCGACGTCCTCGATTCTCCCGACGCCGAACGCTTCCCCGAGGTCGGGATCCACAAGCGCGGCGACACCGCTCCATGCGTCCATCCAGCCGCCGGCGGCGCGGCGCAGGTTCGCGGCGACAGCCGCGAGGTCGGCCCCGGGCGGGATTCCGTCGACCGTCCGCTGCACCAAGGCGGTCGAGCCCAGGTCCTCGGCCTGCTCCGCAATCCAGCGGACAGCCGGGAGGGCGGAACCCATCTCGGTCTCCTCCGCCCTCCACACCCGACCGAAGACTTCCCTCCCGAGCTGCGCGCGGCTCGCGATCCGACGGACTCCCCGGCGGTATTCGACGAGCCGGTTCAGGAGGTCGAGCATCCCCTCGAAGTCCTTGGGCGGGCTCGAGCGGTGGACTGACCGCAGGCGCCCCGCAGCCTTCCGATACGCTCCGCTGAGAAACCGGAAGAGCGACCGGCCGTGCTGGAGGAAATCGCGACGCTCCGTGCTCCATTCCAGGTCAAGCGCTCCCTCGAAGACCTCGGCCAGGAGGCCCGACCGGAACCCCTGCGTGGCGGCGACCCTTTCGCAAAGGTCCAGCACGGAGGCCGCGTCCTCAAGGACGGCCTCGTTCTCCAGCAGGCCCGGCGCCGACGCAGGCATGGCGTCAAGGGCGTCAAGGCGGCGTGCGACCTGATCGGCGGATGCCAGCGTCCCCGCGGCGTCGCCGCCCGCAGCCGCGGCGGCGTCGCTCAACACGGCTGCAACCCGATCCAGACGCGCGACCGCGTCGCGAAGCCGGTCGGCCAGCCTGCGGCGGTCGAGTTGCGTCAAGCGCCGCCTGGCGCCGCGCCAGATGTGCTCTCTCTCGCTGCCGTGCTCGGCGGTCTGGGCCGCCAGGACGGCCACTGCCTTTGCCCTCCTCTCGAACTCGTCGCGGCTCCAGCCGTCGATCCCGGAGATGCCGAAGTCGGCCCGAGGCGTATTGCTCTCCATGAGGTCGGCGATCTTGCCGATCACTCCGTACGGCGTCTCGCCCGTCACTTCGTCGACGGCGTGCAGGAGTTCGGCCAACTCGTTCAGTTCGTCGCGCAGACGCCGAACACGCTTGTAGCGCTCGTCGCCGACCTCCCTGGGCTCGCCCAGATCGAGCGTGCGCTTCAGCTCTGCATAGATGTTCTTGCGGTTGGCCTTGTGCGAGTGCAGCTCCAGGCAGAGCGGGCCGAGTCCGCATCGGGCAAGGCGGTCGTGGACAACGTCCAGGGCCGCCCGCTTCTCCGCCACGAACAGCACGGTCTTCCCGCTCTTTGCGGCAACGGCGATGATGTTGGCGATCGTCTGCGATTTCCCCGTGCCCGGTGGGCCCTGGACGACGAGATTCCGGCCCTCGCACGCGGCGGCGATGACCTGGGTCTGGGAGGCGTCGGCGTCCATGATGTGGCCCAGTTCGCGGGGGTCGGGAAACCGCCTGTCAAGGTTCTCGTCTGGAGCGAAGATGCTTCCGCCCGACTCGAATCCGCCGACCAGGATCCGATCGAGCAGGTCGCTCCCCGCCCCACCGTCGAGGCCTGCCGGATCCAGGTCCTTCCACATCAGGAACTTTGCGAAGGAGAACAGGCTGAGCTCGATGGTGTTAGGCCGGACCCGCCAGCGCTCCCGGGACGACACCGCGGTCTGGACCCTCCGGAAGTACTGGGAAGGCACCCAGTCGTCGCCCTCGGGAAAGTCCGGCAGGTCCAAGCCGTGGTCGTTCTGCAGCATGGCGCGCAGAGAGAGGTTCGGCTCCAGGTCCTGGTCCCTGAAGTTCAGCCTAAACTTGCCTCGCGCGCTGTCGCGCTCGAGGTCGACCGGCAGCAGGATCAGCGGCGCGTTGCGCTCGATCTTCGAGGAGTCGCTTTCGTACCACCGCAAAAAGCCGAGGGCGAGGAACAGGATGCTGATGCCCTGCTCTTCCTCGAGGGCCTCGGCGTCGCGGTAGAGCGTGAGCAGCTGCTTCTGCAGGCGGCCTGGCGGAAGCCGCGTCTGAAGCTTCCTGTCGCTGTGCCTAGCGGCGACAGGTGTTCCAGGGGCGACGTCTTCGGTGGGCAGAAAGACCGACTCGTCGTCCTCGTCCTCCACGTCCGCCGATACGCCCTCCGCCGGCAGGAACGTCATGCTCATGGTCCGGCCGTAGAGGATCTTGAAGATTTCGTCGGAAAGCTCGTCCTCAATGGTGATCTGCTTGGCGCGGTCCTTTCGGATGGGCGCATTGATGAGCTTGTTGCGCATGCCGATGTCGAGCAGCTGCTTGCGAAGACTCTCGACGGCCTTCAGCATGCCGTGGGAATGGGGGGACGCTGCGCTCCCGGTCTGGTGGTTCGCCGACTCCCTCATTGCCCTTCGCCGAACGTCGCGGGCCGGCAACCGCCGCCGCGATCTTGCGATCCGTTGCGGCAAGGTCTCCGGCTGGACCCGGAAACCCTACGATACCAGCGCCCATACGGGAACACTACTGTCCCATTTAGGTGCCGCAGGCCAGTGACGACCCGCAAGTCGAGACTGGTCTCCCTGAGGTGTTCGGTCGGTTGAGCGCGACGTTCACCGCTCGCAGCACTCGCACATGCCCCCGCCCGCGAGGACCGGACGCAATCCGGCGACAAGCCGGCACGCGCCGCGGGCACGGGGACCGGGTCCGCTCTCGGGGATTCCTCCTTGCTGCGCGCTTCCCGTCGATTCCGCAGGAACTACAGGCTCGACGGCGGCCAAGCGTTCGTCGAAGTGCGGTGGTCATCGACGGGGGTGTTCACGTCCGCGATCTGTGCTCGGGAGCGGCCCGCCCATGGATCCGATGACCCGTTCCGTGTCGCCGCTCCTGCGGCGAGCAGATTACCGTTCCAACCGCCGGCTCCGGGAAAGCTGACGCTCAGCGGACCCTGATCGACCGGGGATTCCCGGCTCGGCGCCAGGCCGGGCCCGCATGCTGCCAGCGGAGGCCCGCGCCGGAGCGCGGGCCTTTCGTCCGCGTGGCACGACGGCCCCGGCTAGAAGATGAACTTGAAGCCCATCTGCATGACGCGACCCGGCGCCGCGCGCGAAATCACGCCAAGGTTCCGGTTTCCGACCTGCAGGTTCGGGCCGTCGAAGATCGGCGAGTTGAACGCGTTGAAGGCCTCTGCGCGGAACTGGACCCGCATCCCCTCCTTGATGTGGAAGTTCTTGTGCAGCGCCAGGTCGAACTTGATCGTGCCCGGAGCCTCCAGGATGTTCCTTCCCGCATTCCCGAAAGTGTAGAGGTCGTTCCTGGCAAAGGCGTCCGTGTTGAACCAGCGGTCGGGTCCGCGTTGCGCCCGCGGAAGCCTCCATTCCCCGACCACGTTGGGCCGGTCAAGGTTGAATCCGCCGGTTCCGGAAGGGTTGCCCCGCACGGAGAGGTTCATCGGGAATCCCGTGATGAAGCTGTTGATGCCTCCGATCGTCCAGCCGCCCAGGACGGCGTCCATGGCCTTGCTCCACCCGGTCCCGAACCTCTGGCCCCTACCGAACGGCAGGTCGTAGAGATAGCTGACAACCGCCCGGTGCGCGACATGCTGGTTGAGAAGCGAGCGCTCGGCCGCCAGGTCCAAAGCGTTCTGCACCCCCCAGTTCGCCCCGATCCCGCGATCCTCCCCGGGAATGAAGCTGTAGTCCCCGATGGCCTTGGACCAGGTGTAGGAGAGCAGGAAGCTGAAGCCGCTGCCGTACCGCTTCTCCAGCTTGGTCTGCAGGGCGTGGTAGTTCGAATTGGAGTTGTTGCGGAAGTTGTGGAGGAAGTCCAAGCCCACATCGTGGTCCGTGCCGGGAAACCGGACTGTCGGCCAGATCCGGCGGCTGAGAGGCGTGCCGGGACCCGGGACCGCGTAGTTGAGGTTGTAGCGGCGGATGATGTGCGTGCCCTTGGTGCCGAAGTACCCGACCTCCCAGAGCACGTTCCCGGGGAGCTGGTTCTGGATGTTGAAGTTCCACTGGGACGCCACAGGCCAGGGAGGGTCGATCTCGAAGGAGCCCGGCACCAGAGCCGGCGAGTTCACCGGATCGAGCGCTCCCGGTCCGGGGCCGTCCGTCACGCGGATCGTCGGGGTGACGCGATCCGTCCCCAGCTGCGTCTTGACGTGCGACGGCGGATTGGTCTCCATGAACTCGCCTCCGCCGGTGTTCATCGTGTTCGCGTAGAACAGGCCGAAGCCGCCGCGGAAGACCGTGCCTTCCCGCCAGCGGTAGGCGAAACCGAGCCGGGGCGCGAGGTTGTTCAGGTCGGAAGTGACCAGCGCACGGTTGAAGCGCCCGTCTCCGCGCTCGCCGACAACGACAAAGCTGGGCTGGCCGGTGTCCGTGTCCACGTCGAGATTCGAGATCTTGTCGAACTTGTCGACCCACGGAAGACTCACCTCGTAGCGCAGCCCAATGTTGATCGTCAGCTTGTCGGTGACCCGCCAGTCGTCCTGAACGTACTGGTGCATCCAGGGTGCGCGCAACGCCATGTGCCGATGGTTGGAATTGCGGAGCTCGCGGGAGTAGCCGAGCAGGAAGTCGGCCATCGACTCGCCGCCGGACCGCGACACGGGGTCCTCGCTGAACCGACCGTCGAAGACGAATCGTCCGGTGATGAAGCCGGCATTGAAGATCTGGCTCTGGAGCCAGAACGTCGTGTGCCCGAACTTGATCGTGTGCCGCCCCCTCGTCCAGGTGATGTCGGCCGAGAACTGCCGCGTCTGAGACCCGATGTAGTTGAAGCAGCAGCTGCCGACGCCGCGGAAGCCGGCCGGCGTGAAGCTTCCGGAGCCCGGCGTGGAGATGTCGAGGCCGTTGCCCATGTCCAGTCCGATTACCGGATTCACCGGGACATCGTTGCCGTGCTCCACGCCCGTGTCGATGTAGCTCCAGCCCGTCCGGAACGACCCCACAAGGTTCGGTGACCAGACGCCGTTGTACACGAGCGCCATCTGCCGGTTGGTGATGTCCACGTCCTTGCCGTGCAGGTAGAGGCCGTCGGCGCTGTCCGGAAGAATGGGCACGCGGCCGTTGTCGGTCTGCTGTCCGCTGAGACGGAAGTAAAGGTTGTTCTGATCGTCGAGGCTCTGGTCGTACCGCAGGTCCCAGCGGTTCAGGTCCTGGTTTCTCGGGGGCACGAAGATGTGGTTCCGCGTGCGGGCGTCGCTGGTGGGTTCGGGCCACCAGCCGCGAACGGTCCGCATGACCGGATCGATCCGGCTGTCCGGAATCCGGTTGTTGGGAAACGGACTGCGCGCGCGCGTCTCCGGGTCGGTCGTCAGGGCGTCGTGGATCATGTCGCCGCCGGAAAAGTCGCCGGCCCGCTCCATCAGGTTGGGAATCGTGTTCACGCGCGTCGACGACTCCCGGATGTCGGTGAGCTCCATGTCGCCGAACAGGAACGCGCGGTTTCTCTTCAAAGGCCCGCCCACGGAGAAGCCGTACTGGTCCCGGGCGAACGGGGGCTTATCCGCGCCGTGGGGCACGAAGAAGTTCCTTGCGTCCATGCGCTCGTTGCGCAGGAACTCGAAGACCGACCCGTGCAGGTCGTTGGTCCCGGACTTGGTCGTCATCGTCACCACGCCACCCATGGAGCGCCCGAACTCCGCCGAATACGCGTTCGTGAGGATCTTGAACTCCTGGACAGCATCGAGCTGGGGCTTGATGGCCTCCTTCTGGCCGCCTTGGGAGGCGATCGACTGGTTGTTGTTGTCGATGCCGTCGATGATAAAGTTCACCTGCGTGGCCTGGGAGCCGCCGACGCTGATACCCTGCCGATTGGCGACCTCGGACCGCGCGGGCGGCGTGACTCCGGCCGAAATCCGGGCGAGCTGCAGGTAGTCCCGGCCGTTCAGCGGCAACTCAAGGATCTGCTGGTTCTCCATCACGGTGCCGGTGGCGCCTTCCTGCGTCTGCAGCAGCGGCGCCTGCGCCACCACCTCGATGGTCTCGGTGACCTCGCCGATCTCGAGTGTGAGATCGACTTGGCGGGTGTCCCCTGCGTTGAGGATGATTCCCGTGCGCTGAATGCGCTTGAAGCCGGCGGATTCGGCTTGCATCAAGTAATCGCCGATCCGCAGCGGGGGCGTGCGGTAGTAGCCGCCGGGATCGGTCTGGGCCGTGTAGATGGCGCCTGTGCTTGTGTGGCTGAACCGGATGTCGACCCCGGGGATGACGGCGCCTGTGGCGTCGGTGACGACACCGACCACCACTGCCGTGTCGGCCTGCTGAGCGGATGCTCCCGCGACGGTCAGGCAAGCAAGAACGGTCGCGATGAGAATGGATTGCCTAGTCATAATTGCCTCCATGCGATGTGCGGGCATGGGCCGGGATGATGCGTCGCAGCCCTTCAACTGCTCGTGAAACCGCAACCGACGCATGCTGCGACTACGAACGACTCTCGGCGAGAATCCCGTCTGGATGCTATCACAAGAGCCCGAATGCGGATCGAGCCCGCATTCAGGATCCGCCGGTCTGCAGCCGGGTCTGGCGCAGCACCCAATTCCGCAGGACGCGATAGCCCTCGTCCTCCGGCTCGTAACGCACGCCGCCCTGGTGGCCCTCCTCCTGGCCGGTCTGGACGTTGAGCGGATTGCCCAAGAGGAGGGGCCCGCCTCCATAAGCGTTTAGTTGTTTCCGGGCGATCATGTTTGAATAGGGCATGGAGAGTGCAGAACTGCGTAAGGGGCTGTCGGAAGAGTGGGACTTGCTGATTATCTTCCTGCCTACGAACTGACGCGAGCTGGCAGCGGAAACGGGGGCGTTGAAGGGGCTGCGCAAGGACTAGTCTGTTGAGAACCTGCTGCGCGTGCTGCTGCTGCACCTCGGGTGCGGGTACTCGCTGCGGGAGACGGCGGTCCGTGCGCGCCAGGCACAGATGGCCGAGTTGACCGCCGCGGCGGTCTGGTTGCGGTTGCGGAAAGCCAGGGACTGGCTGCATGCGCTGCGTCGGGAACTGTGGCGCGAGGCGGGTGGGGATGTGGCAGCGGACGGGGGCTTCCAAGTCCGGGCGCTGGATGCGACGACGGTGAGGGAGCTGGGCAAGACGGGGTCTCTGTGGCGGCTGCACTACAGCGTATGGCTCCCTTCCCCGGACTGCGACTTCTTCCGGCGGACTGCGACGAAGGGGGTCGGCACGGGGGAATCGTTCCGGCAGTTCCCGGTGCGGGAGGGCGATTACCCGCTGGCCGACCGCGGGCACTCGACGGCCAGGGGCCTATTGCACGTGGAGCGCGCCGGCGGTTCGGCTACCGTGCGGGCGAACACGTCGTCGCTGCCCTTAAGGGGGAGCGCAGAAATAACCTGTCAGTTTGAGACGGGGGAGACCGTGTAGTTCCACTTGGGGATGTGCTGGTTGGCAGTGATGTTGAGCGCGGCCATCTGCTCGTCGGTGATGCGGATGCCGGTTTCATATTGCCGGGCGTTGAGCTGAGAGGTGACTCGCAGGCCGGTGCGGGTGGAGGTGGTGGCGATGTAGTTGAGGATGAGTTTGAGAGACTCCAGCGGGCGCCCCCACCAGTTGCGGCTGATCTCGCTGAAGAGGCGATGTTCGATCGGGTTCCATTTGGAGCAGCCTGCGGGATAGTGGGCGACGGTGACCGCGATGCGGTGGACGTTGCAGAAGTTGTGCTGCAGGCAGTATTTCCAAGCGCGCGTGCGGTAGCCGTTGCTGCCGCCGCAATCGGCGAGGATGACCAGCGAGGAGGCCTCGGGATAGCGGTCGTGGCCTTCGTTGCGCCACCAGGCATCGAGATTGTCGACGGCGAAGAAGGGCGTGTCGCTGGAGACGCCGACGCACACGAAGCCGCGGTTGGCGAGCGTGTCATAGATGCCGTGGGGGACGGCGAGGCCCGCGGCATGGGAGCGGAAGTCGTGGTCGTTGACAGCCACGGGCTCGGCTTCCCAAGCGGTCCCGGCATTGCGGAAGTTGCCGATCAGCTCTTTTTTCTTCGAGTCAATACTGAGAACGGGGGTGTTGTGGTGAGCACAGTCTTGACGCAATTGGGCAATGAACTCGAACTGGGAGTTGCGTTCGGCAGGAGAAGTGGAGGGTAGACACTTGCGATTGACCCGCAGGCTGTAGCCCATCTTGCGCAGCAATCTCGCGACGGTGCGTGGGGAGACCGGCAGGTTGAGTTCTTCCGTCAGGTAGTCGGCCAGGTTGCGGGTGGTGCGCCGGACCCAGCGCAGACCGGAGCATGGGTCGCCCGCCGTATCGTGGCGGAGCAGTTCCGCGAGGTGGGCGGTCACTGCGGGCTTTTTTTTGGGAATTACTGACCTGAGTGCCCGACCACAAGATATGGCGTGATCGGAAGTCCAC
>JAPPMB010000132.1 GCA_028819255.1 Bryobacterales bacterium | reverse complement strand
GCACGGTGTCGAGGTCGAGGCTGGCGTTGATCCGCAGGATGGCCGCGTTGAGGGCGGAGATGCGCTTGCGCAGCGCCCGGTTCTCCCGGCGCACGTCGTCAAGTCTGGTCAAGGATCTTCCGTCGCGGACGCGGTGCGCCTCGCGGACCCACGCGCTGCATTCCCGCGTTGTGTGGCGGCAGCATGACCGCCCCAACACCAATCATATGAACCCCACATTGGGATTGTCAATATCCACACACTCGGCAAATGCAGGGCTCGCTAAGTTGATGTCAGGATCGGGGTCTGGCGCAGGCTGGGCGTTTCCAAGGTTGATACGGAAAGCGATTGATGCAACGACGGATTTGGTCGCAGCAGGCGGCTGCGGCGTGCCGGGCATCCCGGCAGCTTCACGCGGTGTGGTCGGGTTTGCGGGCGGTGCCAGACCAGAAGAGAGACAGGCCTCATGTAGACGACTCCGCCCTCGGCCCGGGTACACGCGCTCCGTGCGCCCCTTCCAAGACAGCCGCACTTGTCGGCGAGGCTCCACCGACAGATCGCCGGAGCACACCTCGAGGGTCTCCTACGCCTGTGCTCACGTGTTGCCGGGGCCAAGAGCAAAGCACGGTCCCGACGACCCTCCTTGGTGGCTGTGTCCAGTGACTGTAGCGGCGCTCGCGCCTCGGGCCGGGCGAGATGCTCGACGGTCGGTTGCGCGGTTCCCTGCGGCGGCATGGCGAGCATCTGCTGGCAGAGGAAGCATCTGCCGCGTGAGCCAGAGTGGTGAAGACGGATTCCGGGCTGCTGCGCAGGAACTGAAGTCCCTGCTCGACCGGAGCCTCGGAGACGGGCCCGGCAACGTCCCGAAAGTCTTGACGACGGGACACCACGCCTCGCTGCTTGCGGCCTCGAACTGGGCGAGGAGGTCGAGATCGCAGCCGGCATGACAGCAGCTCCATTGGATCGAACGAGCGCTTGCCTGGAAAGGAAGGTTCTGGCTCGTGCCGCCCCGGACATCGTTGCGATAGAGAAATGGCAGGGCGTCGGCGCAATCCTAAAGCCGGTTCGACCTTGGCCTGTCCCGCGCTCTCCCGGCGAGGAGCGAGCTCCTCAGCCGGACTGGGGCGGCACGTTCTTCGAGGATGCAGGGACATTCGGTGGGTGGCTCTCCGGTGCGCGCGCAGCGCCGATTGATACGTCGATGGAGATCTCGTGCCGCACCCATCGGATGGCGGCATCTCTCTTGGACCCGCCGAACTGCCCCCGCAACTGCAGATACCGGCGGTGCCGGTCTGCCCACCTATCGCTGGTCCACGTTGGCCGCAGCGCTCGGGTGGACTGCGTGGTTGAGGCTGTAGCCGCTGAACGTGTCTTCCAGCCCGGCGCGACTGCAGACCGCCTCGATGCGCTCCTCCCCCGCTGCCCCCAGCGAAGCGAACACACCTCACAGTTACTCGCCCTTGTTTCGAGACGACTGGTAGGCCCCTCAGAATGAAGACTCAGGAATTGCAAACGCTGATATCGAAGATTCTCGTCGTCGGTCTACTCGGGCTGGCTGGTGCCCTTGCCGATGCGAACCACCTCATGGCTCAGGACACCTGCCCACTCCCTCCCGGCGTGGCCCCTGCTGAGGCCTTGAGTGTCACGGCGCAACAGGTGGAGCAAGGCAGTGCAAGCCTGAAGGACTTCGCGCTGGCTGCGAGAGACCGGTATGGCGCACTGACACAGGAGTTCGAGACTCTGGAAGGAATCGCACACTCGGGATGTCTCGTCAGGCAGGAGGGATCGCCTTCTCGTTCCGGCTCCACCTACATTGTGACGCTGACGCCCGACGGCAGGGTGTTTGTTCACGCGAAGGACATGTCCTTGTCGGGCAGGCAGGTCAACCCCTTTATTTACGGCGAAATCCTTTCCGCGCTAGGAGTATCCTCAAGCGATCTCGCCCGCTTGAGTTCGCCCGATCCCAGTGTCGTCGCCCAAGCCGGTGCCTCCATTTTCGGGACGTTGCTGCAGCAACCTGACGGTCCATTCGATGCGACCACGCCCGTGCCAGGCCTGCGACCGGGCATTCCGGGGGCCTCCGGATATGCCGCCGTATATATGTCGGCCAATCTAGGGGTCCCGCTGCTGCTGCTCGCCGGATTCGATCTCAATGAATCTCATGTGACCCAGGAAGAGATCGACTACGGCGATCCGGCCGTTACTGCCAAGGACGTAGTGGATCGCGAAACCTTGAAGGCGTTCGTTGCGGAGGCCTTGAAGTTCATTGTCGACACGGTCGCAACCGGTGATCCAAACGCTTATTCGAAGGCCCGGATCGCCTTGCGAGATCCGAACGGGCCTTGGCGACACGGTCCCGTGTACCTCTATATCCTGGATCGCAACAGCAACATCATCCTGCTTCACGGAGCGTTTGCAGACAGATTCGAGCTTCAGCCTTTGGTTGCGACTGTCCGAGACGCTGTGACCGGCAAGCTCGTTCTGCCCCAGGTCATTGCGGCAGCGAACAGTAGCCCGGAAGGCGGCTTCGTGGAGTATTTCTTCGACGATCCCAGCGACGGCACCGACAGCGCCGACATTCCCAAGGTGGGCTATGCCCGCGCGCTTGTCGATGCAGTCCGGACAGCCGATGGAACCCCGTTCCACTTGAATGTAATCGTCGGGTCGGGCTTCTACCGGAGTTCGCCCGCCGGCGGCCCGGCGGTCACGAGCGGCTGCGCTGATCGCAGCATCTCGGCGAGCGCGGTTCGCACGCAGAGCGACATTCGGGCGTTCGTGGAGTGCGCGGAGGTGTACCTGGCCGAGCACGGCACCGCCGAGGCCCGTCGCGCCTTCAACGAGGACGAGCGCTGGAAGCACGGTTCCATCTACGTGTTCGCTCGCAGCATTGCTAGGTCCGGCAGGAACTCCACGGCATTCGTTCACCCGCCGGACCCCTCACGCCAGGGCCGGCTCTGGGGCGAGACGATCGACGACTTCGGAACCGACCTCTACCTTGAGATCGACCGCCTGCTGCAGGCGGTCGATGCCGGCTGGGTCTACTACTCGTTCCCCAATCCGGCGACCGGCAGAAGGGTGCCGAAGGCTTCGTACGTGATCGAGGTCGACTGGGAAGGCGAACCAGCATTCATTGGCGCCGGCATCTACTCGGGCGACTGGCCGGGCACCTGCTACGCGGACGAGGTGAATGCGGCGGCCCTTGGCGCCAATCCGAGCGCTGAAACGCTGCGGGAGTTCGTACGCTGCGCGGCTCTGGCGGTGGAATCGGACGGCTATTTCGCGAAGGAGGAGCTGGAGGGCAATGCGCGCTGGTCGGACGGGGAGCACTACGTGTACGTGCTGGACATGACGGCCAACCAGGTGATGTCGGGCAATCAAGTGCGGATTAACGGGAAGGCGTTGCACGAGTGGGGGCGCGGTGGCGAGCAGTTCGGAGGGCGCGACATGGTCACTGTCGGCGGGACGTTCGGCGAGAGCTATGTGTACTACCGATCGCACAACCCGCTGACTGGGGCGCTCAAGGCGAAGGTCGGCTTTCTGAAGAGTGTGGTGGCGCAGGGCGTGCCGCTGCTGGTGGGCTCTGGTTACTACGTCGGGCCGGAGCCGGCCGGGTCGGGGCCCGTTTGCGCGGACAACTTCGTGGAAGCGGCGGCGGTGCGCACGCGGGCGGACCTCCAGGCGTTCGTGCAATGTGCGGCGGAGTACGCGCTGGAGCACGGGGAGGGGGAGGCGCGACGGGCGTTCAACGAGGACGCGCGCTGGAAGGCGGGGTCGATCTACCTGTTCGTGGACGGAGTCCAGCCGTCCGGAATGAACTCCCTGGCGCACGTGTACGCGCGGGACCCGTCACGGGAGGGATCGGTATGGGGAGAGCCGATACTCGGGTTCGGGAACGACTATTTCTACGAGCTTCACCGCATGCTGTCCCTCGTGGACCAGGGCTGGATCTACTACCTGTCCGAGCATCCAGCGACGGGGCGGCGGCAGCCCAAGAGCTCGTACATGATCGAGATCGACTGGAACGGGGACCGGGCGGCGATCGGGGCGGGGATCTACGCGCGGGACTTTCCGGGAGCCTGTGACCCGGCCGATGTCAACGCGGCGGACCTAGCGGCACACGCCAGCGACCAGAGGTTGCAGGAATTCGTGCGCTGCGCGGCGATGGAAGTCGAGTCCTCGGGATATTTCGCAGGGCCCGTCCTGTCCAGAGATCCCCGCTGGAAGCACGGCCCGACCTACATCTTTGGGATTAACGTCGAAACGGGCGCGGTCGAGTTCAGCGGCAACCCCGCCAGTTTCGCGACATCCGGACGGATTCCGGAATTGCTTTTCGACGGGAGGAACGCGATCGAAGCCGGCGCGCTATTCGGCGAGATGTTCTGGTATTACAACTTCCACAATCCCGCGACAGGAGATGTGGAGGCCAAGACGGCATTCCTCAAGCTCGTTCGGGCACAGGGAGTTCCGCTGCTCGTCGGTTCTGGCTACAATCCCTAGGATCGAAGCCTGAACAGAGGGGTTCGCACTCCCACGCGTTCGGCGCGAGCCCGGGCCCGATCCCGTGGCGGCACCCATGCCTCGGGCTTCCCGGCCGTCCAGTCTTCATTCGCGGCCAAGACATGGAAAGCTCGGACGGCGCAGTGGACGCGACCCGACACGCTTCAGAGGATCCGCGGCTTCGGCACCCGATTCGTCGGTCCGGGCATCGTTTCCGAAAGCTATCCGTCGCGGTGCGACCGAGGCGGACCAGCGCGGAAATCATAGCCATTACGAATCCGGCGGTACTTTACTTGCAGGCGAGGATCTGGAATCGTGACGCACTGATTCCGCATTGGTTAGGGAGATGTGGGCTGTATGATCCGCGCTCCGTTCGGAGCAGTTCGACGAGCTGCAATTCGGTGGCCAACGCAGCCGGTGTTAGCGACTGATTCGACGTCACGGTCGCGACCTGCGACGGCCACTTCTCGCCCAAGGCCGGTAACTGCAGATCGACGCGCTGGATCCGTCCCGCTTCGTGCTTGAGTCCTTTCATGGTCAGGTTCGGCCACTTGGTGAGCGTCTCCCCGATTCGCCGCTACGAGAAACGCGACCGGCAATCACAATCGACGGAACATCCAGCCAAACCGCCCCTCCCTGGTTCCTTCGGTCGAGGGGGCTCTTTGGCCCAGCCTCTTCGATGCTGCCAACCTGGCCACCATCCGCTCCTCCCAGTTCCACGACGAACTGCTGGTGGCGTGCCACCATCCGCTGCTGGCCGCCCGTCGGAAGCACCGTCTCGAAGACCTGCTGCGCAGCACCGAGCAGGAGTGCCAGCGCATTCAGCGCGAGATCGGACGGCGGACACGCAAGCTGCTCAAGGCGACCGAGATCGGCGTGAAGGTCGGACGCGTTCGGAACCGGTTCAAGATGGCCAAGCTAAAGGACTGGGATCGAGGACAGCCTGCTCAAGTACGCCCGCAAGGCAGCCGGCATCGAGCGGGAGGCGGCGCTGGACGGGCTCTACATCGTGCGCACCAGCGAGACTGGGATGTCCGCCGAGGACGCGGTGCGCGGCTACAAGCAGCTCACGCGGGTGGAGCAGGCATTCCGCTGTCTGAAGTCGGTGGACCTGAAGGTCCGACCGATCCGCCACCGGGCGGAGCGGCGGGTGCGGGCGCACCTGTTCGTGTGCATGCTGGCCTACTATGTGGAGTGGCACTTGCGGAGCGCGCTGGCCCCGCTGCTGTTCCAGCACGAGGATCTGGAGGGCTGGCAGGCGGAGCGTGACCCGGTGGCTGCGGCGGAGCCGCCGCAGGATCTGCAGCGCAAGAAGAACCGCCGCAGGAGCGAAGACGGTCTGCCTTTGCACAGCTTCTCGAGCCTGCTGCAGGAGCTGGCGACGCGCAGCCGCCACCAGTGCCGGATGCGGAGCGATCCCCAGGGACCGCTGCTGATCCGGCTGACGGATCCCACTCCGCTGCAGAAGCGAGCCATGGAACTGTGGCGCGCGTTCCCTGAACAACACTCCGAATCCGGCCAAGACGCCTTTGCAATCAAAGACTTTTGACTTAATCCCCCGGGTGAACTTCGGATTAATTGTAATTTCACATAAGCAACGCTGAACTTAACTCTTTACTTATTCTTACCTGCTAGTTTCGATCTCGCGTGACGAGGATGTCGATATGCGACGTTGGTGAATCGTCATCCAGCGCCTCCTTTAGAGGGCCTTGGACAGCAGCGTGGATGCGGGTCGCGGTCCTGCTTGCCGCCATTCAATCGGGGTTGGCAGAGGAAGCGCGCGCGGCGCCGGAACCCAGCCAGACGTCCGGTCAGTTCATGGCTCTGGCACCAGCCTGGGCAGGGGGCCCGACAAGTCCAGCGGCGTTCCCCGCTCCGCCTCGCTGGCGCCTCCGCTTGTCGCCGAAGGGCCGTCGTCCGCACTGGCGTCGGTTGGGTTGTTGCGCAGTCGTCCGGCAGGCGTGGACGTATCCCAGCTCGAGGGGGCACGCAGGGCAGTGGCGCAAGGGCGTCCGGCGCGGCTACGCCCCGACCTGTTTCCCGATGTCAACCTCAATGCCATGATCGAGCGCATAGGCGACTCGCGTACCGGGTACTCTCTTTCGGGCCGCATGGAGGGCCAGCCGCATGGCGGCGTGACCCTCGTCGTCAGCGGCGAAGCCCTCGTGGGACCGATTCACTCGCAGCAGGGCAACTTTTCGATCGCTTTCCGGAACGGGGCCGTCCACACCATCCGGGAGAGTTTAGGAGAGTTCAAGTGCGGCTTCGACGGACGGTTGCCACGGGCGGCAGTTCGGGGACACCCGAATGCATGGGCGAGGATGGCATCCAAGGCAAACGACGGATCTGAGGTCGACCTGCTCGTGCTGTTTAGGGATTCCGCGCGTCGCGTCGAGGGCGGCCTGCAGCAAATGCACCAGAGCATCGACCTGGCGGTGGCATGGACCAACGATGTCTACGAATCCAGCGGCGTCAACTTCCGCCTCAATTCGGTCGGCGCGGTGCAAGTCGACTGCCAAAAGTCGAGGATACAGCGGAACGCAGGAGTAACGAACCAAGCCGAGGACTTGAAGAAGCTCATCGATCCGGCAGACGGCTTCGTGGACGAGGCGCACTTCTTGCGCGACCGCTTCGCCGCGGCCCTCGTCCGCCACCGAGATCGCGATGTGGACGCCGTCCCGCTCCGTGGAGATCCAGATCGGGGACGAGACCGGAGAGTGCCTCGCAGCGTCGGAGACGAGGTTGTTGAGGACCTGGACGATGCGGCGCGGGCCGGCCAGGACCCGAGGCAGATCCTCCGACAGGTCGATATGCTGGGCGTGCCGGCCGCGGCCGCTCAGGAACGTGTTGCGGGCCTAGTTGACCACGCTGTCGACCTCCGTCGGCTCGGTCGCGACCGACAGCGTTTCCGTCCCGAACGCCCGGCTAGCTTCTTGGCGCGATCGAATCCGAGTTCCCGCTCGACCAGAAAATCGGCCACATTCTCAGCGACTTGCTGGACCGCCTAGGTTCGGAAAGTAAACGACAGGTCCGATATCCTTAGCGCCGCCTGTGCCACCCGGGTGATGACCTGCGCCAGTGCATCAGCCGTGCGGCATCGGGCCTGAAGTATCCAGCGAAGAAACTCGACTCCGTATGTCACCCAAGCGTCTTCGATGAGTCGCGTTTGCCTAGGCGATCGGCGTGGGCCCGCTGACTGCATACGGAGCCAGCCCGTCGTTTCGGCGAGATCGCTGAGCCGCACCACGTTACACTCGACCTTGCACAACACATTGATGTTGTCACCATTAGGATAGAGGAACTGCGTACGGATGCGCTGAGAATCACCTTATTTCGAACGCTTGAACAAGGCTCTGAGCGCCCGCTTAAGATCTCGGCATGTGCAGCCGTCGGGCATCACCACAATTCCCCCTAGGTCTGGTAGTGGTGGCCTCGTGGTCCGGTTGTGTCAAATTAGGTCCTCGGCCCGTAATTGGTCCCAAACCGCCACCGGATCCGATACGAGTACCGTCACGTCAGTCGGCACGTACAATTCCTTATCGCTGTAAGGCTCCGACCACCGGTGCTTGTGCTTGTCACCGACCTGATCGCAGTGAACATAGTTCAACATTCCGGCGTGACGGTTGTAACGGCCTTTGACGAAAATGGGCCAACCCAATAAATTCCTGGACTGGTTTGGCGTATCCAAAGTCACTTGCTGTCGCCGGCTCAGCTCACTAGGCAGGTCCGGCCGTGTCTAGTCTATTCCACTAGCCACAGCGCCGTCCCGAGGTTGATGGCGGGACCGTACACCAGAGTTCGTTGGTTCATGTAGATTAGAGTACATGGTCCCACCATTCAAAGTATAGCAGGTGCTTCGGTCAGATGCAAGTGTGGGTAAGTCGGTACATAGTACCCCTCCGAATCCCTGTCTCATCCCGTGCTTCGGCCGCACGTTGCAGCGTGATGAGGCCGCTGGGATTCGTAACCACATTTTAATCAGGCTAGGCCTCACGTCCGGCAATCCGGAGAGATGACAGTCCTCCCTGAGCTGGGGTACGTAGGGGTCTGTTAATCGGCGCGACGGTGGCTTACGCCACCCGCGGCCGGGGAGAAGATCCCAGATCCTGTCGAGGTTCTTGCTTTCCGGAACCCCTCCAAGATAAGAGGAGAAGAGGCACTGGATGAACGCGCCGGAGTGGATGGTTCAGGTGATCGAATGAGTCCCATTCAGCTACGCAATTTAAGAAATTCGACGTGCCGACTCAATCCAGCGTCACCAACGTTCGAGAATATCTCAATGTGTCAGTTCTCGTTGCGTTGATTTAACAGTTCCCAACACAATGCGATTGAGAAACTTGAGCACGGCGTGCCCGACGAATGAGCTGGAACTTCCGCCTAATAGTCGCGTTCGTCCAGCGACACCTGGATGATCTTCTCCGCGTTTCGTAGCACGACATGGCGGTTGGCGAACGCCGGATCGGCCCACACGACCAAGCGATCGCTCCGCCTGTGACGTGCTCGCGGCCGGATCCCGGCCCGCGACGTGCTGTAACCGGTACGCAAGGTCTGGGCCAGCAAATGGGTCCAGTCGAGTTCGACGTAACCCTCCGGGCTGAACGGCACGATGATGAGGTCGTCGTATTTGTTGAGTTGGAAGTTGCGGTCCTCGTGATGCACAAAGTGGGCCGACGATCAGGGGTTTCGAGTGGTCAGCCTCTCGGCTTTCCAGATCCCTTCTCCGTTGTCGGCTCGCAGCCCGCCCACCTGCCCGTGGCTGCAGATGCCTTAGATTTAGTCGCCGACGATCAGGGGTGTCGTAATCTTCGAGTCCAACCTGTGCGTCTCGGCCACCTCGACACCGTTCTCCAAGATGCGGTTGCTGCGTTCGTCCTTCCTGAGGGGCATTGCGGCAGGTCGGTCATCAGAGAGCCGCATCATCATTGAGCCGGTGTAGGATCCGGACACGAGCAGCAGTGAATCACTATGGACGGGGTCTAGAACCGGAGCCTCTCCTCCCCGAAATGACTCTTCTCAATGGACCACGCCGGGTTCCGGGTTGAGAGAGTCGAGTCCGCGTGGGTACCAGACGATCAGTTTCCAGATGCCGCTCGCCCTGATGAAGCTCAGCTGGCTGTAGCCCATCTCAGCGCCGATCTCTAGCCCGAGTTCACCGTGTTCGGGTATTCGAAGCACTTCCCCAGTGCTTGGACCCAACTGTCGGCCATCCTGCAAGTGACTGATTGTGCAAGGCTTGCTTGTCTCTTTTTCGCCTCTTGCTCACTCATCCGCGTCTCGCCATTGTATGACCTAACTCATGATCCGCCGGTCCGGAATCGGTCTCGTGCGCCTATCTTGCCGGTTGTCCACAGGCATATCTGCCATTCTTGGTCTCAATGAACCGGCCCTTCCGCCGGCACCTATCTGCTGGTCGCCGCCCTCAACCGCTGCCTCGCCCCCTGCTCCCAGGCCGGCCTCGCCCGCCGGTTCGACGGCACCGTGCAGCCCCGCCAGCCTTCCAGCCAGCGCTTCTGGGAGCACATGGACCGTACCCCTGGACGCCAGCCCCGCCATCGAGCGCGACGTCGCAGCCGCCATGGTCCGCGAGTTCGACCTCGACCTGCGCCAGCTGCTGTTCGACGCCACCAACTTCTTCACCTGCATCGACACCTTCAGCCAGCGCTTCCGGCTGGCCCGGCGCGACCACAGCAAGGAGGGCCGCCAGTCCCCGCGCATCGTCGGCGTGGCGCTGCTGGTGACCGCCGACTTCCGCCTGCTCCTGCTGCACTGCACCTATCCCGGCAACCGCCCGGACCCGCGCATTCTCGCGAGCCTCGCCGCCGATGAGGCCTGCCGCTGCCGCGAGGTCGCCGACGGCGCCGAGCGCGTCACGCTGGTTTTCGGCAAGGGCAACAACTCGCGCGAGAACCTGGAGCGCGTGCGGCAGGGCCCCTTCCGCTTCATCGGCTCGCTGGTCCCCAGACATCACCCCGACCTGCTCGCGGCTCCTTCCGACCAGCTTTCCTCGCTGGCCGAGGCGGGGCTGCCGGGCGTGCGCGCCCGCCGCCTGCGGCGCGTGGTATTCGGCGTCGAGTGCACGGTGCTGGTGACCTAGGACTCGGCGCTGGCCGAGGCGCAGTGCCGTACGCTGCTGCGCGAGATCGCCTGAGGTGCCCCTGACGGACAGCCCCGCGTGTCGGAGCGCTTCGGCGGTCGTAACAGATGATCCTGTGGCCGTTACCGACACACTCGCACTTCCATCGCGGACAGGCCCAGCGACCACCAGTCTGGGGAGCGACGCAGTCACTCCGATCGT
>JAPPMB010000034.1 GCA_028819255.1 Bryobacterales bacterium | reverse complement strand
CAGACAACACTGCCGGAACTGAGAATTAGGGTCTAATTGGAAATGAAAATCAGTGATAAACCCTCACAATCCCCACTTCCAAGTGGCGACCCCGACCTTCGCGGGAGCCGGTGCGTCTGCCAATAAGCGCAACCGGATGTCCTTCAGGACGACGGAAAAGACTTTTCTAGCAGGCTTGAGCGGGGGGCCGTTGCATCTCCGGCTCAGGACCGGCCGGCTGCAACCCCTTCGCCCCGCCGCCTGCACAGTTCGAAGCACCCGGCCAGCCTCCCGATCTTCCACCTCGGGCCGCTCGCAGCATCTGCATTGGGTGAGCATCGAACCGTCTCTCAGAAAGGGGGTAACGTTGACTCTCTTGCTGTGCGATCTGATGAAGCGCTGCCGGTCCCGACACCAATTGGGGATATGCGTGCCTGACCGCAGTTCACGGCCATCTGCACGGCTCGGCTGGGTCCGCCAGTAGCCGGGGCACACCGCCCGGCTCTGCTTGAGCGCTCGAACGATGACGGCCGTCAAACGGCCCGAGGCGCTGGTCGGGCCTCGGCCGAGTTCGCGTTGGTCAGGCGGAGACGAGCTCGCTCGGCATGCTCGTCAACTTGCCCTTGTCGAGATACTTGCTCGTGCGGGCGTATTTCTGCGCCCGCGGATCGTGGGTGACCATGATGACCGTCTTGCCGTGATCCTTGTTAAGGATCTTGAGAATGGACAGCACCTCTTCGGCGGAGGCGGCATCAAGCTCCCCTGTGGGCTCGTCGGCCAGCACGATTGCCGGATCGGTGACCAGGGCCCGCGCGATCGCGACGCGCTGCTCCTGTCCTCCCGAGAGCTGTCTCGGGAGGTGCTCGAGCCGGTCGCCCAGACCGACGATCTCCAAAGCGGTCCTTGCGCGTCTGATGCGATCCTTGCGCCCCATGGATGTCAGCAGCAGCGGCAGCTCGACGTTCTCGAGGGCCGTGAGGACCGGGATCAGGTTGAACGTCTGGAACACGTAGCCGATGTTCTCGCTGCGCCACCGGGCCAGCTCGCGCTCGCCCATCTCGTCGATGTGCGCGTCCAGAACCCGGATCTCGCCGTTCGTCGGCAGGTCGATTCCGGCGACCAGGTGCAGGAGCGTGGACTTGCCCGAGCCGGACGGACCCATGAGGCAGAAGAAGTCGCCCTTTCGGATTTCGAGCGTAATGCCGTCGAGCGCGACGATCGCAAAGTCGGCCCGCCTGTATTCCTTGTAGATCTGCCGAAGGGACACTGCCGCGCCGGTCATGATTTCGCCTCCCTGATGCTATCTCCATCCTCAAGGTCCTCTGGGGGAGAAAGGATGATGTGCTCGCCGCCCGAGAGCCCCTGATCGATCTCCACGCCGTCCGACGTCGTGCGCAGGACCGTCACGGACCGCAGCATGGCTCTGTCCCGGACCACAACGAACACGCTGTTCCCGTCGACGAGGGCACTTGCGGGGACACGGACACGCGGGACGGAACTCGATGCTGCGGCGCCGCCCCCCTCTCGCGAGGCCGCCAGGAACGAGACGTTCGCGTTCATCTCCGGCCGAATCAGCTCGTCGGGCTCCAGAATCTGCACCTTGACCTGCACCGTCGCCTTCTGGCGGTCGGCCTCCGGTGAAATCTCCACCACCTGGCCGGAGTACTCCCGGTCCCTGTAGGCGTCGGTCGAGACGATCGCGTTCTGCTCCATGAACGTCCTCGAGAAATCGTTCTGGCTGATGTCGAGTTCGACCTGGATGTCGTTCAGGTCGGCCAGAGCGATCACATACCCTTTCGCGCCCCGTTCCCCGACAAACCCCGTGGTGACCAGCTCCCCGACTTCCACATTGCGCTCCAGGACGGTACCCGTCACAGGCGCCCGGATGACCGTTGCCTCCACCAGCGTCCGGTTATAGGCCACCATGCCTTCGGCTCTCTGGACCTCCGCCCGCGCAGCGTCGATCTCCTCTTGTCTCGGGCCGGCTTTGAGCAGCTCAAAGGTCTTGCCGAGCGATTCGACGCGGCCGCTGAGGGCATCCATGCTGTTCTTGGCCTGGTCGTATTCCGATTCTGAAATCACGCCCTCTTCCTTGAGCTCCATCGCCCGGTCGTGGTCGAGCCTCGCTTGCGAGAGTTGCGCCCTGGCCTCCCGCAGGTCCGCTCCGGCCCGGTCGATCTCTTCTGGCCGGGAGCCGGCTTCCAGTTCGGCGAGGCGAGCCTTCCAGGACCGTAGCGTGCCAATCGACTCGGCGAGCCGCGCCTGGTACTCCTCGTCCTCTAGCCTGACGATGGGCTGGCCGTGCTCGACGAAGTCGCCCTTCTCGACGCCCATCCACTTGACGCGCCCGACGACCTTCGATGCGACTTCGATCCGGTAGTGCGGCACGACATATCCGGCAGCCTGAAGCACGATCGCCGGACCGGCGGATCCCGCGCGGGGAACGGTGACGAGGTGCAGGTCGACTTCCGGTGGGCCGAGAAACAGCGCGGCTCCGCGCCAGGCTCCGAGGGCGACCAGAACGGCGACGCCCGCAACGATCCAGGCCGCCGAGAACCTGCGGCCGCGAGGCTTGCGCCCCCTGGTACGGTCGATCTTCAGATCTTCGAGTCCGCTCTTGAGGGAGTTGGTCTCAGGCATGCGGCTCCCTACCTGTCTCCGAGCGAATGAAGGACTTCCTTGTTTGCCGCCATCCTGGCCGGAATGAATCCCCCGGCCACGCCCATCGCAGCGGCGAATGCCAGCCCGATGCCGACGTAGGCCGGCGTCAGCGTGAAGGAGAAAGTGGTCTCGGCGAACGTGACCCAGTTCCCCATGCGGCCCTCGATGCCGTTCAGCGGCAGCACCAGCAGGCAGCCGAGGATCCCTCCCATCAGCGACAGCATCAGGGATTCCAGCATGAAGCTGCTCAGGATGCTGAATCGCGAGAACCCTAGGAGCCGCAGCACGCCGATCTCCCGGGCGCGGTTGGCGACGGCGGCAAACATGGTGTTCATGGCCGCAAAGCAACTCCCCACGGCCATGATGATCGCGACGAAGACTCCAAGCATCCGCACCGGCTCGGCCGACTGCATCTGCTTGGCGTAGTACTCGTCCTCGCGCTCGGCTTCGAGACCCAGACGCTGGTCTTCCGCCACAACGTTCTGCAATGCGCTTGCCGCCCCCGCGTCGAAGGCGCGGATCAGGATGCTGCTTCGTGAACTGCCGCGGCCCAGGTCCGTTCCGGCCAGGTCGCTGTCGACCCAAATCTCGCTGTTGAAGGGTGAGCGTCCCGCCGAGAAAACGCCGACCACCTCCCAGTCGTCGCGTCCGAAGTAGATGCGGTCGCCGACCGAAGTGCCCGCGCGAACTCCGTGCGTGCCCGCGCCCACCACCATCTCGCGCATTCCCGGCCTGAACCAGCGCCCTTCCACCAGTTCCGCGCCTTCGCGCATCTTGATTCCGATTTCGGAGAGGCCGCGCACACTGATGTTCGAGACCGACTCCGGATCGTCGCGGAGCGGGAGGTTGACGACAGACAGAACCTCGTGGGAGATCATCGGCTGACCTTCAAGCTGCGCAACCTGGTCGTTGACTTTGAGAACGTCGTACTGTTCCCGAGTGGTGATGCTCACCAGTTCCGCTGTCGAGCCCTGGCGCATGACAATAAGGTGCAGCGGATTCCCGCCCGAGGACAGGGAGGTCCGCAAGCCCTCCACCAGGGTCCCGATCCCCAACAGGACCGCAACCGTGAGAGCGACCCCCAGGGAGGTCATCAGGGTCGTCGTCTTGCGGACCAGCAGGTTCCGGAAGTTGTAGGAAAGTGGAACGGCCATCCGATCAGTCTCCGGGATCAGCCTGTGTGTCGCAGCGCGTCGACGATCTTCGTGCGGGCGGCCACCGCGGCCGGCACGGCCGAACTCCCGAGCCCGATGACGAGGGCCATCGCGAAGCAGACGGCCACTCCCCAGTCGGGGAGAGTGAATCCGCTCATGAACTGGACCGAGACACCGGCCATGGCGGCATTCACGGCGAATGTCAGGGCGACGCCAACCACCGCTCCCGCAACGGCGATCACCACCGCCTCGCCCAGCACCAGGCCAAGCACTGAGCGGGACGGGAAGCCCAGCGTCTTGAGCACCCCGATCTCGCGAGTTCGCTCGCGCACCGACATGGCCACCGTGTTTGCCGACACCAGGAGCATGGTGAACACGATCGCTCCGGCTATCGACAGCAGGAAGAGCTTCACGTTTCCGAGCTGCGATATGAACGAGAGCTGAAACGCGGCCTCGGTCTCGGTCTGGGTCGGCTCCGGCGCGTTGCGGAACATGTCATCGATTTCCCGGGCGACCTGCGTGGCGTAGTCCTCGGACTGCAGCCGGACGGTGAAGGTGCCGACCTGCGTCCCCCATTCCTCATCCAGGGACTCCTCCAGATACTTGAAATGGAAAAAGACCTGCTGGTCGTCCTGACCCTCGAAAATGGCGCGGATGGTGAATTCAGGGTCGAACGGGTAGATGTCGCCCTTGATGGTGATGCGCTGGCCGAGAGAGAAGCCGAGCTTGTCCGCGATCGACCTGCCTACGGCGAGCCCCTGTCGGTCGCGCTTGAATGCCTCCAGTTGCTCGGGAGGAACGGAGAACTCGCTGAAGATGTCGAAGACCAGTTCCGGATCGACAGCGAAGCGCGCGAACATGTTCTCAGGGCGCTCGTCAATGTACGTGCCGCCGAACCAGTTCATCGGCATCACACGGCCTACGCCGTCAACGGATGCGATGCGTTCGAGATAGTAGTACGGCAATGTCTGCGTAAGGGACACCTTGTGCCTAGTGATGAGGCGAAGCGCGGACTCCTCGGCGACCTCCCGCTCGTAGAGCATTCCGTAGACCGAGAGCAGGGAACCGATCAGGAACACGGAGATCGCGGAACTCAGAATCGTGAGTACGGTGCGCCTAGTGTTGCGGCGCAAGTTCTTCCCAATCAGAAAAAGATGCTTGCTCATGGCTGGCCCAGGGAGAGATGCTCTCGATTAGATTACTGGCACCGCTGCTTCCCGAGCCACTGGAGCGCTGTGGAACCAGCCTTGGCCACAGGCCTGAACGGCCCTCTGCTCAAGGTTCATTCTGGCACGGCGGAGTTGTCTTCGCAAACCGCGGGACTTGTTCGCGGCGGTCGAGAGGGCGAAACGCCCCGAACCTCGCCACGCCACGCGCAGGCAGCCCCTAGTCCGTCCGCTTGGCATGTGCTTCTGGGCAGGCGCCGTCTGTAGGTCCCTTGCGTTCGAGACCCTTCCGCTGTTCCGAACGCGGGCGGAGATCGGCCACTGCCCGCATCGCCGAAACGGAGTCGTCGTCTCTCCTCAGTCCGAGTCACAAGTCCTGCACCGCCGGACGGCGGCGAATGTCCCCCAATGTCCCCCGGAGGGTTGGTTCCGGACTCGAGCGGGCATACACTATAGGCGCGTTAATCTATCGGCGCTCTACCGGCGCCCGGGGGATACAGACCCGAAGGAGGGATCAGGGATGAAGAAGCTACTCGTACTGGTTGCGATGACCGTTGCGCCATTGTTTGGACAGTCAACCACCGGCGAGATCGCCGGAACGGTGACCGACCCGACCGGAGCTGCCGTGCCGGGCGTTCAGATCGCCTTCACGAACGAGAACACCGGCGAGCAGAAAGTCGTCGAGTCGGGAGCGAC
Organism: Bryobacterales bacterium; assembly: GCA_028819255.1. Taxonomy (GTDB): domain Bacteria; phylum Acidobacteriota; class Terriglobia; order Bryobacterales; family UBA6623; genus VXMF01. Next base: position 73,216 of record JAPPMB010000034.1, on the reverse strand, counting down.
GGGCGACTACCTTGCCACGCAGCTGCAGGTGGGGACCTACATCGCCGAGGTCCAGGCGGACGGATTCCGCACGGTTGAGCGGCCGGGCATCGGCCTGTCGGCGCTGCAGAGCCTGCGCGTCGACTTCGTGCTGGAACTCGGTCAGGTCACTGAAACGGTCACGATCACCAGCCAGGCACCTCAGGTGGACACCCGGTCGACACAGATTGGAATGACAGTCGATGACCGTCGCATCAAGGACCTTCCACTCAACGGCCGCAATCCGCTGGACCTCGTCAGGCTCGTGCCCGGCGTGCAAAGGGTGAGCACAACCATCCGGCCGTCGTTCGGCCAGCAGAACATGAACATCAACGGCGGCCGCCACTTTTCTGTGAACTACCTGCTGGACGGCGGATCCATGAGCTACTTCCACCGGGGACAGGGCCTGATCCTGCCTCCGCCCGATGCCGTTCAGGAGTTTCGGGTGTCCACCACGGGCGTGACTGCCGAGCACGGTCGCGGCTTCAGCGTGATCAGCGCGGTGACCCGATCCGGCACCAACTCATTCCACGGGAGCCTTTGGCACTTCCTGAGGAACGACGCGCTGGATGCGAGGAACTTCTTCTCCCGGACAGTGCCCAAGCTTCGCTTCAACCAGTTCGGCGGCACCCTCGGCGGTCCGATATCGAAGGACAAGTCCTTCTTCCAGTTCACCTACCAGGGCCAGAGGATTCGGGAGGATCGCCTCAGGACCGCGTTCCCGGCAACGAGGCCGGAGCGGGTCGGGGACTTCTCGGGAGCGGACCCGATCAAGAACGCCGACACCGGAGACCCGTTTCCCCAGAACATGGTTCCGGCAAGCCTAATCGACCCCGTAGCCAGTTTCATGCTGGAAGGCTGGGTTCCGCTGCCCGACCGCCCCGACGGCAGCTACGTGACCCAGGTGAGCCAGCCGAGCGACGACAACCAGTACCTGACGCGGATCGATCACAACCTGACGGACCGGAACAAGATCAACTTCCGCCTGTTCTACGACCACAACCAAGGCGCCGATCCTCTGCGGAACGCGGACTTCATCAACTACGGCCCGAATCCGCGCTTCAATCGCATGCAGACCTACACGCTGGAGGACACCCACCTGGTCACGCCCACACTGGTCAACACCGTTCGCCTGACCTACACGCGATTCAACTACCAGGAGAGCATCCCGTTTGACGACGACCTGGCCGATTTCGGCGCCACTGACTTCAACCACGCGGGCGGGGTCGTGAAAAGCCGGCCGCTCGTCCAGATTACGAATCGGTTCCGTCTGGGACCGGGCCGTCACAGGCAGCGCCTGTCCCAGAACTATGCCCTTTCCTGGAACATGAGCCTGCTGAAGGGGAATCACAGCATGAAGTGGGGCGTTGACACCCAACGCAACCAGTTCCTCTACAGGGACAACAGGGCCACCGGGAGCGAATGGCAGTTCACCGGCAATCGCACGGGGTTGCCGATGGCCGATTTCGTTACCGGAAGGGCGCGCAGGGTTCGCCAGGCCTCGCCGATCGAGTTCGATCACCGGTACATCCAAACCGGGATGTTCTTCCAGGACAGCTTCAAAATCCGCCGCAACATCACGATGACCCTGGGTGTGCGCAACGAGTTCTTCCCCCGCTGGAAGGAGGGGCAGAACCAGCAGACGGCACTCGTGCCAGGCGCGCAGTCCTCGTTCATTCCCGGAGCCCCTGCCGGCCTGATCTGGCTGTCTGACTCCCAGTTCCCCTACCAGAACAACCTCGTCAACATCGCTCCCCGATTCGGGATCGCCTGGGATCTCTTCGGCGACGGCCGGACCTCGCTCCGCACCAGCTACGGAGTTTCGTATGATCCGATCACTGCCGAAATGGCCGGCGGGGTCCAGGCCTTGCAGCCGTTCGGCGCGTCAGTCGACCTCAATCAGCCGTATTCGCTGTCGGCCCCGTTCCGCGGCAGGCTGAACCCGTTCCCGTTCACGTTCGATCCCAGCAACCCGAACTTCGTGTTCCCGATCACTCTTCCGAAAGGGTTCGCGCCGGGCCTGCGGAACCCGTCGATGCAGACCTACAACCTCACCCTGCAGCAGCAGGTGACGGACAACCTGATGGTGGAGATCGCCTACGTTGGCAACGTTGGGCGAAACCTCACCTACAACCGTGAACAGAACATGGCGATCTACGGCCCCGGCGCAACCGCACGGAACACGGATGCGCGCCGCATCCATCAAGGCTTCGGCAGCATCGGCCAGCTCAACAGCGGCGCAAGCTCTGTCTACAACAGCCTGCAGGTTCAGGTGCAGCGCCGGTTCAGCCGCGGCCTCACCTTCCAGGTCGCGTACACGTGGGGTCGGGCGATTGACGAGGTCCTGACCTCGGCTGCCTTCGCGACGTCGACGCAGAACGGCCTCCAGAATCCGAACAACCGTGCGGCCGAGCGCGGACGCGGCGATTTCGACATTCAGCAACGAATGGTCACATCGTTCCTATACGAGCTACCGGGGCCCAGGAGCGGCGTGGCCAGGAGCATTCTGGGCGGCTGGGAACTGGGCTCGATCTTCACGCTGCAGGAAGGGGGGCCGTTCCACGTCGACGCCGGACGCGACCGCTCCCTTACCGCAGTGCGCCACGACAGGTCCCAGATCGTCGGGAATCCGCACCTGCCTTCCAATCGGACCCGGGGCGAGAGGATCTTCGAGTGGTTCGACAAGGAGGCCTTCGCCCTCGCTCCCGTAGGATCGTTCGGCAACTCGGGCCGCAACAACCTGCAGGGACCGGGCCTGGTCAACCTGGACGTGTCGCTGAGAAAGCGGATCACCATCGCGGAGGGCCACTCTCTGGACTTCCGGGTGGACTTCTTCAACCTGCCCAACAAGCCGAATTTCGGAACCCCGCGGAGGGGAAGCGCGACGGACCGCCGGCTGGGACGCATCACGGGCGCGAGGGCGGGGCGGATCGGCCAGTTCTCGCTGAAATACTCGTTCTGATCCCGGGATCGCCGGGAATCACCGCCGGCCGGGGCGCCCGGCCGGCGGCTATGTTGGCGGGTGGCGGCGGCTGCTCCCGGACGGGCTGCAGGCGCCGGGGTCGCGGACCGCGTCGTGCGCGGCGGAGCCTGTCGTCGCGCGCCCTCCCGCCCCGATGCGCCTCGTCCGGCCATGGTGTTGGGCGGTCTTGTGGCCTATGCTATAGCCGCGGCCACGGAGGCTGATTCACGATGAGACTCCCGACAATTACCGTTCTCATGTTGGCACTTGGTGCGCCGGGCTGGATCCAAGCCCAGCCGGAAGTCGCGCTGCAGCCGCTGGCGCAGCAGACGCGACGCCTCGAGCAGGCACTCATCTACCTAGGGCAGCCGCTGTCGCCGAAGGTGTCGCAGGCGATCAGCGGAGCGATTGGACTGGAGGACGAAAGGGCGGCGGTGCAGCAAATCCAGGCGGCCTTGGACGGTCTGGTGCTGGTGGAAGTCGAGATCAACCCGGAGAGCCGTGTCAAGCTGCGGCAGGGAGCCGCCCAGCCTGCTTTGGTCGAGCACGGCACTCGACTGTTCCTGGTCAAGGTCCTGAACCAGGCAGGCGTGACGGCCCCCCTGCGGGTCCTCAGTCCGAACAGCGGTCCGACCTCCCTTCGGTCGAGAGGCGAGCACGAGCCGGCGATGGAGCTCGGAGACAGCGAGGTGCGCGAACGCTGGGCCGACCTCTCCATCTACCGTGATCCCCCCATGGCGGAGCGTCTCAGCGGTCTGCCCGTCGAATACGAAATCCTCCAGGTATTCAGCAGGGACAGGGGGCAGCGGTCGGCCAAGATCGCGATGGATGTGGGCCAGGGTACGCAGGACATCGGCTTCCGCAACGACATCCTGGTTCTCTTCGACATCGCACCGACGCGCTCCATCCCGCTTCGCGTGAGGGACGAGAATGGCGAAGCCGGAGTGGCATCATTCCTGTTCAAGGATCGCCAGGGACGGGTCTACCCGAACCCCTCCAAGCGGCTCGAGCCCGACTTTCCGTTCCAGCAGCACGTCTACCGCTTCGACAGCGAGGAAATCCGCCTGCCGGACGGCTACTACACGGTGGAGTACGGAGGCGGGCCGGAGTTCCACTCGAGGACACGGGAGTTACCGGTCACTCCGACGGAACCGGCAGAGATTGACGTACAGCTCCAGCGCTGGATCGATCCGTCTAGCTACGGTTGGTGGTCCGGCGACCATCACGTGCACGCCTCAGGGTGCGCACACTACAAGAATCCGACCGAAGGCGTGGGGCCGATGGCGATGCTCCGCCAAATTCTGGGCGAGAATCTGAACATCGGCGCGGTCCTCACGTGGGGGCCTTCGTGGTACTTCCAGAAGCAGTTCTTCTCCAGCCTCGACCATCCACTTTCGAGAGAGCGCCGCGTCATGCACTACGACGTCGAGGTCTCGGGTTTTCCTTCCAGCCACGCCGGCCACCTGGTGCTTCTGGGCCTCACGGAGGACGACTATCCCGGCACCTCCCGGATCGAGGAATGGCCGTCGTGGGACCTTCCGGTTCTCCAGTGGGCGAAGTCCCAGGGCGCGGTCACCGGCTTCTCGCATTCCGGCTGGGGCCTGCAGGTGAGCGCTGAGGAACTGCCAACGTACGAGATGCCGGGGTTTGACGGCATCGGCGCCAACGAGTACATCGTGGACGTCACACACCCGGGCGTGATCGACTTTGTGTCAGCGGTCGACACTCCCTATTTCTGGGAGATGAACATCTGGTATCACGCACTCAATGTCGGCTTCCGGACAAGGATCTCGGGCGAGACGGACTTTCCGTGCATCTATCAGGAGCGCGTCGGCCTCGGCCGCAGCTACGTCAAGCTCGACGAGCTTTCCTATGCCGGCTGGGTCGAGGGCATTCGCCGGGGGGCCGCCTACGTCAGCGACGGCAAGAGCCACCTGATGGACTTCGAAGTGGACGGCGTGACGCTGGGATCGGGCGACCCGAGTCTCGAACTCGAGGAGGCCGGTGAGGTGGCCGTCAGGGTCAAGGCGTCCGCCATGCTGCCCCGGCATCCTGATCCGCGGTTCGCCGGGCTGCGCTCCGACGAAAAGCCCTACTGGGACGTGGAACGGGCTCGGATTCCCGGAACCCGCGATGTTTCGGTCGAACTGGTGGTCAACGGCCGGGTTGCGGCGTCGAAGCCGCTCCGCGCCGACGGCCAGGTCCAGGAAATGGAGTTCTCCGCGGACCTGCGCCGAAGCTCCTGGATCGCGCTGAGGATCCCGATGTCGTCTCACACGAATCCGGTGTTCGCGACCGTCGGGGGAAAGCCGATCCGCGCGTCCCGCCGGAGCGCCGAATGGTGTCTGGCGGCGGTCGACCAGTGCTGGTCGCAAAAGGCGCCCCTGATCCGGGAGGCCGAGAGGCAGGCTGCGCGCGACGCGTACGACCACGCCAGATCGGTCTACCGGCGCCTGATCGCCGAGTCGCCCGTGCTCTGAGCGCGGAAGGGCCGCCTGGACTGCGAACGGGCGAAACGTCTAGCGCGCGGTCGCCCCGCCGTCGATGACCATGATCTGGCCGGTGACCCAGCTCGACTCGTCCGAGGCCAGGTACAGCGCCATTCCGCCAACGTCGCTGGTCTCCCCAAGGCGCCTGATCGGCTGGCTCGGAGGGTACTGGGCGTCCTTGTCGAGTCGCTTCCAGAAGAAGGAACTGAAGTCGGTGCGGACCAGGCCCGGCGCGATTGCGTTGACCCGGACGTCGTGCTTGCCCCACTCGTCGGCCCAGGTGCGGGTCATCATGATCAGGCCGGATTTCGTGAAGCTGTAGAGCAGTCCTTCCCGCTGGGGCCGCAGGCCGGCAATCGACGCGATGTTGATGATGGAGCCGCCGCCCTTCTCGATCATCTTGGGGACGGTCAGCCGCAGGATGCGCACCGCCGACAGGACGTTGATCTCGACCATCTTCATCACCGCCGCATCGGTGACGCTCAGCGAGGGCCCCTGCTCGAGGTTCGTCGCTCCGTTGTTGACAACGACGTCGACCGTGCCGAATCGATTCTCGGTCTCGGCGATCGCCGCTTCGATCGAGTCCGGCTTGCCGATATGGCACTGGATGGGCAGCGTCTTGCCGGGCAGGGAAGCGAACTCGTCCGCCGTCCTCTGAAGGTTGTCCATCTTCCGGCTGGCGATCACGACGCTTCCGCCCGCCTCGGCGAAGCGTCTCGCGATCTCCTTCCCGATGCCGCGACCTCCTCCGGTAACGAATGCGACCTTGCCTTCCAGACTGAAACTCATCGCCTATGGGCCTCCACTCCTGAGAACTCAAAACCATATCACGCCACCGCGGCGCTGCCGGCGAGTGTGGAGCCGCGCATCGGCCCATTCGCTACAATCGCTCCACTTCATGGCAATGGATTCGGACCCGATCACGACTCCTGTCCGGGAGGCGCACCGCTTCGACGAGTCGGCGCTGCGGTCGTACTTGGAGACTCATCTGCCGGGTTTCCGGGGGCCGTGCTCGATCCTGCAGTTCGAGGGCGGGCAGTCCAATCCGACGTTTGTCGTCGAGGACGCCCGGCGGCGATACGTGTTGCGGAAGAAGCCGCCCGGGCGGCTGCTGCCGTCGGCGCACGCCGTGGAGCGGGAGTACCGGGTCATGAAGGCACTGGCCGGCAGCGGAGTGCCAGTTTGCGAAATGCTGCTGCTCTGCGAGGATCCGGAGATCATCGGGACGCCGTTCATCGTGATGGAGCACGTTACGGGGCGGGTGTTTCACGATCCGACGCTCCCGGGCGTCACGCGCGCAGACCGGGCAGCGATCTACGCTCACTCGACCGAGGTCCTGGTCGCCATTCACGCCGTGTCCCCGGACGAGATCGGTCTGGGTGACTTCGGACGTCCCGGCAACTACTACGCCCGCCAGATCAGCAGGTGGTCCCGTCAGTACAAGGCGTCCGAAACGCAGTCGATCCCGTCGATGAACAGACTCGTCGAGTGGCTGCCGAGGAACGTTCCGGAATCCGACGAGACCCGCATTGTGCACGGGGACTACCGGCTGGGCAACATGATCCTGCATCCGACGGAGCCGCGCATCACTGCCGTGCTCGACTGGGAGCTCTCCACGCTGGGGCATCCTCTCGGAGACCTTGCATACAACCTGATGAGCTACTACCTGCCGAGCAGGCGGAATCCGACGCTTGTCCGGAACGACCCGTCTGTGACCGGAATACCTCCGCGCCGGCAGCAGCTCGAGTCGTACTGCAGGCTGAGCGGACGGGACGCGCTGACCCATTGGAACTTCTATCTCTCCTTCTCGATGTTTCGTTCGGCGGCGATTGGCCAGGGCGTGTACAAGCGCGGGCTCGACGGAAACGCCAGCTCGGAGACGGCTCTGGAGCTTGGGCGCGAGGTCGCATCGACGGCCGACATCGCCTGGGCCGTCGCAAACGGGAACCACCCGGAATCGGGCGCCTGACTCCCTCGGGGCGCCTCCGGCCGCTCTGAGTGGCGAGGTCTGTCGGTTAGACTCAAGATTCATCGATGCGATACGCATACACGCGGCTGGGCAGGTCTTCCGGGTTCGGCATGCTTCCGGCGACGCCGGTCTTTCTCAAGAAGCTCCTGTGGGCGAACTTCATCGCGTGGTTCGTCTTCGCCCTGGGCTTTGCACTGGAGCTGCGGCCGCTCGTGTTCCTCTTCCGGTGGCTGAGCCTCACGCCGCAGAACTTCCTCAGCGGCGCACTGTGGCAGCCGGTCACCTACATGTTCCTCCACGATCCGCAGGGACTGTGGCACGTCGGGCTCAACCTGTTTGCCCTCTGGATGTTCGGCGGGACGATGGCCAGGGACTGGGGGCGCGTCCGATTCCTCCGGTTCTACTTCATTTGCGGGACTGGTGCGGCTCTGGTCGACGTGTTGATTCGAACATTGACCGGAACGGCCGGGACGGCGACAGTCGGGGCGTCCGGTGCGGTGCTGGCGGTCGTCACGGCGTTTGCGGTGACGTATCCCCGGACACCCATCCTGATTTCATTCATCCTTCCCGTGCCGGCCTGGGTCGTTGCCGTGGCTTTCGCCGCGATCAACCTGCTTGGCGCCGTGCAGGACCTCGCCCGGGGCGGGAACCCCGCAGGCACGGCCTTTGCGATTCACCTCGCCGGAATGTTCCTGGGCTACTACCTCGTGCGGCGACGCGGGAGCCTTCCCGGCCTGCCCTCGGTCAATCTTGAGGCCCGATGGCGGCGATGGCGGCTCCGTCAGGCGAGACGAAAATTCGAGGTCTACATGCGGGAGCGCGACAAGGGGGACGGCCCCTGGATTCAGTGAGCCGGCCATGGCGGTGTCCTTGACCTCGTTTCCGGCGGATACTAGAATGGAGAAACACGGACATGCAAACCTTTGAACCGCTCGCGGCCCTGATCTTCGGCCCGTTCAGCATGCAAGAGCTGCTTGTCGTCCTTTTGATCGCCCTGGTGATCTTTGGCGGCAAGAAGATTCCCGAGCTCGGACGCGGGCTGGGCGACGGCATTCGCCAGTTCAAGTCGTCTCTCAAGGGCGAGGACCAGGCGGAGGCGGCCGTCGAGGAGAAGAGCAAGGCTTCCTAGGCATCCCGGAGCCACTCCGGGTTTCCTGAAGGCCCACTCCGGCTCTTGCGCCGGTCGCGATTCCCGGCAGGACTGTGTCGACCCGCCTCTTTCCACGCCCGCCAACGGCGACGCCGCGAACAGATGATTCGCAATGCCGCGGCGACCGCATGCCCGGAGGGCGGCTTCCGTTTCCGATCCGTGTGGGCAGGTCGGCGGTGCCGACGTGACTTCGAGGCCGATCCATGTCGTTGGAGCGGGACTGGCCGGTCCCGAGGCCGCTGTGCAGATCGCCCGCAGGGGCCTTCCGGTACTGCTGCACGAGATGCGGCCCTCAAAGCGCACACCCGCACACGAGACCGACGAGATCGGCGAACTGGTGTGCAGCAATTCGCTGAAGACCGAGACTCCCGGCAGCGCCCCGGGGCTCCTCAAGGAAGAGCTGCGGAGAATGGGCTCCGTCTCGATGCGGGTCGCCGCTGAGGCGCGGATACCCGGCGGCACGGCGCTGACGGTGGACCGTCGGGCGTTCTCGCAGGGCCTCGCCGCAGCCGTCGGGCGCGAGCCGCTCATCCAGCTCGTGCGCGGCGAGGTCACACGGATTCCGCTGGATTCCGACGAGATCTGGATTGTCGCGACGGGCCCGCTGACCAGCGACGCGCTTGCGGAGTTCCTTGTAGGCGTGACGGGCAGGGAACGGCTTTTCTTTCATGACGCCATCAGCCCGATCGTGGATGCCGAGACCATCGACATGTCCGTTGCCTACCGTGCATCGCGGTACGGCAACTCACTGGACGGCAGCGACGACTACGTCAACTGTCCGATGGACCGGGAGCAGTACGACCGGTTCGTGTCGGCCCTGCTCGCGGCCAGGCAGCACCAGTCCCACGAGTTCGACAGCCCCAACTACTTCGAGGGCTGCCTGCCGATTGAGGAGCTTGCTAGGAGGGGCGCCAACACGCTCCGATTCGGTCCGATGAAGCCTGTCGGCCTGCGGAATCCCCGGACAGGTGAATCCTCATACGCCGTCGTGCAGCTTCGCCAGGAGGACGCGAGGGCCGGATCCTACAACATCGTGGGCTTCCAGAACCACCTCAAGTACGGCGAGCAGAAGCGGCTGCTGCGCATGATTCCGGGCCTTGAGCATGCCGAGTTCCTGCGATACGGGCAGATTCACCGCAACACCTACATCAACGCGCCGGCCCTGTTGCGTCCGACACTGCAGTGGAAGCAGCATCCGAATGTGCTGTTCGCCGGCCAGATCTCCGGCGTCGAGGGGTATGTGGAATCCATGGCCACAGGTCTGATCGCCGGCTGGAACGCCGCTCGGCTGGCTCGGTCGCAGCCTGCCCTGGTCTGGCCCCGCGAGACCGCCCACGGGTCCCTTTGCACATACATTTCCGGGGCCAGCGCGACCAACTACCAGCCCGCCAACATCACGTTCGACCTCCTGCCTCCGGCGCCGGTCGAGATCAGGCGGAAGTACAGGCGGCGCAAGCGAGAGCGGCGCAAGAAGCAGTGCGAACTTGGCCTCGCTGCGCTGAAAGGATTCCTGGATGCCGGCCGAGCCGCAGCCTGACCGGAGCCTGGCGGCCGCCGCCCAGCGGTTTCTGGCCTCGCTCTCGTTGCGCGACGTCTCCGAGAGCACGGTCCTCAACTACGGCAAGGATCTGGCCCAGTTCGCCGATTTCCTTGCCGGCCAGGATGGGCATCCGCCGGTTGTCGACAAGATCACGCGCCTCCGAATCAGGGAGTTCATGGCGGATCAGCACAGCCGCGGGCTGACCCAGGCCACCCTTGCGCGCCGCCTGTCGGCCCTAAGGGCGTTCTTCGACTACCTCGTCCGGGAGGAGGGGCTGCCCAGCAATCCCGCCCGGACCGTCTCGACGCCGAAGATCCCCAGGAAGCTGCCGCCCGTGATGAATGCCGAGGACGCCAACCGTCTGGTCGACCAGGTCAGCTACGAAGGGAAGCGCGACCGGTTTGAGGACAAAGTGCTGCGCGACCGCCTCATCTTCGAACTGCTCTACGGGGCGGGACTGCGCGTGAGCGAGCTGGTCGGGCTCGATGTTGACGACCTCGACACTCGCGAACGCTGGATCCGAGTGCGCGGAAAGGGCCGGAAGGAGCGACAGGTGCCCTACGGTGCGAGGGCGGGGGAGGCGCTGGACCGGTACATGGCCGTTCGAGCGAGACTTGGTCCGCCTAAGGACATGCGCGCCCTCTTCGTCCACCGATGGGGCGGGGCCTTCCGGCGCCTCACTGCCCGCAGCGTCGGGAGCATCGTGAAGAAATACGCCCAGGCGTGTGCGGGTGACCCGTCGCTGCATCCCCATTCGCTGCGCCACGCGTTCGCGACGCACCTGCTCTCCGAGGGAGCCGACTTGCGGGCGATCCAGGAACTACTGGGTCATGCGAGCCTGTCGACCACGCAGCGGTACACTCAGCTCTCCATGCAGCAGCTGATGAAGGTCTACGACGCCTCGCACCCGAAGGCGTAGCCGAGGCGCCGCGCTAGTTCGCAGTTGAAACCCAGAGGTGCATCGGGTCATCGTGTTAGACAACCGTGAGGTGTTGACGACTGAACCGAGTTCGGATTCTCCCCGGGGACGCGGAAGGCGTGAGGCGGAGGCCCGTTCGTCGTGGTCCGGGGAAGTGCATGGATGTCGATCCTCACACATTGACTTTGAACGGGCTCTCAACCGCCAAGCCCGGCCTCAGTCGAGATGCGGTCACGGCGGGAGACGCCGGTCCTGATTCAATGCCAGCTTGAGCGCCCCCGCAGGCCGGCGCTCGCGCTACATTGGATGGTGCCTGCGAGCGGACCGGAACTCGCGAGGCTCCGCCTGAATGCCCAAGCGAACGCTGTTCCTGAACCCGCCGTCCTACGAGAAGTTCGATGGAGGAGCCAGTTCCCGCTGGCCGGCGACTCGGGAGATCGAGTCGTACTGGTATCCGGTCTGGCTTTGCTATCCGGCCGGGATGCTGCCGGGGAGCGAAGTGGTCGACGCTCCGCCCCACAAGGTCAGCCCTGCCGCCACTGTCGACATGGTCAGCGACTTCGAGTTCGTCGTGCTCTTCACCTCCACTCCCGGCTTCTCGAAGGACTGCCTGCTGGCCGAGGCGATGAAGGCGGCAAATCCCGAGATCGGGATCTGTTTCGTCGGGCCTCACGTGGGGTCCCGGCCCACGGAGAGCCTGGAGGAGTCGCAGGCGATCGACTTTGTAGTCCGCAAGGAGTTCGACTACCAGGTCGTGGAATTCGCCAACGGGACGCCGGCGTCGGAACTCGGAGGCGTGAGCTACCGGGCGCCCGACGGGAGCGTGGTCCACAATCCGGATGTTCCGAGGATTGACGACCTGGACGCGCTCCCCTGGGTCACGCCGGTATACAAGCGGTGCCTCGACATCCGGAGATACAACGTCCCGTTCCTCAAGCACCCGTTCGTGTCGTTCTATACCACCAGAGGATGCCCGGCGCTGTGCTCGTTCTGCCTTTGGCCCCAGACGATTTCGGGCCACAGCTGGAGGGTCCGCTCAGCCGATGACGTCGCCAACGAGGTCCGCTGGGCGCTGGACAGTCTTCCCGGACTCTCCGAGATCTTCTTCGACGACGACACATTCAATATCCGCAAGGCCCGCGTCCTGGAGCTCTGCGCCAAACTCAAGCCCCTGGACTTCACCTGGTCGTGTACGTCGCGCGTGAATGTCGACTACGAAACGCTGAAGGCGATGCGGGCCGCGGGCTGTCGGCTTCTCATCGTGGGCTACGAGTCCGGGGATCCTCAGATCCTGAAGAACATCAAGAAGGGGGCCACGGTCGAGCGTGCGCTGCGGTTCACGCGAGACGCGCACAAAGCCGGACTCACGATTCATGGGGACTTTATCGTGGGCCTGCCGGGGGAGACCCGTGAGACGATCCGCCGTTCCCTCGAGTTCGCGAAGCGGCTCGACACGGAAACGATCCAGGTCTCCGTCGCGCACCCCTATCCCGGTACCACCTTCTTCGACCAGGCTCTCTCGAACGGGTGGCTGACCGGCGATTCCATGACGGATTCCGCCGGGCACCAGCTGCCCAACATCCGCTATGACGACCTTGACCAGAAGGAGATCATGCAATGGGTGGAGCGGTTCTACGACGAGTACTACTTCAGGCCGCGAGCAGCGTGGCGGATTGTGCGCAAGGCCCTGTTTGACGGCAAGGAGCGTCGACGGCTGAGGAAAGAGGCTCGGGAGTACCTCGCCTTGCGGGCCAAGCGCAAGAACTACGGATCGCAGGCCGGGGCCTGAGGTCGCTCCCGGACCGTCGGATGGAGCAGATCCGCATCGTGGACACTCCTTGAGCGACGGGCTCTAGCGGAGTTTTCCACAGTCCTGTGGGAAGTTCTCCACAGCTCCTGTGGAAAACTCGGGCCAATCGGCCTGTATTCGTCGCTTGCGCCCCGGAATCTGGTCGCTGAACCACGGCACGGTATGCCGGGCGAGAGGATCTTCGTCCGGCCATTGCAGCCTGACTTGGCGTCTCGACTGCCCGGCCGTTCAGTCCGGTCCGGAGGTCCGGGACGCAAATCGGTGGATCAGAACCATGGCCGCCGCCAAACCCGCCAGGGAGAGCGGAACACTGTCGGCGACAGGCACCGGGATGGTCATCTCGGTCGCGACGGTCTTCGGAATCGCGATCAGGATGCCCGCTATCGCCTCGCCGGCGATCAGGCCCGAGGCGATCAGGACTCCGTTGTGGGTCGCGCTCTTCGAGCGATTCTTCAGGCGTTGGGAGATCAGCCCTCCCAGAAAGATCGGGACCATGATTGCGATTGGCAGGTAGATTCCAACCGCCACGGGCATGACGTGCGCGCGAAATCGGCTTCCGGAACGCTTCAGGCGCGCGTCAAGGATCAGCAGGCCGACGGCGACGGCGGCGCCGAGCCAGACCATCCCCCAAGGCAGGTCCGAATCCCCGAACAGCGCCTCTGCGATCGAAGCGAAGAGGCTGGCCTGTGGGGCGCGCAGCGCCCCAGGATCGCTCGTCCCGATTCCGTATGCGTCGTTGAGCAGCGTCAGCACCGGAGCGATCGTAAAGACCGGCACGACGATCCCGACGAATTGGGCGACCTGCTGCTTTACCGGCGTGGCGCCGACCAAGTGGCCCGTCTTGAGGTCCTGCGACGTATCTCCTCCCGTCGCCGCGGCACAGCAGACAATGCTCGCAACTCCGAGGGCTCCGAGGATTCCGGCCGAGCCCGAGAGACCGAGGATCAGCAGCACCACCGAGGAGAACATCAGGGCGCAGATGGTCATGCCGGAAATCGGATTGTTGGATGAGCCGACCAAGCCGCAGATGTAGCTTGAGACCGCCACGAAGAACAGCGAAGCGACCAGCATGACGATCCCGGCTGTGATCGCGATCGACAGCGACCCGGACACGGTCCGGTAGAGCACGAACGTGCCGATTGCGACAAGGAAGAGGATCGTCCCGATCCAGGCGTTCGACATGTCCCGGTCGGTCCGGGAGACCGCCCCTCTGGCGCGGCCAACCCCGCTCGCCAGCTGTCGCATGGCCCGGGCGATGCCGCGGCGGACGGCCCACATCGAGGCAAGTCCGCCGACGATCATCGCCCCGACGCCCATGTACCGGATTTGCCCGCTCCATGCATCCCAGGCCGCATCCATTGCGGACTGCCCTGGGACCGGGTTCTGGGCGACGTAGATCGGAATCGCCACGAGCCAGGCAATGGCGCTGCCGGCTAGGACCGCCACACCAATCTCCATCCCCACAATCACGCCCACACCCAGCAGCGCGACAGACACATCGGTTCCGGCGTAGAACACGGTGCCCGCGAATCGCCAGGCGACCTCGGCCGTCGTCTGGAACACCGAAACCAGACCGACGAGAGACTTGAACACGATCCCGCCGCAGAGCGCGCCCAGGATCTGACGCATCGGGCCGCCGCCGCTCTCCCCAGCCTCGAGCACACGGGCGCAGGCCACGCCTTCCGGGTAGATCAGGTCCTTGTCCTCGACGATCAGCACCCTCCTAAGCGGAATCATGAACAGGATTCCGAGGGCGCCGCCGAGCACCCCCATCAGGGAGACCTGCCAGAACGGAAAGTCCGACCAGGCTCCCGTGATGATCAGGGCCGGAACGGTGAAGATGATGCCCGCAGCGACCGCCTCGCCGGAGGACGCGATGGTTTGCACGATGTTGTTCTCGTGGATCGTGCCACGTCGCAGAACGCCCCGCAGGATGCCCATCGAGACGATGGCGGCGGGGATGCTGCCTGAGACCGTCATCCCCGCATACAGTCCCAGATACGTGTTTGCGGCGGTGAGGACGGTTCCGGTGAGGAGCCCGATGACGAGAGCCCGGAGTGTGAATTCGCTGATGGTGCCCGGGTGATTCATGCTGGACCCTCGGTGCCCTCCGACGGAGCCGATGACTCAAGAGTCTAGCCTAAGCCCGTCCGGGCGTTTCGCTTGAATTCCCTGAACAGCGGTGCAGGCCTGCGGTTGTGCGCGCGCTGCGTCATGCGCTGCACCTGTGCCCGTACGGGGAGCGGAAGGAGATGGCGCCGGGCAGGAAGGGCTCCGACCGAGCCGAGAGCCTGGAGGCCGCAGAATACCGCCTGAACGAGTTCGAAGATCGATGGTGGAAGCGCTACCCTTCGGTGGAGGCGACCCGGCGGAACAACTGGAAGGACGGGATCCCGGTGTTCGCCTTCGCCCCCTTGGTGGGGTGTCCGCTGTCCAAGACGAATGCCATCGAGATTCTGAACGAACCTGCGGAATGTCATTAAGATACTGACCCAGTCCCGAATGGCCGGGCGGCGGGCAAGCCGCTGGTCCCGGCCCTGTGAGACCTCGAGAGCAAGTGGAAGGCGGCCCTTCAAGCGGTTGGACATCTTGTCGGGGATTGGCTTTGAGCGCAGAATGCCCGAGTCCCGTTTCAGCCATCTGCATGTCCCGCTGAGGACGGCGGAGGCCGCACGGATCGCTCCCCGCGCCTTGCAGGAACATCCGGGCGAATGAGCCGGTTCCGCTCCGCAGCGTGTGAACGGCCCTGCGGGCATCTTTCCACACCGACAATCACGGATTGCACCTCATTCGGCAGTGAGAGCGGGCTGAGCCGGGATGGCAAGGGGAGGAGTGCGTGCTGACCGCGGAACCGCGGCAACGCAGCCCGGGAACCCCTTGGAATGGCCCCTCAGAATGGACTCTGGCCGTATCAAGCAGGGCGACTGCGGGTGGGAGGCCCGCTGACGAGCTGTCCGGGATCCCAGTTTCTGGCCTCACAACCGTGGTCCCTTGGATTGCCAGATGTTGGTGAGATGTCCGGCCAGCGCTAGGTGCCGCGTAGACATTCCCCAGGTGCTAACGTAGGCAATCTGGATGTCTGGCTGCCTTCGCGCCACGCCGAGCACCTGAACCATGGCGCCCTCCAGCCTGGATTGCGTGGAGGCTGAATTCCGGCAATGGGTTGCATCGGGACCGCTGCAGAGCACGACGCCGGACCGCGAGAAACTCCGTGAACCCCTCCCAGGAATCCTCGGCGCAGGCGCCAAGTCTTGCGCTGCTCATTGACGGCGACAATGCTCAACCGTCATTGCTTGGCCTCATGCTGGCCGAAACGGCACGCTATGGATCGATCACCGTACGACGCATTTACGGGGACTGGACTTCGCCGCAAATGTCCGGATGGAAGGGGATGCTGCACACCCACGCCGTGCAGCCCGTGCAGCAGTTTCGGTACACCACCGGCAAGAACGCCACGGACAGTGCGCTGATCATCGACGCAATGGACCTGCTGCACTCCGGAATGGTCAGCGGATTCTGCATCGCGTCGAGCGACAGCGACTACACCCGCCTCGCGACGAGAATCCGAGAGCAAGGCTTGTTCGTGGTCGGTGTCGGCAAGAAGCAGACACCGAAGTCGTTCGTCAATGCATGCGATGTGTTTGTGTACACGGAGAACCTTGCTGACGAGGCCAGGCCAAGCGGGGCTGAGCCGAAATCGAGTGAGGAAGCCAGCTGGGTCGACACCGCCAAGAAGGCCGTCGAATCAGCGGGCCAGGACGACGGATGGGCTCTCCTTTCCGCTGTTGGCTCCTATATTCGCCAGCTCGATCCCGCATTCGATCCGCGCAGTTTCGGGTACAAGCAGCTGTCGTTGCTGATCAAGTCTCGACACGACTTGTTCGAGACGAGGAAATCCAAGTCAGCGGAGGGCACCTCAGTCTTTTTCGTGAAGCTTGCCGGCTAGGTCGGAGCGGGGCGCGGGCATCGGCCACGAGCATGGCACCCAGTGCAGGTTGCCGGCGGAACGCGCAGCCCACTCCGGCCCGCGGGAAAGCGAAGAGATGTCGGCGACTGCGCCAAACGCGGGTATGCCGGGCCGCCCGTCGGCCGCCGAGGAGTTCCGATCTCCCATGAGGCGTGGTCGGTCTGGGTATCCGGGACATCGGCAGGCCCTCGACCGGCAATTGACCGGTGCCGGTCCCGCTGCCAGCCGTCGGTGCAGGGTGTCCGCACTCCGTCCGGCCGCCCCCTGTCTTCACATTTGGCGGCCCTCACATGTGATTGCCCTCTGGAAGCCTCGAATTGCTGCCAAGTGGCTTGTCGGAGCATGATTCCCGGGTGGACGGACTCAAACCTGCAATGAACGTCGTTGACCAGGTGCGCCGGTCAACAGCGTGCAGGCCCGTTTTCAATGGTCGGGAACCTGCGAGCCTGACCAGACAGCGCCATTTGCCGCATAGCGACCATGCCGACCACCGAGAGAAGGATGACCTGCGGCCCGCGCTCGTCACCGAGCAGCACGAGCCGGCTTGTTTCCGTGCGTTTCCCTTGATGCCCCTGGATCTCGGCTACTCGAGGCCGAGCTCCCGTTTCCGGGCCTCCAGCCACTCCGTGTATTCCTTCTTGAGGGCCACGTCGGACGGGCTCGGATAGAGTTCGCTCGCCCGGTACTTTCCGGTCGCCAGCTTCGCCTTCGTCCAGATGTCGTGCAGCTCGGTGATCCGCGCCTGGTTCGCAACCTGTTCGACGACCTGCGGAGGCACGAATGTTAGGCCCTCCCGGTCGCCGACCACCAGATCACCCGGCATGACCGTCGTGGACCCGATCCGGACCGGCACGTTGATCCCGGTGAGGATCACGTCCTGGATTGGAAGAACGTGGAAGCCCCGAACGTAGACCGGGATTCCCAGGTCGTAAATCCCGTCGAGGTCGCGGATTCCCCCGTCCACCACGAATCCCTGGCCCGTGGCGCCGTGAATGGCCGTGGCAAGGTTGTCGCCGGCAAACGCACCGCCCTCCACCTTGCCGAATAGATCCACTACCAGGACGTCCCCAGGACGGAGGGTGTCGATGACTCTCTGGCTTTGGCTTCGCGCGACGTTGCGGATGTCCGCGTCCTTGTCGAGAATCCGTTGCAGGTCCGGCCGCACGGGCAGGAAAGAGGCCGTCACTGCCCGCCCGATCAGTTTCTTCTCCGGGTGGACGATTTGCCAGCCGCCGGACCACTGGTGGTGGAACCCGAGGTTCCGCAGCGGGCCCCAGAGCATCTCCGAACTCGCGTTCCGCAGAACGTCGATCATGTCTTGGGGCACCTTCGGCCGGCCATCCTCGAACCGGCCGAACGGGTTGTCGCTCGTGTACTTGAGAAGCTGCTCCTTGCCGAATCCGTCGACTTGCGCGGAGAGGGATCCAGCTGCCAGGAGCACGCCGAGCCAGCGCAGGGCGGTCATGGCCGCAACTCTATCAGGTGTGGGCGGCGCAGAATGGGGACAATCCATGGCATTTGCACCCAACAGGCAACCGGGCGAGTACAATTGTTCGGATTCGAGATGGGCAAGGAATTTCATGTAGGTATCGACCCGGGCTGGGGCGACGCGTTCGAGTCGTACATGGGGCGCTTCGCGCGCTCCCTCTTCGAGAACGGTTCGGACGTTCGCTGGGAGGTCATGAACGATCTCCACGATCCGGGACGCGGCAGGGCCGCGCGGGCGGAAGTCGTCGACCGATACGACGGGGTGATCATTCTGGGAACGCGATTCGACCACGCAAGCTTCGAGGGCGTCGAGCGTCTCGTCTGCATCGCCCGCTGGGGGGTCGGCTTTGACGCCATCGACATACCGTCGGCCAACGCCGCCGGCGTCTTGGTGGCGCTGACTCCTGATGCAATCGCGCGAGCGGTGGCCGAAGCCCAGATCGCGCTGGTTCTCGCCCTTGCCAAGAGGGTGCCGGATCTGGACAGGCGCACCAGGGCGGGGCAGTGGCGCACCGACATGCCGATTCTCGGCACCGACGTCATCGGCAAGACGATCTCGTCGGTCGGCTGCGGACGGATCGGCGCCGAAATGTTCTCCATGGCGCGCGGTCTGGGTTTCGGTCGATGTCTGGCTTACGATCCGTACTGTCCGAAGGATCGAGCAAGCGCGATCGGCGTCGAGCTCGTCGATCTCGAGACGGTCATGGCCGAGGGCGACTTCGTCACGGTCAACGCGTTGCTGAACAGCGAGACGCGGGGACTCGTCGGCCGGAGGGAGTTTGCCCTGATGAAGCCCAGCGCCTACTTCGTCAACACGGCCAGAGGCCCGATCGTCCGCGAAGAGGCTCTGATCGAGGTCTTGCGGGAGGGGCGGATCGCAGGTGCGGGGATCGACGTGTTCGAGAAGGAACCCCCTTCCGAAGACAATCCGCTCTTGGGCATGGACCATGTGATTGTTTCGCCTCACAGCATGGCCTGGACGCAGGAGGGCTTGGCCGGAAACAGCCGGGATGCGTGCAGGAACCTGCTGCTCGTCGCGGAGGGAGAGGTGCCGCCGTGTCTCGCGAATCCCGAGGCCGCGGAACTGGACAGCGTGCGGGCCAAGCTCGCGAAGTGGAGGTCGACATGAAGCCGAACCGAGCCCGACAGGCGGCCGCTGAAGGCCGCGTGGCGTTCGGACACATGCTGATGGAGTTCGACACGCCCGGCATTGCAAAGCTCTGCGCCTTGGCCGACCTGGACTTCGTGCTGATCGACATGGAGCACGGGCCGCTCGACCTCCCGCAGGTCGCGGGCATCATCGCCCGATTCAAGGCGACAGGCGCGAGCCCCATCGTCCGCGTCCCCGCATCCGAGTACCACTTCGTGGCGAGGGTCATGGACGCCGGCGCACAGGGAATCATGGCGCCCAACGTCCGCACGCCGGAACAGGCGCGGCTCCTCAACGACGCGATGCGCTACGCGCCCGAGGGCAATCGGGGCCTCGGCCTCGGCACCTCGCACAATGACTTTGTCCGTCCGGACCCCGTCGACTACATGTCGAGGGCGAATCGCAGCAACATGCTCCTCTGCCAGATCGAGAGCACCACAGCACTCCGCAATCTCGACCGGATCGCCTCCGAACCAGGCGTGGACTGCTTGTGGGTCGGACACATGGACCTCACCCAGTCCATGGGAATCGTGGGCCAGTTCCATCATCCCGACTTTCTCGCCGCTCTGCGGGACGTCGTGGCGGCCTGCAGGGAGCATGGTCATCTGGCCGGAATCCAGCCCGGGAGTCCGGAACAGGCAAGGGACTGGATGGCGCTCGGGTTCGACATGATCTCCTACAGCACCGACATCACGATCTATGGCTCGGCACTGGTGTCCGAGGTTGCGGCAGCCCGTGGGCTCGTGCCGAAGCGGGACTAGCAGCGAATCAGCTGCCGGGTCGATTCACCCGGCCCCGCTGCAGGCGGAGGGTCATGGCAGCAGTCCTGTAGTCAGCCTGTATCCAGCCACATGAGGGTCCGGACTTAACGTGCTGCCTCGCTTCCGAGCTCTCAATTGCCTGCGTTTGCAGGCGCTTTCGGCGGCCTGCTGCGCCCGGCTGGGATCGTGGTGCCCTATGGCATCATGAACCCGTGGGCGATCTGCGAAGGCTCTTCGGCTACGTTCGCCCGTATTCGGTCCGAATCGCGCTCGCAGTGGCCCTGATGGCCGTGGTCGGGGCCAGCTATGGCCTCTTCGCGCTCCTGCTCGAGCCCCTTCTGGACCGATTCCTGAGCCCCGCCCCGAGCCCGGCACCGATCGAGCTCGTGGAATTGCCTTTCATCGAGACGACCATCACGCTCGACGACCTGATACCGGTTTCCGGAGCCGGAGCCTTCGGGCTCTTTTGTGCCGTCTTCCTCTGTGTCTCGGTCGTGAAGGGGCTGTCCGACTTCAGTGCCAGCTATCTCGTGAACTACGCGGGCTTCGCTGCGGTCCGTGACCTCCGCAACGAGATGTACGGCATCATCCTCCGCCAGTCGCCGGCGTTCTTCCAGACCAAGCACACAGGGGAGCTGATCTCATCGCTCGTGAGTGACATCGAGAGGATTCAGTCCGCCTGCTCGCACTTCTTGGCCGACCTCATGCGCCAGGTGTTCACGGTCATCGCACTGCTGTTCGTGCTGCTCCAGCATGACGCCGTGCTGGCAGCGGGCTGTGTCGTCGTCCTCCCGCTGGTGCTGATGCCGGCCTCGAGGATCGGCCGGAGGCTGCGCCGGACCTCGACGCGCGCCCAGGCGTACCTTGCCCGGCTGGTCAAGATCATGCAGGAGACGATCTCGGGAAACAGGATCGTCAAGGCGTTTGCGATGGAGCGCTTCGAGATCCGCCGCTTCCGCGGGCGGGCCGACCTGCTGTTCGCTGCGAGTCTGAGGATGGTGAAGCAGCAGGCGATGGTGTCGCCGATCATCGAGACGCTCGGCGCAGCCATGATCCTGTGCCTCTTGGTCTACGTCAGAAGCCGGATTCTCGCCGGCGAGATGACTGCGGGTCAGGTGGTCAGTTTCATCGTGGCGCTGGTCATGCTGCTGCAGCCGGTCAAGCGGCTGATCGGCATCTACAACATCTTCCAGCAGGCGCTCGGCGCGATTCAGCGGGCGTTCGAGTACATGGACCATCCGCACGACATCCAGGACGCAGCCGGTGCGGAGGAACTCCAGACGTTTCGGAATCTGATCGAATTCGACGGCGTGAGGTTCCACTACCCCGGGGACTCCGGGAGTGCGGCTCTGGACGGGATCAGCTTTCGCGTCGGAGCCCGGCGGGTCGTGGCCCTGGTTGGGCTCAGCGGGGCGGGGAAGACCACTCTCATGAGCCTGCTGCCGCGATTCTTCGACCCTACTCAGGGCGCGATCCGCATCGATGGGTGGGACCTCCGCGACGTGACCGTGGAGTCGTTGCGCCGGCAGATCGCGATCGTGACGCAGGAGACGGTCCTGTTCGACGACACCGTCTTCAACAACATCGCGTACGGCAGGCCCGGAATCGATCCCGAGCGGGTCCGTGCCGCTGCGACTTCCGCCTATGCGGCGGAGTTCATCGAAGCTCTGCCTGACGGGTACGCGACGCAGCTTGGCGAGAGCGGACTCCGTCTGAGCGGCGGTCAGAGGCAGCGCATTGCGATCGCCCGGGCCCTGCTCAAGGACGCCCCTGTCCTGCTTCTGGACGAGGCCACGTCCCATCTGGACAGCGAGGCGGAAATCCTGGTGCAGCGGGCGCTGTCGAACCTGATCCACGGCCGAACGGTGATCGTCAGCGCACACCGGCTCTCAACCATTCGCAGGGCGCACCTGATCCTTGTGATGGACGAAGGCCGAATCGTCGATCGCGGCCGGCACGGATCCCTGATGCGCTCGTGCCCTCTCTACCGGCGGCTTGTCGAATTGCAGTCGGTGCCCACATGAACCGGGGCGGAGGTTCGAAGATTGGCTTCCGGTTCCCCTGCGTACTCCGGGTTGCCGGGCGGCACGCCGTCCTGGAACATTGCGGGCCGTCGCTCAATGTCGATTGGATTCCATCGTTGTCGGGCACAGTAGCGCTGTCGCGGGTCCGGGGCCCCTTGCTTCCGACGCTGCCAGCCTCGCAGCTTGGCCCCTGCGCGAATGCCTCCGCCAGTCCGGACGGTCCGCTTCCCGCAGCGTAGGCGAACGTCGTCCCGGTGAGGGTCGCACCGGCGCTCTCGGCGACTCGATGCAGGGGGACAGCTCCCCGATCCCTTCCGACTGTGAATGCAACTGCCACGTGTCGGGCGGTTCGTCGGGCACGGCTTGTGCAGCCGTCGCCTCGTGTTGGGGCATCCACACGCGTGCCAGGATTCCTTCGATGTGTGCCGTTCTCTCGGTCGTTCCGGCCAACTTCTCCGCAAGCTTGACGATGGCCGCCTCCAGCGTCGCATGATCCTCGCGCTGCCGCTGGGAAAGAGCCCGAGAACCTTCACGCCGCCGCTCGCCCTCGCGGCCGATCGCCCGTTCCAGCCTGACGAAGCTGACTCGAATGTAGGCGGCCAGCGAAACCGCCACAGCGACCGCCATCAGCCCGTTGCGAACCAATTCCACGCTCGCGGCATCTCATGGCGAAACGACTCCGGGTCTTGCGGTGGCTCGGGTGCTGGCAGAGACAAGACTGCCGGAGGGGCACCAGAAGCCCGGCGTGAGGTGTGGTCTCGCGGCCTTAGCTTTTCCGGACGGGTTCGGGCAATGCCGCCCTGAAGATTACACCCGATCGCTGCGAACGGTGCCGGTGGGGACGGACCGAGCGGCCTCCGGGGCGTACCGGGTCAGGTGTAGGAACGAGCAAGGCCATCTGGAGGGCGCGGCCCTCATCTGCGGAAGAGCGCGTACAAGGCGGGGACACGGGATGACGATGACCTCCCGTTTCGGAATGACCGTCCTGGCCGGTTGGTCAGAGGAGTGGCGGAGTCCGTATTGGCCTTACCGGCCAGCTGTCTGGACAGCCGGAAGATACACTGGGTTGCCGGGCGGTGCGACCTCCCGGAACCTAGCCGGCCATCGCTCAATGTCGACTGTGTTCGTGATTTCGGCGCCGTCCGGGACCGGGAAGTCCACGCTTGTCAGTCGGCTCGTTGCGCGGGACCGCAGGCTGTCGTTTGCGATCTCAGTGACCACACGCCAGCCCCGTGCGGCTGAAGTCGATGGCGAGGCCTACCAATTCGTCACCGAGGATTGTTTCCGGGAAATGCGGGACCGTGGGGAGTTTCTCGAATGGGCGGAGGTGTTCGGGCATTTATACGGAACGCCCTGGTCCGCCGTTGAGGAGGCGCGCAGTCGAGGAACCGATCTGCTCCTGGACATTGACGTGCAAGGTGCGGCATCATTAAGGCAGAAGCTCCCAGGCGCTTCGCTGGTCTTTATCCTGCCGCCGTCCAGCGAGGTGCTCGCCCAGCGGTTGAGGGATCGTTCGTCGGACGATCGGGAAGTGATCGAACGCCGCCTAGGCGAGGCATCGAGAGAGGTTCGCAGCTACAGGTTCTACGACTACGTGGTCGTCAATGATGACATCGACAGGTCCGTCGAGAGACTGTCGGAGATCGTTAGGGCTGAGCGCAGCAAGCGGGAGAACATGGAATCGACAGTTGAGCCCATTCTGAGGAGCTTCGCTGTCCACGAAGACGCTACAGGAGAGAAGAACGGATGAGCGACAACGATCAGAAGGTTTTCGGCGAATACGAGAAGCCGGCGGACCAGGTCTGGACTATCCCGAATGACGACGACCAAGGCGTGTACCGCTTCATCCTTGCCGCGGCTCGCAGGGCGAGGCAGCTCCAGAGCGGTGCGCGCCCGTCGATCACCACGACCTCGCGCAAGCCGACCAAGATTGCCATGGAGGAAGTGCGTTCAGGGGCGGTCGATGTGGAGATCGTTCCGGAGGATCAGCCTTGGCCGCCTCCGCCTCCGGTGGGTTTCGAGGACGATCCCTTCGGAGAACTTCCACCCGACGGGTTCCCCCCGGCTCGTTAAGCCGTGCTCTGCCGGCACCCCCGGTGTGAGGCGCGGGTCCGCCGCCGCTTGCCGGCGTCGAAGGCTGTGTGCCGTCTCGAACGGTGATGCCATGAGGTGCCTCCCAGTCCTGTTTGGGCTGCTCCTGCACTGTGCCTCGGGACAGGAGCTCAGCGTCGAGGACTGGAACCCGCGATCGACACTGGTGACTGAAGAGCATCCGGTCGCGCGGGCGAAGTTCCCGGTCATCGACGTTCACAGCCATCACAGGAGCCACGCGGCCCTGGCGACGACGAGCCGGATCGTCGCCGAGATGGACGAGCTCAACCTCGCCGTTCTCGTCAACCTGAGCGGAGGGCACGGGGAGCGGCTCAGGACAACCGTGCGGAACTTCCGTCTTCGGCATCCCGGGCGGTTCGCCGTCTTCGCCAATCCCGACTTCAACGGAATCGGAAGTCCCGGCTGGCCGGGGCGCGCTGCCCGCCAGCTCGAGGAGGATGTCGAGGCAGGGGCGCAGGGGCTGAAGATTTTCAAGAACTTCGGCATGAGCGTGCGCGACCGGTCCGGCAGGCGAGTCCCGGTGGACGATCCTTCCATGGATCCCTTGTTTGAGGCGTGCGCCCGTCTGGGGGTTCCCGTGCTGATCCATGTCGCCGACCCGGCCGAGTTCTGGTCTGAGCACGATGCTCGCAACGAGCGATGGCTCGAGCTGGCGCTGCGGCCCCGGAGGAAGCGCTCGGCGCCGCCCAGCTTTGACGATCTGATCGCCGAGCGGGACCGCTTGCTGCAGAGGCATCCGAACGTGAACTTCATCCTGGCCCACATGGGCTGGCAAGGCCACGATCTCGGCAGGCTCGGCGCGCTTCTCGATAGGCATTCCAACGTGCACGTGGACATCGCCGCCGTTCTGTACGAGCTTGGTCGCGTGCCGTTCAGCGGACCTGAGTTCCTGAATCGATACAGGGACCGCGTGCTGTTCGGCAAGGACTCGTACGCCGCGGACGAGTTTCCGTACTACTGGCGTGTGCTGGAGACGCGCGACGAGTACATCGAGTACTACCGGCGCTATCACGCCCACTGGCGGCTCTACGGACTTGGCCTGCCCGACGACACGCTCAAGCACATCTACTGGAAGAACGCCCTGCGGCTGATCCCCGGAATCGACGCCTCGCCCTTCGAGTAGGCGAGCTCCGGCTCAGTGCCCCCGGACTGCCGCGAGCGCCAGCACTTCGACCAGATCGGCCACTGCCTGCACATCGCGCATGTCCGCAGTTTCGACCGGTGTGTGAGCGTAGCGGAGTGGGAATCCAATCGGGATGTTCGCGGTCTCAAGCGACATGAAGACCGATCCGTCATTCCCGCCCGCCGTCACGCCGAATTGCAGGGGAATGCCGTTGCGCCTGGCCAAGTCGGCAACCCGCTCGACCTCGCCCCTGGGCGTCATGCCGCTCTCGTCAACCGCGCGGAGCACCGCGCCCCTTCCGAGCACGGCGAGCGCCAGATGGCCAGGGCCGAACGGCGTGTCGGAGGTCACGAACGTGTCGACCGGATAGACGACGCCGGGGCGCGAGGACTCCGCGTAGTGGCGGGCGCCGGCCAGGCCTGTTTCCTCCTCCACGCTGAACACGAATTCCACGGCCCCGCCGGCTCTCCCGGCTCTCCGCTTGATTCTGCGGATCACTTCAAGCAGCACTGCGCATCCCAGCCTGTCGTCGAGAGACCTCCCGCTGATCCTGCTGCCGAGCAGTTTCCGGTATCGCTTGGGCACGGTCACCGAATCTCCTGTCCGGATTCCCGCCTGCTCCACCTCGGCCCTTGCAAGGCCCCCGAACTCGAGTCTGCCTGCGGTCGTCATGACGGCGTCGAGTGTCCCGTACCGGCCGTGCACGGCGGCGGGCTGCCAAGCGAAGTGCTCTCGGGCTCCTCCACCCTTCAACTCGGCGGAAACGGACCCGTCCGGAAATACGGACCGCACCTCGTATCCGATCTCATCCATGTGCGCGATGAACGCGGCCGAAACCCTGTCGCCGCGTCCCAGTCTGACGATCAGGTTCCCCTGCTCGTCGACTCGGGAAGCGGCCTGCACATCCGTTGGCACGAGTTGCCGGATGTGGTGTCGCACCCGGTCCTCGTGGCCGCTGACTCCCGGCAGCCCCACCAGATTCCTGACCGCCCGCTCGAAGAAGCCGCCCGCCGGTTCCTCTTGTTCGGACGCGCCGACTTCCTCGAACCGGTCCCGATGGATCGGAGGATTGCCGGATGCCCCGTCCCAGTCGAGGCCGACAACCAGGCTGAGCAGCTCTGTGAGACGCGAGAGTTCCCTCGCGCTGACCGATTCCGAGGGAGTCGCACGGTTGCGCACCGCCGGAAGCAGCACAGTCACATTCTGGCCGGGTTTCCAGGGCTGGCCGCTCCCGAACGGCCCGAAGTGCAGGGAGTGGGAGGACTTGCGGTTCAGTCGAATCCCCGCCTTCTCGGCCAGGCCCAGATAGTGGGATGTCTCGCCGGGCGCCGTGCCGGCGACAGGTGCTACTGCGGACTCAGTTTCACCCTCTGCCCCGATCAGGAGGATGCGGTCCGCCTCTGCGGACTGCAGAACCCGTGCCAGGCCTGCGTTGTGCGGATTCTGCTGAGTGAGGAATGCAAGGGTCACGGTCCCGCGCAACGGGCCCTCACGGAGGCGATGCGCCAAGGTCAGAAGCAGGGCTGCCCCGACTCGGCTCGAGATCCATGGAGCCGAGAGCCAGTCGTCGGACAGCCACGCTACGCGCTTCTCGAGAGTCACGCGGTCAAGCACGCCGACTCCGGCCCCGGCGGCCTCGCCTAGGCTGGACGCTCCAATGTCGACCGCGAGAGCGTCCGGGCCAACTGCGCGACGTGTCCTGGAAACGGACGCGAAGTGCATTGACGGGGCCGCGACCACCCCAGGAAGGAGTCGGCCCGAACGTGCTGACACGCGCACATGCTGCCCGCGGAAATACCCCTCAAGCCCCGCACCGAGCCGGGTCCTGGCGAGTGGGTGCAGCCACAGGTATCCGTGTGGGTCGACCGCGGAGACGACGAAGCCCGGCTCGTCCACCCCCGCCATGAGCAGCGTCTCTGGAGACCCTTCGCCGAAGGTTGCGAGAAGTGATCCGTTGGACCCGGTGAGCTGGTCCCCGCCGACCCTCTCGCGAATGAATTCAATGACGCGGAACTCGTCGCCCGGGGCGCCGGCCAGACCGGCCAGCGCGGCCAGGTCCATAGCCGGCAGTGTCAATGCCGCGAGCAGACCGCACGCCGCCGTTCGTCGGAGGGCCGCCAGGCGGGACACAGGAGCCGTCGGCGGCTGCGAAGGCCCGGACCCGGAGATCGAATGCCCGGCGCAGGTCCGCCGTGGCCGACCTCCGCTCGCAGACACCGCCGGAGGGCTTACGCCGGGGACTCGGTGAGCGCGGCTTCCAGTTCGTCCCGAGCGTGTAGGTCGCCGTTTCTGAGCGCCGCCTCGATGCCCCGCCGGTAGATCGCCTGCGCTTCCCCGCCGCGGCCCAGCCGTTCCAGCGCCTTTCCGTCGTGATAGTAAGCGGCCTGATAGTCCGCGTTCTCTCGAAGGATTCGGGAGAATTCCTGATGAGCCCTGAGATCGTCACCACGCTTGACGTGCTCCTGGGCCAACGCGTACCGCACGAAGTGGTTGGAAGCGTCCGCCTCCAGCATCCCTTGCAGCGCTGCAATCCGGTCCATGGCCGAACGAACAGGATACAACGCCCGGAGCGGGCGCTGCGCGGGCGGTCCCCGTCACATCGGGCGCACTACACTGGGAGCGTATGGCATGCGCGTGCTTTGAGCCGAGTGCCCCCCTTTCCTGGAAGCTGTGGCCAGGCAGGTATCGCCCTCCGCTGGGCCGACCCTACCGTGGCCTCTGCCGGGCGAAGCCGGGAGAGGCATTCGAGCCGGACGGGAATCTCCTGACCACCGCATGCAACATCGGGTACGCCCGCTCCGCCTGCAGCCGGGTCCCCGCCAGCGCCCCTGACGCCGTTCGCCTGAGTCTGAAGTCCCGCGGCGAAGTCCGGTGGTCCTTGGAGCGCGGCCACTATCCCGTAGCCGGGGGCATGGTCGGGCGTGGAGTGCCGACTGGACAGGGAGCGGTCCTCGACAGCCAGGTGGAAGCCTACCTCCGGTCTTGCGAGGATGCCCAAGAGCCGTCCGGACTGCTCGGAGAATGACGGCCCGCCGCCGCCCGCCGGGTCTTCCGGTCCCGCACTGGGGCTGGTTGCGCCTGTCCGGTCACCGCCGTCGGCCTTGCTATTGCGGAGTTCGGCTGCCACAGGCTAGACTCGACAGGGGACGGCGAATGTCCCGGAGGTGCTGATGGCCGAGAGTGAGATGACCGGTATTCAACTGGACAGGCGCGATTTCGCCAAGGTGGCGGCGGCGGCCGGCGTGGCCGCAACTGCGGCGAGCCACGGACCGTTCGTTCGGTCTGCGAAGGCAGACAGCCGGGTCGTCAACTACGCCATGATCGGCCCGGGCAGTCGCGGGCGGAGGCTGCTCGAGCGGCATCTCGTCCATATGGACCATGGCAAGTGTGTGGCGCTCTGCGACATCTATGAAAAGAACCTGAACCGCGCTCTGAAGGTCTTCAACGACGAGCCGCGCGCGTACACGGACTACAACGAGCTCCTTGCGCAGGACGACATCGAGGCGGTGTTCATCACCGTGCCGCTTTTCCTTCACTTTCCGGTCATGAAGGCCGCTCTGGAGGCAGGCAAGCATGTCTTTTGCGAGAAGTCCCTTGTGTTCACGCCCGCGGAGGTGCATGCCCTCGCGGATCTGCACGAGGCGCATCCCGATCTGACGATCCAGGTGGGACTGCAGAGGCGCTACAGCCTCCTCTACCGGCGTGCCAAGCAGATGATCGATGCGGGCGCGATCGGGGACATCACCCACATCCAGGCCCAGTGGCACCGCAACACGAACTGGCGGCGCAAGGCCAAGCCGGACTTCGAGGATCAGTTCAACTGGCGCCTGTACCGCAAGTACTCGGGCGGTCTTTGTGCGGAGCTGATGTCTCACCAGGTGGACGTCGCTGACTGGTTCCTCGACCAGCACCCGGCCACAGTGGTCGGAGTCGGTGGTCTGGACTACTGGAGGGACGGTCGCGACATTTACGACAACATCCAGCTGATCTTCGAGTATCCAGGCGGACAGAAGCTGCAGTACAGCTCGATCATGACCAACCGGCACATTGCCGGGCGCCGCGTGCCCGGCGACGGCTGCCGCGAGACGATTCTCGGCACCGATGGCGCGATCGAGCTGACACTGATCCCGTACGGCGATGGCATGTTCTACCGCGACGTGATGAAGGTCAAGATGGAGGATCAGGCGAAGCAGAAGGAAGTCGAGGAGAACTGGGTCGCCGGCGCGACGGTCGGTATGGACACCGCGGAGCAGGGTGACGGCTTTCCGATCGACCCGGAGGCGGTCAATCCGGACGAGGTCGGCTTCATCGAGAAGGAACTGTTCTTCGCGAAGACGTGGGCCTACAACAAGGGAATTCTCCGGCCCAGCGAGACCGTCGACCCTGAGTACGCCGAGCTCTCCAGCTTCCTCAAAGATGTTGCTACCGGCGGCCGTCCGCGGGCCGACATCGAGGTCGGGCTGCGGGACTCCGTGGCGGTGATCCTTGCCAACCTCGCCATGGACGAGCAGCGCAAGGTGGCGTTCGCCGAGATCGAGGGAATGGGCCGCCAGCCGCGGGACGTGACTTCGGCTCCCCGGGCGACTGCCGCCGACTAGATCGCCGGAAGTCCCGGCCTACCGGTCTCTCGGCGGCGCTGGTCCCGGCGGCGGGGCCATCACCGTGAGCACGACAAGCTTGTTCGGACCGGGATTGCTGATGCCGTGGGGCTGGTCCGAACCGGCCATCACGAGATCGCCGGGCTCGACCTTGTCGGTTGTGTCTCCGACGGTGACCTCGCCGGTCCCCTGCAGTATGAAGTAGAGCTTGTCTTGGCCGGCATGCGTGTGGAGCGCATGGCGCTGACCCGGCAGAAAGCAGTTGAGGCCAGCGAAGACCTTTTCGCCCGCCAGCAGCGTCGTCTTGCCCATCTTGGCCTCGGCGAACACCGCCCGGCCCACCGCCTTGCGAACAATCATTGCGCCCGAGCCTGCAGTTCCATCATCTCGTTGAAGCGCCGGGCCTGATCCGGCGTCAGGTACTGGATGATTCGCTGGCGCGCCTCCAGCTGATTCCACTTGAGTTCGCTGAGCAGCTCGGCCTCCTCCATGATCACGTCGTCAAGGACGACCCGGATCTTTTCGGCTTGGCTGGGATTGAGTGACAGCTGTTGGGAAAGATCCTGCAGCGTGGCTTCAATTCGGAACTGTTCGCCCTTTTCCGGCAGGAACAGGTCCCGGAGGTTGGAGCTGAGGAGTCCCGTTGCGAAGCCGCTGAAGAATACCAGCGCGAAGATGCCGATGGCCTTGCCAACGGACACCGAAGGATGTTTCTGCACTACCGACCGCCGGCCCCTGACACCATCACGGCGGCGAGCATGGAACTGCGATTCAAATCGATGTCGCAACCGAGCCTTACGTTGCAATAGTCGGCGCTCTCGGGGGGCTTGGCCAAGATCGTCCGGGCCAGATCGTTCACGGAAGCCTGTGCGGAGGATTGGTAGAGAGCCGCCGAGAAAAGCACCAGCAGCCAGGCGCAGGCGGCGACTGCCGATCGCCGCATCACCGCCGGTCGCAGGAACAGATCCCAGAACGGGGGTCGGCGCTCGCGCTCGATCCGGTCGAGGACGCGGGCATGGAATCCCGGTGACGGTCCGAGACCGTCCTGCGGCGGCAGGTTGAGCGACTCGAAGAGGCCGGAGACCGAAGCCATCTCCTCAACGGTCCGGCGGTCCTTGCTTCTCTTTGCCAGGCGATCCTTGAACCTGCGGCGTTTCGACTCGCCGAGCTGGCCTGAGAGGTAGCCCTCCAAGTTGGCGATCAGGAACTTGTCCATTATCTGGTACCTCTCTTTGCCTCCAATTGTGCTAGCGCGGGAGCTTGTTGCCGGCCTCGAGCTTGCTTGCGGCCTTCACGAGCTTCTTGCGGGCCCGGAAGAGCTTCACCTTGATGGTGTTCTCGTTGATCCCGGTCAGGTTCGAGAGTTCCCGGACCGTGCGGCCCTCGACCTCCTTTTGGAACAGAAGCATGCGCTCCTGCTCGGACACATGCGCCAGCAGCTTCACGAGGTAGTCGCGCTTCTCGGACCGCTCATCGATCCGAGGAGCCCTGTCTGCCGAGATCGCGGAGTCCTCGATGACCTCGTCCACATGCTGGCCCAAGTCCCCTTCGTACAGGACCCGACGGGTCTTCAGCTTGCGCAGGTAGTCGTAGGTCTCGTTCAGCGCGATGCGGTAGATCCAAGTCGACAGCGAAGACCGCATGTCGAATTTCTTCAGCGCGTAGAAGATCTTCGCGAACACCTGCTGCGCCACATCTTCGGCGTCGATCCGGCGTCGCACCATGCGGTACGCGACGCTGAAGACCATGTTCTGGTGGCGCTGGATGATCTCGGCGTAGGCCTGTTCGTCACCAGCCTTGGCGCGACGGACAATTTCCGCTTCTGACACGTTGTCAGAGGACACGTGGCGGTTCGCAGCTGTCCGGCCGAACTGAGCCATCGAGAGACCCTTACCGGAAATTATACTCGTTGTCGTTGCCATTGGAGTCGGTTGGACGCACTGGCGGCGAGGCAGGTTGCCATCGGAGTCGAGAATTCTGCCCGATCTTCGCCGGAACGGCCGTTTGCCTTGCAATTCTCGGGAGTGGGCGCACGGTCGTGGCGGCGATCCCGGATTCCCCGGACGAATTCGGGACTCCGGCTTGTCCGCCGCCCGGACCCGTCTCGGTCCGCCGGGCGTCAAGGTTCTCTCGATGTTGGCTCTGGGAGCGTCACGAGCCGCTCCGCACGGCGGACCCGAAACAGGTCCGAAAGCCTTCGGGGGGAGGGCCGGCCGTTGCCGGACGGAGCTCCTTCGCTCAGGCGCCGGAGCGCCCGGACGGCCGAACGCTCCGAACCGCAAACATGTGCTATCCTATTGATCCAAAGAGGCTTGGAACTTTCCCGTTGACGCGCAATGGGGTAATTGGAGGTGCTTTCCAGCGATCGGACTAGCGGCGCGCCGTTGCGCCGTCTCGCGCATGCCCCTCCCAACGACGGGCCGAGTTGGACCATCCCCTGCCTCCCGCCGAACTAACCGTCCGTGGGCAAGCCTCGGTGACCAATGTACGCTCTGACAGGAAGAAGGCCGAAAGCGTGAAGGCGGGGAACTCGAAGAAGCCGGCCCGGCCAGCCAAGAGCGCGCAGTCTAGTCCATCCTCCAAAAGCAAGACCGGGACCAAGGAGGCGTCGGACAGGAGCGGTTCGGCGACTCCGCCCGCTGCTCCTCCCGAGCCTGCAGCGAAGCGCAGGACCGCTCGGGCTTCAAGAGCCAAGGCTTCGCCAAAGGCGAAGAAGGAGCCCGCTGCTCGCCGGACCAAAGCGAAGGGGAAGGCCACGAGCGCTCGCGGGAAGGCAGCCAAGAAGAAGGCTGTTTCCCGCAAAGCAGGACCAAAGTCCGGCCGGAAGGCTCCCCTTGCCGTCGGAGGTCGGCCGGCGAAACAGTCCCGAGCGGCGAGGGCCTCGCGAAAGCCCGTCGCCAAGAGGGCGGTGCTGCCCGGGCCGAAGATCAAGCGCGCCGCGAAGAAGGCACCGAAGAAGGTAACGACACAGGAGAAGCTCAAGAAAGCCGAGCGGAAGGCGGTGACCGAGGGGCGCCGGCCGCTCGACGGCATTCGCGTGCTCGACCTCAGTCGGTTGCTGCCCGGTCCCTACGCGACCCACATACTGGCCAATTTCGGCGCGGAAGTGATCAAGATCGAGAAGCCGGGTGAAGGGGACTACATGCGCGAGTACCTTCCCCGGGTCCAGGGTTGCAACGCAGCCTTCCTCACAATCAACCGGGGCAAAAAGAGTCTGGCGATCGATCTGAAGCAGGCCGACGGAAAGAAGGCCTTCCTCCAGCTGATCAAGCGATCAGACGTGGTTCTTGACGGATTCCGTCCCGGCGTCATGGAGCGTCTGGGTCTTGGATACGCGGAGCTGAGCCAGGCGAATCCGAAGCTCGTATATGTGGCGCTCACCGGCTACGGACAGACGGGGCAGCGTTCGGGGCGCGCTGGCCACGATCTGAACTACGTCGCTCTCGCCGGCATGCTCGACCTCCTCGGCGAGTCGAACGGGATGCCCGCCGTGCCGGGCATCCAACTCGCCGACGTTGCCGCCGGGGCGCTTCCAACGGTGATCGGGGTCCTGCTGGCGCTGCATCACCGGTCCGGCACTGGCAAGGGTCAGATGGTGGACGTCTCGATGTTCGACTCGCTGCTCGGGCTGATGCCCGTGCAGGTTGCGAACTACACCGCAACGAAGCGCCGGCCGAAGCGGGGTCACGAGCGCCTCTTCGGCCGCTATGCCTGCTACAACGTCTATCCGGTCCGAAACGGCCGATACGTGGCTGTCGCCGCCCTCGAACCCAAGTTCTGGCGGACCCTCTGCACGGCGCTGAACCGGCCCGACCTCATTGAGGACCAGTACGTCGAGGGCGATGCGCAGCAGATCCTGATGGCCGAACTCACGCGAACGTTCCAGAAGAAGGAGGTCTCCGACTGGATGGAGATCTTCGGCGATGAGGACGTGTGTGTCACAGAGGTGAGGGAAATCTCCCGCGCCGTTCAGGACGAGGCAGTCTCCGAGCGCGCCATGTTCACTCCCGTTCGCGGAAAGAAGGGGATCGTTTACGAACAGCTCGGCGTGTTTCCGAAGCTGGACGGCACTCCCGGATACATTGCAGGCGACGCACCCGCCCGCGGCGAGCACTCGAGGCAGGTCCTCAAGTCACTCGGCTACGAGGCGGAACGCATCGACACGATGATCAAGGACGGCATCTGCGAGGAAACCACTCCGGGGTAGCGGACGAGGGAGTCCGGCGGGGACGCGAATGCCGGCCGGGACTGTCAGCCATTCCCAGGCCCGTTCCGCTGCACCGAATCCAAGGCCGCCCGCATCATGGTCGCGAACGCATCGACTTCGGATCGCCCGATGTTCAGCGGCGGAGTGATCCGGATGACGTTACCGTAGAGCCCTCCCTTGCCCACCAGCAGGCCCTGCTCCCTGGCGCACTCCAGAATACGGGCCGTCTCGCGCGGGGCGGGCTCCTTGGTGGTCCTGTCGGAAACGAGTTCGATTGCCTGCATCAGGCCCTTGCCCCTAACGTCGCCGATCAACGGAAACTCGGCCTGCATCTCAGTGAGATGTCCTGCGAGGATCTCTCCCATGTCTTGCGAGTTCTCCAGCAGCCGCTCGCGCTCGATGAAATCGAGAACGGCACCGGCGGCGGTCGCGGTGACGGGATTGCCGCCGAAGGTCGAGAGGGTGAGGTGCCGCAGGGAATCCGCGATTTCCGCCCGGGCGGTGGTTGCCCCGATCGGCATTCCGTTGCCAAGGCCCTTCGCCATCGTGACGATGTCCGGCTCCACTCCGTAGTGTTCGATGCCGAACCACTTGCCGGTGCGCCCGCACCCGGTTTGGACCTCGTCGCTAATGAAGACGCCGCCGTGTTCTCGGACAATTTCCGCAACGATACGGAAATACTCGTCGGGCGGGGTGATGAAGCCCCCGATTCCCTGGACTGGCTCGGCTAGGATGCCCGCTACGCTGCCCGAGGTCGAAGTCTCGATGAGCTCCTTCATGTCCCGGGCGCACGCGATGTCGCAGGAGGGGTAGGTCTTTTCAAGGGGGCAGCGGTAGCAGTACGCGTTGTGGGCGAGAACGAACCCGCCGCGGGGCAAGCCCGGACCGCGCCAGGCGCTCTGGCCGGTCATCGCACGGCCGGCGAGGGTGCGGCCGTGGTATCCGTGGCGCAGCGCGATGATCTCGGAGTTGCCGGTATGGCACCGGGCCAGCTGGACTGCGGTCTCATTGGCCTCGGAGCCGCTGTTGGTGAAGAAGGACTTGGTGAGCGAGCTTCGGGGCGAAAGCCGGGCGATCCGGGCTGCCAGCCCGATCTGCGGCCGGGTCGCATAGAGCGTCGAAACATGTTGCAGCGTGTCGATCTGACGATGGACTGCGCGGTCAACCCGCTCGTTCCGATGGCCGACGCTGATGGTCACGATGCCGCCGAAGAAGTCTAGGTACCGGCATCCCTCCGAATCCCAGACACAGGGCCCCTCGGCACGCTCGATGACGAGCGGCTTCTCGTAGTAGTGGAAGACGGCCGGGAAGAGAAACTCCTTGGCCGCAAGCAGGAGCTCGTCTCTTGACCGCAGGTCGTCGGAAGCGTGCATCAGTTTGGAAACCGTACCCATCGTACGGTGTTCCATGACCACCCGGGGCCGCGCCGCGCTCCGGTCAGGCCTGAGGGCCTGGATGCCGTTCATCGACTGAAGGCTGCACTCGGGAGGCCGGTGGCGGCGAAGTCTCGGGCCCCCAATAGGGCAGGGAAATAGACGAGATCAGCGTCCGAGCACCTTGGCGAGCAGGCCCGGCTTGTCCGTGATGATGCCGTCGACGCCAAGCGAAAGCAATCGACCCATCTCTCTCTCGTCGTTGACGGTCCAGGCGAAAACCTGGAGATCCTCGTCATGGACCTCCTCAATCAGCTGCCTGGATGCCAGACGGAACTGGGGGATCACGAAGTCGATCGGACTGTTGTGCCTCAATTCCTCGTCCTGAGTCTTGTTGTAGATGTACCCCAGCCGAATATCCGGCAGAAGGTCGTAGACCCGGTTGAGCATGACCGTGTGGAATCCGCTGATCATGACCCTCGCCGGGTCCGCATACTTCTGGATCAGCTCAATCGCCTGCTCTTCGAATCCGGGCTCCTTCAGCTCGATGTCCAGGAACGTGCGGCCTGAAAGGGTCTTCAGGACATCTTCGAACAGGGGAATCTCATATCCGTCCGGAAGATTGCGGTAGTTCTCGTACGGATTGGACTTGACCGCCAATCCGCTCGCCACCGCGCTATGCACGACTACCAGCTGCCCGTCCCCGGACCGGTGAACGTCCAGTTCCACGCCGTCAGCGCCCAGTTCGAGCGCCAGCTCGAAGCTCGGCATGGTGTTCTCGCGGTGACCATGAGCCCCGCGGTGTCCGATGATGGTCGCCTGATACATGGGAGTTCTGCCTGGTCGCGACCAGCGGGAATTGCCGGCCTGCCCTGAACGGATCGGCTCTACTGCGAGGTTTGCGGGCTGTGGTGTGTCGGGATCCCGCGGCAGGAGGGCATAGCCAATCCAATGATATACAGCAGGACGACGAATCGCAACCCCTATCGTGAGTCGATCGTCGTCGGTGGTCTAATGAAGGCGCCATGGGAGACGACCTGAAGCGCCGATCGGTCCTGCAAGGCGCCGCAGCGGGGTTCGCTGCGTCTGCCGCTCTTGCCCAGTCGGCCTCCGCCGCCCCGGTTCCGCACGGCGAGCCGCTGAGGATCACCAAACTCGAGACATTTCTCGTCAAGCCACGGTGGCTGTTCCTCAAGATGCACACGGATGCCGGCCTCGTCGGGCTCGGCGAGCCCATCGTCGAGGGAAGGGCAAAGACCTGTGCCGAAGCCGTGCGGGAGATGGCGCCCTACCTGATCGGGAAGGACCCGCGGCGCGTCCAGCACCACTGGCAGGCAATCTATCGCCATTCGTTCTATCGCGGCGGACCGGTCTTGACGAGCGCTCTCAGCGGAGTGGAGCAGGCGATGTGGGACATCACGGGACAGGCGTTCGGCGTACCGGTCTACGCACTGCTCGGGGGGCCGACCCGGGACCGCGTGCGGCTCTACAAGGGCGGCACGACCCCGGACACGATCCGCGACGACATGGCCAGCGGATTCACCGCATTCAAGGTCGGCCCGTTCAAGGAGCGTCCGGCGCGCGTCGTTGAGAGCAAGGCGTTCGTCGAGCGAGCTGCCGAGCACTTCCGGGCTCTGCGGGATGCCGGCGGCGACGAAGTCGACATCGGGATCGACTTTCACGGTGCGATCAGTCCTCAGACCGCCAAGCTGCTGATCAAGGCACTCGAACCCTATCAGCCGATGTTCATCGAGGAGCCCGTGAACTGTCAGAACCATGACATCATGGCCGAGATCGCGCGCGGCACGCACCTGCCGATCGCGACCGGTGAGAGGGTATTCACGAAGTGGGGCTTCCGGGAGGTGCTGGAGAAGGGTGCCGCGTCAATCCTGCAGCCTGACCTGTCGCACTGTGGGGGCATCATGGAGGCCCGGCTGATCGCGGGCATGGCCGAGTCGTATTATGCGGCTATCGCGCCGCACAATCCGCTCGGCCCGATTGCGACGGCGGTGTGCGTCCATCTCGATGCCACCATTCCGAACTTCATGTGCCAGGAGTTCAGGTCGCTGGGCGAGGGATATTTCAAGGAACCCCTGCGCTTTGACGCGGGCTACGTGGATCTGCCCACGAAGCCGGGTCTCGGCGTGGAGCTCGATGACGACGCGATCGCCGACAAGATCGACCACGACTGGAGGAACCCCGAGCCGTACGACGCTTTCGACGGGTCGGTCACCGACTGGTAGGCTCCTCCCGGCAGATTCCTCGCCAGATGCTAGGAACCCGGCGATGCTTTGCCGGGCGCGGAGCTACACATGGCCGGGCATGGAGGCCACCACGACCTGCTGGTTCCGGGCATCCCAGAAATAGTAGATTCGCAGGCAGCGTTCCGGATCGCGGGTGTTAGTGCCCTTGACATGCCATTTGACGGGGATTCTCTTGTCCGCCCACTTGAATAGGAATGTGTCCCCGCCGCAGGGCTGGTTTGCCAGCCCCGAGCCGCAAGCTCCTCTCAGGTTCTCTCCGCGGCCTCCAATCCGGGACTTCCGATACTTTGTGGCCAGCCAGACCAGGCCCTTTGCCGCGAGTTCCACATCCTTGAATCGTGTGCTCTTGATTTCGCGGACGGCTCTCTGCGACAGGAGAAGCTTGTCCGTCAGGTGCTCCAGGTGCCATTCGTAGAAGCTCTCCCATGTATCCGGCAGCGGGATATCGGGATTCTCGCCACGATCCTGAAGCCTGCGGCGATACTCCTCCAGCCGCGGCTCGATCCCGTCAAGGCGCTCCCGAAGCCGCTTCGCCTCCGTCTCAGCCTTGTCGTGCTCGTCGGACAGCCACTGGGCCTCCGCCTTGGCCTCGGAAAGTTCCTTCTTGTATCGTTGGATCTCCGCGTCCTTGTCCCGAAGCTGCTGCTCCATCTGCTTCTTCCGCCGTCCGATCATCACCCGGCCCGGAATCGAGCGGACAAACTCCAGCCATGGGGCTTGTGCAGTTTGCGTGTCCGGCAAGATTGGCGGCGACGGTGCCGCGCGATCAGCACGGGACTTCGAGGCACGCTTCCGGCGCGCTGTCTTGGACTTCGCACGTCGCTCCGCTCTTCGGAACTGCCCGATGTCGAACTCCCTCACGTCTGTCCCCAATCGAAACTGCTCGATGTTGTCAGCTGCCAGGAAGGCCTCCAGCCAGCGCCTCGAATTACGGGCTTGACGCTCCGCAAAAAGATCCTGCGCGGGAAAAAACTCCGTGCGGTCGCTTGCGGAGAATCCGGGGCTGAAGACTCGAACTCCCCAGCCGTCGGCGGTGATGTCGCAGCCGAGACGTGCGCTGAGTGAGAGCGCCGCGTCGGGCGGGACGACGAAGACCTTCGCCAGTCCTACCGTGCCTCGGGCCACGCTGCCTGGTCGCAACCGCGACGTCTCGTCTCCGTCCGGCGAAAGAAACACGATCGCGGTGTGTCTGCGGCCATTGTCGAGCAAGCCATCTGCTAGGCCCCGGACATCGGCATCCGATCGCACTACCGTTGGCGTCGCGCTCATGTCGGCATTCCCGATCCGCAGGCCGGTCCGGTCCGCGATAGCTCGGATGAAGGAAGGAAGCTCCAGACGGGTGTCCCGGTCCTCGTTCCTGCGTTCCGCCGTTTCGCAGAAGGTTCGAACACTCAGGGTTGGCGTCGAACCGACCTGTCGATGGACGGCTGCTTCGAGATTCCAGGATTCGCGAGGACGCTTTTCGTCGAGGGTCCTCAGATGGAACGACCATGTGCTCAGCAGCTTGCTGCGATTCCAATAGGCACGACAAGTGGCGTTTGCGTACGAATCCTCGAACCAGCGGCGCTGCCAGCCGTATCTGGGAAGCGCGCCCGGGACAAAGGATTGCGCCCACGACCAGATCTCCCGAATTGCTCGGCGCTGGTTCCTGCGGCGGATCCGCTCGGTGAGAGCGGCTTGCCCGTCCGGCCTGCCTGCAGATGCCTGCCTCCACCGAAAGGGAATCTTTCGGATCGTGAAGCGACATGGTTGCATCGCCGGACGGTTGCGGCCAATTTCTGCGACGAATAGCCAAAGGTCGACCGCGTCGGCGTTCCGCTGCAGTCGTGCGCCGACGTCGGCCAGAGCTTCGGAGCCCTTCAGGCTCCAGGCGGCTCCGGATGGCGATCGCACGGTAGGTGATTCTATTGAACTTGAACTGTGCCCGTCAATTCTCAGGGCAGTCTCCCGGTTGACCCGGCTTCGTTGACGCCTGCTCGGCTCGGGGGTCGGATGGCCAACGCTCCACGAGGCCGGAGCCGCCCATGCCCTACACTGATAGCAACTCTCCGCCACGCCTGCACAGAAAAGTTTACATAATCCATGTTATCGGAAATTACATTTCGGCGAATCGCGGTGGCTGGGGCCCTGATGGTGGCGGTCTCCGCATTGGCTTCCACCACGGCGATTCGGGGCACGCTGGTCCCGCCCGTCGTCGGCGAGGCGCTGCGACTGGCTCTCGCGAGCGGCGGGACCGTGGAGCTGGAACTGGACGAGGGCCTTGAGCTCACCATGCGCGATCCGCAACTGGCGGAGCGGCTGTGGGAGGTGCGCGGCAGACACCAGGAGGATGGCCGGCTTGTCGTGGAGAAGATCTTCACCGTGAAGGACGGCGAGCTGCATCGCGTGACCTACTATTGCGAGATTTGTCACATCACGACGCACGAGCCCGGACTGTGCATGTGCTGCCAGGGCGACACCGACCTGCGCGAGCTTCCCGGCGAATAGCGTGAGCGGCGCTGCGGTACTCTGGTGGACCATCCGGCCCCTCCGTGCAGACCTACTCCGCGAGACTGACCAGTTCTGACGATGTCGCAATCGTCCGCCTGCGCGGACCGGACGATGTCGTCGTGTCGATCGCACCGAAGATCGGCAACAACGCCTACGAGTTCATCGTCAACGGCAAGAACGCGTTCTGGTTCCCGTTCGGCTCGGTCGGCGACTTTGCGGCCAATCCCGAACTGTGCGGCAACCCGTTTCTCGCTCCGTGGGCGAACCGGCTAGACGAGCACGCGTTCTACGCCCACGGCGTGCGCTACGAGCTGAACCGCTCCATCGGCAACTACCTGTCGGACCCCGACGGGCAGCCGATCCATGGGCTGCTGCTCTATGCCGGCGAGTGGGAGGTCGTGGACTTCGGATCGGGGCCGGACTCGGCCTGGGCGAAGAGCCGCTTGGAATTCAGTCGGTTTCCCGCTCTGATGGCGCAGTTCCCGTTCGCACACCGCATAGACATAACGTACACGCTGGCGGGCGCAACCCTGGAGGTCCGCACTGAGATCCGGAATCAGGGCGCGGAGACGATGCCGGTATCTGTGGGATTCCATCCATACTTCCAACTGCCCGGCAGCCGGCGCGACGATTGGAGCGTTCAGCTGGCGGCGTCCAGTCTGTGGGACTTGAACGAGCGCTTTACGCCGACGGGGACGAAGTCCCCTCTCAAAGCCACGTTTCCGGGCGCCGCCGACATGCCGCTCCGCGGCGAGTTCCTCGACCACGTCTTCGGTGACTTGCGCCCGGATTCGGACGGGTGGGCCCGGTTCAGCGTTCATGGCGCAGGCGAGCGCCTGACCGTGTCGTACGGGGACGGCTATCCCGTCGCGGTCGTCTACGCCCCAAGCGGCGAGGGACAGCAGTTCCTTTGTTTCGAGCCGATGTCCGGCATCACGAACGCGTTCAACCTCGCCCACAGGAAACTGTATCCGGAACTC
This sequence comes from Bryobacterales bacterium, assembly GCA_028819255.1. Classification (GTDB taxonomy): domain Bacteria; phylum Acidobacteriota; class Terriglobia; order Bryobacterales; family UBA6623; genus VXMF01. The sequence goes on along the minus strand of JAPPMB010000034.1, from coordinate 31,822 downwards.
CCCACGGTGCGGCCCGGCGACACTTGGACGGGAACCTACAGAATTGCGGCCCAAGGGTTCTGATGACCGCGTGCCCCGGCTCCGGAGAGGCGGACGTGCTCGGCTGGGAATCCATCGCCCCGCAGCCGTTCCGACGCTCCTTGGTGACACTCGGCCGGTGTTCGCAGCCGTCGCGGACGGTTCAGAACACGATCTTGGTGAGCATCTGAAACGTCCTGGGAAATCCGCGGGTTCCGGGGATGCTGCCAAAGGTGTCTGACCCGTAGACTGTTCGCGGGCCGCGCCAGTTGACGTTGTTCAGGAGGTTGATGAACTCGAACCTCAGGGACAGGCTCACGTTCTCGAGTATCGTGAGGCCCTTCTCCAGGGAGACGTCCCAGTTGACCAGTGCCGGGGTGCGCACCGCGTCGGTCGTGTGCGGCGCCTGGCTCAGCTGCAGGCCTTCGGTGGGCACGACGGCCCCGGCGGTCACGTACTGGTTCGGATTGCTGCCGGGATCTCCCCCGCCCCCGACCTGCGCATTCTCGGGGCGCTGGTGGCTGAATCCGTACGCGCTGAGTGGGTTCTCGTTCTGGGTGATGACCAGCGGAAAGCCGCTGCGCAAGATCGTGGCCATTGTGAAAGCCCACCCGGACAGCAGTCTGGAACTCCCCCTCGTCTGGTACATGAGGTTCAAATTCACTTGGTGCGGCGCATGCAGTCGCGAGACCGAGTAGTCGGATTCCAGTGCCGGGCACTTGCCCGACGCGCACCCGTCGGGGGTGTTGTAAACGGTTTGGATCAGGCTCTCCACCAAGGTGTTGGCCTCATAGATGCTGTCCCGATGTCTTGTGTGGCTGTAGTTCAGGCGGGTGCCCCAGGCGCGGCTGAATCGCCTTTCGACTTCGAATCGAAGACCGTGATACATTGACCTCCCGGCGCTGACGTGGCGGGCGTAGACATTGCGGAACTGTGGGAACGGGCGCAGAAGCTGGCCCAGCGGCAGTGTCTCCTCTTCCGCAAATGATCCAAAGCGTGAGTCGCCGAAGAAGGGATTCGAACGGCGCTCGTTGAGCCGCTCTCCCAGCTCCAGATAGCCGTCTGCGAGCTGGTTGATGTTGACGACCGAATTCAGCGTTCCGCCGATCGGCAGGTTTGTCCCGTGGCTGCCGACATAGCCGATCTTGAGCGCGACCGACCGACCGATGTCCCGCTGCAGATCCAGGGACCACTTCTTGACGTACGGAGAGTCGCGGTGCTGGTCGTTGAAGTAGACGTCGCCTCCGATGTTCTGCAGGCGGCCGTTCGCGTTGCCCACCGGGTCGAGAATCCCGTGCGGGAAGGGATTGGAAGCCGTCGCCGGCGGAGGCGTGATGCCGTCCACGCTGGCCTCAATGTTGGTCACCGCCGTGTATCCGTATGTGCCGATCTCCGACGCCCCTGTCCCCGCCGGAATCGCGTACGGCGCCCAGAACACGGCGAAGCCCCCGCGGACCACAGTTGAGGCGTTCAGCGAGTAGGCGAATCCTGCCCGCGGGCCGAGCTTGACCGGCGGAGGGTTCCATTGATGGGAGGGATTGCCCTCCAGCCCGGCGTACATGAGGCCTCCCCGTAGGGGAAACCCGGGGAGCCTTCCCTCGAGCCCTGGAGGGAGGTCGACCTGCAGCGGGAACGGGCTCTGGCGATCCCATCCGACCGCGAAATCGTCGCTGTCTTCCTGGAGGCCCGTCTCGTGTTCGACCCGGAGCCCGAGGTTCAGCACCAGGTTCGGGGAGACTCTCCAGTCGTCTTGGAAGAATCCGCCGAAGTAGTCCAGATACAGGTCGGCCGGCACAGCCAAGGTCGCAGAGCCCCCGTCGGGAACGCCCAGCAGCAGGTCCGCCAACGCACTTCCCGAACCCGTTGCCGGATGCGCCGCATTGGGGCCCTGGGTGAACTTCTTGGCGAAGCTAAGCACCATTCCGTTGCCGAAGTTGGCCGTATGCAGCCCGAGCCTGCGCCATTGCCCGCCCCACTTCAGCGTATGGTTGCCGACGAATTGACCGTATGTCCCACTGACTTCGCGCGACAGCCACTGGACATCGTCGTTGCTCGTTCCCCCCAGCGCATCGCCGCTGTCTCCAAAGTCCGCGACGAGGATCTTGGGGAATTGCCCCTCGTAGCCCTCTTGCGCATAGAGCTTGTCCAGGAATCCGCCCTCGATCGCCAATCGGGATCCGAACTGGTCCTTGCCGAAGGCAGGGTTGCTCCAGGAGTCATTGAAGTAGGTCTGTCCATAGCGCAGCGTGAGCACCGAGGTGGCCGCCGGCAGGAAGGTGTTGTTGATCGCCAACGCATGCACGTTCCGGCCGAGTGTCGACGAGCCGATCCCAAATGCGGGGCGAGTATCAGAGTTCAGCAGATCCTGGTAGTGCCCGAAGCGTGGTTCGGACGATCGGTAATACAGATATGTTCCAGTCAGATGCCAGAGATCATTGAACGTGTGGTTTAGGTTTCCCGTAGTCTGCATAGCCCGCACGGTCTGGACCCCGGAAGTCGAGATCTGGCCACCTGGACCCAACGTGGCCAGAAGGTCTGTCAGCGCCGTTCCGGCAGGGTCTCTGGAACTCGCTGGAATCCGGTTGTTGGGGAACGCCGGCCTGCTGCCGTCCCGGGCGAGGCTGAAGGGATCGTAGATCGCGCTCCTGCTTTGCGAGAAGTCGCCGGAGGCCTCTGCCGGTGTTGGCACGGTCACCGTGGTGTTGCCGATCGCGTTGTCGGAATATCCCTCCGTGGCGAGCCAGAAGAACGTCCGGCCCGCTGAGATCGGGCCGCCCAACGAGCCACCGAAGAGGTTGTATGGGGCCTTCTCAAGATCCTCCCGGCGCAGCAGCCCGCTGTCGAAATCCCGCTGCTGGAAATATGCCAGCTTTCTCCAGAAGGTGTTCAGCTCACCCGGACGGAACTGGTAGAGAGCGCTGCCGGCCCAGTTGTTGGTGCCGCTTCTGTGGATCGTGTTGAACACGCCGCCGCCGGTTCGCCCCATCTCCGCGTCGTACGTGTTGGTCTGGACCTTCATCTCCTGGACCGCCTCGAAGACGGGGATGATCACTGAACGGTTGCGCAAGTCGGTCATCGAAACGCCGTCGATGGTGTAGTTGTTGCCGCGCAGAGGCCCGCCGCCGAGCGACAGCAGGGATGAGTTCGTCTGGTCGGATTGCTTGACCCAGACCGGGTTTCCGGTATGCACCACGTTGGGTGTGGTCACAGCCAGGATGAAGACGTTGCGGCCGGGCGAAGGCAGGATCTCGATCTGCTTGCGGTCGATCGTTGAGCCCACCGATGCCGTTCCGTTCTCGATCAGTGGCGCCTCGGCGGTGACCGTGACGGTTTCCTCGACCCCTCCCACGCTCAATGTGATGTCCGAGACCAGGAACGCGGAGATTCCTACCGTCAGCCCCTCCGCCACGAAGGAGCGGAAGCCCTCGAGTTCCGCACGCAACGAGTACACGCCCGGCTGGACGTTGGCAAAGGAATACTCTCCGGCCGCATTGGAGGACACGGACCGAGCAACACCTGTCTCGTCATTGACCAGGGTCAGCTCCGCTCCGGGAACGAGTCCGGAGTTCGCGTCCTGCACGATACCGCGCACACCGCCTTGGAACGTTTGCGCGAAGGCTGGCTGGGACCATGCCAGCGCACCCGCCGTCAAGCAGGCACCCGCGGCAGCGGCGAGCCACCACCCGTTCCGCGGTCCTACGCTCTTCGTGCGCTGTGGTCCGGTCCCTAAGGTACTAGGGGAGCCCGCGGCCGGCCGGGAATCTGGCTTCAAAGGCCGACGACCAAGGTCCGCTCTTGGCGATTCCGTTCGCACCAGCGGGGAACATTGCCGTGAATCCATAGCCATAGGCTCATGCTGTTCATTCAGTCTACAGCCAGGGTGCGAGCGGAACTGCATCCCTGTTGAATAGGCGCGGCCGCCAGCCTCCCTCGGCTCCTCGAAGGCCACGCCATCGCGATGATTCCGCTCCAGCTTCGCGTAAGAACGTGCCGGGTCGCCAGTCCGCCCTAGAGGCGAGCAAACCGGGCTTGCCGAGATCTGAGAGCACCCAAACCCATACCCGATTCCACTCGCCACGCCGACTCGAGCGTCTCTCCCAAGCCATCCGGTTCGAACACGCAGGGGCTGCTCCCCGGGTGCGGACCTGCCGGGAATTGAGTGCCACTCAATCCGCCTCAGGGGTCCGTGCGAATGCGCGGCCACCCCACATGATCCGCGGTTCTATTCGGACACGGTCTCCGGCACATGCGCCACCGGGAAGCTCACCGAACGGGCGATGAAGCACAAGGCGCCCGCCTTCGCGTGCAGACGTTCCGCCATCGCAGGGTCGCTGTCGCCGCCAACCGTCACCCGCGGTCGGAGCGTGACCTTGGTGAACTCGCCAACGCCGTCCGGACCGGTCCGCATCGTGCCCTCCGCGTTGTCCTCGTAGGCTGTGACGACGACCCCGGCGCTCGCGCAAAGGTGCAAGTACCACAGCATGTGGCAGGCCGACAGGGCCGCAACCAGCAGGTCCTCGGGATTGTGTCGTTCGGCATCGCCGCGAAAGGAAGTGTCCGCCGAACTCCGGATAAGCGGCTTCCCGGGACAGGCGATGTCATGGTTCCGACCGTAGCCTCCGTAGCTTCGAGTGCCCTCGCCGCGATTGCCCGTCCACGTCACCCTCGCCGTGTAGCTGTGTTCCGCCGCCATTCCCTGGCTCATCCTTGACAGGTTCGCAATCCGGATGCCGTTCCCCGCCCCGGTGCGCATTCTCAGAATTCGATGCGCAGCGTGAAGCGGAATGCGCGGCCGTCGTTGAGCGTGTTCGTGATCGCCCCGAACGTCCGCGAGGCCAGATTGATGTCCGGCTCTGCGAACTGCGGATGATTCAGGGCGTTGAGCGACTCGGCGCGGAACAGCAGTGATCTCTTCTTCGGTAACAGGATCCGTCGCGAGAGCGCCGTGTTGACGTTCCAGACGCTGTCCTTGCGGAACGTGTTCCGGCCAAGGTTGCCGCCCGCATCGGTAGGCTGGATCAACTCGAAGGCGCTCTTGGGCAGCAGGGCCGCGGACCGGTCGGGATGGTCTACGGTGCGCCCGAGGACTGAGGCATCGAGGACGTTCGGCCTGTCGCTTCCGGCCCCGTCCACATTGCCGATTCCGGGCGAGTCCGACCCTGCCCGAATCCCGAAGGGAGTTCCCGACTTCCACAGCACGACGGAGCTCAACTGCCATCCGCTGAAGATTCGGCGCAAGCCCGGGGGAAGGTGGTGTCTTGCGGGAATCGCGTAGCTGACCCGAAGCAGCGTCGCGTGCGGCTGGTGGTACTCGCTCACTCCCTTCATGTAGCCCCAGACGTCGAATTCCACCGGACTGCGCGCCAGGCGCCCGTCGCGGCCTACCGCCGTGTTGGTGTAGTCGGAGGCGAGATCGATGGCCTTGCTGAACCAGTACGACGCATCCAGGTTGAGACCGGCCCGGTTCACGACGCGAAAGGTTGCCTTGGCCGCGTCAAAGTAGCCAATCGACCCGTTCACGACGTGCAGCACGTCGAAATACCGAGGGTCCGGGCGGCGCAGGTTGATGGTGCGGGTAATCTGCCGGATGCCATCGACTGGACGCGCTCGGTTCGTGTAGCGCTGATTGAGCAGGCGGTGGGACCTGCTCCCGACGTAGCCCACCTCCAGGGCGGTGCCTTTGAACGGCTCGACCGTCCAGGAAAAGTTGTACTGGTGCGAGTACGGAGTCGAGAGCTCCGGATCGAGGCTGTACCGGATGCTGCGTGCTGTCGGGTCCAGGTCGGATGACGAGAGGTCGCGCAGCGGATCAATCAGGTCGGCCGCATTGACGACCAAGGACAGGACCCCCGGTGTGTTGAACCTGGATTGCATGAAGGTGGTGTTGAAGAGCTGTCCGTAATGCAGGCCGTACGCCCCTCGCAGCACCCCCAGCCCCCACCCCGGCCGGAACGCCAACCCCAGGGACGGAGCGACGTTGTTCCAGTCGGCGCCGTAGGCAACTTCACTGAGGTGGTCGACCTCCATGGGCCTGCCGACCGGCTCAAAGCGGAGGCCGACTTGCAGTGTCAGGTCGGGACGGACCTTCCAGCTGTCGTGGAGGTAGGCCAGCATCGAGCTGTTGCGAAACCCCCGATGGGCGTTGCCGACGGCAAAGCGGTACTGGCTGGGCTCTCCCGCGAGCAAGTTCTCGACGGCGTTCCTGCCGAAGTCTGCGCGGAAGCTGAATGTGCCGCGGTGATTGTTGCTCTCGAATCCGTTCACCTGCTTGCGCAGAGTCTCGAAGCCTGCCGTAAGGTTGTGATTGCGCGCCCGCATCGCCAGCCGCCCGCCTGCCCTGAAGAGGTTCTGGACGCGGTCGATCGGCATCGAGCTGCTGGGCCCGATCGATTGCAGGATTCGGCTGAACAGGAAGAACGGCCCCAGCGAGGTCTCCTCCGGGACCAGCAGCGAACCGATGCGCTCGTATCCGGCGGTCAGGTCGACGTCCGTGTACGGGCTGAAGGAACGGCTCCACGTCGATCGCGCGCCGTGATTCTTTGTCGTCGTGTCGGGGTTCTGCCCGCCGACGAGCTGAAATGCCTCCACATGCTGGAGGGTCACGTTGTAGCGCAGAGTCAGCCGGCTTTCCCCTAGACCGCTGTCCAGCACCGCGCTGGCCCGATCGTTGTTGATCTGCTGCGGCGCGTTGGTGTTAAGAGCACGCTCGTTGATGTCGGTCCGGTTGGGCAGCTCACTGGGGTACGCGCCGATGATCCTCTGCACCAGCGCTCTCTTGGCGGGATCCGTCGTCGTGGGAACGCGCTCATCTGCGGCCGGGACGAGCACGTTGCCGTTGACCTGTCCCAGCATCTTGCGCTGGCTCAACTGAACGGTGAGCGCGGTCCCGGACCCCAGTGGAGTTCCGAGATTGAGTCCGTAGTCGTGGGTGCGGGCTGGACGCACGTCGCCGGCCTGAAAGAACGAGCGCGCCGAGAGCGCACTGTTCTGGTGGCTCCAGAAGAGCTCGCCGTGAACTGCCCTTGCGGCCGTCTTCGGCAAATGCAGGCTGGGTTTGGGGGAACCGCCGTACTCGAGCCCGAAGAACGACCGTTCCGCCGGAAAACCCTCAATGATTGTTGCGGTCGCGCCCATCCTTCGAAGCAGCTCCTTGAGGACGTTGTTGTCGATCAGCGTCAGTCGGACGTTCTCGTTTCGCCGCGCCTCCCCGGAGTCGGAATCGATCTCCCCGAGCAGATTCAGGCGTGTGCGGTCCCCCTCGGCCGCCCCACTGACGGGCTCGCCGCCCTCGGCCCGATCTGGAGCTTCCGAAGCGGTCGCTGGACCGGAAGAGGGGGGATCCGAACCAGCGCCGGCAGGCTGCTGGGCCGCGCAATCCGCCGCAAGGGCGCCGAACAGAGCGAGCAGCAGCCCCGGCAGGCTTCCGGGCCGCAGGTTCCAGCGGAATGGGACCGATGGGCTCACCTAGACTGTGACCATCATGACACGGCGTGGCTGTCTCGGTTTGGCCGGGCTCTTCGTTTCGGGCGCCTATCGCCCCTCCTCTGCAAAGGGTGCCTCGATTGAGAGCGTTGCCATCTATTCCACGCGGGTGGGCCCCCGCGCGTGGGTGGCTCTTGAGCTCGCCACCTCGGACGGCCTGACCGGACTGGGCGACGCGTCCGCCGGCGAGCGTGTTCCCGTAACGGGATCGGCGGTCGCAAGACGCCTGCTCGACTTCATCCGGGGTCGCAGCCCCTTCGAAGTCGAGCGGTTGAGAGCGGCGGCAATGTCCGCGGTCGCGGAAGCCGCGCCGTCCGACTCGCGGCCCACGGCCGCAGCGTGCTCTGCGGTCGAGCAGTGCATGTGGGACCTGCAGGGCAAGCTCCTGGGACTGCCCTGCTACGAGCTCCTCGGGGGGGCGCTCCGCACGAGGATCCGAAACTATGCCAACATCAACCGCGCCACGCGGGGCGACGACCGCACGGCCGAGGGCTTCGCAGCCAATGCCCTGCGCGGTGCGACGGCGGGATTCGACGCGTTCAAGCTCGCTCCGTTCGACCACATGTCGAGGAACGAGACTGTTCCGGCCCGATTCAGGGAGGGCGTCAGCCGTGGAATCGGCTTCGTCCGGGCCGTCAGGCAAGCGATCGGGCCGGACCGCGACCTGCTCGTCGACGGGCACAGCCGCTTTAGCGCGAGCCAGGCCATCGAGGTTGGGCGGCGGCTCGAATCACTCCGCCTCTACTGGATGGAGGAAATGTGCCGTGGTGTCGATGATCTCAGGCGGTTCAACGACGCCACCCATGTCCAGACCGCCGGCGGCGAGTCCCTGTGGGGCGCAGGCGCGTTCTACGACTACATTCGATCCGGCGCCGTCGACACGGTCATGCCCGACGTGAAGTACTGCGGAGGCATGTTCGAGCTCAAGAAGATCGCAGCCATGGCCGAAGCGGCCGGTCTGGCGTGTTCGCCGCACGGTCCCGCCAGCCCGATTGGGAACATGGCGGCAGCGCATGTCTGCGCGACGCTGCCCAACTTCACCATCCTCGAAATGGCATACGGCGAGGTGCCGTGGCGGGCGGACACCGTGGTGCCGGCTGAGAGGGTGGAGTCGGGCTTCCTGACCGTATCGGACAGGCCCGGCATCGGATACGAACTCAACCCCGCCCGATGGACACGGTTCGACGGCTGACCCTTCCGGTCAGTCCGCGAGCAGACGGCTCACGGCGGCTTCGACGACGTGCAGCACGGTGGCAAAGCTGCGGGCGTGGAGCTTGTCGAGCGTATCCTCGTCGGTGTGCCAGTACGAGTTGTCCGGACCGAAGGTGAAGTCAATCAGGTTGAGGCTCCGGACACCGAGGCGCCGGAACGGGATGTGGTCGTCGGAGATGTAGCCGACCTCTCTTGGGAATGCGTCCCGGTAGCCGAGCTCGCCCGCCAGCTTCCACACCGCTTCCCTCAGGCTCGGGTCCGAGTTCCCCTCGTAGACCAACTGCAAGTCGCTGTCGCCGATCATGTCGACGTTGATCAGGGCGCGGATCTTCTCCAACGTCCCGTCATCGGCCCACTTGTTCGCCAGGTGGCGGCTGCCGTAGGTGTTGTCGAGGCCGCGCCAGGCGACAGTGGCTTCCTCTCCGTCAAAGAAAACGATCCAGACGGGTCCCGGGACGCAGGCGTCCAGGCGCTCCGCCAGCGCCATCAGGAGCCCCGCCGAAGAGCCCCCGTCGTTCGCCCCGAGGAACCCCTCCTTGCGCAACGTGTCGTAGTGGCCCGAGACCACTACGACCTTGTCCGGAGACGGAGGACCGAATCGCGCAATCACGTTGCGCATGGGAAGCGCCCCGACGGGAGTCGCGGCAACGAATTCATTGATTTCCACGGTGCAGGACATCTCGCCGAGCGCCTCGGCCATCGTCGCGGTCTGCGTGGCCAGCGCCGACGATCCGGCGGGCCGCGGACCGAGTTCCACGAAGCGACGAGTCCAGTTCAGCGCCGCCTGTCCCGCGAGCACGTACTCGGCAGGAGGATCCTTCGCACCTCCGGTCTGGCCCCAGGCCTCCCCGGTGCTGAACACTAGCCCCCAGCACAGCAGCATGCCGGAAGCGAGGCCGAAGCGCCTGGCGAATCGCGGTCTGCGTCTGTGGAGAGCGCACATCGCTGGGTTCGGCGGCGGTGCGCGTCTCGGCTAGCGATCCGCCTTGCGAGCCTCCATCATTATGGAGGATCCGATCCCGGCCGACGCGGCCAGCAGCGTCAATGGCATCACCCCCACCACGATCGACCGATGCGCCAGGTCCTTGAGGACCCGCAGGTATCCGCGTTCAGTCATTCCTCGTCCGTGCCGAACCGCCGGAGCCAGTCCCGGGCATAGGCTGGTGGCGAGGCCCGCAGGGCCCTGAGCGAGCCAGAACCGCTTGCGGCGCAGGACCTGGTACCCGCACGCCTCCAGCAAGGCCTCCAGATTCTCCTCGCGAAAGGAAACCGGATGGCGCGGAATGTCGAAGCCGTTCCAGCGCTCTCCCAGCAACAAGGCTTCCCACGAGGAGGCATCCGGAACCTGAACGACGATGCTGCCGTCGTCGTCGAGGAGGTCGCGGAGCATCGCGAGTGCGGACCACGGGTCCCTCAGATGCTCGACCACGTGCAGCGCGACAATCGTTCCAAAGGATCGACGGGCGTACGCGGCAACAGCCCCTGCGGCCGCGGTTGCAGGCTCGGCCCGCGGGATGCGGGCTTGCTGCACTCGGACGTTCGCAATGTCTGCTTTCTCGACCGCGAGACCCAGATCCTGCAGCACGCTGACATGCGGCGCGCCCCCTCCGCTCACGTCGAGAGTCGGCATGCGCCGGACCTGGGCGCCCAGAATGAACCGCATCTGGCCCCGGAACGCCATGGCACGGAGCGCCCTGAGAATCCTGCCCTCACTCGCCTGCGTCGACTCCCACCAAGGCAATCCATTTGAGAAGGCCTTGAGCTGGACCTCGGTCGGAAACGGGTTCAGCCGGACAAGGCCGCAGTTGCAGCACTCCACAAGGCTGAATTGGTCGGTGGTCTTGCCGAAGAACCTGTCCGAGCCCTGGGCAACGACCCAGTGGGCTTCCGTCAGGCAGCCCGGACAGAGACCATCCGAAGTCGGTGGGGGCGCAGGCTCCTCTGGCATTGGAGTGGAGTAGGGCTCGGGGACTCTCGGAAGCCGCCGATGGAGCGTCTCCCTACGTTAGAGCATCTTGACGGCCGGAGCCTCCCGCTGTCATGCGCTCAGGCGGGGAACGCAACATGGTTGGCCGTCCGTGGACCGGATCGCCTACAATCAAAACAAGTGCCGGTGAGTTTGCCACAAGTCGGAGAATTGCTTCGAAATACGAGACTCGAGAAGAACATGAGTGTCGAGGAAGTCGCCAGCGTCACGAAGATCCGGCCCGAATTCCTGAAGTCCCTTGAGGCCGGCCGCCATGACCAGCTGCCCGGCCAGTTCTTCGTGGTCAACTTCCTGCACCAGTACGCGAGCGCTTTGGACCTTGAATTCAAGGCGACAGACCGGCGGGCGCTCCGCAAGGAACTCCGGGAGAGTGGCGAGGCGGGTCCGGCAACGGCGCGTTCGATTCCGTCCCGCTCGAAAATGTACTTCTGGATTCGGGCACTCTCACGTGTCCGCGCCGCCATGGGGAAGAGTGCTGGCCTTGTCGGAAAGGTGGCCTTGGCGGTGGTCCTCGCGGGCGGCTTGTACTGGGCCTACAGATACACCCGGTCTGCGGCGGACGGTGGTCTTGGGTCTGACGCCGTTTCGGTGCCGGCCGCCGTTGCGGAGACACTGGACGGGGGATCCGGGGAATCGCCGGAGGCGGTCCGCAACGCCCCAACAACCACTCTCCAAGGCCAGTCCGTCCCGGCTCCGGCTCCCGTAGCCGCCGATCGTGTCCCGACAGCTGCGGCGGCGGCCCGGACTGAGCGGGCCGCGGCCACTCCTCCGCAGAGCTCGCTCCACGTGGAAGTCCTTGCGACGGAACAGGTCTGGATCCGCGCAGTTTCCGACGGCACCTCGAGACGCGAATTCGTTCTGCAGCCCGGCGAGCGGTGGCAGGCCCGAGCCGAGGCTTCCGTAGAGCTCATGCTCGGGAACGCTGGTGGTGTGGTGCTGCGGATCAACGGCCGGGAGCAGGCGCCGGTCGGCTCCAGCGGCCAGGTCCGGCGGGTCCGGCTCACGAGCGAAGGAGTGCAGGTGGGCCGGAGTTAGTCGGTCCCCGAGCGGCGTTCGTGGCCGGCGATCGACCCTCATGGGAGGCCGAGACTTCCCTTCCCTGTAGAATCTACCTGCGGAGGCAACCGATGTTGACCGGCCGAGCACTCCATGACCACGAATCGTAGATCCTTCACACGTCTGTTTGCGGGCGGCGGCGCCGGCCTGGCGACGGCATCCGCGCTCGGCGCGGCGAGCACCCCGAAGCCCGGCTCGCGCATCCGGAAGGTGGATGTGCTGCCGGTCGGCATCCAGTTCCAGACGCAGTTCAAGATTGGAGTCGGCACGGTCGGCGGCAAGGCAAAGCCCGGCCGGTACGTGATGGTCAGGGCGGAGACGGAGGACGGCCACGTCGGCTGGGGCATGACACTCACCATCCCGGCATGGTCGTACGAGACGATCGAGGCGGTCGTCGGAACACTGCGGCACTATCTCGCCCCCATGGCGATTGGGAGAACTCCGTTCGAGTGGAATTCCCTCAAGAAGCAGATGGACGAGACGATTCGTCCGGCGGTCAGCAACGGGGCGCCGTTCGCCAAGAGCGCACTGGAAATTGCATTCCTGGACTTGGCCGGGCAGGTGGCGGGCGTGCCGGTCCACCGGCTCTTGGGCGGCAAGCTGCGGGAGACGGTGGAACTCTGCTATGCCGTGAGCATTGACTCTCCGGAGGCGATGGCGGAGGAAGTCGTGCGCTGGCCTGCCTGCCGCTGCTTCAAGGTGAAGGTCGCCGGAAGCGCCGACGAGGACATCCGGCGGCTGGAGTCCATCGTGCGGGCGCGGCCTGAGATCGACGTCTGGCTGGATGCGAACCAGTCCTACCAGCCGATTCAGCTGGAGCGATTCCTTGATGCATTGGCCGAGTTCGACAATATCCGCTGCTTCGAGCAGCCGGTCCGCAGCGAGGACTGGATGGGCCTGCGGCGTGCTCGCGAGAAGAGCCCGTTTCCCGTGGCGATCGATGAAGGGTGCTTCTCCTCTTTCGATGTCGCCCGCGCCGCGGAGATGCGTGCCGCGGACCTGGTGGTCCTTAAGGTCGCCAAGAGCGGAGGGATCACGAACTGCGCGAAGAGTGCGGTGGTCGCCGAGGCTCACGGCCTCGGGCTGCTGGGCAGCGGCCTCACGGATGCGGGCGTCAGCCTCATGGCGTCGGTACATCTCTACTCCACGCTGGACCTGCTGCTGCCTCCGGAGCTCAACGGACCGCAGTTTCTTGCAGACCTTCTGGCGGAAGACATTCGGATGGACGGAGTGACGGTTACCGTGCCGGAAACGCCCGGCCTGGGAATCAGGGTCCCGGAGGACCGCGTTCGGGACAGCCTCCTCGATATCGGCTGAACCGTCCCGTGCCGACAGGCGCCTGTCCGCCCGGTCAGAGCTTGCGCACGAGCGTCAGTCCGTCTCCGACATGGAGCATGACGCTCTCGACCCGGCTGTCCCTAAGGACGTGGTCGTTGAACTCGCGGATGCCGACCGTCTCCGGATCCTGGTTCTCGGCGTCCATGCTCCAGTTGTGCCACATGACGTTGTCGACGGCGATCAGGCCGTTCGGCCGCAGTGCGGGCAGGATCGCCTCGTAGTAGGCGACATAGTTGTGCTTGTCGGCGTCGAGGAACACGAAGTCGATGACGGTGTCTTCGGGCAGTGCCGCCAACGTGTCGAGCGCCGCCGCGATCCGCAGTTCGATCCGGTCCGCAACGCCGCAGCGCCGCCAGTAGGGCACGCCGATCGACGTCCACTCCTCACTGAGGTCACAGCAGATCAGCTTGCCGCCGGACGGCAGGGCGGACGCGATGCATGCGGAGCTGTAGCCTGTGAACGTTCCGATCTCGATCGCGAGGCGCGGTGCGAGGGCTCCAGTCAGAATCCGCAGCAGAACGCCCTGCTCTTCTGAGATCATCATCCCGGCCTGATCCCCGACACTGGATTCCGTTTCGCGGCGCAGGTCGCGCAGCACCGAAGCCTCCTCGGCTCGGTTGCGCAGCATGTACCTGCAGAGATCCTCCGTGAGCGCCGTGATCTTGGCCATGTACCGACTCTACCGAACCCTCTCCGAGTCGGTGCCCGGCGACTTCAGAAGCGCTGACAGGACCCGAGAATCGCGTTCTCGATGCCCTTGGACCGGCGAATGGACACACGATCCGCCGACTCGGTACACTGAATACTCAAGGGATGCTGATCCCCGTGCCGTTCATAGAATTCCTGGCGAGGGAGGTCGCAAAGCGCCTCGCCAAGCAGGCGTGCACAATCAGGGACTTGGACCGCGTGTCGAGGGATTTCGAGTCCATCGTGCTGGATGAGTTGAGCCTGGAGGACGAGATCAACGCCGAGGCGAGAGCCCTCCTGTCCCAGTACAGCGAGTACATGAGGCACCAGGACATCTCCTATCACGAGATGTTCAGCCGAGTGAAGCGGAAGATTCTCGCTGAGCGCAAGGTCGTTTCCGCCGCTGCGGACGGCAGGGGCAGGCGCACCATGAAGCTCTCGCGCGACAAGGTGCTTGAGATCTCGCACAAGATGGCGGCCACATTGCCCCGCATTCCCGGAACACGGCTGACCAAGGGCTGGAACGCCACGAGGCTCGAGATTCAACGCCATTTGACGGACATCCTCATGCTGGAGGAAAAGAGTGACCGTTTGGCGAAGCGGAAGATCACCCTGCAGAAGCGAGAGATTCCGGAAGGCAGCGAGGAATGGCAGGTGCTCCACCGGAACTACTACGAGGACGAGTTGAAGAAATACGGTGTCTTTCTGACTCGCGAGCCGACGGAGAGCATCGGTTAGGCCGCAGGCTCGGGACCTTCGGCCTTGCGAGAGGCCACACCCTTCCCACAAGATGGGCCGCCGTAAAGGTCGGCCCGCAGGAACACAGACATGTCCCAGCCAGTCCTTGTCATGAAATTCGGGGGAACCAGCGTCGGATCTCCGGAAGCGATCGCTCGCGCGGCCCGACTGATCCGGGAACAGGCTCGGCGTCGCAGGGTCGCCGTGGTGGCGTCGGCGATGTCGCAGGTCACAAACCGGCTGCTGGCCACGCTTGACGCCGGCGCGAGAGGCGATTCGGCCACCGTGGAAGCCAATCTGGCCCGACTGCGGGACAAGCACTTTGCGGCGTGCTCTGATCTTCTGCCGCCGGAGCGCCAGGCGGCGGTGCGTGCGCGCATGGCGGCCATCCTCCAGGACTTCGGTCGCATTGCCAAGGGAATGCTGCTGTTGCGAGAGCGCCCGCCGAGGTCCGTGGACGAGGCCGCGCCGACCGGCGAGCTGCTGGCAGCGCGTCTCGTGAGCGAAGTGCTCTGCGCCGAGGGTGTGGAATCCGTGGCCGTGAGTGGGGCCGACGTGATCGTCACGGATGCGGTCTTCGGGTCCGCGGCGCCGTTTCTGGACGAAACGGCCACGAAGGCTGAGGAGGCCCTGCGCCCCTTGCTGGATGCGGGGAAGGTGCCGGTCGTGACCGGTTATAACGGTTCGACCCGGGACGGAGTCCCCACGACGCTCGGGCGTGGCGGATCGGACTACTCCGCAGCCATTGTGGCCGCTGCACTTGGCGCGGATGCGCTGTGGATCTGGACCGACGTCGACGGAATTCTCAGCGGCGACCCGAGGATCGCCCCGGACGCCCGCCTGCTCTCCGAGGTGACCTACAACGAGGCGGCGGAGCTCGCATTCAACGGCGCCAAGGTCCTCCATCCCCGCACGCTCGCGCCGCTGGCTGAGATGGGCATTCCCGTTCGCATCAAGAACAGCTTCCGGCCAGACAGGTCGGGGACCCGCATTTCCGGCCAGGTCGGCGGTCGCGAGGGGGTGCGAGCCGTCACGTCGCTGTCGGATGTCGTCCTGATATCGATCGAGGCCGCCAACTCGACACTGTCGGGTGCACAGCTGATGTCCCGGGCACTGGCGGCGGCCGCGCGCGCCAAGGTCGAGGTTCTGCTGCTCACTCGCTCCAGCTTCCGTCAGAACTTCTGCATGCTGGTCCATGGAGGCGACGTCGAGACCGTCCTGGAGAGCCTGCGCGGGGAGTTGGCGCTGGAGCTCGCTCACGGATACCTGCGCCCGATCGGAGTGGACCGCAGTGTCGGCCTGCTGGCGGCGGTCGGAGAGGGGATGCGCGGCACTCCCGGCTTGGCCGGGCGCCTGTTCACGGCCATTTCCAAGGAGAACGTCAACATCATCGCGATCGCTCAGGGATCGAGCGAACTTACGATCGCGATCGTTGTGAACCAGAACGACTTGCGTACTGCCGTCTCAGCCATCCACAGCGAGTGCGGGCTTGGCCGGCGCACCGAGCGAGCAATTGCCTGATTCACCTCTGCCGGACTCGCCAAGCTCACCGCGCGGGAGCGCTGCGACCGCTTCGCCGGTACCGTTCAAGCAAGCCCTTCATCGCCCGTACGCGATCCGGCTGGTCGGCCGCCAGGTTGGTGGTCTGAGCGGGATCGCTCTTCAGATTGAAAAGTTCCACATCCTGGCCGTGTGCCCTGACCAGCCGCTCCTTCCGGAACCAGTCCGGCTCGGCGCCGGCTCCTCTGTTGTCATCGCCAGTGGGCTGATCGATCAGCACCCAGTCACCTTGGCGGATTCCGAACCCGCCCCGTGCCCCGTGATGCACTGTCGCTTCACGGATCGGGGAGTGGATCGGCCTTCCGAGCAAGGCATCGCTGAGATCGTAGCTGTCCTCCGCAGCGTCTGCGGGGAGCTCGATTCCGACGATGGCCGCAATGGTCGCCATCAGATCGGTCAGGCACAGCACTTCGTCCTGGACCTCGCCCGCAGGAATCCTTCCCGGCCAGCGGGCCAGAAACGGAACCCGGTGACCGCCTTCCCATAGATCTCGCTTGACGCCGCGCAAGGACCCCATGCTTGCGTGCCGGTATTCCAGAAGGCGCCGGTAGGCGTCGTTCTCCGGGCCGTTGTCACTGGTGACGATGACCAGTGTGTTTGCGGTGGCGCCCGCCCGCCCTACCGCTGCGAGGATCTCGCCGACAGCCCAGTCGACCTCGCTCACGAAGTCTCCGTAGAGTCCCGCTGCGCTGTCATCAAGGAAGTCCTTGTTCGGAACGACCGGACGGTGGGGCGCCAGCGGCGTGAAATAAAGGAACCACGGCTTCCCCGCGCTCGCGGATTCCGAGATGAAACCGGCCGCCTCCTCCGTGAACCGGGGCAGCATGCGCTCGAACTCGAATCCGGGAGACTTCATGCCTCGGTTGTTGTTCGGACCGATCAGGTACGCCGGCACATGAGTCAAGTCGAACCGGAGGGTTGGGGCGGCAAGCACCGATCCGTTCTCGAGAAAGGCCCAGGCGGGCTTCGCAAGCCCGAAGGAGTAGGTGAATCCGTGCTGCAACGGACCGTCGAGGACCCGCTTCGACCAGTCGACATTCCGGGCCGTCTGCTCGCCCGCTTCGTTGATCAAGGGCCAGCGCCGACCAAGGTGCCACTTGCCCACCATGGCCGTCCGGTACCCCCGACCTTTCAGCATGGAGGCCAGGGTGAGCCGGCCAGGCTCGATCAATGGAGGGTCCGAGCCGGTAAGAACACCTCGCTTCAGCCGGGTGCGCCACGCGTACCGCCCGGTGAGCAGCCCGTACCTCGTGGGTGTGCAGACCCCGTCCGGAGCATGGGAGTCGGTAAGGAGGATCCCTTCGTCCGCCAGCCGATCAAGGTTCGGCGTCGGAATCCTGGACTCCGGATTGTAGGCTCCCACATCCCCGTAGCCGAGGTCGTCGGCAAGGATCACGGCGATGTTCGGCGACGCGGACACCGGGATCACAGGTGCGAGCCCAAGTGCAAGGATCCACCGCAAGCACATGCACCCAAGCATAGGCGATCGCCGACGGACGAGGCGGACCGGTTGCCGGTACTCCGTGACTCGCGCGACATGTTCGCGGTGTCCCTCCTGCTGGAGTAGGTGTCCACGCTGCCGGGACAAGGGAGCCCGGCGGCGACCGAGCGCCGCTACGCGCCCTGGGCCCTCGCCCAGCCCGAGAGGCTCGGACGGATCGGCCGGAGAGTTCACCGCGAGCATCCGACACTGGGGGAATTCACACCGAGGAATCTTTGGGGCCGCTGCAGCAGCCGTCCAGGAGGCTGGCTTGGCGAGGCGCTTGTAGCCAACCCGACGAGGTCAGGGCAGCACGTGATTCGATCGTTTGGTAGACAATGAGACTTGGGTCACATCTCGAGTGCGGTTTGAACTGTATGTCGCGCAACGCTATCTGCGCGCAAAGCGAAGGGATCGGTTTTTCTCGATTGCCACGATCATCTCGGTCGTCGGAGTCTCGGTGGGAGTTGCCGCGTTGATCATCGCGATGGCCATCAACAACGGTTTTCACGAGGGGCTCCGGGACCACCTCATCGGAGCGAGTTCCCACATCAACTTGGTCGAGAGGGAGCCGGAGTACGGGATCGGGGACTATCGCGCCCTCATGCAGACGCTTCAGGGCGTAGACCATATCGAGGCAGTGGCCCCGACACTTTACGGCGAGATGATGATCACGACCCCTCTTCGTGCCACGGGCTCGTTTCTGAAAGGCGTGGACCCCGATGCCGAACTGCGCGTTTCCGGCCTCCTCTCGAGAATCGTCGAGGGCTCGTTCGAGGGCTTGCAGACCGAGACCGACGAGTTTCCGGGAATCCTCCTGGGTCGGGGACTGGCCGACACAATCGGGGCGAGGGTCTCAACCATCGTGACACTCATGAATCCGCAGGGCGAAGTCACCCCACTCGGCAGGATTCCGGCCTTCAAGCAGTTCCAGGTTGTGGGGATCTTCGAGACTGGCTTCTTCGAACTGGACAACCACTGGAGTGTCTGCCTGCTCCGAGATGCTCAGCGGGCCCTCTCGCTCAAGGATGTCGTGAACTCTATCGAGTTTCGCCTGCGGGACCTCGACACAGCCGAAGAGGCCGCGATAGCGGTCGAGGAGGCCGCCGGTCCCGACTATGTCGCCTCGACGTGGATTGAGCGGAACCGCTCGCTTTTCAACGCCCTGCAGGTCGAGAAGCTGGTCTCCACGCTCATCATCAGCATGACGATGCTCGTGGCGGCCATGAACATCCTGATCTCGCTCGTCATGATGGTGATCGAGAAGACCAAGGAAATCGCGATCCTGAAGTCCATCGGTGCTCGGCAGAACCAGATCCGGCGGATCTTCATGTGGCAGGGAATGATCATCGGCGCGTTCGGAACCGGATTCGGACTCCTCGTTGGGCATCTGGCGTGCTGGGTGTGCGAGCGGTATCGGCTGCTGCCGCTCAACGCCGAGGTGTACGGGCTGGCATACGTTCCGTTTGCACCGGAAGCCCTGGATGCAGTCACCGTGGCGCTTTCGGCGGTGGCAATCAGCTATCTGATCACCGTTTATCCATCGAGCAGCGCGGCTCGAGTCGCTCCTGCCGAGATCCTCCGCTACGAGTAGACGGCGCGTTCGGCATTCCACTTTCCGGGGCATCCCCGGTCGAGGGTGCGTTCAGCTCGGAACATTGCGTTGAGTTGTGCCGCCAGTGATCGGATGGCTTCCGCGTCCCGCACGCGACCTGCCCTGGCCCAGCGTACCGTCTGGAAGGGCGGAGCCGAAGACATCCGCAAGAGTGTCTTCAAAGATCGACTCGCGATCCGCGCTGTAGCTCGGAATGTCGCTCAAGGCATCGAATTCCGGCACCAGCTCCTCCGGCCGGTCCTCCCCCGCGATCTTGAGCCGGTCATGGATGTCGAGACCTGTGCCAGCTGGAATCAGCCGGCCGACGATCACGTTCTCCTTCAGGCCCAGAAGGTCGTCCTTCCGCCCCGCAACCGATGCTTCCGTGAGCACCTTCGTGGTGTTCTGGAACGATGCCGCGGACACGAACGAGTCGGTCGCCAGCGACGCCTTCGTGATTCCCATTAGAAGCGGTCTGCCCGTTGCGGGCTCTCCCTCTCTCCGGGCCTGTTCCGCGTTGATCCTGAGGAACCGGAACTTGTCCGCAACCTCGTCGGACAGAAATTCCGTGTCTCCGACCTTCTCCACCTTCACCCAGCGCATCATCTGCCGCACGATCACTTCCAGGTGCTTGTCGTTGATGCCGACTCCCTGCACTCGGTAGACGGCCTGGATCTCGTTCACCAGGTAGCGCTGCAGCTCCGTCTCTCCCAGCACCTTGAGGATGTCGTGCGGGTCGCGCGGTCCGTCCATCAGCGCCTCCCCTGCCCGGACCCGTTCGCCTTCCTGCACGTTGATGTGGGCGCCGCGCGGGATCTTGTAGCTCTTGTTCATGGCCTTCCGGCCGCCCGGAGGCAGGTCTCCCTCCACGGAAACCAGTCGGTAGCCCTTGCTGAGAGGCCCGTACTTCAGCCTGCCGTCGATCTCCGAGATCACCGCTGGCTGTTTTGGGCGCCGAGCCTCGAACAGCTCCACCACTCTCGGCAGGCCGCCCGTGATGTCCTTGGTCTTGGTTGTCTCACGCGGAATCTTCGCCAGCACGTCTCCGGCGTGGACCGCGTCCCCGTCACGCACCATCAGGTGCGCATTCTTCGGAATCAGATACTTCCGCTGCACTTCTCCGCTATCGCTCCGGATCTCGATCCGCGGTTCCCGCTTCGCATCCGGCGTGTCCGTCACGATCCACTGCGACAGGCCCGAAACCTCGTCCACCTGCTGGTGCAGCGTCACGCCTTCCTGCAGGTCGTGGAAGTGGCAGTGTCCGTGCGACTCGGTCAGGATCGAGAACGTGAACGGATCCCACTCCAGCAGCAGATCGCCCTGCTCGACTGCGTTGCCGTCGGCCACGCGCAGCTTCGCTCCGTACATCACCGGATAGCGCTCGCGCTCGCGGCCCTTGGCGTCCACCACCGCCAATTTTCCGTTGCGGTTCATGGCGACCAGCGTGCCCTCCTGGTCGGCCACCGCGTTCACGCCGTCGTACTTCACGGATCCGTCGGACTTGGCCGTCTGGCGCGATTCCTGCCCGACACGCGTCGCCGTGCCGCCCACGTGGAACGTCCGCATCGTCAGCTGCGTGCCCGGCTCGCCGATCGACTGCGCCGCGATGATCCCCACCGCCTCGCCCCGCTCCACCAGACGCCCGGTCGCCAGGTTGCACCCGTAGCACAGCTGGCACACCCCGCGCTCCGTCTCGCAGGTCAGCACCGAGCGGATCTTGATCCGCTCAAGGCCCGCATGCTCAATGGCCTCTGCCAGAGCCTCATCCACCACTTGGTCGACTGCGACCACCGTCTCGCCCTCGTAGTCGCGCACCTCCTCGGCCACCACGCGTCCCACGATGCGGTCTCTCAGCTGCTCCCGGATCTCGCCCGACTCCACCAGCGCCTCAACGAAGATCCCGTTGCGCGTTCCGCAGTCCCTCTCGGTGATGATCACGTCCTGCGCCACGTCCACCAGCCGGCGCGTCAGGTAGCCCGAGTCCGCCGTCTTCAGGGCCGTGTCCGCCAGGCCCTTCCGCGCTCCGTGCGTCGAAATGAAGTACTGCAGGACGTTCAGCCCCTCCCGGAAGTTCGCCGTGATCGGCGTCTCGATGATCTCGCCCTTCGGCTTCGCCATCAGTCCCCGCATGCCCGACAGCTGCCGGATCTGCTGCTCCGAGCCGCGCGCCCCCGAGTCCGCCATCACGAAGATCGGGTTCAGCGCCTCGCTGGACTTCATGTCCGCGAACATGTTCGCCGACACGTTGTCGGTCAGCTTCGACCAGATCTCGATGATCTTGTTGTAGCGCTCGCCGTGGGTGATGGCGCCGTCCAGGTACTGCTGTTCGACCTTCATCACCTCCTTCTGGGCGTCGTCGACCAGCTCCTCCTTCTGGCCCGGCACCACCATGTCGTCAATGCCGATCGACATGCCCGACACGGTCGCGAAATGGAAGCCGAGCTCCTTGAGCTCGTCGAGCATCCCGACGGTCTTCTCCCTCCCCAGGTTCAGCTGGCAGTAGGAGACCAGCGAACTCAGCCCGCGCTTCTTCAGCAGTCCGTTCACGTAGGGCATCTCCGCCGGCAGCCGGTCGTTGAGCACCACCCGGCCCACCGTGGTCTCCAGGTGCTGGCGCCGGTAGAACACCGGCTCGACCTGCCGGATGTTCTGTCCCCCGGAGATCGTCAGGTCGATCACCGGCCCGCTGTGCAGCAGCCGGATGGGCGTCTGCGTCTCGACCTCGCCCATGTCGTAGGCCAGCAGCACCTCCCTGACCGAGCCGAAGGCGCGGCCCACGCCCTTCGCGCCCGGCCGGTCCTTGGTCATGTAGTAGATGCCCAGCACCATGTCCTGCGTGGGCGTGGCGATGGGCGAGCCGTTCGCCGGCGAGAGGATGTTGTTCGCGCTCAGCATGAGCACGTGCGCCTCGACCTGGGCCTCCGGCGAGAGCGGGATGTGGACCGCCATCTGGTCGCCGTCGAAGTCGGCGTTGAAGGCGGTGCAGACGAGGGGATGGATCTTGATCGCCTTGCCCTCCACCAGCACGGGCTCGAAGGCCTGGATGCCGAGCCGGTGCAGGGTGGGCGCGCGGTTGAGCAGGACGGGATGGTCCTGGATGACGTCCTCGAGGATGTCCCAGACGATGCCGTCCTCCTGCTCGACGAGTTCCTTGGCCTGCTTGATGGTGGTGCAGTGGCCGCGCTGCTCGAGGCGCTGGTAGATGAAGGGCCTGAAGAGCTCCAGGGCCATCTTCTTGGGCAGGCCGCACTGGTGCAGCTTGAGGTCCGGCCCGCAGACGATGACGGAGCGGCCCGAGTAGTCGACGCGCTTGCCGAGCAGGTTCTGGCGGAAGCGGCCGCTCTTGCCCTTGAGGGTGTCGGCCAGGGACTTGAGGGGACGCCTGTTGGAGCCCCGCAGCTGGTGGCCGCGTCGGCCGTTGTCGAAGAGGGCGTCGACAGACTCCTGCAGCATGCGCTTCTCGTTGCGCACGATCACGTCGGGAGCGCGCAGGTCCATGAGCTTGCGCAGGCGGTTGTTGCGGTTGATGACGCGGCGGTAGAGGTCGTTCAGGTCCGACGTCGCAAACCGCCCCCCGTCCAGCGGCACCAGCGGTCGCAGCTCCGGCGGAATGATCGGAACCGTGTCCAGGACCATCCACTCCGGCTTGTTGGCGGACCGGTGGAACGCGTTGACGATCTTGAGACGCCGGGCGTGCTTCTGCCTCCTCTGGATGGACGTCTCGTTGCGCATCAAGTCCCTGAGCTTGTCCGCCAGCTCTCGGACATCGATCTGGCGGAGCCGCTCCTTGATGCCCGCAGCCCCCATCAGGGCCGTGAAGTCGAGCGTCGCGTCGTCCTCTAGGTTGCGCTTGAAGTCCTCGGTGATCACTTTCCCCAGGGGCAGTTCGTCCTCATCCTCCGACTCGACCACGACGTAGGCCTCGTAGTACAGGACGCGCTCCAGGTCGCGCATCGTCATGTCCAGCAGCAGACCGATGTGGCTCGGAAGAACCTTGAAGAACCAGATGTGCGAGCACGGCGCCGCCAGTTCGACATGGCCCATCCGCTGTCGGCGGACGCGGCTCAGTGTGACCTCGGTTCCGCACTTCTCGCAGATCACGCCCCGGTGCTTCATGCGCTTGTACTTGCCGCACAGGCACTCCCAGTCCGTTACGGGACCGAAGATCGCCGTGCAGAACAGGCCGTTGCGCTCCGGCTTGAATGTCCGATAGTTGATCGTCTCGGGCTTGGTGACCTCTCCCCACGACCAGCTACGGATCTTCTCCGGGGAGGCCAGCCCAATCTTGATTGCCTCGAAGTCGCTTGTCGACGGCGTGTCGTTGAATTCTCTCGAATCAAAAAAAGCCAAATCTGCCTCCCTGGTCCTTGCTCCCGCCTCGCCCGCTCCGTCCTGCGGCCACGGTCGAGCCGTCTCGTTTCGCTCTCTTTGCGGAGAGCCGTCAGTCGGCCGCTAATGCGGTCTCAATCATGTCCTGCTGCGATTGGACGAGCTCCACGTCCAGACACAGCGCCTGCAGCTCCCGCACCAGTACGTTGAAGGACTCCGGAACACCCGGCTTCATTGCGGATTCGCCCTTGACGATCGATTCGTAGATCTTCGCTCGACCCTGCACATCGTCGGACTTCACGGTCAGCAGCTCCTGCAGGATGTGAGCCGCTCCGTAGGCCTCGAGAGCCCAGACTTCCATTTCCCCGAACCGCTGGCCGCCGAACTGCGCCTTTCCACCCAGCGGCTGCTGCGTGATCAGCGAGTACGGGCCGATGGACCGGGCGTGGATCTTGTCGTCCACTAGGTGGCTGAGCTTCAGCATGTAGATGACCCCTACGGTCACTTCCTGCTCGAACGGCTGACCTGTCGCCCCGTCGTAGAGCGCAGTCTTGCCGGACTCCGGGAGTCCGGCCTCGTGCAGAGACGACTTGATCAGTCTTTCGCCCTGGCCCTCGAACACGGGGACTGCGAACTTGCGGCCCAGCTTGAGACCGGCCCAGCCAAGATGGGTCTCCAGGATCTGGCCCACGTTCATGCGGGACGGAACGCCCAGAGGATTCAGAACGATCTCGACCGGCGTGCCGTCCGGCAGGAAGGGCATGTCCTCCTCGGGAAGGACCCGCGCGATCACGCCCTTGTTGCCGTGGCGGCCCGCCATCTTGTCGCCCGCCGAGAGCTTCCGCTTCATGGCGATATAGACCTTGACGACCTTGATGACTCCGGGCGGAAGCTCGTCCCCCTTCCTCAGCTTTGCGATCCTCTCCTTGGTGAGCTTCTTGAGGATCTCGATCTGTCGGATCGTCATCTGCTCGATGGAGTCGACATGGCCGGAGAAATCGGGCACGGACTCGGGCGGCGGGCCTGCATCCTCTTGGTCCCCGGCGGGATCCGGTGCGGCGCCGAGGCGCAGCCGCTTGAGGTCGCGGGCCCTGATGGTGTAGACGCGGTCCCGGTTCAGCACGTCCCCGGCGGATGCCAGGCGCCGGTTCGTCTTCTGGTCATGCAGATCGGCCAGAGCCACATACCCTTCGAAGAGGGCCTCGAGACGCTCGGCCCTCTGGTCGAGGAGGATCCGCATCTCGTCCTCGAGATTCCTCTCCAGCCGGTTGGTCTCCTCCTCCTCGATCGCTAGGGCGCGGCTGTCCTTGTCGACGCCCTTGCGCAGGAACACCTTGGCTCCCACGACCGTCCCGGAAACGCCGGGGGGGCACCGCAGGGATTGGTCCTTGACCTCTCCGGCCTTGTCGCCGAAGATCGCGCGCAGAAGCTTTTCCTCGGGAGTCAGCTGCACGTCTCCCTTGGGCACGACCTTGCCGACAAGAATGTCGTCGGGCGTGACCTTAGCCCCGATCCGGACCACTCCGCTCTCGTCGAGATCCTGCAGGAAGCTCTCGGAGATGTTGGGGATGTCGCGCGTGATCTCCTCGGGTCCCAGCTTGGTCTCGCGCGCCTCGACTTCAAACTCCTCGATGTGCAGCGATGTGTAGAAGTCGTCCTTGACCAGCTTCTCGCTGACGAGGATGGCGTCCTCGAAGTTGTACCCGCGCCATGGCATGAACGCCACCAGGACGTTGCGTCCCAGGGCGAGTTCGCCGTCGTCCGTGCAAGGACCGTCGGCCAGGACCTGGCCCTTCTCCACGTAGTCGCCGACCGTCACGATCGGCTTCTGGTTGATGCACGTGTTCTGGTTGGAGCGCCGGAACTTGACCAGCTGGTAGATGTCGGCCCCGACCTCGCGGGAGAGCTGCTCTTCGTGTCCCGTGTCCTCGACCCGGACGATGATGCGCTCCGAATCGACCGAGTCGACGATTCCCGAACGCTTGCACAGCACGACCGCACCCGAGTCGCGGGCGGTGATGCGCTCCATACCGGTGCCGACGATGGGCGAGTCGGCCCGCAGGAGCGGCACGGCCTGGCGCTGCATGTTCGATCCCATCAGGGCGCGGTTGGCGTCGTCGTTCTCTAGGAACGGAATCAGGCTGGCCGCGACAGAGACCAGCTGCTTCGGGCTCACGTCCAGGTACTGGATCTCGGCCCGCCTCTTGAGCTGGAAGTCTCCGGCCACGCGGCAGTTCGCGAACTCCCGGTCGATGAATCCGTTCTCGGCAACCGGGATGTTGGCCTGGGCGATGACGTACTTGTCCTCCTCCCATGCCGACAGGTAGGGGCAGTGAGCGACCCAGTGGGCCTCGGACCCGCCCGCCGGCAGACCGGCGTTGGCCTGCTCCGCCTCCGCGCGCCGCACGACATCCCCCGGCTTGAATTCCGTGTCCCCCGCATAGGTGATCCGGACCTGATCGATCACGTACCCGTTCTCGACCTTCCGGTAGGGGCTCTCTATGAATCCGTATTCGTTGATGCGGGCGAAGCAGGACAGTGAGCTGATCAGGCCGATGTTGGGCCCCTCCGGCGTTTCGATCGGGCAGATCCGGCCATAGTGCGTCGTGTGGACGTCGCGGACGTCGAAGCCGGCCCGCTCGCGGGAAAGACCGCCCGGTCCGAGTGCCGAGAGTCTCCGCTTGTGTGTGATTTCCGAGAGAGGATTGATCTGGTCCATGAACTGCGACAGCTGGGACGAGCCGAAGAACTCGCGAACCGCGGCCATCACCGGCTTGGCGTTGATCAGGTCGTGCGGCATTGCGCTGGTCATGTCCTGGTAGACCGTCATGCGCTCCTTCATCGCCCTCTCCATGCGGATCAGGCCGATGCGGAACTGGTTCTCCAGGAGCTCGCCCACGGCACGGACCCGACGGTTGCCGAGATGGTCGATGTCGTCGGTGGACCCGATGTTCCGGCGCAGCCTGAAGAGGTAGTCGATCGTCTTGAAGAAGTCCGTCTCGTCAAGAACCCGGCGCTCCAGGGGCGTCGCCTCCGCCTCGCCGTGCAGCTTGATGTTGAACTTCATGCGCCCGACCCGCGAGAAGTCGTACTTCCGGCTGTCGAAGAACATGCCGTTGAAGAGCTCCCACGCCGTTTCCTTCGTGGGCGGGTCTCCCGGCCGGAGCTTGCGGTAGATCTCCAGGAGAGCTTCGTCCTGGGTCTTGACCGTGTCCTTGCGCAGAGTTTGCGAGAGAACGACGCCGCACTCGTCAGACTCCGGAAAAATCACCTCGAACTCTGCGATGCCGGCGGTGGCGATCTGCTCGAGGGCTTTCTCGGTCACCGGAGCGTTCGACTCGCAGCCCGCCAGCACTTCGCCGCTGTCCTCGTTGACGAGGTCGTCCGCAAAGACGGCCTCGAAGAGATCCTCCTCCGAACACGGCAGCCACTCGATCCCCGCCTCCTTGAGCTGCTGGAGCAGGCGCGGATTCACCTTGCGGCCCTTGCGGCCCAGCAGCCGGCCCCGGCGGCGCGTCCTCCTCGCCGGCCGTCTTGGGCCCGGGCCGCCCACGGGCAGCCCGCCGCCGCGGGGGCCGCCCGCCTGGAGCGTCGAGTCCTGGGGCGCCGCGATGTTGCTCGCGAGGCGCGTCCCGAGAAGATTCTCCGACACCTGCCTCTCGAATCCGCCGGACTCGGCGAGCCGGATCGGGTCGACCTTGTAGAACTTCCGCAGGATCTGCGAGTCGTCCCGCAGGCCGAGGGCTCTCAGGAAGATCGTTCCCAGAAACTTCCGCTTGCGGTCGATGCGGACCTGCAGGAGGTTCTTGTGGTCGTACTCGAACTCGACCCAGCTGCCGCGGTACGGGATGATCTTGCCTAGGAAGTAGGTGCGGTCGTTCGACGACTCGAAGAACACACCCGGCGACCGGTGGAGCTGCGACACGATGACGCGCTCCGTGCCGCTGATGACGAACGTGCCGTTCTCGGTCATCAGCGGGATCTCGCCGAAGAAGACCTCCTGCTCCTTGATGTCGCGGATCGCCTTCCCCCGGGGGCCGCGCGCCTTTTCGAAGACCGTCAGCTTGATGGTGACCTTCAGCGGCGCGGAATAGGTCATGCCGCGCTCCTGGCACTCGTTGACGCCGTACTTGAGCTTGAGCTCGACCGGATCGCCACATCTCTGGCAGAAGGTGACGTTGTTCGGGGTCAGGGCGCCGCACTCGCCGCAGAGCAGCAGGGGAGGGCCCTTCGAGTCGCTCCGGATCGACGCGTGGCATTGCTCGCAGCGCGTGCGCAGATGATGCAGCCCCGCCAGGGTGCCGCACTTGCATTCCCAGTCGCCGATCGAGTAGCTCACGAAATCCAGCGAACTCATCTCGCGGAAGTCGGAAATCGGAAAGACGGACTTGAAGACGGCCTGCAGGCCCGTCTCCTCGCGTTCGCCCGGCAGCAGATCCATCTGCAGGAACCGCTCGTACGACTCCCGCTGCACCTCGATCAGGTTCGGGATCGGGATCGCCGTCTTGATCGCGGAAAAGTCGTGCCGCGCCGACATGGCCGCCGCGGCCGCAGAGCCGTTCGAGCTGGGTTCGATCGATTCGTTCACACACGCCTCCTACGGGCTGTTAGGTCCAGCCGCCCCGTTACCGGAGGTGACTGGAGGACTGCGGCCGAGGGTGGCTTGCCGGAACGCAGAGGCACAAAGATGCCGACCGAGGGCGCACCTCACCCCGGAACCAGACTGGAACTGGAGTGAAGACGCACCTCGACTGGCTCAGCGCATCCCGTCTTGGCAAACCTGCTGTTTTCTGGATCGATCGTTCACGCCGCCGCCGAACGAGCGACTCCTTACCCGCAGAACGCATCGTAGCAGAGAACCGCGTCCTTGGCAAGCGCAGTCCCGCAGGACTACTTGACTTCGACTTCCGCACCGACCCCGGCGAGCTTGTCCCGGACCTGTTCGGCCTCTTCCTTCGGGACGTCCTCCTTGACCGGGTTCGGGGCCGAGTCCACCAGGTCCTTGGCTTCCTTCAGGCCCAGGCCGGTGATTTCGCGCACCGCCTTGATGACCTTGATCTTCTGCTTGCCGAAGGCCTTCAGCACCACGGTGAACTCGGTCTGCTCGACGGCCGCCTCTTCCTCGGCCCCGCCGGCGGCCGCGGGAGCTGCCGCAACGGCCGCTACCGCCGAAACGCCGAGCTCTTCCTCAAGCCTCTTAACCAGTTCCGAAGCCTCCATCAAGGTCAGCGCCTTGATCGACTCCGAGATTGCAGCAATGTCCGCCATCTTCCTTACTCCTTTGCTTGACTCCAAGCGAAAAACTGATTCCCCACCTGCGGGCGGGGCACGCCCCTCCAAGGGCTACCCTGCGAACTTCTAGTGCTCGACTCCCTGCTGCACGACAGCCGCGATGTTGCGACCCGGGGCGTTCACGGTGCTCAGCAGCCGCTGTGCGGGGGAATTGATCAGAAACAGCAGCTGGGCGTATACGCCTTCCTTGCCCGGCAGCCTGGAAAGCTCCGTCAGGCCGCCGATGTCGAGGGCCCTGCCCTCGACCACTCCCGACGCGAACGAGAAGTGCTCCTGCTCCTTGGCGTAGCCGACCAGCGCCTTGACCGCGCCGATCAGGTCCTCCCCGGGAAACGCCAGGGCTGTCATGCCCCGCTGGTCCTGCAGCATGGCCTCGTACGGTGTGTCCTTCGCCGCGATGCGCGCGAGCCTGTTGGACACGACCCGGTAGCGGGCGCCCAGCGACCGGAGGGCGCCGCGCAGCTGCTGGTCCTCCGCGACGGTGAGGCCCTCGAACTTACAGATCACGACGGCGTCCGCGCCCAGGAATTCGCCCTTCAGGCTCGTAAGAATGGCCTGCTTGTCTGCCTTCGTCTTCATGGCTTCCCTGCTATCCGCCGAACTCGGCCACATTGAGCGTGAGAGCCGGACTCATCGTGGAACAGATGGACGCCTTCATCAGGTAGCGTCCCTTGGCGGCCTGCGGCCGGGCCTTCAGCACCGCGCCGATCAGCGTCTCCGCGTTCTCGGCGAGCTTGCTCTGCTCGAAGGCCAGCTTCCCGACCGGCGCGTGAATCACCGCGCCCTTGTCGACGCGGAACTCCACCTTGCCGGCCTTCACCTCGCCGACCGCCTTGGCCACGTCGAACGTCACCGTGCCGACCTTGGGGTTGGGCATCAGGCCACGGGGCCCGAGGATGCGGCCCAGACGCGACACGAACCGCATCATGTCGGGCGTTGCAACACACGCGTCGAACCCGAGCCAGCCGTCCTTCTGGATCTTCTGGATGTACTCGTCGCCTCCGGCGAAGTCCGCGCCCGCGTTCAGAGCTTCCTGGACCTTCCCGCCCGCGGCGAAGACCAGCACCTTCTTGGAGATGCCCAGCCCGTGCGGCAGCACGACCGTTCCGCGGACCATCTGGTCCGCATGCCGGGGATCGACGCCCAGATTCAGATGCACCTCAACGGTCTCGTTGAACCTCGAGACGCGGTTCCTTTGAAGGAACGGAATCGCCTCGTTCAGGGCGTAGGGACGCTTCTCGATCTTATCCGCTACGGCGCGGTACTTCTTTCCTGCCATGTGCCACCTTGGTGCCAGCGACCTGCCGGCATCGGCCGGAGCAGGTCTCCCACGGGGTCCCGATTACCCGATCATACCACCTGCACGCCCATGCTGTTGGCTGTGCCCCGGACGCATGCCATCGCCTGCTCGACGGTGTAGCAGTTGAGGTCGGGCATCTTCTGCTCTGCGATCTCCTTGAGCTGCGCCTCCGTGATGGTCCCGACCTTGTTCCGGTTGGGCTCGCCGGAACCCTTCGCCAGGTTCGCGCTGCGCTTGATCAGGACCGCCGCGGGGGGCGTCTTGGTGATGAAGTCGTGCGTGCGGTTCCGGTACACGCTGATGACCACCGGGATGATCAGGCCTTCGAGCTCCGGCTTGGACGTGCGCGCGTTGAACTCCTTGCAGAACTGCATGATGTTCAGTCCGGCCTGGCCCAGCGCCGGACCAACCGGCGGCGCGGGAGTGGCCTTCCCGGCCATGATCTGCAGCTTGATCTGCTGCTTGACTCGCATTGCTCTCGGCGCTGCCATCGTCTGCCTCTCCTGTCCGCTCCGCCGCCGGGCGGCAATTCACACCTAAGTCGCCTTCTTGACCTGGAAGTACTCCAGTTCCACCGGAGTGCCCCGGCCGAAGATCGTCACCATCACCTTGAGGGTGCTCCGGTCCGCATTGACTTCCTCGACGGATCCCGAGAACCCAGTGAACGGCCCGTCGACGATGTTGACCCGATCGTTGCGCGCGAACTTCACGCGCGGCCTCGGGTGGTCCTTGGAGGTCTCCTGGCGGTGCAGGATCTGGTTGACCTCGTTGGCGGTCAGCGGGGTCGGCGTCTGCCCCCCGCCGACGAATCCCGTGACTCGGGGCGTGTTCTTGACCGCGTGCCAGACACTGTCGTCGAGGTCCAGCTCCAGCAGCACGTATCCGGGATAGAGGAGACGCTTCACCGTGACCTTCTTCCCGTTGCGCATCTCCACGACGTCTTCGGTGGGAATCAGAATCTGGCCGATCCGGTCGGCGATGCCCAGGGCGTCGGCGCGCGCTTCAAGGCTTTCCTTGACCTTGTTCTCGAATCGCGAATAGGTGTGGATGATGTACCACCGCAGGTCGGGCGCAGCCGGCCCC
The DNA here is from genome assembly GCA_028819255.1 of Bryobacterales bacterium. Lineage (GTDB taxonomy): Bacteria > Acidobacteriota > Terriglobia > Bryobacterales > UBA6623 > VXMF01. The sequence goes on along the minus strand of JAPPMB010000034.1, from coordinate 666 downwards.
TCTCCGGCCGCCGCAACGGCCTCGCCGCCATTCGGGCTTACGGTGTCCTGCACTGCTGCCCCTCCTCAGCCTGCCAGCGTGAATGTCTCGTACAGCAGGCGCTGGCCCCAGGCCAGCAGGTAGTCGACGACTCCGAAGAACAGGGCGAAGGCGAAGACGCACACGAGAACCACAGCCGTCGTCGCCCGAACCTGTTCGCGGCCCGGCCACGTCACGAGCCGCAGCTCGCGGACGACCCCGTCGATGTAGGTGCGTACCCGGACAGGCAGAGGCGCCTGCTCGGCGGCTTTTCTCCTAAGTGCCTTGGCCATAAGTTCGTGATCTTCCGCGGTGTTCGCGAGATGGCAGGGGCGGAGGGAATCGAACCCCCATTGGCGGTTTTGGAGACCGCTGGTTTACCGTTAACCGACGCCCCTCGGCTCCGGGTGGCTTCCCCCAGTCTACTTGATCTCGCGGTGGAGCGTGTGCTTGCGAAGCCTCGGCGAGTACTTCATGAGCTCGAGACGCCCCGTCTGCTTCCTCTTGTTCTTCGTTGTCGTGTAGTTCCTGTCCTTGGTGACAGTGCACTGCAGGGTGACCACTTCGCGCGCCATTCCGACCTCCCGTCCATTCTATTCCACGATGGAGGAGACGGTGCCGGCGCCGATGGTGCGGCCGCCCTCGCGG
>JAPPMB010000099.1 GCA_028819255.1 Bryobacterales bacterium | reverse complement strand
GCCTCGAAGGCCCCTGTCAACGTGCTTCGCTTCGCCATGTCGACTCCTTTCAAATCTAGCGAACTCCACCTTAACGGACTGTCCGAAGATCCCGACCTCAGTGGACACACCATGAATCGAGAGGGCCGCTTGGGCGGCCGATCTGCAACCCGGGCGGCGCCAGCCCCGCTTCCGCGAGGAGATAAGGCGATCATGATGCAACCCGTCACCGCGGCCCCAGGGACCGCGAGGCACCATTTCGTCCGCGGTTCCCGGGAGACCGTCCGTCCCCGCGCGGCTGGACCCGACGTGCACAGGATGCGGATCACGGCCGCGGTGCGCCTGTGCGGGCGCGCCATGCACCGGCCTGTGCGCGCCGCGACCAACTCACTACAGCCATCCGGAGGCGCGGCCGGTTAGAGGGCCACAGATCGGGGCTGCCGTCGTCGCCGAAGCCATCCGGAACGAAGGGCAGGGACACGGAACAGCCGGTCGGGCCGAACGGCCCGCGGCGACCCACCTGTGCGCCCCGGGGCGTCCCCGAGGCGGGGGCGTTGACCCTTATGGCCGGCACCTCGGCCACCCCGCCGCCATGAAACGTCTCGCATCCGAACGGCAGCAGGGCACGGCGGGACACTTGGAAGTTTTTTCTTGCCTAAGCGATTCTGATCCGCACGCCGGTGCATGGATACTCGCTCAGCGGACACCATTCGCGGTTTTCCAGCCTGTGAAGGCCCGCTGCCGAAGGAATTGATGATGAATCGCCTTGAGACGATGGCGTGCGAGCCTGAATGGGTTATGGATTGCCGCATCGGCCGCGTGACAACGCTGCAGCTGTGATTCTGGACTAGAGCGGTACACCTGGCGTTCTCGCTCACTGGTGTGCTGGCCGGATGCCTCAGTCCTGGTGTTTTCGTACTGGCCAGCTCGGTCAGCAGCCGACAGGACCAAGTCAAGACAGGCCAACGCATAGCTGCGCAGCTTGTTGGTGACCAGTTGTGACGGCGATCTCCCTTGTCCCTTCAAGGGCTTGTGGAAAAAGCGCTTAGGGCTCGCGAATAAACAAAATCCTCTTCGATGACTCGGTAAACTCCCGCTAGTGGTTGAAGAAGAATTCCACGTTGTTGATCAGAGCCCACTGCAGGCTCTCGGCGCCGCGAACACGGTCGCTGGCGAGCTCAGCCATTGCAACCTGCCGCTCGCTGGCCGATGGGGGCCTTGAGAGCGTGGCGAGGAAGATCTCGTCAACGACCCGCCCATCATCCTCATAACTGTCTACGAGTCGCTGAACACGGCTGTCGCCTTCCGCTTTCACGCGTTCGCTCACCATGGGAGAGCGCATCAGGGCCAGGGGCTGCCGCAGGGAGCCTGTCAGGGGCTTCGGCGGATTCCGGCGGGTGGACTGGCCGAACGTTCGGAGCAGATACTTCAGCTCTGAGCCGCCCTGCGGCTCGCTCAGCTTCATCGCCATGCCCACGGTCTCCTCGCCGAACTTGAATTCGCCGGGCCGGCTCGTCGAAACCGCGATGGCGTCGTGCAATTCCTCCGCCGTCAGCATGCGCACGAACTTGCGCGCAAAGTACTGCCTGTAGTTCGGATGCCACTCGCCCGGAAAGCTCGCCGACAGCTGGTAGGCGCTTGAGTTGCAGATGGTCCGGAAGAGGTCCTTCAGACTGTAGCCGGACTCACGGAAACCCGTCGCCATCTCCTTCAACAGCTCCGGGTGGCTCGGCTGCAGCTGCCAGCCGTCCGGAACGTTGTCCGGATCCTGTCGCGCCAGGTCGAATTCGTCATGGGGCTCGACGATCCCATAGCCCATCAGCTGCTTCCAGAACATGTTTGCCGTCGCAATTGCGAACTGGGGATGGGCGGTCAGGATCCGGGCGAAGGCATCCCGGGGGCTCTCGCCCTCCCGCGGCGACTCGCCCGTGAGGAGGAACTTCGGCGAGGCGTCGCCGCCCCAGCGGGCGATCCGGAGCATGCTGCTGCCGAGGGTGTCGTAGCCCGGCGCAAGGTCGTCAATCATGAACTCGTTGGCCTTGACGTCGCCGTCCTCCCAGTACATGAGGTAGCGGGTCCGGCCGAGGAAGGCCGCCTGACGATGGAAGGCGTTGCGGCTCTGTCCGGTCAGGTGGACATTCACCTCTTCGAGGTGGTTCACGCCGTCATGGCAGGAGATGCACGAGAGGTTGATCCCCAGGAAGACCTTTCCGTACAGGATCGTCAGCTCGTCGTGAGTGTCGAGCTGGTGGACCATGCCCATGTCATGACCATCGTCAGGCTGCGCCTTGCCCTGCACGTGCTCGCGGGCGATCACGTTGGACGCCGCGAGGACATTGCTGCTCTTGCCGGCCGACGTGATCATCGCCCGCACCCATTCGTCGTAGGGGCGGTCCGATCGAATGTTCTCCTTCAACCAGTAATGGAACAGCTCCCGGCCTCGGCCCATCTTGCCGTTGGCGCGGAAGAGGTCCATGTAGTAGTAGGCCCACTTCTCGCTGAAGGCCTCACGCTCCATGAGCTCTTCGATCTTGAGGGCGCGCTTGTCCGGGGAGCCGTCGGCCATGAAGTCCCGCACTTCGCTCGGGGTCGGAATCCGACCTGTCAGGTCCAGCTGCGCCCGTCGCAGGAATTCGATGTCGTCTGAAGGCGGCGCATGCGGAACGCCATCGCGCTGGATCCTTCCGAATATGTGCTCGTCGATGAAATTCCGTCGTTCGGCCGGCTCAATGTCGTGTGATCCGGCCTGTCCGCCGATCCGCTGCGTCAGCTCCGCGATGCCCGCTGCACCCTCGCGTGGCTTGACCAGAGGAGCGTGCGCTCGACGGAACTGCTCTGGTGTGAGCGCCTCCTCCTTCATCTGCTCGGGAGCGCCCTGCTGCCCGCCGGCAATCATCGCTGACAACAGGATCAGTGGAATCTGTTTCGGGATCGGCATCCGGTCGTCCCCTATCGGACGCCGGCATTATCGCACGACAAGCTTCCGGAAAAGCTGGCTGGAAAAGCAGTTCCGGAAGGAATGCGCCTGATCCGGCAATGCGGACCCGCACAAACCGGGGCGCCGGCAGCTGATGCTGGTCGCAAGGAGGGAACGGCGCTCTGATAGCCCGGCGGCGTGAGATTGGCGGCAGATCTTGGAACGGTTCTCCCGCCCGTCCTCCCTGTTGCGTCAGAGAGTCCTCACCTGGAGGTCGTCAGCCGCATCGTTCAAGAGGCGCACGAGAACGGCCAGGTCATGGACCACCGTTCGCCTGTCAGGCTGCCAAGCCGGAAGATCTGGTGCCGAGGAAGCCGCTTCCGAAGCCCCAGCCCCGGACGCGGCGGGAACATGGACCCGAGTAGGGAGACGCGGTTCTCGCCCTAGTCGCCATAGAGGGCCAGAATCTCCGCCCAGCGGCGCTGGGCCTTCAGAAGGATCTCGACCACGTCCCGAATTGCTCCGTGCCCGCCGGCGGAGTCGGTGACGAGGTGCACGCTCTCGAGAACTTCCGCCCGGGCGTTCGGAGGCGCGACGGCCAGCCCCGCCCGCCGCAGCAGCGGGAGGTCCGTGATGTCGTCCCCCACATAGGCAACCTGCGAGGCGTCGAGACCCGCGTCCTCCAGGATTTCGTTGAAGGACGCGATCTTGTCTGTCCGCCCTTCGACCAAGTAGCGCATCCCCGAGGACCTGGCGCGCTCCCGCACCGCGAGACCGCCGCGCCCGGTGATGATCCCCGTATCGAGACCGGCTCGGCGGATCCAGGCCAGGGCGATTCCGTCGTGGCAGTCGAATCCCTTGGTCTCGGCCACGCCGCCGTCAGGCCCGGGCAGGAAGTAGACGGTTCCGTCGGTAAGCACTCCGTCGCAGTCCATGAGGAGCAGCCGGATGCGGGAAGCGCGTTTCATGATGGATTCCGAAGGCGTCGACATCCATCCCTTTATCTCACGGGCGTCGATCGGTTCCGCCAGCCCGAGAGCTCAGGTTGAGTATGATCAAAGAAGGCAAGTCGCGATCGATGAAGCACGATCCACGCGACAGGCCCCGAGACCCTGGGGGCGCGGTGCCGCGATCCCCGACCTGGCGCCGTCCCGTCATGCGCACGAAGCAGAGGGACTGCTAGCTCGGCTTTATTCCAGCCCCAACGATAGGAGACCAGAGACAGCATGGCTGTGAAAGTAGCGATCAACGGCTTCGGGCGCATCGGACGAAACGTCTATCGCGCCCAGATGGACAATCCCGGTGTCGAGATCGTCGCGATCAACGACATCACCGACAAGGACACGCTCGCGCATCTGCTCAAGTACGACTCAGTTCTGGGAAACCTGAGCGCCGACGTCACCGCCACTGATGCCGGACTCAAGGTCGGCGACCACGAGTTCCGCGTATTCAGCGAGCGCGACCCCGCCCAGATCCCGTGGGATTCCGTGGAGGCGGAAATCGTGGTCGAATCCACCGGCCTCTTCAGGACGCGCGAACTCGCCGCCAAGCACCTGGGCGGCAGCGTGAGGCGCGTGGTCGTGTCCGCCCCGGCCAAGGGAGAGGACATCACGGTCGTCCTGGGCGTGAATGACGGCGACCTCGACGATTCACACACTGTGATCTCGAACGCTTCGTGCACAACCAACTGCCTGGCGCCGGTCGCCAAGGTACTGCACGACACGTTCGGCATCGTCAAGGCGACGATGACTACCGTACACAGCTACACGAACGACCAGCGGACACTGGACCTGCCTCACAAGGACCTCCGCCGCGCCCGGGCCGCCGCGGTCAACATGATCCCGACGAAGACGGGAGCCGCCGCGGCGATCGGCCTGGTCATGCCCGAGCTGCAAGGAAAGTGCGATGGATTCTCGATCCGTGTTCCGACACCGAACGTGTCGGTGGTCGATCTCGTTGTGGAACTCGAAAGGGGCGTGACGCGGGAGGAAGTCAACGAGGCCCTGCAGGGAGCTGCGGAGGGTGACTTGAATGGGATCCTCGGGTATACGGACGAGCCGCTGGTGTCGAGCGACTTCATGCGGAATCCCAACTCGTCGATCGTCGACGGGGCGATGACGCGGGTGATCTGCGACAACATGGTCAAGGTCCTGTCCTGGTACGACAACGAATGGGGCTACTCGAACCGCGTCATCGACCTGGTCTCGAGACTCGCGGCCTGAGCGCAGGCCCGCAGGACCGTTCCCGTCAGGGGAATCCCCGGACGATGGACTACCGAACGCTAGACCGGCTTGACCTCCGGCGAAAGCGCGTGCTGCTGCGCGTGGACTTCAATGTCCCGCTCGACAAGCGGACTGGCCGCAGAATCACCAGCGACACGCGAATCCGCAAGGCGCTGCCCACTGTCAGGGCCGCCATCGATGAGAACTGCTCCCTCGTGATTGCCTCGCATCTGGGGCGTCCGAACGGAAGACCGAACCCGAGGATGAGCCTCGCTCCGGTCGCCGAGCGCCTCTCGGAGCTGCTCGGCCGACCCGTCGGCATGGCGCCGGACTGCATCGGCGCGGAAACGGAAGCGATGGCCGCGGGCCTGCGGGCCGGCGAGGTCCTGCTTCTCGAGAACCTGCGGTTCCATCCGGAAGAGCAAGCCAATGACCGCACATTCGCACGCCGGCTCTCCTCCCTGGCTGATGTCTTCGTGAACGACGCTTTCGGAACCGCCCACCGCGAGCACGCTTCAACCGTCGGTGTGACCGAATTCGCTCAGGAGCGGGCCGCCGGCCTGCTCATGCAGAGGGAGATGGAACACCTGTCGATGGCGGTGTCGCAACCTCGTCACCCCTACGTGGCGATCATCGGCGGCGCCAAGATCTCCGGAAAGATCGATGTCATCCGCAATCTCCTGACACTGGCCGACACGGTCCTGATCGGGGGGGCGATGACCTACACGTTCCTGAAGGCTCTGGGGATCGGAACCGGCGCCTCCCTGGTGGAAAGGGAAAAGGTGGGTCTTGCGAGGGACCTGCTCGCACAGGCAGGCGACCGGATCAAGCTGCCCGCCGATCATGTCGTTGCCGACAGCTTCAGTGCGACCGCCGCCACGCGCACCGTGCGTGGCGCAATTCCCGAAGGCTGGATGGGCCTGGACATCGGACCGGAGACCGTTGGTGAGTACGGTGCCTTGATCAGCCAAGCCAGGATGATCGTCTGGAACGGACCGATGGGAGTCTTCGAGCTCGATCCGTTCGCTGCCGGCACAATTGCCGTGGCTCGGGCCGTCGACCGGACTTCCACCGGAAGCGTGAGCATCGTGGGCGGGGGCGACTCGGAGCGGGCAATCCGGAAAGCGGGCGTGGGCAGGAACATCACCCACATCTCGACGGGAGGAGGCGCGTCGCTGGACTTGCTGAGCGGCAGCGTGCTTCCGGGAATTGCCGCGCTGTGCTGAGCCGGCCGGCCACGCACGCCGCGCGATGCGGGCCGGCGAATCCGACCGCCGCTCTGAGCAAATTGCGGACCTGATCCCCGCCTACGTCCCGAATGCCGGAAAGAGGGATCCGGGCAACGAATCCGGCCGATACATGGCGGCGGGCATCCGCTTCAGTTCGCCGCTGATGCGGGGCCGGAAGCCAAGCTGGGGAAACAGGTCCGCCTCCGGATCCACGCCCGGCGCAATCTCCTCCAATACGACGCCGTCCCGGGCAAGCCGGAAGACTGCGGCCTCGGTCACGTAGAGCACTTCCTGCCCGTTGGCTCTGGCGTAGTCCGCGCTGAAGGTCACCTGGGCCACCTTCCTTACGAGCTTGGGAGCTCCACGCCTGACGTAGGTCAGTCGGGCGTCACGGATCTCGGTCGCTGCACGGATCGAGAGCGTTCCGCAGAACACGACCTTCCCCGCCTTCTGCACGATGTCGATGAATCCGCCGACGCCGATGATCCTTGATCCTAGCCGGCTGACGTTGACGTTCCCGGCGCGGTCGATCTGGAGGAACCCGAGGAACGCCTGGTCCACGCCCCGACCGTGGTAGAAGTCGAACATGTGCCCCGTCTCGAGGATCGCCTCCGGGTTGTAGACGGCGCCGAAGTCCAGCCCTCCCGCGGGGACTCCTCCGAACTGGCCGTGTTCAATTGTCGACGTCACAAGATCGGCGATTCCTTGCTCACGCGCCACGTCAAGCACGCCGTCGGGAATCCCGAAGCCAACGTTGATCACGGCGCCCGGCGCAATCTCCTGCGCCGCGCGTCGAGCGATCACCTTTCGCGGGCCGAAGGGCATGGACTCGAATCCGTCGTCGGGCATGCGGGCTTCGCCGCAGAAGGACGGCTCGAACTCGGTCTGATAGGTCTGCCCCTGATCCTCGTCCACGACAAGCACGTCGACGAAGCATCCGGGAACGTGGACGGACCTCGGGTCGATCGAGCCGCGAGGGACGATCTTTCTGGCCACCGCTATGGTCAGGCCATTGGAGGCCCTCGCTGCCTGGGCCAGAGCACAGTTGTGCCAGAAACCCGCCTCATGCCGCATCGACAGGTTTCCGGAGGTGTCCGCCTCCCAGGCATGGATCAACGAGACATCGATGGGAATCGTCTTGTAGAAGAGCCACGGCTTGCCGTCGCGCTCCACGTACTCGACCAGGTCCTCGCGGGCCTTGGAGTTGAGCCGGCCTCCCTCGAGCCGGGGATCCACGAAGGTGTTGAGACCGGCATGGGAAAACCAGCCCGGACTCCCGGCGGCGGCGCAGTGGAACAACTGCACCATCACTCCCGCAGGCAGGCAGTACGCCGCGAACCGGTTCTCGGCCGCAAGTTGCGCCATCCGCGGCGCCATCGACCAGTGACCGCCTATGACGCGCCGGTACATCCCGGGAACGGCGGCTTGCTGCAGCCCCTTGGAACGCTGGTCACCCACACCGAAGGGATGCAGAAGCGTCAGTCCGGTCGGAGAGCCCGCCTTGCGGTGACGGTCCCCGAGGTGACGGAGAAGGATGTCGGGGATCGCGTGTCCGGCACCCGATCCGCCAATGGCCACGCAGGCGTCGCTGGGGATCCTGCGGACCGCCTCGCCGGCGGTCTCGACTGGCTTGGCTGCTTTCACCGGTCGGCCCAATGCGGAACCGGGAAGCGACCGCTGTCGCTGCACCCCGTCTCCGTGCGAGCGCATCCGGCGCCGGCCGGTGCGCTCAAGCATTCCATCGTACTTGTGCGGAGCCGCGTGCCTCGCCGGGCGGCGATGAAACTTGCGTTCCGGGGCTTGCCGGAGGCGGTCGAGACTGCAGCCCGCGAGTCAGGGCCAGATGACATCAAGAACGTACGCGAGGCGTACGGCAGACTTCGCGAGCTGATCCACGAGGATCTTCGAGGCCTTGTCGAGCGCAGTCCCCCGGAGAACGGTCTTGCCCGGGCCGTCGGAGACCGCCGGATAGATGTGGTCCCGGGCGATCAGGTGCGTTTCCCACGTCCAGGAACGGTAGGTTCCGGCGGTCCAGGTCCGCGCTTCCTCCGATGCGACCGCCTTCCTCACGCGTTCGAGCACCTCTTCCTCTGATCCCAGGTGATCGATCAGCCCGCTCTCCCACAGATCGAACAGGGACATCTCGACTCCGTCAAGGTCGACGATCCGGTGGTCGTTGGCATGAGAGGGCGGGTAGCCGTTGAGCATCGGGTGGTGCATGTCGGCGACAAGGCTGACCAGCATCCGGAACGCATCGAGAATCTGCTCTCGCGACTGGATGCCCAGCCGCACGATTCCAATGCAGTCGCGCATCTTCACTGTGATGCAGTCACCAAGCGGGCAGTCGCGACGGAAATCGATGCCCCGGGCGCCGGGAGGGATGGTGATGGAGTGCCAGGCCTCTGTCTCGGGCCGTTCCTGAACGATCTCGTCCGCCCAGGTCGAAACATCCTGCAGCGAGACGTCCTTGCCGACCAAATAGGCCATCCGTTGCCTGGACCTCTCGCTGAGTTCTTCCTGCGCAACCCGCGCCGCGATCCGATGACCTTCCTGGCTCCAGCCGTAGAGAGCGCAGCCGGATGCGAGCCAGCCCGCCAGAAGCAGTGTCCAGCGCCGAGGGGAGCGAAACTCCATCCCTGTAGGATAGTGCCTGCGGCCCGCCTTCGGCGACTTGGATCGCCGGAGGCCCCGAGACCGCCCACACATTCGCATGACCGCAGGAGAGATCGCGGCTCTGGTTGAAGGCGAGCTGGTTGGCGACGCCAGCCTGGAAGTGACTTCCGTGCATTCGCTGGAAAAGGCGGGAAAGTCGCAGCTGGCGTTCTGGGAGCGCAAGCGCCGAGGGCGGGACCTTCCCGCCACGAACGCCGGGTGTGTGATCGTGGACCGCAGGACGCGCGCGGCCGGCCCGACGCTGATTCATTCGAGTCATCCGCGGCGGGCCTTCGCCAAGGCGATCCGCGCGGTAATGGCGCCGGCCAGCCATCCAGCGGGAATCGCCCCGTCGGCAAGTGTCGCGTCGTCTGCCAGGATCGCGGAAGGAGTCTACATCGGTCCGCTCGCTGTGATCGGGGCTGGTGCGTCCGTCGGCAGGGGCTCGGTGCTGGGTCCGCATGTCTATCTCGGGGCCGGAGCCGTGGTCGGCCGGGACTGCCGATTGCATGCGGCGGCCAAGGTCCACGGGAACGTTCGCCTCGGCGACCGCACCACGCTGCATGCGGGCGCCGTGGTAGGCGCCGACGGATTCGGCTTCGTGTTTGAGACGGACCACTACGAGAATTTTCTTCAGGTCGGGGGCGTCGAGATCGGCGACGACGTCGAGATCGGCGCCAACTCCTGCGTCGACCGCGGCACCTTGGATGACACCCGCATCGGATCCGGGACCAAGCTCGACAACCTGGTTCACGTCGGGCACAACTGCCAGATCGGCCGACACGTCGTCATGGCGGCACAAGTGGGCCTCTCGGGAGGCGTCGTTGTGGAAGACTACGCCGTTCTCGGCGGGCAGGCCGGAATCGGCGAGCGGGCAAGGGTCGGCGCCAAGGTGCAGCTCGGAGGCCAGTCGGGTCTGTTGCCCGACAAGACGCTGGACGCGGGAGGCGCCTTCTGGGGCACGCCGGCCCGCCCCCTCCGCGAGCAGCTCTCCAGGCAGGCGCTTGTGAACCGCCTTCCGCGACTGCGTGACGAAGTCTCCCGTCTGCGCAGGAGAATCGAGGAGCTGGAAGCGTCATGAGGTCGCTGGTCATCGGGGGCAACAGCCGAAACGTAGGGAAGACCGGTCTGGCGGTCTCGATCATCAACGCGACCCGGGACCTGCAATGGACGGCCGTGAAGGTCACTCAATTCGGCCATGGAGTCTGTTCCCGCACCGGCGGACCATGCGGGTGCGCCGTCACGACACCGTCCTGCCCCTACGAGATCAGCGTCGAGGACGGACGGATCGCCTCCACCGACACCGCCAGGATGCTGGCGGCCGGAGCCGTCGAAGTCTTGTGGGTCCGCGTCGCCCTCGGCCAGTTGGCGCTGGCCATGCCGGCTGTCCGGGAGCGGCTGGCAGGGAAGGGATGCGTGCTGTTCGAGTCGAACAGCATCATGGAGCACTGGCGGCCGGACGCCTACCTGTCGGTCCTTCAGTGTGACCTGGACGACTGCAAGGCGAGCGCCGCCCGAGTGGCCTCATCGGCAGACGCATTCGTCCTGCCCCCCTTCCAACGCCGGAACCCGGGCTGGACCGGCTTCGACCGGTCCCTCCTGAACCAGACCCCCCTGTTCAATGTGTCGCCGCCCTCGTTCTGCTCGCCCGACATCGTCGAGTTCGTCCGAGGGCGCATGCAGGGGCAATCTCCAACCGACCGAAGAGTGGGGGCAGCAAGTTGAGCAAGACTGCATGCATCGCATTCCTGGTGCTGGCCGGGACGCAGGTCGCCGCAGGGCGGCCCAACATCGTTCTCATCCTTGCCGACGACCTCGGCTGGAACGACGTGGGCTACCACGGCGGGGAGATTCCGACGCCGAACATCGACCGCATCGCCTCAGAGGGGGTGAAGCTAGAGAGGTTCTACGCCTGCCCTGTCTGCTCCCCCACTCGGGCGGGGCTGATGACAGGCCGGTATCCGATCCGCTTCGGGATGCAGCGGGCCGTTTGCCGTCCGTTCCTCAAGGTGGGGGTGCCCGCCAAGGAGGAGACCCTCGGCGAGATGCTTACCCGGGCGGGGTACAGGCACCGAGGGATCGCTGGAAAGTGGCACATCGGACACGCCTTCCGGCGCTTTCACCCGTTGAACCAAGGGTTCACCTCGTTCGTCGGCCACTTCAACGGGAACATCGACTACTTCACCCACCGCCGAGAGGGGCAGCTTGACTGGCACCGCGGATTCACATCCAACCGCGACGAGGGGTACTCGACCGATCTCATTGCGGAAGAGTCGGTGCGATTCATTGACCGGCACGCGGGTGACGGTCCGTTCTTTCTCTATGTGCCGTTCAACGCACCGCACACGCCCTTGCAGGTTCCGGAGAAGTGGCTGGAGCCGTTCTCGGCGGTCGAGAACGAGCGCCGCCGGATCTACATGGCGATGGTGGCCTCAATGGACCACGCGATCGGTAGGATTCTCGAAGCGCTGCGGCGCAACAACCTCAAGGACGACACACTGGTGTGGTTCGCAAGCGACAACGGAGGACAGGCCCTCGCGGACAACTCTCCGCTGCGCGCCGGCAAGGGCACCGTGTACGAGGGGGGAATTCGCGTTGCGGCGGCGTTGCGCTGGCCCGCCAGACTTCCGGGGAACGGACGAAGCGTGACCGGGCTCGTCAGCTATCTCGACGTGTATCCGACGCTGCGAAGGATTGCGGGCCTGGGAACTGCCGGCGGGCCCGGGGAACCTCTGGACGGCGAGGACATGTTCGATCTGATTCTCGGCCGCAAGGAGCCCCGGAAGCGACGTTTCTTTTCCTACTTTGAGGCGTACGGCAATGAGCAGCTCGCAGTAATTGACGGTGATTGGAAGCTGGTCAGGCGCGGCCCGCCAATCCTCGGCGACAACCCGGCCGACGCACCGCCGGCAGGGCACCGGACCCGACCGGCCGCCGATGAGACGATCGAACTCTTCAATCTCGCTGACAGTCCGCTGGAGCAGTCCGATCTCTCGGCGACGGAGTCCGACCGTCGTAACGCCATGCTGGACATGCTGCGGACGTTTCGAGCAATCCGGGAGGACGGCGGTGTGCCGCCGATGACGGCGCCGCTGCCACCTGGATGGAAGGCGCCCACCGCTTGGCAAATGGTCGAATGACGGTCGGCGGTCTGGACGGGTCGGCATGCGACTTGAGGCGCCGACCTGCAACGGCGCAGCCGCGCACATCGCGGTAGGATCCCGCTCCGGAACCGAACCTGTCGCTGTCTTCGCCATGGGCCGGAGGAGCGCTCGAAGCCGCGATGGTTCACGATCGCAGTGGCCCGATCCCGCCCGAAACTCTCCGATACGTTGGAAAAAGCTCGTTGGAACCCGCCCAGGCAAGGGCTCGCCGACCGGGATCCCGCAAACGGCGACAGATCGAATTCCGGACCTCCATCCCCTCGCATCAGGCATCGGCCGAAGCTGCTGGGAATCTTCCACAGCGGCTGCTTGACGGGGAAATTCACCGGCTGCTAGTATCAATATGCGGGGTGGAGCAGTCAGGTAGCTCGTTGGGCTCATAACCCAAAGGCCGAGGGTTCAAATCCCTCCCCCGCAACCATCTCCTCCCGTCAGGTTTCGTCGCCGCAGCGGACACCACGAGCCCCCGGCCTATCTTGTCTTCGGATCCGCCGAAAGCCCTTCGCGGACCATGGGAAGCCGCCACCGACGGCTTGGCCGTTGTCTCCCCCGGTACTTCAGGCGATGCTTGGGCGATCATCCCGGATCGCGGACGGATTTCCCCGTTCTGCCACCCGCCGGAATCGCCTGCCTGGCCTGTCCGCGTTTCCGGATCTGGTTCAAGTAGGACCTGACATTCTCGGAACAAATCGTTCACAGGAGACAGGTTGGAAGTCAGTGCCCGGCCTATTCGAGAAGGCGGAGGGTCTTTACCCGGCCGCGACGGCCGTGGGTAATGGCCAACCTCGACGGAGGAAGTCCGGCCTTGTCGGCCAGCAAGCGAATCAACTGGGCGTTGGCGCGGCCTTTCTCCGGCGCACCCGTCAACCAGACGCGAAACTCCAGATTGCCGTCAGGCCTCCGCAGGGCACTGAACCGGACGCTGGACGCACGGGGCGTCACCACGACTCTGATGGGCCTTCGCCGCAGGAGCAGTTCCGCGAGTTCCTCATCATCCGCTGGCTGCGCGTCCAAGACTGCCAAACCGCTTCACCGTCAACCAGCCGGCAACGAATCCGGGTCTTCGAATCCCGTCGCCCAAACTGGATCGGGTGATTGTGCCAGAAAGGTCCGTTAGCCCTCGCCGCCCGAGGAGGCCAGCGCCGCCCACACCTTGCGGGCGGTGACTCTGACCGTATTGCTGTCGCTGTCCAGTTTGGGAAAGATCGCGGCGGCGGTCTCCGCCGTCCCGATGTTCGCGAGGCCAATGATGGCCGCGCACTGGAGATGTTCCTCTTCGCGGTCGAGTGCTTCCAGGTAGATCGAAGCCGCCTCGTCCGCGTTGCCCTTCTCCACCTGGGCGTCGGCGTATCGGAGCATGCTGTCGTCGAACTCGATGCCCTGCCACTCAGTGAGCGAGTCGCGCTCCGGAAATACGGGGTCCGACCCAGTCGAGGTCCCGATCCGCCCCCAGGCCTTCATCCCCGCAATCGCAATCACGGGATCCGCCGATCCCATCGCCTCCGTGCAGGCGGCGACCGCTTCGTCGGCCCGCCGGTGTCCCAGGGCGGCAAGAATGCGGGGCTTGAAGTCTTCCGCGGCCGAGGGAAGGGCAGAGAGAAGAGCCTCCTCGGAGACCTTGCCCGGAATCCTCTCCAAGCAGAACGCCACTTCCTCGCGCAGCTCCGGATCGTGGATGTGCCCGGCGATGGCGTCGACGTCGTCTGTCGTGGCGATGAGCGAGAGGTGTCGAAGCGCCGTGACCTTCTCGGTCAGTTGCCCCTTTCCGTCCAGAATGGAGCGCAGCTGCGCCACCACCTGCTGCCGTCGGTCCATGCGGCCCGGATCGTCGGGCCGGCCGGTGTTCGCGCCGAGACTCCTTGGATCGATCGTCTTGCCGACCGAATGCACAAGGTTCTTCAGCGACTCCTCGGCCGCCTTGCGCACATTCATCTGCTTCGCAGTCAGCAGCTTGCTCACCGCCGGTATCACGCTCGCGTCCATGTCGGCCGCGGACGACCAGGCCTCGTAGTTGGCGTCTTCGTCCTCACTTCGGAGGCCTTCGAGGAATTCGTCCTCGGCCTCTGCCGCCGCCGCGCTGGCGGCGGTGACCGCCGTGGCGGCCGCGGCGACGGCCATCGTGGTCGCAGCCGAACTCGGGCTCTTGCTGATCTTGCTCATGACTTGATCTCTTCCGTCCCTGGGTCTTCGTCTCACATTCGTTGCCGGACCTGAGGCCTACAGATGCCACGGCCCGCGTCCGGGGCGGCTCAGCATCCGATTCGCTTCCTGATCGTTGCGCACCTGCTCGGTCACAGGATCCCAGTCCAGCTTCCGCTGGAGGCGGTATGAAATGTTCCCGAGGATGCACAGGATCGACACCCTGTGTGCCGCCTCGATGTCCATGACCGGCTTGTCGCGGGAAATGATGCAGTCCTCGAAGTTCTCGCCGTGGCCGGGGCTCTTGAACACCTCGACCCCTCCGTACGGGGTCTCATAGTCCTTGGCCTGCTGCTCGGTGTCGGTTGTGTTGCGGTCGCCGTAGGTGACGGTCAGCCGTCCGCTGTCGCCCCAGTACACGGCACCGTACCTCGCGTCCAGTTCCTCGGACGGCTCGCCCGGCTGGGCCCAGATCAGCGTCCAGTCGGGATCCTCGTACCTGTAGGTCACCGTCATGTGCTGCGGGGAGTCGTAGATCCCTCCGCTGTGCGGCACACCCGTCGCCTCGACGCTCACGGGCCCGGTGTTGTCGGCATTCATGATCCACTGGGCCACGCTCATCACGTGCGCCCCGCGATCCCGGATCTGGCCCCCGCCAAAGTCGAGCATCCAACGGAAGCTGCCGTGGGTTCTGGTCCTGTTGTAGGGAATCTCCCTCGCAGGACCCAGCCAGTCGTCGTAGTTCAGTCTCGCGGGCGGCTCCTCGTTGGGCGTCCAGTCACCGCGCGGGTTCTCGTAATGCCAGCACTTGACCTCTCGGACCGTGCCGATCTGGCCGTTGTTGATGTACTTCTTTGCGTGGTAGGCGGCTTCCTGCGAACGCCCCTGCGAGCCGACCTGCACCACGCGACCGTATCGCTCCGCCGCGGTCACCATGGCGCGGCCCTCCTCGACCGTCTTGGCCGCCGGCTTCTCGACATACACGTCCTTGCCTGCCTGGCAGGCCATGATCGTCATAAGCGCGTGCCAGTGGTCCGGAGACGCGATGTACACCGCGTCGAGGTCCTTCAGCTCGAGCAATCGTCGGAAGTCCTTGAAGAGCCGGGGCTTGCCTCCGACCATCGTTGCCGACATGTCCAGCCGGCTGGAGTCCACATCGCATAGGGCCGTGGACAGGGCCGGCCTCATGTACCGGTCCCCGGCTCCCCCCAGGTTCTCCCAGGGAACAACCTTCTGGTCCAGATGGGCAAGCGGGCGGAGAAACCGCCGGCCTCGACCCCCTAGACCAATGTGCCCGATGTTCAGGCGATCACTCGGAGCGGGCGTCGCCAGCACGGACGCCGGGACGATGGTGATCCCCAGCGACGTGGAGGCGGCTCCCGAGAGGAAGGTCCTTCGCGTTACGCGTTCTTTGTTGTTCATGCTCGTCTCTGCCATTGCCGCGCATTCCCCCGAGGCACCGGCCGAAGGGCGCCAGCTGCCGACGGAATCCGGTCCGGCTACAGCGGTTAATCTTAGCGCAACCCAGCACCTGGAACGACTCGGTCACCGGGAACTAGGATCCCGTCCTGCGGGACAAGGAGGCACTGGAAGCGGGCGAGTGTGCCGGGCCGGGCAAGGATGTCGAGGCGTTCGGGGAAGAGCGTGTCAACGGCCTGGGGCCGCATCCCGTCGTGGAAACCGGGGGGCGCTGAGTCCGGAAGCCGGAAGCGGTGCTCTCCCGCCTCGCAGGAACAGCCCACGGCGAACAAGCGACCGGATTGAGAATTGCCGACAGGGTCCGGACGGGCGCACCGGCGCATCCGGCTCCGGAAGACGTCTGCTATACTCCGTCCACACACACTTCCGGGGTACGAGCCTGGGAACTCCCGGAATACGGAGGGAGACTGCTGACATGGTCCAGCGCGCACTTCTGATCGTGGGGACGCTGGCGATGGCTGCGCTCGCCGGCGCCCAGCCTGCCCAGCAGGAGGAGGCCGAAGGGTCCGACCTGATCATCTCGGTCGAATCAAACCTCGTCGTCGTTCCCCTGCACGTCTATCGAAAGAAGTCCTCCGTCAACGGGCTGGGGCGCGAGGCGTTCGAATTGCTGGAAGACGGCGTTCCCCAGAACATCGCGTTTGTCGAGGGCCCTCCCGCGGACGGCGAGGTTTCGCAGAGGTCCATACCGACGGAGATCATTTTCCTGATCGACTTCAGCTACAGCGTCATGACGCCCGGGCTGCTGGACTTCTACGCGATTCGCAGCACGATGCTCGAAGGGCTCCGGCAGGACGTCCAAATCTCAGTCTACGGCTTTGCAAGCAAGCTGAGGATCTTCACCGGGCCCACCCGCGATCTCCAGAAGCTCCAGAAGGCGCTCGACCAGTCCTTCGAATCGGAGGCGGGAGGCAGTCGCGTCTATGAGGCCATCATGCAGACGGCCCGCCACGCCTCCAGCCGAGGCGGCAACGTGTCGCGGATGATGGTTGTGTTTTCGGACGGCCTCAGCACAACCAACCTCGATCCCGAGCTTGTGGTCCGCTCGGCGAACGCGTTCGGAATCCCCATCTACCCGGTCGTCCTCGGCCATGAGCGCATTAGGCAGCGGGCGCAGGGGCTGGCCGGTGGTGTCGGAATCGGCCGCGCCGGCCAAACGGAACACCGGCAGCCGAATCCGGCGGGCCTGGGAGGCGGGAACCAGCAGGGCGCCCGGCGGGGGGAGCCCGAGTTTAGTCCGAGGCAGCAGCCTCAAGGCCAGCTCAACCGCCAGTCCAATTCCCGCTCCCAGGAAACGCTCCAGCAGATTTTCGCCGAGATCGGTCCCAAGACGGGCGGGCGCAGCTATGACCTGCCCGTGATCAACAGCAAGGTGATCCGCCAGATTCTCGGTTCGCTCTCAACGCTGGCCGAGACGGAGTACGTGGTTGGCTACTATCCGAGCGCCGTGGACGAGGAACTCACCGCGCACGCCGTCGAGGTGCGTCTGAGGAGCGAGGAATTCGGCCAGCTCTATGGCGGCCGGCGGTTTGTCGTGCACTGACGGATTCCCTCGGATGATCGCAGGGGATCCTCGGACCGCCTGGAGAAGCCGGTCCGCGTCGCGTCAGCCCAGCCCGCCCATCGCCAGGACAATGCCGTACTCGTCCTCGCGAACCGGAGTCACCGAGAGCCGTCCGCGTGTCACGAGCTGCATGGATGCCAGCCTGGCCTCTCCCTTGACGGCCTTGAGCGTGACGGGCTGCGGAAGCATCCGAACGGGCCTCACATCGACGGCGCTCCACCGGGTGTCCTCGGTCGTCGGATCCTGGTAGTGCTCCCGTGTGACCTCGGCGATGCCGACGACCGCCCTCACCCTGCCCGAGTGGTAGTAGAGCACCTGGTCGCCCTTGGCCATCTTGCGCATGTTGTTGCGTGACTCGTAGTTGCGCACTCCGTCCCAATACGTCCATTCGTCGCGGACCAGATCGTCCCATGAGTAGGCGTTGGGCTCGGACTTGACGAGCCAGTAGTTCGGCAGCGAAGGCATGCAGTCCGAAGCGTACCAGAACTCCGAGGAGGGGGCCGGGCGATTCGCGCTAGCGGCCCAGCATCCTGCCGATGTTGGACTTGTGGCACCACACCAGGAACGCGGTCATCAGCAGGGCGTACTTCGTGTCCGGCATGCCGTGCTGGAAATGGATCAGGACCGTGAAGAACACCCACGTCAGGAGGGATGCCCACGCGCCACGCTCGTTCAGCTTGGTCACGCTGCCGAGAACGCGGACCACGACGAAGAACACGATCGCGCCTGCGGCGATCGCAGGGTAGATCGCCAGCATCGCTCCCGCGGAGGTGGCGATGCCCTTGCCGCCGCGGAACTTGAGCCATGGCGAGTAGCAGTGCCCGAACACCGTGCCGAGCGAGATTAGCCAGCCGACGTTGACGAACTGGTCGGGCGAGTAGAGCAGCCAGACCGGAACAAAGCCCTTCCCGACATCGCCGACGAGGGAGATCAGGGCGCGCTTCTTGCTGAACCGCAGGACGTTGTTGAAGCCGGGATTGCCCGATCCGATGCTCCGGATGTCCGTTCCGGACCGCCACATCGCGATCACGGAGAACGGAATCGAGCCGATCAGAAAGCTAGCGAGGAAGAAGAGAAGTGTGGAGGTGTCGATTGGCATCTTTGGCTCACAAGTCGAGCAGGGGCGTATAGGCGATCAGGCCGACAATCGCCGCGGTCATGAAGTTGGAAATCGTCGCCGCGATCATGGCGCGCAGCCCCAAGGTGGCGAGCTCGGCCCGGCGCCCCGGCAGGATGGCCCCCAGGGCGCCGATCATGATGCCGACCGAGCCGACGTTGGCGAAGCCGCAAAGGGCGTAGTTCGCGATCAGGAACGAACGCGGCTCCAAGGAGTCCTTGATGGTCGCCAGCTCGGCGAAGCTGATGAACTCGTTCAAGATCATGCGGGTGCCCAGGAGGTTCCCAATGGTCGGGGCGTCCTGCCAGGGAACGCCCAGCAGCCATGCCACCGGAGCCAGCACCGGCCCGAGGATGCTCTGTACGCTGCCCGGAAGCCAGTGCCAGCCGACGACGCCCTTGACCCCTGCCAGAAGCCCGTTCACAATGGCGATAAGAGCGACGAAGGTCAGGACTAGGGCTCCGACCTGGAGTGCGATCTTCAGCCCCTCGCTCGCCCCCCGGCTGGCTGCCTCAATGACATTCCGGTCGTCCGCCGTCGACTGGCTGGGAATCCTCCCTAGGGTGACAGGTATGCCGGTCTCGGGCTCGAAGATCTTGGCCAGCATGATGCAGGCCGGTGCCGTCATCACCACGGCCGTGACGAGATTCTCGGCATTGGCGCCGCCGATCTGGACGTAGGCGAGCATAATGGCGCCGGAGACGGTGGCCATGCCGCTGGTCATGATCGTCATCAGTTCGGACCGGGTCATCTTGTCCAGATAGGGACGAATCGTGAGCGGGGCCTCTGCCTGGCCCAGGAAGATGTTCACAGCCACGTTGAGGGACTCAGCCCCGCTCGCACGCATGCCTCGCTGCATCACGAACGCGAGCGCCGCGACGACCTTCTGCATCACTCCGATGTGATAGAGAATCGCCGACAGGCTCGACACCACCACGATCAGGGGAAGAATCTGAAATGCGAAGATCACGCCGTTCTCGGACGCGCCCAGGTCGCCGAACACTAGCCGCGTTCCCTCCTCGGCATACGTGATGAACCGGTTGAAGCCTAAGGCCAATCCCTCGAACAGCCGCCCGACCGGAGTGCGCAGCACGAGGACTGCCGTCACGAACTGGAGACCCAGACCCCAAACCACGATCTTGGGCCGGATCCGGGAACGGTTCGAGGACAGGGCATAGGCCGCTGCGAGAGCGAAGATGATGCCGAGCACGCCCAAAAGAGCCTTCTATCTTACGCACTCGGCCGGCCAAAGCCGGCCGAGTGCGATTCCAGCCGGCGGCGGGCGGCCTCCCGGCCCGTCCTGCGCTGCTGACGCCTGCGCCGCCCGGTCCGCAGTCGTCAGCTCGCAGACCGCCAGACGGAGAGCAGGCACCAAGGCTCCGCCTGCCCAGCGAGCGGAGCCGACCAGCCAACGGCTCTGCAAGTAACGCCGGCATGGATTCGCTCGGGCTGTCTCGGCGTCCGCGGGCAACCCGTAAACTACGGCCATGAAGCCCCAGCCCGCGCCCGTGGACACGTCAAGGCTCGTCGAGCTTGCCCAATCGACGATGAAAAGCTGTCCGTTCCCCACGCGTGTCCCATTGTAAGCTGTTGATTCTTAAGGGCTTACGCGACAAGGGATTTGAGGTTCTGTAATCCGGATTTCTAAGTTGTTGATGCTTAAGGGGTTAGCGGTCTGCGACCGCCCCCGGTGCTGGGGGAAAAGTGTAGGAACTCTGCCCTCCGAAGCCCGCATGCTTCACTTGTCGCACCTTCCATGAAATCCGGCTGGACCCGTGTTGGCAGGTCCCTGACCGCTTGTCGGTGCCAGTTCCACGCAGTTCCGCGCCCGAGGCAGAAATCGGTTTCCACAGAAAGACGGACCGTCGGCCAGCGCCGATTAGGTTCCGAACAGGAGCAGCTGCTCGGGGCCGCCAGCTCCGTCGTGCTCCGGCGTGGGGCCCAGCAGCACGTCGCGCAGAGCCTCCCGTTCGAAGAGCGTCAGGCTCAGCACCTGCAGCATCGCATACAGGGTGTGGGTCACCTGCAGCCGCTTCTTGGCAATGGCCACGAGGACGTAGACACTGACGGCGATCCAGATCTGAGTCTTCACTGCGTTCTCCGTGGTGCCGAGGAAGACCTTGATCCGGAGATGTTGCTTGATCCAGCGGAAGAACAGCTCGACCTGCCAGCGCGAGCGGTACAGGTCGGCGACCGCGATGGCGGGAACCTTGAAGTTGTTGGTGAGAAAGTTGAACGTTCTGTCCGTCTCGGCATCGCGGAACTTGACGCGCCGCAGAGGATGCGGATATTTGACAGACGTCCCTCGACCGGTCAGTTGGATGGTTTGGTCGCAGAGCAGGCCCGTGGTCTTGTCCACTGGCCGGGAATAGCGTCGTTGCAAGCGCGTATTGGACTTCGCACGAATAACGAAGAAGGATTTCTCGACTTCCAGAGCGAACAGGCGACGAAAGTCAACGTAGCCGCGATCCATAACGTAGAACGCTCCCGGTTCGGGAGCCAGCAAGTCCAAGGCGTTCACGTCGTGCAGCCGGGCATTGGAGATGTGGAGGAAGGTCGGTATGTTCCCCCGCAAGTCCAGCAGCGTATGCAGTTTGACCCCGGACTTGGTTGAGCGGAAGCTGGCCCAGGGGAAGACGGAGAGGCAGAGATCGATGGTCGAGGCATCCAAGGCATAGACGGTGTTGTCCAAGTCCAGACCGAGGTCTTGGTCGGCATACAGCGGGCGGGCGATGCCGATCAGAACTTGAGCGAGGTCGGCGTAGATCCGCCAGTCCCGGACCTTGTTGGCGTTCGCGAGAGTATTCCGCGCGACGCCGCCGCGGATGCCCATGTGGTACAGCTTGGAGCGGTGGGCACGCAGGCAGAGTTCGACATCGCGCAAGCTCCGGCGGGAGGTGAGTTGAGCGAATGCCATACAGAAGAACTGGTCGAGGCAGGTGAACGATTGGACCCGGCGATTGCCGCGGTAGCGCCGGACGCAAGTGTGGAAGCGCCTTCGTGGCAGGAAGTCCATCAGTTGAGTGAAGACGAGTCGGCCCTCATGCATGACCTCCTCAGAGAAACAAATCGACTGCCCAAGGCTCCGGGCAGCGCTCGAAGCGCGTTGAAATCGATGCAGGTCGGACTTCTCTGTATCACATTGCAAGCAAATGACTTATCGCTCGCTTCCCGAATCTTGTTGGGACACTAGTGTCCGTTCCCGATGCTTGCAAGCGTCGACGGCGCACGGCCAAGGCTCCGCCCCGTCTCGCCGGTGGCTGTTGAAGGCTTCACGGTCTTCGTCGCCTCGCTTCGCAGTTCCCACAAGACCGGGGAGCTGGCTGCAAACCCCGCGGTCGAGCTCTGCTACCTGGATGACGGACACGACCAGGTTCGCATCGAAGGCACGGCCGAGCTGGTGCGGGACGAGACGGTCAGGCAGACGGTATGGAACGGCTATCCCCTGCTGCGCAGCTTTCTCGGCTCGATCACGAACCCCGAATTCATGCTGTACCGAATCCGCCCCGAGAGGGTTCGGTTCATGCGGGAGTGGGCGCTGAAGTACCACGACGTGCCCCTTTCCGAAGACCACGAATAGCCGTCGGCGCCGCGTACCCTACAATCGGGATCGAATCTCGGAGTATGGCATGAATCGACGCAGGTTTCTCTCCGCCACGGGCTCGACCGCCGCGGCACTCACCGCAGCACAGTACTCGCGCGTTCTCGGCGCGAACGACAGGCTCCAAACGGCGGTCATCGGAGTGAACGGACGCGGAAGGTCCCACATCCGAGCCACGGCCCAGAACACGGGCATGCAGGTCGCGGCGGTGGTGGACATCGACCAGGGCGCTGCAGAACGGGCAGTGGCCCTGGCAAAGCAGCATCAGCAGGAATCACCGAGGGAGTACAGGGACCTACGGGACATGCTGGGCGACAAGGAAATCGACGTCGTCACCGTCGCGACGACCAACCATTGGCACGCGCTGTCGACAATCTGGGCCGTCCAGGCGGGAAAGGACGTCTACTGCGAGAAGCCGGCAAGCCACAACATCTGGGAAGGCCGCAAGATGGTCGAAGCCGCCCGCAAGTACAAGCGGATCGTCCAGATCGGCCAGCAGTCCCGCTCCACGCCGTTCAAGATCGAGGCCGTCCGGGCCCTCAGGGAGGGCGTGATCGGGGAGGTCTACATGGCAAAGGGCCTCTGCTTCAAGAGGAGGAAGTCCATTGGATCCGTCCAGCCGAGTGCCGTGCCGCCCGGCGTGGACTACGACATCTGGCTGGGACCTGCGCAGCCCTACGAATTCAAGCAGAACCGGTTCCACTACAACTGGCACTGGCACTGGGCCTTCGGAAACGGCGACATTGGCAACCAGGGAGTGCACGAGATGGACGTGGCGAGATGGGGCCTCGGCCTCGACTGCCTGCCGCAGCATGCCTACTCCGCCGGCGGCCACTATGTCTACGACGACGATCAGGAAACGCCCAATACGCAGCACGCCGCGTTCGACTACGGTGATCGGATGCTGCAGTTCGAGGTGCGCGGCCTCGTTACGGGAGGAGAGTGCAGGCTCCTGGAGGATTCCGGGAGCGGACCCCACACGGTCGGGGTGCTCTTCTTCGGAAGCGACGGCTTCCTCACCGTCTCAAACAGGGGCTACCAGACCTATCTGGGCGAAAAGCGGATTCCGGGGCCGAGCATGCAGGCGACTCGCGACGATTCGACTGCACGGCACTTCGAGAACTTCCGCAGCGCAGTCTTGAGCCGTCGCGTGAGCGACCTCAACTGCGATGTCCTCGAGGGCCACCTGTCCGCGGCGCTGTGCCACCTGGCGAACATTTCCTACCGCACGGGCGACAAGCTCCTCTTCGACGCGGCCAGGGAGCGGTTCGTCGGCAACTTCGGCGCCAACTCGCTCCTGGCGAGGGACTACAGGGAGCCTTGGGTGGTCCCGGACGAGGTCTGAGCCGGGCGCGACAACCTGCGGCGGCGCTGAAGCGCGTCCCGGCCGCGGACTCAGGGACCGTCGTCTCTCCGCTCTGTCAGCTGGGCGCCGAGATGCCTCAGCTGCCGCTCAAGCTTGCTCGTGCGTCGCGAGAGCAGGACCACGTAGCCAATATGCAGGATCCACGCCACACTGAACGCCATCCAAAGCCATTTCAGATTCTCACCCACGGTGGGCCTCCCCCTTGCGATTCACGCAACCGACTGAACTTCACGGCGCAACCCGTCGGCCTGCTTGCGGAGGGCCTCCAGACGCCGCCTCTGGCGCACGAGGCACCAGTACAGGAGCGCCAGCGCAAACATCGTCGCGAACAGCACGAACGTCATGCGCGGGTCCAGCGAGCCGCCCCCGCCCAGGACCGGAGCCGGATGCTGGGTCCTCCACCAACGGTTTGCCATGTACACGATTGGCACATCGACCATCCCGAAGATCGAAACGACCGCACACACGACCGCGCGCTGACCGGGGTCGGAAACAGATTCGCGAAGTATTAGGTACGCCGCATAGATCAGGGCCAGCAGCAGCATCGACGTCAGCCTCGCATCCCAGGCCCAATAGACGCCCCAGACGGGCTTCGCCCACAGGCAGCCCGTGATCAGGTTCACGCAGGCGAACAGCAGGCCCACTTCGTTGCATGCGACGGACAGGTCGTCCCTCTGGCTGCTTCTGTCGAGCATGTATCCGATGGCGGCAAATCCGCCCAGGAAGAACCCGCCGAACGCGACCGCCGCAGAAGCGACGTGAATGTAGAAGATCCGCTGCACGATTCCCATCGAAGCTTCGGTAGGAACCCACACGAAGATCAGGTACGTCGAAGCGAGCAGGCCAAGGCCCGTCACCGCCGCCAGAGGTTTGGGAACTGAGTCGCGCATCGCGCTTTCCGCCTGATTCGAGTGTACTTCAGGACCCGTCGGCAGAAGCGACAATGGCTCTAAGCGCAAGATGTCGAACATCGCGGAATGCGTTCCGAACTTCTCCGAGGGGCGTGACGCCGAGGTCCTGCGGCGCATCGAGGCTGC
Organism: Bryobacterales bacterium; assembly: GCA_028819255.1. Taxonomy (GTDB): domain Bacteria; phylum Acidobacteriota; class Terriglobia; order Bryobacterales; family UBA6623; genus VXMF01. The sequence continues at coordinate 55,448 of JAPPMB010000099.1, read as the reverse complement.
AATCCGCGGAGCGGGCGCTCCGCTGCTGGACCGGCACGCCGACCCTGACCACAACCGGTCCGTCTTCACCCTCGCCGGATCCCTTGGTTCACTGCGGCGGGCCGTGCTGGACTCCGCCGCCGTGGCGGTGAAGAGCATTGACCTGCGGGCGCATCGGGGCACCCACCCGCGCGTGGGGGCGATCGATGTGGTTCCGCTCGTGCCCCTCGGTGAGGTGCGCCCGGCCGACTGCGTGGATGCGGCCCGTGACCTGGGCGACCGCCTGTGGAGCGAATTGCGGCTCCCGGTCTATTTCTACGGCAAGGCGGCGAGCAGGCCCGCCCGGGAGCGCCTCGAGTCAGTGCGCAAGCTGGGGTTCGAAAGGCTCGCCGAACTTGCGCGCGGCGGCGACATTCCTCCCGACGTGGGTGGCCCGGAGCTGCACCCGACAGCCGGCGCCTGCTGCGTCGGCGTCCGCGAATGTATGGTCGCGTTCAACGTCCGGCTGGAAGGGCGGGACGCCCGCACGGCAAGACGGATCGCCCGATCGGTTCGACAGTCCGCCGGAGGACTGCCGGGTGTCAAGGCCCTGGGGATGTATCTGGATTCCGCGGGTCTCGCCCAGGTATCCATGAATCTGACCGACCTCGGCCGGACCCCCGTCTTCGCCGCCTTTGACGCCGTTTGCAGAGAGGCCACCAGGCTCGGGGCGACTGTGCTGGGCAGCGAACTTGTCGGCCTGGCCCCCCGCGCGGCGCTGGGAGCGGACCCGAGCCGCCTTCGGATCGCCGGCTTCAACCGCAGCATGATCCTCGAAGACCGGCTGGTTGAAGCCGGAACGCGAGGGGACGGAGGCGCCCGGTCCGCTGACCGGCACGCCCCCGAACGAATGACTCGCTAGTTGTCGGAACGCTCGCGGCGCCTGCGGCCGTATCTCCTCCGCCGTGACGACCGGGGCGGCCTGTTGCTTCCGGCACGGTCGCGTCTTCCGCGGGGAGGCCGGTTGCCGTCCCGACGGTCGCGACCGCTTGGCCGGGCACGGCGGCCGGAGCGGTCAGGGCGGCCGGAGCGGTCAGACTGGCCTGAGCGGCCGCGGCCCCGGAACGAGCCTCGCTGATCCTGCAGTATGGCCTTCCGGCTGAGCCTGATCCTGTTGCCTTCGAGCGCCAGACACCGCACCAGAACCTGGTCGCCTTCCGAGAGCTCGTCGCTGACCTCGCGAACGTGCTGCTCCGAGATCTCGCTGATGTGCAGCAGCCCCTCGGTGCCGGGGAAAATCTCGACGAACGCGCCGAACGTGGCGATTTTCGTGACCTTCCCGAGATACTCCTTGCCCACTTCGGGGGAGGCCGTGATCGCCTTGATCCGCTCGATGGCCCGTTCGCCTCCCGCACGATCGGTCGACGCCACACTGACGGTCCCGGAGTCGTCAACGTCGATCTTCGCGCCCGTTTCTTCCTGGAGGCCCTTGATGATCTTTCCTCCGGGTCCGATGAGATCGCGAATCTTGCTCTCCGGAATCTTGATCTGCGTGATCTGCGGGGCGTGGTCTGCCAGCTGCTTGCGCGGCGCTTCGATCGTGCCGACCATCTCGCCGAGAATCTCGAGGCGAGCCTTTCGCGCCTGTTCGAGTGCGGTCTCGAGCACCTCCAGCCGCACGTTGGGCTGCTTGATGTCCATTTGGAGCGCGGTGATTCCGGCCTTGGTGCCAGCGACCTTGAAGTCCATGTCGCCGAAGTGGTCCTCGGCCCCGGCGATGTCGGTCAGGACCACGAAGTCGTCGTTCTGGGAGACGAGGCCCATGGCGATTCCCGCGACCGGAGCCTTAATCGGCACCCCGGCATCCATCAGCGACAGCGTGCCGCCGCATACGGTCGCCATGGAGCTGGAGCCGTTCGATTCCAGAATGTCGCTCACGATGCGGACGGTGTAGGGAAACTTCTCGTGTTCGGGCATGACCGGCGTGAGGGCGCGCTCGGCGAGCAGGCCGTGGCCGATCTCGCGTCGGCCTGCGCCTCGCATGAATCCCGTCTCGCCGACGCTGAACGGCGGGAAGTTGTAATGGACCATGAAGTACTTCTCATAGTCCGGGGCTTCGATCCGCTCCTGCCGCTGGCCGTCGGTCTTGGTCCCCAGAGTCGTCGTCACCATGGCCTGCGTCTCACCGCGCGTGAACACCGCGGAACCATGAGCCCTTGCCAGCTCGCCGACCTCGCAGGTGATCGACCGGATCTCGTCCGGAGCCCGGTGGTCGGGGCGCCGCTTCAGATCGAAGACGTGCTTGCGGAACAGCTTCTCCTGCCAGGGCCCCATGAACGCCGACGCCTGTGCGGCCTTGTCCGGGTCCCCTGCGTAGGCTGCCTGGATCTCCGACTTCAGCGCCCGGAACAGCGCGTAGCTCTCGAGCTTCGGGTGACGGCTCGTGTCAAGGGCTTCCTCGGCCTGCTCGCCCCACCTCTCCTCGATCTCGTCGCGCACGGACTGGTCGATCTCCGGCGCCTGAACCTGGCGCTTGGGCTTTCCGGCCTTTTCGACCAGCTCCTCGATCGCCTCCACGACCTGCATGCAGCCCTCGTGGCCGCGCCGAATCGCCTCGATCATGCCGCCTTCGTCAGCCTCGTCCGCGTCGGCCTCGACCATTACGATTCCGTCCTTGGCCGCCGCCACCGTGATGTTGATGTTCGACAGGGCGACCTGCTCGTAGTCCGGATTCAGGACCCATTCGTCCTCCCCGATGCGGGCCACACGCACCGAACCCGTCGTGTGCATGACAGGGATGTCGGAAATGGCGACGGCCGCCGACGCTCCCGCCATCGCGTAGATGCTGGGGTCGTGATTCGGGTCGGCCGACATGACGAACGCGATGACCTGTGTCTCGTTCTTGAAGCCTTCGGGGAAGAGCGGCCGAAGTGGCCGATCGATCATGCGGCAGGTGACCACCTCCTTTTCCGAGGGCCTACCCTCGCGCTTGATGTAGCCGCCGGGGAAACGCCCGGCCGAGTATGTGTACTCCCTGTAGTCCACGGTCAGCGGGAAGAAGCTGATGCCCTCCCGCGGCTCGGCTGCGGACGTGGCGGTGACGAGCACTTGCGTGTCGCCGCAGCGCACGACGACGGCTCCGCCCGCCTGCTTCGCTAGACGGCCGGCCTCGAGCGAGACGGTCTTGCCGTCCAGCTCGAATTCAACGATGTGTTTCATGATTTCTGTTGTCCTTATCGGCCTGCGGCCCATGCAGCGGGCGGGCAGGCCTCTCCGCGGCCTCGCGGACGAACAGCGTGGTTCCTATTCGGGGGACTCTAGACCGGCCCGCAAAGAGCGGGCAGCCCCGGTCCCAACAACTGCCAGACGTGTCGCCTGGCAACGGTTCAGCCGCAGTCCCGGCGAATGACGCCGGCACCGCACCCTTTGCCTAATTCCGCGTCGCTCCGCATTAACCGCGGAGACCCAGCGATTCCACCACCCTGACGTATTCCCCCGGGCTCTTCCTCCTGAGATAGCGGAGGAGGCGCCGGCGTCGACTGACCATCTTGAGGAGCCCGCGACGCGAAGAGAAATCCTTCCTGTGCGTCTTGAGGTGCTCGGTCAGTTCCAGGATCTGGTGGGTGAGGGTTGCTATCTGAACCTGAGCGGAGCCGACGTCCTTTGCGTGAGCCCCATAGGTCTTGACAAGTTCTCGCTTCGCCTGAGGTGCGAGTGGCATGCTCGATTCAGGTCTCCTTCCTTTTCCAATTCATTCCGCTTGGCCTGTGTGCATTATACCAGATCCCAGGCCGGATGCCCGGCCCTTATCCCAGAGACTCAGGCCACTCTCGCGGAACCCTGGGCCAACATGTCGCATTGGCCTCATGTGGGATCACCATATGGCGACGCTACGACAGAATCGACCATTCGTGTTATGTAGAATGATCTCGATGTCGCCGATCGATGACGAGCCGCGGCCGCAGGCCGGTAGCAGGCGACGCTTCCCGGCCAGAACGACAGGACTGGCGGCGGCTCTCGCATCCATCGTCCTGCTCGCCCCCCTTGTCTCTGCAGCACAGGTTGAGTGGCCGCCCGACCGCAGGGTCCTGCGCACGTTCGACGAGGAGCACTGGCCGCCCGGACAACAGTTCCTGGGCAGCCAGATCTGCCAGGGCTGCCACCCGACTGTGTGGAAGGGCTTCCCCGGCAACCCGCACTTCAGGTCCGTGGCGAAGGGAGGCCGGCCCGCCGCACGGACCGGCTGCGAGGGATGCCACGGCCCGGCCGGCTACCACGTCATTGATCCGGACAACGGGAAGATCGTCAAGTTCCCCGAGATCGAGCCGAGCCAGGCCCAGGACGTCTGCCTCCGCTGCCACAGCGGGGACATCGGCAAGATGCACGTCCGGCGGTCGGCACACCTGACTGGCGAGGTGGGCTGCACTAGCTGCCACTCTATCCACGGCGCCCACGAGCCGGGCCCTCTGCTTGCGGCCGAGCAGCGCAGCGTCTGCTACGGGTGCCACAGGGAAATCGAGGCGCGGTTCAACATGCCGTTCAAGCACCGCGTCAACGAGGGCGCCATGGAATGCACCGATTGCCACAACCCCCACGGCGCCCCGCTGGCGACCTGGAGGACCGCACACTCGCCGAGGATGGTCTCACACGGCCTCGGGAACGACATCGCATGCACGAAGTGCCACTCGGACAAGCGGGGACCGTTCGTTCACGAGCATCCGCCAGTCCGCGTCGAGGGCTGCCCCGCGTGCCACAACCCCCACGGGAGCACGAACGCCAGACTGCTCAACCGCCCGTCCGCATTCACCCTGTGCCTCGAATGCCACAACGACATCGGCGGGTTCGGCCTGCGGGCCGAGGGCATCCTCCCGCCGAGTCCGTGGTTTCACAACCTCGCCGACCCGGCATTCCGGGACTGCGTCCTCTGCCACTCGCGGATCCACGGATCCAACGCCGACTCGAAGTTCCGACGATGACCCGCCACCTTCTGGCAGCATTGCTCCTGTGTCCGGCCGCGGCGGCCCAGCAGCCGGTCACGCTTTCGGTCGAGTCGGCGGAGTCCTCTCGCGACGTGGGCGGCTACACGCTCTCGAACTCGTTCGAGTTCGGGTACCGCTTCGCAAGCGTCGGCGGAGACCACGACATCTTTCGCGCCAGCGTGAACTACGGCAACGGCCTGCGCCTGTTCCGGGGCAGGCTCCGGATCAATTCCTCTGACGGGAAGGGAGCGGCTCTGGACGACTTCTCGCTGCGCTCTTCCGGGGGGCCCGGCGACCCCTACCAGGCGCATGTGATCCGAGCGGAAAAGAACGGCTACTACCGGTATGACCTGCAGCACCGCCTTGTGAGGTACCACAACAGGCTGCCGTCGCTGTGGAGCGGGGAGCACGGCCTGACCGTCGAGCGGGCGATGCAGGTCCACGACCTCACGCTGCTTCCGGGATCGTCCTTCGAGATCCTGCTTGGCCACGACCGCAACGAGAGGTCGGGCCCCGGCTTCGCGTCCGTTGGGACCACCGACAACTTCGGTGTGCTGGACGGGCTGAACTATCTCCGGTACCTGGTCAACCTCCGGCAGTCCAACAGGCAGGACCGGGCCGGCTTCACGGCGAAGTTCGGCGGGATGGCGCTGACACTGATGCGCGCCGTCGACTTCTACGAGGAGGAGGGCGTCCAGGAGGACGCGTCCAGGCTGCCGTCGGCCACATCGAACATCCAGCCGGTCGACGAGTTCGAGCGTGCCCAGCCGTTCCACGGACGTACGGCCATCACGACCGTGGCTCTGCGGACAAGGAAGGAGCGCGCCATCGGGTTCAATTCCCGCTTTGTCTACGCCGGCGGGACCCGGAACTCGGCCCTCATGGACCGGATCACCGTGCCCGACTCGGCAGCGATGCCAGCCGGCTTTCGCGAGGCCTTCATCGTGGGCGATGCCAACCGGCGGCAGAGTTCCGGGGAATCCACCGTCCTGTTCCTGCCGTCCCCCCGCTGGACGATCACCAACACGACGGCGTTCCACAACACCCGTATCGACGGACATGCGTCCTTCGTGGAGATCGGATTCTTCCGGGACGAGTTCCTCACCTTCAGCCACCTGGGAATCCGCCGCATCTCCAACGCGACGGAGGCCAACTTCCGGGCGGTCAAGGCGGTCAGCCTGTATGGGGCGTACAAGCTCTCAAGCCGGCGGGCGAGATCGTCCGATGCCGTCGAGTACGAGAACTTCGGCTTCGGCAGGGATCTGGAGGCCGTGGACAACCGGTTCAGTTCCGGGGCCGCCGGCGTGCGCTGGCTCCCGGGGCGCAACCTGCGGGCCTCATTCGACCTCGAGATCGGCCGGGCTGACCGGCCACTGACCCCCACCAGCGATAGGCGCTTCCACAACCAGTCCGCACGGATGCGCTGGCGCCGCGACAACCTGACGCTGAGCGGGTACTTCAAGAACCGGGTGAACGACAACCCCACCGAGTTGCTGGCCTACAGCTCGAGGAGCAGAGGCCACGGAGTCCACGCCTCATGGGTGCACGCGGATTCCGGCACAGTCTTTGATGCAGGCTACAGCCAGCTGGACATCGATGTGTCGACGGGGATTGTCGATCTCTTCAGCTTCGAAGGGGATCTCGAGCGGCTGCGCAGCGTTTACGCCGGGAACATCCACAACCTGAGTTTCGCAATGCGCGCGGCTCCGTTGGAGCGCCTGACTTTGCACCTCGGATACAACCTCACCAAGGACACCGGGGGCGGCGAATTCGACCTGGCATTCGCCGAGCGGGCGGCGTACTCCCTCAGCGGCGGAATCCTGGCGACCAGCCTGCCGATGTCGTACCACTCGCCCCAAGTGCGCCTGTCGATCGCAGTGGGACCGAATCTGGCATGGAATGTCGGCTGGCAGTACTACGGATACGCCGAGACCATCGCCGGAATTCGCGGCTTTCGGTCGCATATAGGCCATACGAGCCTGACCGTCGGCTTCTGACCTGCGGCCGGGTCTAGCCGACCGGTGCGCTGCAGGAATCCTGAACGGCCTCCGCGGCGGCTTCAACGGCACCCTCGCAGAAGCATCCTAGGCGCGGGTTCCCGGGCAAGGAAGGCATCGTGGCCGGGAGAGTCGGCCCTGTGCTCGAACCCGTGTCGCCGCTCGCACCTGATGTGCATCTTGCGGATCGCGACAGTCCCGAAATTGGGCGACTCCAGATCGTCGGCAACGGTGATCAGCTCTTCCGCCGGCAGAGTCTGCAGAACCGTCGAACCGAACCCGCGCGGACACTTGCCGCTGATCGGCGACCGCCGCGACGGCGTGCGAACGGGCAGTTCAGGCAGGCCCGCCCGGGCCGGAGTCCCCGTTCGGCCGGGCGGTCGGGATTGGGCGTGCCGACCACATCGTTCCCGTACGCTCCCGAAGAGTGCGTGGCGTGATCGTCCGCGCTGACGACCGGCATGTTTCGGACCCGCACATCGCCCGGAGTCTCCCTGGGGGCGCAGGAAGCCCGGAAGACGAGGCCCGCCGCCGCTGAAGATTCGCCGAGACGCTCGCTGCCAGCCTCTCGGTCAACGTGATGCCGCCATCCTGCTTCCCCGGAGCGTCCACGCCAGTCCGGACGCGAGACGCGTCAGAGGATCAGGAGGACGGATCGCTCGCGCCCAGTTCCCGCCGCAGCTTGTTTAGCGTCAGCGTCTGAAGAGTCACCTTGCCGGGTCCCGTCAAAGTTGCCAGGAAAAGCCCCTCTCCCCCGAACAGAGACGTCGCGATCCCGCCGGCCAGTCCGATGCTGTATTCGACAGACTCGTCAAAGCACACCAGACAGCCCGTGTCGACCTCAAGAGTCTCGCCGCTCGCAAGATCGAATTCGACGAAGTCCCCTCCGGCGTGGATGAACGCGATGCCCGGGCCACGGAGCCGCTGCAGGATGAAGCCTTCGCCGCCGAAGAAGCCCGCGCCCAGGCGCTTGGTCAACGCGATGTCGAGCTGCACGCTCGCCTCAGCGGCCACAAACCCGTCGCGCTGCACCAGAACCGACTGGCCGGGGTCGAGATGGACCGGCCTCAGTCGACCCGGGAAGTCGCCCGCGAACCCGACCTCGCCCTCGTCGACTGGGCACGAGAAATGGGTCAGGAACAGCGACTCGCCCGTGAGCTTGCGCTTGAGTCCGCTCAGGAGCTTTCCGCCGATTCCCTTGCCGTGCATCGTCGTGCGCCAGGCGACCTGCGACTGCTTGTAGATCATCTTGCCGGCCTCGGCGATCACCTCATCGCCGGGGGAAAGGCGGATCCTGACGATCTCGAGGTTGTCCCCCTGGATTTCGTATCGAATCATTGCGAACTCACCAAGCCATCATTGCACGGGCGAGCGCCCCAAGAGGCCGGTTTCCCGATCCCTGAGCACGGTCGCCCGAGGCCGGCCCGAGGCGGTCGGGGGCTAGAATGTTCCCATGCGCAGGGCCGGAAGAGTGGTGCTCCTGCTGTGCGCGGCAGCCGCTCTGCTGGCACAGTCGGGGCTGAGCTACACTCAGCTGCGCCAGTTCATCAAGTCGTCTGTCGAGCAGAGGCTGAAGGACAAGGAAGTCGCGAACTACCTCAAGAAGCAGGTGGTGCGTTTCGCGATCACGGATCGGCTCGTCGAGGAATTCGTCGGCTGGGGCATCGGCCCCAGAACACTCAAGGCCCTCGAGACCATGCAGACGGCAACGGCAGGCATGCCGGAGCCCAAGGCCGCGGCTGCCGCCAGCACCGCATCCCAGCCGCGCCAGCCTCCGCCGCCCAGCGAGGGGAAACAGCGAGAGGTCATTGAGGAGGCCCGCAGGCAGGCCCGGGCCTATACCGATGAACTGCCGAACTACGTCTGCCTCCAGATCACCCGCCGCTACTTCGACCCGACCGGCCTGGAGATGGACTGGCTCAAGCACGACGAAATCAAGACGCGCCTGAGCTACTTCGACAGCAGAGAGAACTACGAGACGCTCAGCGTCAACGACGTCGTCAGCAACAAGGGTTTCTCCGATCTGGGCGGGACGACTAGCACGGGAGAATTCGGCTCCGTCCTCGGCGGCCTGTTCGCCCCCGAAACCGACGCCCGGTTCCGCTGGGCCCGCCACTCGCTGTTGCGAGGCAAGCCGGTCTACGTGTTTCACATGGAGGTGCCGCAGTCCCGCTCGAGCTGGTCTCTCACCTGGAGTGGCGGTCCGGGCCAGACGACGGACCTGCGCCGAATCCGCGCCGGATACACCGGGCTGGTCTACATCGGCAAGGAATCGGGCCGCGTGCTCCGAATCGTGATGGAAGCACAGGACATTCCCGCCGGATTCCCGATGCAAGAGGCGCGCTCGCGGCTCGACTTCGACTTCATTGCCCTCAGCGGGGACTCGTTCCTTCTGCCACTGAAGGCCCAGACCTTCCTCCGGAGCGGGCGCTTCCTGTCCCGAAACGAACTGGAGTTCCGGCTCTACCGCAAGTTCACGGCCGAGGCGACCATTTCATTCGAGGAGATCGAGGACCTCGAGCCGCTGGGAGAGGACGAGCCGGAGCAGTAGCCCCACCTGCGGGGCGGGGTTGCCTATACTCGGCAGAACGCATGCGACTGCTGATTTCCTCGCTCCTGTTGGCTGCGTTGCCGGCGATTGCCCAGGATGCCGGTCGCCCGCCCAACGTCGTGTTCGTGATGGCGGACGACGTCGGCTACGAGTGCTTCGGCGCCTACGGAAGCCGCCAGTACAGGACGCCGCGGATCGACAGGCTCGCAGACGGCGGCGTGCGCTTCGACCACTGCTACTCTACCCCCCTCTGCACGCCAAGTCGGGTGGCCTTGATGACGGGCATGAGCAACGCCCGAAACTACACCGACTTCGGTGCGCTGGCGCCAGGCCAGCCGACCATCGCCGACCTGTTCGGCAACGCCGGCTATGCGACCGCCGTGGGCGGCAAGTGGCAGCTGCAGGGGTCCCAGAACGCGGAAGGGATCGCCGCGGGTGCCGGTTTCGACACATACTGTCTGTGGAACACGGGGAACACAGGACGAAGCCGGTTCTGGAATCCGTCACTCGAGCAGGACGGCCGGATCCTCGAATCGGCAGCGGACGACTACGGCCCGGACATCGTCACCGACTTCCTGCTCAACTTCATCGAGTCCAACAGCGAACGGCCCTTCTTCGTCTACTACCCGATGATCCTGGTGCACTCCCCGTTCGTGCCGACGCCGCATTCCGGGGATCGCCGGTCCAAAGACGAGCAGCAGAACTTCGTCGACATGGTCGAGTACACCGACTTCATCGTCGGCCGCCTGCAGGACAAGCTTGAGAAGCTCGGGCTGCTGCGCGACACGCTCTTCGTCTTCACCTCCGACAACGGAACCCACCACCAGCTGGTCTCGAGCCTGGGGGGAGACACGATCCGCGGCGACAAGGGCGCGACTACGGACGCCGGAACACACGTGCCGCTCGTCGTCAGCGCCCCGGGAAGGATTGCCGGCGGGCGTGTCCTGGACGACCTGATCGACTTCTCCGACTTCCTGCCCACGCTCGCCGATGCGGCGGGCCTTTCACCACCCGACCAGCCGGAGATGGACGGCCGGAGCTTCTGGGACAGGCTGCGGGGCAGGGAAGGGGACCCGCGGGAATGGCTCTACACGTACTACTTCCCGCGTCCGTTCGCCGACGCGTTCGATTCGCCTTACTCGCACCCCGAGGTCGTCTTCGTGAGGGACAGACGCTACAAGCTCTACGCGAGCGGCGAGCTTTTCGACATCCGGGCGGACCCGGGGGAGTCGAAGCCGCTGCCGGAGGCGCACCATGCTTCCAGACCAGCCCGGGCCAAGCTCCAGCGCGCTCTCGCAACGGCGCCGAGGCGGGGGCTCATGATCCCGGCGGGGCGGAGCGAGGCATCCACGTCGTCGCCCCGTCCTCGATGGTCGCCCCTCTGAGCCGGACGGACGTCGGCGCACCCTCGATGGCCGCCACGGCCATCCGAGTCGGTCTACGATAGTCGCATGCTGAGTAGAGTCCCTGTAGCGGCGCTTGCACTTGTCGTGATCATCGGCGCGAACTGCGGGGGACCACCCCTGGAGCCCCCGCCGCCAACAGAGGTACGAATGGTTGAGGAAACGCTGCACGGCGTTGTAGTCCGGGATCCCTATCGGTGGCTGGAAGACAGCGACACCGCGGAAGCCCGGCGGTGGATCGAATCGCAAGCCTCGTACACGCGGGACTATCTGGATCAGCTTCCGATGCGTGAAGGAATTCGCGGACGGATGGCTGAGATCCTTGCGTCGGGCTCGATCTCAACGCCGCAGGAGGCCGGCGGCAGGTATTTCTACTCGCGCAGGAGCGGCGACCAGAACCAGCCCATCGTATACATGCGAGAGGGACCCGACGGGGAGGACCGGAAGCTGCTTGACCCGAACAGCATGAGCGACGACGGCACGACCACTGTCGACTGGTACGTGCCGTCCAAGGACGGCAGGCTGCTGGCGTATGGAAAGTCCGTCGAAGGCACGGAGACCAGCACGATGTACATCCTCGACATCGACGCCCGGAAGGATCTCCCGGATGTATTCCCGAAGGTCCGGTTCGCCAACCCGCAGTGGCTCGAGGACGGTTCCGGGTTCTACTACTCACGCCCCAGGGACGTGGAAACAATCGGTCCCGGGGAGGAACTCTACGACCGCCGGGTCTACCTTCACAAGCTCGGCCGCAGCATTGAAGAGGATCCAGTGGTATTCGGTGACGGCCTCGAGAAAGCACACATCCCCGATGCCATTCTGAGCGAGGACGAGCGGCACCTCATGCTCGACACGTTCCTTGGCTGGGGACGCAACCACCTGTACGTCCGCAATCTTGCGAGCGGGAAGTTGACGACGATCGCCGAGGACGGGGAATCCAGCTACACGGGTGAAATCGTCGACGGCACGCTCTACCTGCTGACCAACGCGGAGGCTCCCCGGTACCGGGTCCTAGCGATCGACCTGGAGCGCCCGGAGCGCAAGCACTGGACTACAGTAGTACCCGAATCGGACGCGGTGATCGAATTCGCTTCCCTAGCTGGAAACCGGCTCTTCGTCGGAAGCATGCGGGACGCCCACTCGGAACTCCATTCGTACGCGCTCGACGGCTCCGACAAGCGGGAAGTCCGGCTGCCCGGCCTTGGAACCGTGCAAGCCTTCAGCTCCAGGCCTTCGAGCAGCGAGGCGTTCTTCTCGTTCAGCTCGTTCGTGCAGGCGCCCGCGATCTACCGTCTGGACGTGGAGCAGGGGAGTCCGTCCCAGTGGGCCGGAGTCGATTCTCCGGTCGACTCCGATGCGTTCGAGATCCGCCAGGTGTTCTATTCGAGCAAGGACGGGACGCGGATTCCCATGTTCCTCATCTCGAAGCACGGCACACCTGCCGACGGAACCGTGCCGGGACTGCTCTACGGATACGGCGGGTTCAACATCGCCCTCACCCCCAGCTACTCGACGTGGATCTTCCCCTGGATCGAGGCAGGCAACCTGCTTGCCATTGCGAACCTGCGGGGCGGGAGCGAATACGGCGAGGAATGGCATCAGGCCGGCATGCTGGGCAACAAGCAGAACGTGTTCGACGACTTCATATCGGCCGGCGAGTATCTCAGGGCCGAGGGACTGGTCGATCCGGACCGTCTCGTCATCCATGGCCGCAGCAACGGCGGCCTGCTGGTGGGAGCGGCCCTGACCCAGAGGCCCGGCCTGTGGCGGGCCGCGGTGTCGGGCGTGCCCTTGCTGGACATGCTTCGCTACGACAGGTTCCGGATGGCCAAGCTGTGGGTTTCGGAGTACGGCACCGCCGAGCGGGCCGAGGACTTCGAGTGGCTTCACGCCTACTCGCCCTATCACCGGGTCAAGGACGGCACGGCCTACCCTGCCACGCTGATCTACACGGCGGACTCGGATTCCCGAGTCGACCCGATGCACGCCCGCAAGATGGTTGCCCGGCTGCAGGCGGCAACCACGCTTGACGATCCGATCCTCCTGCGCTACGAGCAGTCGGCGGGCCATGGCCGTGGCAAGCCGCTTCACAAGGTGGTCGACGAGTGGGCGGACATCTGGAGCTTTGTCTTCGCCCAGCTCTAGCCTCTCTGGCGTCCGTGCCGGAAGCGAGGGGCCTGTCGTCCGCGCGGCCGGCCACGCGGGCCCGGCGCGTCGCCACGGGTCCGGGGGTGCGGTGATACGCTAGTCAGCAGCCGTGCAGGGCCGCCCGGAATCCCGACGGACGGCGGCCCGACCTAGCGCGGAATCCAGGTCTGTGCCCGACGCGGAATCCGCTCACGCCCAGGTAGTGCGCAGGGCGGGCGTTGTCAGCCTGGCGGTTTTCTTCAGCCGGATCACCGGTCTGGTCCGCGAAACGGTCTTTGCCGGCCTCTTCGGGGCCGGCATGAAGTACGACGCTTTCGTCGCCGCCTACCGCATACCCAATCTCCTGCGCGACCTCCTCGCCGAAGGGGCACTTTCGACGGCGTTCGTCACCACCTACTCGCAGACGCTCTCGTCCAAGGGCAGGCAGGAGGCCCACGCCCTCTCGAATCGACTCACAACACTGCTCGTGCCCGTCCTGACCGGCATCTGCGCACTAGGCGCCCTGTTCGCCCCAGTGCTGGTGGACCGGATCTTTCCCGGATACGCCTCGATCGAGGGCAAGTTGGAGCTCACCGTCCTGCTGGCCCGCGTGATGATGCCGTTCCTCCTGCTGATCGCGCTGGCCGCCAAGGCGATGGGGGTGCTGAACTCGCACGGAACCTTCGGCGTTCCAGCGCTGTCGTCGGGCTTCTTCAACGTCACTTCCGTGGGGGCCGGGCTGCTCCTCGGCTTCGTAGTCGGACCCGAACTCGGCATTGATCCGATCGTGGGCATGGCCGTGGGAACGCTGCTGGGCGGCGGAGTCCAGTATGTTTGCCAGATCCCCGGCCTGCGGCGGACTGGCCTGCGGTTCCGTCCGATGGCGGGCGTGCTGGATCCCGGAGTCCGCCAGGTGCTGCGCCTGATGGGCCCGGCCGCCATCGGGGCAGCGGCGGTGCAGGTCAACGTGATGGTCAACAGCGTGTTCGCTTCGCGCATGACTGACGCAGCCGGGCAGATCATCGATGCCCCCGTGTCATGGCTTGCCTACTCGTTCCGTTTCATGCAGCTTCCCTTGGGCCTGTTCGGTGTGGCGGTGGCATCGGCGACTCTGCCCGTGATTTCCAGGGACGCCGGTGCGGGTCGAATCGAGGACTTCAGGAACACCCTGTCGCGCTCCCTCGGTCTCGTGTTCCTGCTCACGATTCCCTCCACGGTCGGCCTGCTGGTGCTCAGCCGCCCGCTGGTGGGGGCCATCTACGAACGCGGGCGGTTCACTCCGTTCGACACCGAGCAGACGGCGCTGGCGCTGTCGTTCTACTGCCTGGGACTCGTCGGGTACGCCTCGGCCAAGGTGCTTGCGGCAGCGTTCTACGCACTCGACAACGTGCGCACTCCGATGCTGGTGTCGGTGCTCTCCATCGCTCTCAACTTCAGCCTGAACAAGGTCTTCATTGACGTTCTGGGACTGGGACACTGGGCTCTCGCACTCTCAACCTCGCTCGTGGCGAATCTGAACTTCGTGCTTCTGTTCGCCTTCATGCGCGTGAAGGTGCGTGGCGTGGGAGGGCGCCGCCTGCTGGCGGCGGGGCTCAAGACCGGAGCGGCCTCGATTGTGATGGGGGCCTGCTGCTGGGTTCTCGCCCGCCTCATCGAGTCCTGGATCGGGCCCGGCACGTTCGTTGGGCGCCTGGCGGTGCTTGCAGTGACCGTTCCTGCGGGGGTGGGCCTGCTGTACACGCTCTGTCGCGCCATGAGGCTGCCCGAACTGGATCTGGCGCGGCAAGCCGTCCTGGCGAGGCTGGGGCGGAACGCCCGGGATGGAGCCTAGCTTGAATCCCCGACCGTGTCGCCCGAGGTTGCGCCGGGAGACGACTCGATCATGGACGGCAGGGCGGGAAATGAAGTCAGTGCTTCCCGTAGATCGGCGGACAGCTCGTCGAAGGCTGCCGTCAGGGAGTCCGAGGTCAGGCTACCACTCTCGCGCATCGCGGTTCCATGCAGAACATCCAGCCCTGCCCCGAAGCTGGTGTCCCTGGAGAATTCCGGCGGCTGGCCGAAGATCAGCAGCCTGAGGCTGTCGGTCAGCCGCTCTGCCCAGATGCGCGCCAGCAGCTTGGCGTCGTCGGTGTCCGCCAGAAGCATGTCGTCCGACGTGACGCTGACGATTTCCAGTGACGCCGAGGAATCCGCGGTTTCCTTCTGGACGACGCGGGGCATTCCTTCCGGCGCTCCGGTGTCGATCGTGATCACGCGGCCAGGCGTCTCCGACAGCTCCTGAACAGCCGCTGAAAGGCTGTCCACAACCTGTTTCGCGCGCGCGGCGCCCGCGCCGCCGGCCATGGGGTCGCTGATGTGAAACACCGTCAAAGGCCCGAGCTGGATCGAGATGGGCACGCCCTGGGTCAGCCCCTGATTCCTGAGGAGTTCGTACCGCGCCTCGGGCGCCTCCAAGGTCAGGGCGCTGGGCCCCTGCTGCAGGTAGGCCACGATTCCGATGACTCCGAAGCTGAGAAGGATCGCGACGACGACAACCGGCTTGGCGAGAATCTGCCGCAACGAATCCCCTCGGGTACGGGCTTCCAGTGCTTCCAGTTCCCTTCTGGACCGTGGGGCGGGTGTGGACTGTGGGCGGTCTTGATCAGGCATGCGGGCGGACTGGCCGTTGTCTTCATTGTGCCTGTTGTGCGGGGTCTTGTCGACCGCCTCCTCTGATCAGCCGCCGTATCGGATCCGACCTGTGGCCCCTCGCGCGCGGCGTACAATGGCCGTGCAGGCCGCGACCTCCGTGACCGCCCCGTGTCCAACCTCCTGAAGCAGTGGCCCCCGGCCCGCCGGGCCCCGGTGTTCCGGAACTCCGCACGGACGATCCTGAGCCGGACATCCGGATTCATCGCCCGTGCGGGATTCACCCATTCCCTGAACCCCGCGCGCAACTGCCTCTACGGCTGCACCTACTGTTACGTCCCCACCCTGAGACTGTATGCGGGGCTCAAGCCGCGGGACTGGCAGAGATGGGGGCGCCACACGACGTTCAAGTCCAACGCCGCGGGCCTGCTCGCCCGGGAGCTGCGTGCGTCCCAGATCATCTACTGCTCGCCCCTGGTCGATCCCTACCAGCCCGCAGAAGCGGCGGAGAGGCTGATGCCGGAAGTCTTGCGGGCGTTGTGCGAGAGGCCGCCGGCGGCGTTCGTGCTCCAGACCAGGGGGACTCTGATCCTTCGCGACCTGGAACTGCTGGGGGAGCTCGCGGCACTCACCCGCCTGCGGGTCAGCTTCTCGATCACCACGGACCGCGACGACGTGCGACGCCTGTACGAGCCGCACTGCGAGTCCGTGGAGGACCGCGTTTGGGCGATGGGCGCACTCCGGGACGCGGGAATCGCGGTGCACTGCACCCTGGCGCCCATCCTGCCGTGCAACCCGACGGACCTGGCGAACCTGGCTCTCGATTTCACCAGCCGATGCGTGATCGCCGATCCCCTGCACACGCGCGCGCTGAAGCCGCGCGGCGCCACCACTCGCCCCGAGGCCCTGCGCGTCAGTCGCACCCGGGGGTTCGATCGCTGGCACCGCCCGGAATTCCAAGCCGCGGTCCTGCAGGAGATCCGCTTGCGCGTCGAATCCGTCGGGCGGGTGTTCGGAGTCGGGGAGAGCGGCTTCCGCCTTCTGACCTGCTGATCGAGTCCGCGCCGATCCGGCGCACTAGAATCGGAACGTGCGGCTGCGGTTGATCGAGATCGCGCACGTCCGGTCGGGAGACAAGGGCGACACGGCAAACATCGGATTGATCGCGATCAAGGACCGCCACTATCCGGTGCTGGTGCGCGAGGTGACCTCCAGCCGCGTCAAGGAGCATTTCGGAAATCTATGCAACGGCCGCGTCGAGCGATTCGAACTGCCCAACATAGGAGCGCTCAACTTCCTGCTGCACCGCGCCCTGGCGGGCGGCGGCACGCTGTCGCTGCGGGCCGACGCTCAGGGAAAGACTCTCGGGGCAGCTCTCCTCCGGATGGAAATCGACGTGTCCGCGGAGGAGCTCTGAGGCCGGTCTCAGCCCGGGCGGATGCTCTCGCGAGCGGGGCCGACCGCTCCCTGTGATAGCGTGGATCTTGATCACGGTGAGAAATTGAGCAACGAACTCCGAATCATTCCCCTCGGCGGGCTGGGCGAGTTCGGCATGAACATGATGGCGATCGAGTCGGGTTCCGACCTGATCGTGGTCGACGCAGGCACCCTGTTTCCGGGGCCCGAGCGACCCGGGATCGATGTCATCGTTCCCGACCTGGCCTACCTCCTTTCGCGCAAGGAGAACCTGCGCGGCCTGGTGCTCACGCATGCGCACCAAGACCACATCGGTGCAGTCGCACACGTGCTGTCTCGACTGGACGTTCCGGTCTACGGAACTGCGTTCACGCTGGGCCTCGTGCGCAAGCAGCTATCCGAGTTTTCCTTCCACAAGCCGCCGCACCTCGTGACGATCAAGCCGGGCGAGAGCCTGGTTCTCGGCCGCTTCACCGTCGAGGGAATCCATGTGACGCACAGCACCGTGCAGTGCATGGCGCTCGCGATCTCCACGCCCGCGGGCTACGTGCTGCACACCGGCGACTTCAAGATCGACCAGACGCCGATCGACGGGAGGAAGTTCGACTTCGCGAAATTTGCCGAATACGGTGACCGCGGAGTGCTGCTGCTTTGCTCCGACTCCACGAACTCCGATGTGCCGGGATTCTGCAAGTCGGAAAGGGCCGTGACGACGGCTCTCGACCGGATATTCTCGGGCGCGGAGGAAGCGCTGTTCTTCACCTGCTTCTCTTCCGCCATCCACCGTGTTCAGCAAATCGTCGACCAGGCCGTGGAGCACCGCCGCAAGGTGGCGCTCGTCGGCCGCAGTGTTTCGACGGCCTGCGACATTGCCGCAAACCTTGGGCTCCTGCGAATGCCGCCCGGCACGATGGTCCGGCCGCATGACCTGCGGACGTACCCCCGCCGCGACCGCGTCACGATCATTGCCGGGTCCCAGGGGGAGCCCATGTCCTCGCTGTCGCGCGCGGCGCGCGGCAGGCACAACACGGTGGAAATCGAGGAAGGCGACGTCGTCGCGTTCAGCGCCAAGATGATTCCGGGCAACGAGGCCAGGATCTACCGGATGGTGGACCACCTGTACCGCCAGGGGGCCAGCGTCCTGTACGGCGGCAACTGCCCCGACCTCCACGTTTCCGGACATCCCTGCCAGGAAGAGCTCAAGCTCGTTCTCAATCTCGTCCGGCCACGCTACTTCCTGCCCGTTCACGGCGACTACCGGCAGCTGGCCCAGCACCGGCGGCTGGCGTCGGAGGTCCGCGGGCGGGAACTGGAGGAGTCGTGGGTCCTCGAGAACGGGCAGATCCTCCAGTTCGACGAATTCGGCGCGCGAGTCCTGCCGGACAAGGCACCGGTCGGGCATTGCCTCATTGACGCCGGCACGGGCGAAGAGGTGCTGGGCGATGCGGTGATGTGGGATCGCCGCAGGCTATCGAACTTCGGCGTGCTGGTTCCGGTTGTCACGATTGACGAGCGGAAGGGAGAGGCGACGGATGTCGAGATCATCTCCCGCGGCTTTGTCGGTTCCGAAGACGCCAAGGCGCTCCTCGATGAGACCACCTCGGCGATTCAAACGGCGATTGCCAAGAGCACGCGGGCGGAGCTCAGGAACCTCGAAGTGATCGAGGACAGAATTCGGAACGGCGTCCAACGCCACGTCGCCAGGAAGACCGCGCGCCGTAGCCGGCCGCTTGTAGTGCCGGTCGTGCTGGACGCTTGAGCGCGTCGGCGGCGTCTTCCGAACGCGTCCGCCGCTAGGTCGCCGGCCGTCATCCAGCCAGCAAGGGCCGCTCAGGGTCGATCTTGAGCCAGAAGGCCATCGACAGGAAACAGGAGCACGCGATCAGGGCAAGAGGCAGGTTCCACCCGTACGTGTCAATCAGGGCGCCGTATCCGATGCTCATGATCACGGCGCCGGCCTGACCCGCCGTGTTCATTGCTCCGCTGACCGTTCCCGCCGCCGCCTTCCCCACATCGACGCACACGGCCCAGGCAACGGGCAGCATCATGTCCGAAGCGGCGAAGCCCAGGGCGAGAATCAGGCTCGCAGCGACGCGGTCCTCGACGGCGAGAGACAACAGAATGAGGACGCCGGCCATTCCCACGCCGCTCATGCCCACAATCCGGCGGCCCCACGTCAGCCCGATCTTCCCGACCAGCCGGTCGCTCAGCGACCCGCTCGTCCAGTTGGCGAGCGCAGCCAGCAGGAACGGCAGAGCGGTGTAGGCGGCGAGCTGGGAGCTTTCCCAGCCCTTCTGCGATGCTAGGTAGCTGGCAGTCCAGAACAGGTACCAGTTGGACGCATAGCAGAAGAAGTGGTACGCGCCGAGGATGGCCCAGAAGTTGCCGCTGGTGAGAAGTCGGCCCGCCGGAATCCGGACGCCGCGCACCGGAGGGGCGCCGATCAAGGCTGCCTCGGCTGCGTTCGTCCGTGGATGGTCCTGCGGAAAGTTGCGGAAGAACCGCCACCACCACGCGGCCCAGATCACGCCCAGCAGGCTGAATACGTAGAACACGCTGCGCCAGCCCCAGTTCGCAAGGAGCGGAAGGACGAGCAGGGGCGAAAGCGCCCCCCCGAGACGGGAGGCCAGGAACACGATGCCCTGCGCCCGCGCCCGCTGCTGCGGGGGGAACCACCGGGACACGACGCACGATGCGTTGGGGTACGCTCCAGCCTCGCCTGCGCCGAACAGGGCCCGCACGACAAGCAGCTGCCAGTAGCTGGATGCTGCTCCGGTCAGGGCCGTGAAGCCCGACCACCAGACGACGATGCGCGTTAGGATCGCACGCGGGCCGAAGCGGTCGCCGAGCCAGCCCACGGGCACCTCGAACAGCCCGTACGCCGCCAGGAACGCGGCGAGCACCATGCCCCATTGCGCGTTGGACAGCCCGAGAGCGCGCTGCATTTCCGGGCCGGCGGAGTTGATGCAGACGCGATCGAGGTACGTGACCACGGACAGCAGGAACAGCCCCAGCATGACCGTCCGACGGACGTTGCTGGGGGCGGGGGGCGCCGCCGCTGTGGCAGGCAAGGGGGATTCCAACCGCGCGGTCGGCTACGCGTGGACCATCATCGAGCGGCGGTAGTCGGCCAGGAACTTTTCGAGTCCGATCTCGGTCAGCGGGTGATCGAACACCTTGTCGAAGACCTTGTACGGAAGCGTGCAGACATGGGCCCCCGCAAGGGCTGCTTCCTTGACATGGAGCGGCCCCCGGGCAGAGGCCGCAAGGACCTGCGTGGAGTACCCGTAGTTGTCGTAGATCTTGACGATCTCCCTGACCAGGTCCATGCCGTCCTGCGACAAATCGTCCAGCCGGCCGATGAACGGACTGATCAGGTATGCGCCGGCCTTGGCCGCGAGCAGCGCCTGCAGGGGGGAGAAGCAGAGCGTGACGTTGGTCCTGATTCCCTCGCTTGCAAGCCTGCCGACGGCCTTGATGCCGTCGCGGATCAGGGGGATCTTGACCACCACCGAGTCATGGATCTTGGCCAGATCCCGGCCTTCGGCCACCATGCCTTCGGTGTCTGTCGACACCACCTCGGCGCTGATGTCGCCGTCCAGGATTCCGCAGATCGCACGAATCTGGTCGTGGTGATCGCGGCCCTCCTTGGCGATCAGGGAGGGATTCGTCGTGACTCCGTCGATGATTCCGAAGTCGGCGGCCTGTTGGATTTCCTCCAGGTTCGCGCTGTCGATGTAGATTCTCACGTTCTTCTCCTTGGGCGCTGGCGCGTGCGGGGCCGGACCCGCTGTCGGCCGGCCGGCTACCGCCGCTTGACGGTGTCCTTCTTCTTCCGGTCCGAGTCTTCCGCCATCGAGAGTTCGAGTTCGGACAGCTTGCGGCGCAGGTTCTCCACTTCCTCCGCATCCCGGTCCGCGGGAGCCGAACGGTTCCACTCCTTCAAGCCGCGGCTCCAGTGCTCCTTGGCTTCGGCGACGCGCCCCTGCTTGTAGTAGACATCGCCCAGGTGCGTGTGGACCACCGGGTCGTCCTCATACTGCTTGAGGGATCTCTGAAGGTACTTTGCAGCCAGGTCCAGCTTGTCCTGCCGGTAGTACACCCAGCCGAGGCTGTCCAGATACGCTCCGTTGTCGGGCTCGAGATCGAGCGCCCGCTGAATCAGATCGTGAGCTTCCTCTAGGTGGACGCCCCGGTCGGCGAACATGTAGCCGAGATAGTTCAGCGCACTCGCGTTGTCGGGATCGATCTTGAGCAACTCGCGGAACCTTGCTTCCGACTTGTCGTGCCTCTTGGACCGCTCATAGAGTGATCCGTAGGCGAACAGGACGGCGATCCGCGCCTCGTCCGAGTCCGCCAGCCTGTCGGCGGCGCCAATGCGCTCCTCCGCCTTGTCGAACTGCCGGCCCTTCTCGTAGATCCGGGCCATCGCCAGGAGCTCCTCGATGCCGGAGTCGACGCCCTTGCTGGCGCGCTCGATCACCCTGATCGCTTCCTTCGTCTTGCCGCGGTCGGCCAGCACGCTGGCCAGCACGTTGGCGAGGAGCCGGTCGTCCCCGAATTCCTCGACCGACTCCCGGGCCTCCCTCTCGGCCCGGGCGAAATCCCGAGCGTGGCGCCACGTCTCGACGACCTGGACGAGCATCCTCGGTTTGATCGTCGGATTGAGCTCCCCGATTTCGCGGAACGTCCTCGCCGCTTCCACGCTGGACCCGAGCTCGCGCTGCAGAACGCCCAGCCGCTCGAGGAGGGCCGTCCTTCTCCTTCGCTCGTTCGGCGTGTACTCCGCCTTGCGGGTCGACTCCAGCAGCTGGCTCGTTCCCTTGGCGGCCTCGTCGAGCCTTCCCTCCGCTTCGAGGATCCCGATGGCGGCCCAGCGCACGTCGAGAGACTCCGGATCGAGGCGCCGGGCGATCTCCAGCGAAGCCCACGCCTTCTCGTACTCGCCCCGCTCGCCGTGGATGAGGGCGATCCGGAGAGGGTAGTCCGCGTTCTCCCCGTCCTCGCTCGCCAGTTCCTGGTAGTGACGGAGCGCGCGAGCGAACTGATTGGACAGAAACAGGTTCTCCGCCAGCCGCCGGCGAGCCTGCAGGGCGTTCCCCCCGCCGGAGACGATGCTCTCGTACACCTTGGCGGCGTCGCGATGACGGCCCGTCTGCTCGTAGGCGTCAGCAAGGGCGTTCAGGTAGCGGCGGTCCGCGCCCGAACCCTCGACGATGCCCTCGAGCATCTCGATCGCCTCCCGGAACTTCCGGCGTTCCAGCAGCAGGTAGGCCAGACTGCCCTTGGCATCCGTCAACGTGGCGTCGAGCTCCAAGGCGCGCTTGAGCAGCTTTTCAGCCTTCTCGGGATTCTGGGCGGAACGGTACAGCAGACCGAGATCCGCGTGGTGCTCCGCGTTGTCCGGATCAATCTCCACAACGCGCTCGAACTGCTCGATCGCCTTGCCTAGAAGCTCGGCGTTCACTCCCTGCCGGTTTCGTGTCGCGTAACTCCTGTAGATGCTGCCCAGGAGCTTGTGCACCTCCAGATTGTCCGGAGCCTCCGCGATGATCTGTTCGGCCAGCTCGACCGCCTTGTCCAGCCGATTCGCCCCAGCGTACAGATTGATCATCTCGATCCGGATCACGAGCGATCCGGGATCGCTCCTGAGCGCCGCCGCGTACTCGTCGGCAGCGCGGTCCACGTACTCGGACCGCATGTACTGCTGGGCGAACTGGTGGTAGAGGTGCCCGAGAGCGAAGTGGTAGTAGGCTTCGCTCCGGACGCCGTCCTCACCCTCGCCCTCCGCGGCCGAGAGGCCGGTGGCGGCGAGCAGCGAAAGGAGGAGCAGCCAGACTGCGATGTGGCGGGTACCTGGGAGGGCTTGCCTACGGAATCCGGCCGCGTGGGCCGAGCAGGGGAAAGGCATTCTTTCCCGTATAGTATAGCCCTTTCCCGGTGCCCTTGGACATCCCTGCGCGTTCCCGATGACAGCGCCATCGTCTCGGTCCGATCCGCCGCTGGCTGACTGGGAGAGCACGCGGACCGGGCCGGCGGAGAGAGTTCCGGCAACCCTGTCCGCGCGAGGGCGTTCTATTCGGGCGGCGGCCTTGTTTTCCAGCGCCCGTGCATCCAGAGCCACTGCCCGGGATGCCGTCGCACACGTTCCTCGATCGACCGCTGGAATCGCTGGGTGTTCACTTGAATGTCCCGTGCGTCGTTGCCGGTTCGTGTGACCTCAATCTCCGGACCGTACTCGACGATGTGTCGGCCAGAGGTCCCGTCCCACCAGGCCACCGCAGGGACCACGGCCGCACCGGACCGCAGCGCAAGCTGAGCGAATCCCTTGTTGGCGGCTGCGGGAATGCCGAAGAAGTCGACGAACACGGCTTCCTCCCGAACGGCGTTCTGATCGGCGAGAATGCCCACGGTCCCGTTGTCGCGGAGGACCTGCAGCACCCGCCTGGCGGAGTGGCGCTTGGCGATGACCTCGTTGCCGTGCGCGCACCGCAGGCGCTGCACCAGGCTGTCCACCAAGGGGTTGTCGATCGGCCGCACCAGAACGTGCAGCGGACCCTCGAACCTGCCGTGGGCAAGCGCTCCCAGCTCCCAGTTGCCCAGATGGGCCGTCAACAGCAAGACGCCCCGGCCGCGCGACCGCCCGGCGCGAAAGTGCTCCAGGCCGACAAACTCCACGTGCTCCCGAACCTGCCGCTCCGACCACGTCGGAAGCTTCGCGAGGGCGAATGCGATTCTGCCGATGACCCGGCAGGCGCCGCGCCAGATTCTCCTCCGCTCCGCGTACGGGAGGGCGGGAAGCGCTTTCCGGAGGTTGTCCTCGGCCGTCTCCCGCCACCTGCGCATCAACAGGCCCAGAGCCAGACCGACTCCATGGGCGACGCGAATCGCCGCGAAGGAAGGCAGGAGCCTGAGCACGCGGAGCAGGCAAACGGCCGCGGGAAACGCAAGCCGATCCGCCGTGGACACGCGGGCGGCGGAACATCGCCGCTCAGCCAACCTCGAACCCCGTGGGCCTAGCGGCACCGGATACGGCTACGAAGCCAGCAACTGGAACGAACGAGGCTGGTACAGCCATTCGACGATGTTGCCTTCGTGAGGTTGCAGCCAGTCGAGCTTCGTGGTCGGGATGGAACCGAGGTTCAGCCGGTCGATCGACGGGCAGGCGACCAGTCGAGCCTGCAACTGCGGGGAGTCCGTGATGCCGGTGCAGACAAGCGTCGGTCCGATCCGCGACAGCATCTCTTCCTCCGGGCATTCGACGACGCTCACGAACGGGAACATGAACTCCTTGTTCGCGAGCGGGTGGTCCGGAGAGTCGCAGTGCACGACGGTGGGACGCAGGTAGCAGCAATGCTCTCGGGTGACTGCCCTGGAATCCGAACGGAAATCCGCTGTGACGTCCGTGGCCCCGCCCTGGGCCAGCGCACCGTCGATCATCCCCGATATCGCCTCCGCCACTCCCGGCACCGTAAAGGCGGCCAGGGCCGCCTCCGGGTTCCGCGGGTCAAGCGGCCCCACGCTGGCAAGACGCTCGGCAAGCGCCCTGGCGATCGCCCGGCCGTGGCGAGGCACCCAGACCGAGGAGGCGTTGATGCAGCTTCGTCCGCTGTTGAGGAAGATGCTGGTGACCATCGTCTCGAGATGGTCCCGCCAGCCGTCGATGGCATCGTCCCCGAACAGGACCTTGCTGTAGCCCGGACCGTGCACCTGGACCGCAGGGTTGCCGGCATAGGTGTCCATGGTCGCCTGGCCGCCGAACACGAGCGATCTTCCGCATCGCTGCACGATCGCCTGGCCGACGTCGTGCCTGCCGTGGTACACGGCAACGCTTTCCCTGGGAATCCCGGCCTCGATCATCGCGACCGCCATGCGGTACGGAGTCCAGGGCTCCTGCGAACCCGGCTTGAGGCACAGGCCGACCTGCAGCGGAATCGCCGGAATCCAGAGCGTGTGAACACCTGGGGAATTGCTGGGAAGGACAGCGCCGACGACATCGGTCTGGGACTGATAGCTGAGCATGCGCCCGGCGGAGTCGTAGCCGTAGCCGCGGGAGAGAATCCCTAGGTCGAGGCCTCGCGTCAGCGAGTCGAGAATCGCGCCCATCTCACGGCAGACGAATGCCAGCTTCTCCATGTTCGCCCGGCACATCGATTCCGGAAGGCCTGTCGTCGCCGACTGCAGGTGGACGAACTCTTCGGGATTCTGACTGCCGGATCCCAGCGGCAGGTCAGCGGTCATGAACAGCTCGCCTGCACGACGGATGTTTTCGACAAGCCGCCCGGGGTCTTCATCGCGAAGAACGGCCCGGGCGCGCGGCGCGTGCTTGAGATCGTGCCGGACCATCGCGGACAGGATCTGGCTCACGCGCGCAACCGGCTCCCCTGTCTCGAAATGGACCACCTCCACCGAGTCCAGACTCTCGTAGGGTTCACCCCAGCGGAGGGCAGGCAAGTGAATCATTCCCATAGTCTAGCTAGCATCCCCTGGCGCCGCCCGCAATCCCTCGATGAAGGTGTCCGCCCGGTCGGCGCCGGCGTCCCCGGGGGCGCGATCGCCTGTTCGGTCCGCACGCCAAGGGCGACGCCGGAGGGATCTTCCCAAGGCTGGTGCGGGACGGTTCGGACGCGGTCAGCTCTGGATGCGAACGCCTCGCCCCTTCCACTCTCTATCGCGCAGGACGAACTTCTGGATCTTGCCTGTGGCGGTCTTGGGGAGCGGGCCGAACTCAACATGCTTGGGACACTTGAAGTGCGACAGCCGCTCGCGGGTGAACCTGATGATGGCGTCACCGGAAACTTCGGCTCCGGGGCGCGGCACAACGAAGGCCTTGGGCACTTCCCCCCACTTGTCGTCGGGCACTCCCACGACACAGACCTCGAGCACGCCGGGATGTTCCATGACGACCTTCTCGACTTCCTGGCTCGAAATGTTCTCTGCGCCCGAAATGATGATGTCCTTGGACCGGTCCTTGAGTTCGACGTACCCGTCGGGATGCCACACGGCGAGGTCGCCGGAGTGAAACCAGCCGCCCCGGAACGCCTCTTCTGTGGCGTCCGGGTCGTTGAAGTAGCCCGTCATGACCATGTTGCCGCGCATCACGACCTCACCCATGGTCCGACCGTCCTTCGGAATGTCGTTCATCTCGTCGTCGACGACCCGGAGGCCGTCCCCCGCGACGGCGAACGGGATCCCCTGCCGGGCCTTCAGGCGGGCTCGCTGGTCTGCGGAAGCACGCGCCCAGTCCGGCTGCTCGGCGCAAACCGTGTACGGGCCGTAGGTCTCGGTGAGTCCGTAGACATGTTCCACTCGCGCACCCATCCCTTCCATCGTGCGGATGACCTGCGGCGCAGGCGGCGCTCCGGCCGTTGCGATCGTCACGCCGCTCAGGTCCTGGCCGCCGGCTGCGTGGCTCGAATAGAGAGACGTCAGAACTGTGGGGGCGCAGCACATGTGCGTCACCCGCCACTTTCCGATCAGCCGGAATACCTCCGCCGGCACGACCTTGCGCAGACAGATGCTGGTCGCGCCGACCGCGGCGATGGCCCAGGGGAAGCACCAGCCGTTGCAGTGGAACAAGGGCAGCGTCCACAGGTACACCGACCGCCACGTCATCTCCGTCTCCATGGCTTCCCCAATCGCGTTGATCCACGCGCCTCGGGCGTGGAAGACCACGCCCTTCGGAAACCCGGTCGTGCCAGAGGTGTAGTTGATGCAGATCGCATCTCGCTCGTCGATCGGCTCGGCCGGCACCGCCCGGGTCCCTCCCCGGGCGAGGAACTCCTCGTATTCCGGTCCGGGAATGTCCTCCGCCGCTGGCGCCGCGTCCGCGATCTGAACGTACGTACCGATGCCGGGAGCCAGGGGCCGGACGTCCCTCACCGTGGGAGCGAGCTCTGAATCGAAGATCAGGATTTTCGCGCCGGAGTGATTCAGGATATAGGCGATCTCCCTCGGCGCGAGGCGAGTGTTGAGAGGCACGAGGATCGCACCGATGCGAATGGGGCCGAACTTGGCCTCGAGCATCGCCGGAATGTTGGGCGCAAGGATGGCCACTCGGTCCCCCCGTCCGACATCCGCGGCCTTCAAGGCTGCGGCCAGCCGCCGGACACGCTCGCCGTACTCGGAGTACGTGTACACCGTGTCCCCGTGAATGACGGCCGGCTTGTCCGGGTAGGCCAGGACGCTGCGGTCCAGAAACGCCAGCGGGGATAGGGGGGCAAAGTTGACAGACGGATTCATCGCTAAGGGCAAGATTAGCGGACGGCCTGTCCTGGCCGCGAGTCTTCTCCGCCGTCCGCGGGACTTGTGCGGTACTTCGGCTTTCGTCGGACAAGGACCGAGATTCCCTCCGGCCTGAAGGAAGAGCGGCCGACAACGCAACGGGGAACACCCCTCGCCGTGCCGTGTTGCCGGATCGTTGCAGGCGCGGCGCAGGGCTCGCAGATCATCCGCAACACACTGTCCGCGGAGCTGGTCACCGCAGGAGCTGTCGGATACGGCGTTCTGCTTCCCGAGGGCTATTCGCCTGACGGCGAGCCTCTGCCACTGCTCCTCATGCTGCTGGGTGCTTTCCTGCGGAGTCAGCGCGGCAGCCGGCGAAGGCGCCGGGATGGTCCGGAAGCCGCCTTTCGAGGCGCTCGAAGTTGCGTGCTCCGAACCGGTCCTCTGCCATGTGCGGTTCGTGCGGCAGATCGAGGGACGCAAGACGGACGTGGCCGACGGCATTCGGCTGGCCCGCACCTTCCAGTTCGGCATGTGCCGGCTCACGAATGCGCCGCCGCGCGAGTTCCGTTAGTTGCGGCAGTCGAGCCGCTACCGTCGCAAGCTGGTGTCCGAGCGCAGTCGCACACGCAACCGGGTCCGCAAGACGCTGGACCACGACGGAGCGCGGCTGGGCGGGGCTCCGACGGACATCTTCGGCAGGAACGGACCGCGCATCCTGCACGGCTTGGCGGCCGAGCGGTCGGCGGCTGAAATCCTGTGGAGTCCGGCGGGCCATTTGCGGCCCAAGCGCGAACTGCTGGAGGAGCTTCTGGAGGCGGACCTGCACGCCCATGGCTCGCGAAAGCTGCCCGACCTGCCCACGGCGCATGACCGGGTGAATGCAAGCATCGAGGATGTGGACCAGCGCCTGCGGGACGGACTGGCGGAGCCCGAGGGACAGGCGCGGCTGCTGGAGAGGGCGCCCGGCACTGGTCAGGGCGGCGCCTGCGCGATTCCGGTTGGGCCGGGCCCGGATCAGTCGGCCTCTCCGGTCGGTTAAGCCGGCCAGCCGCCGTTGTTGCAGCGACTGGCCGGCGAGTGTCCCCGGCATCAGGGCGCGGCCCGATGCCGAGGCGAATGGCCGCTGTCTTATCGACAGCCATCGCGGACGCCCGGCGTTCAGAACTTGTAGCCGACGAACAGGAAGGTGAAGCTGTTGCCGGATCCCGGCGAGTGCGCCTTGAGGAATGGGCCGGGAAACATGTATCCGAGGCCTCCACCCACGGTGATGGTCGGCGTGAGCGGAACGGTCAGTGTCGCGTCCACCTCGTCGCCGATCTTGGCGTCAGTCGCACCGGCAGCCGGCACGGTGAGGGTTCGTCTTTCAGCCACGTTGTAGAGTCCGTCAGCCTTGTCCGCCAGCCAAGACGAGTGGTAGTCGAGCCGGACCGACAACTTGCGGATCGGCTTGAGCTGGGAGCCGGCGCGGACGTTCCTCAGGTTCCTCCACCCGACCATGTCGTTGTAGCCGTGCCAGAGGTGAGCTGTGGGGAGCAGGTCCGCGAATCCGCCCGCAACGCCGTCGGTGGAGTCGGCGTCCCCCGATCCGAACGTGTATTCCGCGTAGAGGCGCGGCGTCCAAGGCATGCGCAGGGTGTAGCCGAGTTCAGCGTATGCTCCCCACCCGCTGATGCTGGCGGCTCCGACACTGCCCCACTGGCGGACCACAGCAGCGTTGTAGTCGAATGGCCCGATGCCCTTCGCGAAGATTCTCACACCACCCGTGTACCGGTCCAGATCCCCGCGCAGTCCAAGCTCATCCAGAAGCGACGGCGTCGTCGGCCAGAGCATGTACGGCTCGATAGTCGATTTGGGCGGCAACTTCCGCAGCGAACCGTAGGCACCATGGAGGTTGTTGCCCTCGGCTGACTGGTTGATGCGTCGGGCCGGAGCGTTCTGCACAACGGACGCCGAGAACACGTCGAATTCGGCCGGGCCTGCCTTGACCGAGAGCTTCGCCGCGTCAAACGTCCGTGATGTGTTCGTCCAGTCGAGCGCGCCGATCAGCCGCTGGTCCCCGTAGATCAGCAACTGTCGACCGACAGTCGCCCAGACGGGAGAATCCTCGCTTCCGCCGATTTGCATGTAGGCCTGGCGTACGTCGAACGTGTCGCGGAAGACCCCGTTGTTGTGGGCACCCTTGCGGATTCCCGGAGCTCTTGAGTCTTGGCCCTGAAAGCCGAAGTTGAGCCACTTGCTCGGAGAGATCCTGACGTCGATTCGGGGCCGGGCCAGCCCGCAGGCGTCGTCGCTCCCGGACTTGAATCCGAGCCCCCGACGGTCCTCGAACCGGAATCGGAAGTCGCCGCTCAGCGAAAGCCACTTCTGCGTGGACTCGCTGACGAACTTGGAGATGGGCCGGCCAAGCAGCCGGGAGGGGCCTTGCTGGTCGCCAACATGCGGGGCGGCATCGAGCGCAGTCGTCGCGACCACTGCCAATAGGAAAAGTGTCTTCATGATCGTGCTCCTCTCTACCCCATCGGGATCCGAATGATGACCCCGCCATGGTCTCGCCGAGTTCGAAGTCTTGACGCGGCCTGTCTTTGTGGTCGTTGTGGCATGTGATGCAGGCGAGGGCCACGGCAACATCGGCATAGACGGCGGTGAAGTACGTCGCGCCGCCGAGCGACTCCGATGCATAGTGGGGCTTCGCTGGATCTGCCGCCACCGCGTCAAGGCCAGCGATCTCGACATCGGTCTTGAGTGCGTTCTGCTTGTGAATGGGCCACTTCGACAGCAGCGAGTAGCTGAATGCCATCAGTCTTGACGGCCGCAATCTCGGCGCCCATGCGGAGCATTTGGGCGGGCAGGGGCAAGGCCTTGTCGTCCTGCCAGTGTTCGCTCGCCTTGATGACTCCCTCCTCGTTTTGAAGTCGGTTGACCACGGTGCGGGAGTAGACCGTGCGGTTCGACTCCATGACCGCGTGCAGCGCATCCGCCATCAGGTGCGGGGATTTGTGTAACTTGACATCCGTCGGTGCCCCGCCACAGGCGGTGAGGGATGCCACAACGGCTGCGGCCGTGGCCGCGAAGCAGTGCGAAATGTAAGCGTGTTCATCTTGTCTCCTCTTGCCTGCCTTGCTCACCGGTCTGCCGGCAAGCCTGCTCGAGAGTGCGCCATCTCGATGCTGGGGACGTGGCGTTTCGGTGGACCCGCCAAATTGCGCCGCACGAGATCCAGGTCAGCAAGCGAGTCGATCGCGAATGCCAGGGAATGGCATCGCATGCAGACCTCGCGAATCATCTTTTCGTTCGGTCGAAGATTCGCGTTCTGGTTGTGCTGAACGACGATCCGCTGGTCGCCTGAGACGCGGCGCGCCTCTCGCGGAAGGTGGCAGGATGCGCAGCTTACTCCGCTGCCTGGCTTGCCAACACCAACCATTTCCGACTGCCATAGTCGAAAATGGGCAGAATTCTGATAGGCCTTGCTGTGCCCGTCGGCGTGGCAGGCGAGGCACGCATCCGCCGCTGCCCGGCGCACGCCCACCGAGTGCGGATCGTGGCACGATCCGCAGTCGAGGATCAGGGAACGGGCATCAGGCTGCATCGCCAACCGCGCCTCAGACGGGGACATTCGCTCCAGTCCAGCTGCAGGCCGCATGCCGTGGCGCCCCGTCGAGCAGCCAACGCCGCTCGCCGCGTGGGCCGAGGCCGCCCACGCGGCGGTCAGTGTCGGGTTTGCGAAGAGCCCAGCCGGCACGTCGGTTTCGCCACGGGCCCGACGTCCCGCCGCGTCCCATTCGACATACGCCGAGCGAAGCGGCGCGGCAACCGTCATCGTTTGGATCTCCACCCGGCCATGCTCGACGAGGAAGTCATCGTAGAGCGCCCGGTTGTCGTGCAAGTTGCGGCAGCCTGCGGACGCGCAGGAGTCGAAGGCCATACCGACGTGTGTCGGGCGCTCTTCCGCGATGCCCTCGCGGCAGTGGAAGCAGTAGTCGCCCGGCACCGTCACCCCCATTGGTTCGGTGATCTACGGCCTGTGCTCCGTGTGGCAGGTGACACAGCGTCGCTAGTCGAGCCTCGCCACGCAGTCTGCGTTGCGAGGGCCCCGCCTCGATCGTCGAGCGGAATCCGTCGCGGCTTGCGGACTCGGCGATCTACCTAGAGGTGGGTGACGAGGACGGATTCGACTTCGCGGAAGGCATCGACTTCATACACCGGCTGCTGTAAAACACCATCGGATTCGGCACGAATTTCGGCTGGTCCTCTAGGCCAACCGCGTCGGCGGCACGATCATGGAGCGATCGCGCGATCTATACCGCTTCCTAGCGCGCTATCTGGAGCCGCCAGCTCCGCCAGAACCGGCCATGGAGGCTTCTCGGGCCCGCGCGGCGGAGAGCCACCGGGCGCGCGGGATGGAGCCCTTCGGGTGCAGGCCCCAGTCGACGCGTCGATCCTACGATTCGGGGCCTGCGGACCAGCGGCGCGCCCTTCGTGATTCCGAGGAGCTCAGGAAGGAGCAGGGCGTCATCCGCATTCCTGAGATTCCCTACGACGAATCGCCGGGAGCCGAACCGAGCAGGCAGAGCGTGGATGTCTTCACGCGCCAAGGACTCGCGAACGCCCCGGCCGTACTGTACGTGCACGGAGGCTTGTGGGTTCGAGGAGACAAGCGGCGAGCGCTGTTCAAGGCCGCGGCGCTCGTGCCGGAGGGCTACCTGTTCGCCTCGATGACCTACCGCTTTCGTCCGAGGGTGACACTCTCGGACATGGCGCGGGATGTGGCGGCGGCAGCGGCATGCCCGCGCACGCAGGCCGCGAAGTACGGCGGCGAGGGCTTGTCAGTCTTCCTGATGGGGCACTCGGCCGGAGCGCACCTAGTGTCCGGCGTTGGCACCTACGGGCGGTTCCGGTCCGATGCAGGGGGGGCGCTGGCCAATCTGGCCGGCGTCGCCGCCATCGACACGGCGATGTACAACATGCCGCTGCAGATGAATCAACCCGGCCCCGCACATGCCTGGGCGTCCGGCGACGATCCGAGCACCTGGCTTGCCGTCTCGCCCTGGGATCACGTGGCGCCGGATAAGGGCATCCCGCCGTTCCTGCAGCCCGTCTCGGACGGGCGGCCGACGATGGACACCCAGGTCATGCCCATGTGGAGGAAGCTGGAAGGGGCCGGCGTCCGCGCATTCGTCCACGAAGGGAAGGGCCGTGCACACACTCCCCTCGACACCTACCTGAGCGTGCCTGGGGACGAGGGCACGCAGGTGCTCATGGAGTTTCTGCCGTCGAGCCCTAACCGGCGGCAGGGACCCGCCCGCGGATTCCGGAACCACGGACGACGCTGCTTCGGATGTTCCTGTCGGCGCCGTCCTGCCCGCCGCACGTTGGAGCGGCGCGGGAGGTTTCAGGCCTTACCCGAAGTGATAGGTGCCTTCGCCTTGATTCCAATAGACTTTTTTATTGGAACGGTACGACATCGTAGCCAGATGGCCCGTCACCGCCGCCTCGTGGCCGAGCTGGGCCGGACAGTTCAGTTCCGCTCCGTGCGCGATCGCGTCGATGAAGTTCTTGAGATGGTCGTTCGTCGAGTTCGACTCGTTGAAGTCCTTGCGGGCGTCGAAGTGCATCTCCGGACGCGAACGGACCGACTCCGGCAGCTGCCGCTGCTTCTCGGGATAGACGTTCAGATAGCGCATCCCCATGATCTCCATCACGCCCTCACTTCCGCAAAGCTGTTCGCCGTAGCCGTAGTGAGAGGTGCTGAACGCGGCGCTGTAGTTGATGTGGAAGTGATCGTCGTACTCGAAGCCCGCCGTGACCGTGTCAGGCACCTCGCGGTCGTCCTGTGTCCAGTAGTGGATGCCTCCGTTGCACATGACGGAATCGCAGTAGTGCCTTCCCGTGATCATGTGGATCGCATCGGTCTGGTGGACGAGCAGGTCGGTGGAGATGCCCCCCGAGTAGTCCCAGTACAGCCGCCACTGGAAGTAGCGCTGCTTGTTGAAGGCCGTGGCCCTCGCCGGACCGAGGAACCTCTCGTAGTCGGTGTTGCCGGGTTCCGAGTCGTCGGGAATGTTGTAGCGCCAAGCGGGGAAGGTCAGCGGGCTGTTGCGGTACCAGAACGCACGGGCGTAGACAACCTTGCCCAGAACGCCGGACTGGTAGATCTCCCGGGCCTTCGCATACAGGCGCGAGCTGCGCCGCTGCGTGCCGACCTGGAACAGCTTTCCGCTCGCCTCGACCGCCTGGAGGATCTCGAAGCCCTCCTCAATCGTGTGCGACAGCGGCTTCTCGCAGTAGACATGCTTGCCCGCCTCAAGCGCGGCGATCGCCATGTCGCGGTGAAGATGCTCGGGAGTCATGATCACGACCGCGTCGATCTCCGGATCCCCGATCATCTTGTAGTAGTCGTTGTACTCCTCAGGTGCCGTTCCCTGATCGGTGATGACGTCATCCTTGGTCTTCGCCAGTCTCGGCGAGAAGGTGTCGCAGATCGCCTTGATGCTGGCGTCGTCGCTGGCGACCTTCATCATGGTGCGGATGTGCTTGCCTCCGCGATTCCCGAGGCCGACCCAGCCGAGCTGGACCTTGCTGCCTGCGGACTGGGCCGAAAGCAGCGCGGGCGCCGCGACGGCCGACGCTGTGAAGAGGCGTCTGGAGATTTTGGATCGCATAGTTCCTTCCAGTCTATTGGATCTCGGCCGGGCGTCATCCAACCGGGCCGGACATTTCGGAGCTACCACTCGATGAGCGGCTTGATGACCTCGTCGCGGTATCCCGCGATCATCTCGAACGCTTCCTGTCCCCGTTCCAGCGGAAAGCGGTGGCTCATGATGTCGGCCGATCGGATCAGGCCGCGCTCCAGCAGGCTCAGCGCGTCGTGGTCGTTGCCGTTGGACCGCTTCTGGACGTGGATCCGCGCCTCCCGGTCCAAGGCGGTCCAGAAGTTCACCGGAATGTTGCTCCGGGACGGGATTCCCACTAGGACCATCCGGCCCCCGGGGCGAAGGCAGGCGATCGCGCTGTTGATGGAGTCGGCTGTGCCCGCCGCATCAATCACGACGTGGGCTCCCACTCCGGTCAGATCCATGACGGCGCCGACTGGGGATTCATCCGATACGTTCACGGCCGCTGTCGCGCCGAGCTGCTCGGCGCGCCTGACGCGGTGGGGCACGCGGTCCGCCGCGACGACGACCGACGCACCGCAGAGTCTCGCGACCGCCACGGCGATCAGGCCGATGGGGCCGGCTCCGATTACGGCCACAGACTCGCCCATCCGAAGCTCGGCCAGCTCGACCGTGTGGAGAACCACGGAGAGCGGCTCGATGAAGGCCGCATCCCCGAACGTCATCGCATCGGGGACACGGACAAGATTGCGCCTGGGCATCACCGCGAACTCCCGTAGGGCGCCGTCGTAGTCCTTGCCCATGAAGGCGTGGTGGAGGGCTAGGTTCTGCCGCCCGGTTCTGGTGAACTCGCAGTCAGCGCGAACCACGAACGGCTCGACCGCGACCTTCGCGCCTGACGGCAGATCGGACACGCCTGGGCCGCATTCCACGACCTCTCCCGCCGGTTCGTGCCCCAGAACACACGGGTACTCCGGTTCCAGTCCCGCGATGTGCCCTTCCGAGAACGTGTGCATGTCGCTTCCGCAGACACCGGTGGACCGGAGCCGGACCAGGACCTCGTCCGGACCGGGATCCGGAGGATCCGGCAAAGTGCCCATCTCCAGCCGTTTGGGGGCGACTAGCTGCAGTGCTTTCATCGAATCCGCGGCGGCATCGCGGCACCGGGAACGGCGCGCGTCCGAACCATCATAGTGGACCGGTCAAGTGGGACGTTTCGGGCCTCCGAGGCGGG
The DNA here is from genome assembly GCA_028819255.1 of Bryobacterales bacterium. Taxonomy (GTDB): domain Bacteria; phylum Acidobacteriota; class Terriglobia; order Bryobacterales; family UBA6623; genus VXMF01. Next base: position 20,317 of record JAPPMB010000099.1, on the reverse strand, counting down.
CGACCGCGGCGGTCACGGCAAATCCGCCCGCAGCGAGGCCGAGCGCGATCGTCGCCTGGGCCGGCGCCGGATGCCCGATGCGGGACTCGGGCGTGCCGAAGGGCCACAGCCCCAGGACAGCGCCCAGCAGGAGCCCGAGCAGAAGCCCGAGCATCAGCGACCGCTGTCGGCGCAGCAGCCATCCGACAAGGCTGCTCACGCCGACGAGCGCCGCCAGTCCGCCCGCTCCGAAGGGCAGGAGCACACGGGCGGAATCGAGCAGGGCCGGCCACGTCGGTCCGTCCGCGCGGAAGACCGCCGACCTGAGTCCGTCAACCGCTCCGAGTATCGGCACATACTGTCCGCTGACCAACAGAATGTAGCCGCCGGACAGGCCGGGCAGGATCATGGCGGCGAACGCCCCGAGACCGGCGAAAAAAAGAACGGGGGCGTGCACATCTCCGGGTCCGGCTGCCGCCTCGGGAGCGAGTGTCGCGACGACCATCGCGGACAGGCCCGCGACGGCCCCCGCCCCGCATCTGCCGTCCGGCCGGCCGATGAGGTTCCACAGGGCCGGGACGCCCCCAAGGGTTGATCCCAGGAAGAGGCTGTACATTGCCCAGCGATGCTCCAGAACCAGGCCCTTGACGGTGCCGGCCAATAGCAGGATGATCAGGCCGCCCGAGACTGCGACCGAGGCGAGCAGGCCAACGGAGCGACGGTCCGGCCTAAGTGTCGTGATCCTGGCAACGGCGTCGATGCACTGGGGGTACACGCCCGCGGCAAGCAGCATGGTGCCGCCGGAAACCCCCGGAACCAGATTCGCCAGACCCATCAGCGCACCGCCCATGAGTCCGCGGGCCGCCAGGCGGGCGCCGATCTCCTTGCGCATCCGGATCTCCGATTTCCACTGGGCTGGCGAAACCGTCATCGCTCGAAGTCCGGAGCCGGCCCGGCGACGGTTCGGAATTCTAGGGCGCCGCCGACTGGGCTGATGTCGTTACCGCGTGAGGGGCCGCGGCTCTCGGGGGGGCGGGGTCCGGCTTGTAGAGCGTGACGAGACAGCCGCCCAGCGCCGCAAACGCGATCCCGGCGAAGAACTGCCAGCGGACGCCGCCTACCCCGCCCGCCGGCGGGTGCAGGGCCATCGACACGATGGCGTTCACGATGGGAGCGCCCGCGAAAACGATGGACATCACCACTGCGGGCGTGCCCTTGGCCCCAAACGCCAGAAGGACTCCGAAGGCTCCGACGGCTCCGGCGATGCCCGCGACGAGCGACCAGGTGATGCCCTTCGCAGGCAGGTTCCAGTCCGCCCCTGTCGCAACGAGAATGGCGAGCGGCGCCAGGACGGCCACCAGGAAGTACGCGATGCCAACGAACAGATAGGCCTTGTATCTCCCGTTCGTCGGGTCGGCCATGCCGACCTGACCACCGTGCAGCAAGATGCCGTAGAGGCCCCAGCAGGTGACCGTCATCAGCGCGTAGGCGAGCCAGCCCAGCCCAGCTTGGTTCATGATGCTCCTTCCTTTCAGAGAATGCGTTGCGGGCGTCCGTCAGGCCCGGTGCAGGCGCGTCTAGGCCTGGCGATGCCTGTCGAAGTCCCAGCGGGTCGCGGCCCCGGTCTCTAGCGAGGCGTTGATCAGGTGGGCGCAGGAGGCAGCGTGGTGGCCCACCCACGAATCCTCAATCGTGGCGCCGCGGTTGCGGACAGCGGAGAAGAAGTCCTGAAAGTGGGCGACGGTGGGTGCGGGGCCCCGGCCGGAGTAGACCTCTTCCTCGGGCCGCGGCCTCTGCAGCTCGGCCCTGCCGGCAGGCGTCCGGTAGTACTCCTGCTCCAGTCGCTTCGGCCACCCGGCGACGATCCAGGAATTGTTGTCCCACGCCGGATCCGGGTGGAACGTCAGGTCCTTGAAGCCGAGCTCCGCGGTGCCCTCGGTTCCCAGAACCTGGAACCGATAGACTCCGGAAGACCTGCTGTTGAACGTCGAGCTGAGATTGACGGTGAACCCTTCCTCGTACCTCAATAGCGCGTTCAGCGTGTCAGGGACGTTCCGGCTCTCGGTCCAGCGGTACAGGTCGCCCATCGCCATCACCTCCGACGGCATGGTCACGTCCATCAGGTAGTGCACCGTGGTGCAGGCATGCACGAAAAGGTCGGTGGCGATACCCCCGGAGTACTCCCTGTAGCAGCGCCAGCGGAAGAACCGCTCCAGATCGAACTCTCGCCTGGGAGCGGGACCCAGGAATGCCTCCCAGTCAACGGTTTCGGGTGAAGCGTCGGGGGGAATGGGATAGATCCAGGAACCACCGGCGCTGTTGCGATTGTAGGCAGCGCGAATCATCGTGACCTGGCCGAGCCTGCCGGCACGAATCCACTCGCGCAGCTTCCGCTGATTGTCGCCGCTGATGCCCTGGCTGCCGACCTGCACGATCCTTCCTGTCTTCTCCGCGACCCCGGCGATCTCCGGCCCCTCGTCGATCGAGAAGGTCAGGGGCTTCTCGCAATAGACGTCCTTGCCGGCTTGAAGGGCCTCGACCACCATCCGCCTGTGCCAGTGATCGGGCGTCCCGATCGTGACGGCGTCGATCGACGGATCTCCCAGGATGCGCTCGTAGCTTCCGTAGTCCCTTGCCCTGGATCCCGTCCTCTCGATGGCGCGCTCGACTCTCCCCTTGTAGGCATCGCAAACACCTACGATCTCGGTGCCGTCGACCTTCTTGATGGCTTCGAGAAGCTCGTGCGAGCGCGATCCGGCAGCAATCATTCCAACGGTGATCCGGTCACTGGGAGCGATGGTCTGAGCTTGCGCAAGGACTCCCGCGCCTGCTCCGAGGAAAGCCCTCCTGGAAACTGGCATCCTTCCGTTCCCCTCCGGCATGAGAAGCCTCCCGCGGCCGCTCCCGTCCGGCTCAGTTGTCCGCTTCCGCGTCCCGACCCAGCTCGCTGTCGATGATCTCCCGGAAGACCTCGGCCCCCTGTGCGCCCGACAGAAAGATGCCGTTGATCAGAAACCCCGGCGTCCCTTCGATCCCGAAGCCGCGGGCCTCCCGAAAGTCCGCCATGACCGCCTCCTCGTGCTTCCCGGAATTGATGCACTCCAGCAGCGCTTCGTCCTTGATCTTGAGTTCCTTCGCTAAGTCCGTGTAGGTCTTGTCCGTGAAGAGCTCCTGCTCGAAGAGTCGGGCCCGGAATTCCCAGAACTTCCCCTGATCGTCAGCGCAGCGGGCCGCCTGGGCGGCCCGAACCGCCTCGGGGTGGATCTCCGAGAGCGGCATGTCCTTGAAGCCCCAGCGAACCTCCTTCTCGTACTCGGTCGCGAGTTCGGCCAGCGTCGGCTGGACGCGCTTGCAGAACGGGCACTGGAAGTCCGAATACTCGACAACCGTCACCGGAGCGTCCTTGGGACCCCGTGCGCGGATGCCGTCAAGGTCGACCGGGAGTCGCGGAGGATCGAGGAGAATCTTGACGTCGGCGCTGGCGAACAGCCGCTTGACGAAATCCGAGACGTGCCGCTGGAACTTCTGCTGCTGCATGACCCTGACGAGTTCGTCGCGGACCTCCTTGAGGGGTCTGTTGATCTGCGCCTTCTGGCTGTTGTAGAAGTCCTGCACTTCCTTGCCGGTCGGCTGTCCGACCATTGGAAGAATCTCCTGTTGCAGGAGCACCTCGACCGTGACCTCCCGACGTTCGGCCTCTTGGGCAAGAAGGCGTTCCGCGATCTTGCTGTTCATCAGCTTCTCGCGCATTTCGTGCCGCTGCCGCTCGAGCTTGTGCCAATCCGCGTCAATCTCCAGGTCTGATTCGTAGATCGGCTCGCCGCCCAAGGTGGCCAACGGCTCCTCGGCGGTCAGCGGCACGGCCAAGACCAGACACAGAACCAAGGCTGCCTTTAGAATTCCCGCCATCTCTGCCTATTGTAGACGCACAAGACGCCCTCGGCGTCTCGCCGACAACGCATTTTCCTTCGCCTGTCGCCACGGCAGGACACGAGGATCCGCGGCACGGCTTCGCCCAGACACGCATGGAGGGTCGCTTGCGCAGAGCCGCGGACGGGACCGCCGAAAGCAGGTCGGTGCAAGCGCGTCGCCGGGGCGCCCGGAGGATTCCGGCGGTGGAGAGGTCCGGTCTCTCGCCTTGCCCGACCGGGGCGAGGCGGCGTCCCGGTAAGCGCGGCACACTTGAAAACGTTCCGGGGTTCCGCTATATATGGGGAAAGTCGGGGCTCACAGCGCCCTCGCGCCTCCCGGCTGTCCGATCACCCAGCTGCTGGGCTCGGGCCGCCATCCTCCATCGGGAATCTACATCCAGGCTTATGACTCGCGCAGTGGGAGCGGCCGCAATCGAGGCCGTTCGTCTCAGCAAATTCTACGGCAACTTCGCAGCCATCCGGGACGTGTCGTTTCAAGTCCCTCCCGGGCAGGTTGCCGCCTTCCTAGGTCCGAACGGGGCAGGCAAGTCCACGACACTCAAGATCCTGACCGGCTACCTGCAAGCGACCAGGGGCGTCGCGCGGATCGCCGGTCTGGACATTGCCGAGCACCGCATCGAAGCGGCCGCGAAGATCGGCTATCTGCCGGAGAACGGACCACTCTACCCACAGATGACACCCATCGAGCTGCTCCGTTTCTTTGGCGAAGCACGAGGTCTGGCGAACGGAACGCTCGCGCAGAGAATCGAGACCGTCGTGGACCAGTGCAACCTCGACGCCGTTCTGGAGAAGGCCATCCACAAGCTGTCGAAGGGCTACCGCCAGCGCGTCGGCATGGCGCAGGTCTTGCTGCATGAGCCCGACATCCTGATCATGGACGAGCCGACAGCGGGCCTGGATCCCAACCAGATCCGCGAGGTGCGGGGTCTGATCCGGCGGCTGGGCCCGTCGAAGACGGTGCTGATCTCGACGCACATCCTGCAGGAGGTCGAGGCCGTCGCCGACCACGTCATCATCGTCAGCGAGGGGCGGATCGTCTTTGACGGGACGCCGTCCGAGATGGCGGCTGGTGAGGGCCTTGACGCAGCGTTCCAGCGGCTGACGCTGGGGGACGGCGGTACGCCAAGGGAGGCGCCGCCTCCCAGCGGGGATGCGCCCGACGCCGGCGATCCGGCGAGTGGAGGTGCACGGTGACCCAGAGGTGGCACGTTTCGATGTCCGTGATCCGGCGGGAGCTGACTTCGTACTTCAGCAGCCCGACCGGCTATGTCTTCATCTCGCTGTTCGTGTTCCTGAGCGCCGTGGCCGCGTTCTGGCAGGAGTCCTTCTTTGCGAGCAACCTCGCCAACCTCGACGCGCTGAACCTTTACTTTCCCTATCTCCTGATCTTCCTGGTGCCGGCCTTGGCGATGACCGCCTGGGCCGAGGAGCGCCTGCACGGCACTGACGAGCTCCTGTTGACCCTCCCCGCGACCGATCTGCAGATTGTGATCGGCAAGTACGCGGCCTACCTGGCCATCTACTCGGTGGCGCTCGCATTCTCGATCAGCCATGTGGTCGTCCTGCTGATCCTGGGCAGCCCGGATCTCGGGCTGCTGCTTGCCACGTACGCGGGGTACTGGCTGATGGGCGCCGCGCTGGTCGCAGTGGGGATGCTGGCGTCCCAGTTCACGACCAACCTGACGGTCGCCTACATCCTCGGGGCGCTGCTTTGCGCGGTGCCGGTATTCATCGAGCACGCCGGCAACATTGTCGGCGGACCGCTCCGGCGCGTGCTCGAGAGCCTCTCCTTCGTGGAGCAGTTCCGCGACTTTTCCGACGGTGTCGTTCCGATTTCAGGAGTCCTCTACTTTCTCGGCTTCACTGCCGTGATGATCTACGTGAACGTCGCCGTGCTCGGGCGCCGGCACTGGGCGACAGGCAAGGATGCTCCCCCATTGGGACGGCACTATGCAGTCCGGGGGATTGCGCTGCTTGTGGCCGTGGCCGGCGTCACCGTGGTCGTCGGCCGGCTCGGAGGGCGAATCGACACCACGGCCGAACGGCTGCACTCGCTCTCCCCGGACACCGTCGAGCTGATCGGCGGCATTGACCCGGACCGGCCGGTCTTCATCCAAGCCTATCTCAGCCCGAATGTCCCGAGAAGATTCGTTCAGACCCGCAACAACATCGTCTCGATGCTGCGCGAGTTCGACTCGCGAGGCGGCGCCCGCATTCACGCCAACATCATCGAGACCGAGAAGTTCACTCCCGAGTCCCGGGAGGCGCGCGACCGGTTCAGCATCCGGCCCAGACCGGTTCCGCCCATGTACCGGACCCAGGGCAGTCCGGACGAGATCTTCCTCGGCCTGGTCTTCAGCCGTGCGGCCGAGGAGTTCGTGATCCCGTTCTTCGACGTGGGCCTGCCGGTGGAATACGAGATCACGCGCTCCGTGCGGGTTGTGGCGGACGCAGAGCGCAAGAAGGTGGGCGTCCTCGGCACGGGAGTCAACATGTTCGGAGGCTTCGACTTCCAGAGCCGCCAGCAGTCGCGGTCGTGGTCGATCGTCTCCGAGCTCGAGAAACAGTACGAGGTCGTCCAGGTGCCCGCAGTCGGCACCTATCCGGACGACCTGGACGTGCTGGTCGCCGTGCTTCCGAACACTCTTCAGACGGACGGCCTGGAGCGGCTGACGGACTGGGTCAAGGAGGGCAATCCCTCCCTTCTGGTCGTGGATCCGCTGCCGGCCTTCGACATCCAGTCCTCTCCTCAGCAGATGCCTCCCAGCCCCTTCCAGCAGGGACAGCCGCAGCGCGTCCCGACGGACACGAAGCCGCTGATGGACGCCCTCGGGGTCGAATGGCGGACGGACCGCATCGCCTGGGACAAGTACAACCCCCATCCGACCTTCAACAACCTTCCCGAGGAGGTGGTCTTCCTGGGAGAGGGAAGCGGCTACGAGGGAACGTTCAACCAGGACGAGCCGGTGTCCTCCGGCTTGCAGGAGGTCGTGATCCTCTACGGCGGCGTCTTGGAGGCGGCCGAGGACAGCGAGGCCGGAACCGAGTTCACCCCGCTGCTGCGCACGGGAACCGACTCGGGGACGACCATGTGGTTCCGGCTGGTCCAGCAGTCCGTCTTCGGCATGCAACTGGCGACGAACCTGCCCCACGAGCCGGACGAGGACAGCCACGTTGTGGCGGCCCGGGTCTCCTCCGAAGACGGAGAAAACCCGGTCCACGCGATCGTGATCGCGGACGCCGACATGCTGGGCGAGCAGTTCTTCCAGCTGCGCCGGCAGGGCGTGGAGGACCTCAACTTCGACAACGTGACGTTCCTGCTGAACGCGGTGGACCGGCTTGCGGGAGACGACTCGTTCATCGAGCTCCGCAAGCGGCGGCGGCGTCACCGCACCCTCGAGACCGTGGAGGCGCGAACCCGCAAGTACGAGGAGGACCGGCTGGAGGAGACGCGCCGCGCGGAGCAGGAGGCCGAGGAAAAGCTCGAGGTGGCACAGGCCCGCCTGGATGCCGCCGTGCAGGCCCTGCAGAGCCGCACCGATCTGGACTCGCAGACCAAGCGCATCATGATCTCGAACCAGGAGCGCATCGAGAACCGCAGGCTGTCGGTGGCGCGCAGCAACATCGAGGACGAGAAGGAGCGCCTGATCGAGGGGGCCCGCGGAGACATGGAAGCCGCGGTCCGGGCAATCCAGAACACGATCAAGCTGGTGGCCGTGGCCCTGTCCCCCGTCCCGGCGTTCCTGCTGTTCCTGATGGTTTCCGTAAAGCGGCGCCAGCGGGAGGACGTGGGCGCGGCGCGGCACAGGCTGGTGGAGACCTCTGACCAATGAGCGAGACAACTCGAACCCTGTATTTCGTTCTCGCGGCTGTCGTTGCCGCCGGGCTGGCCGTTGCGGTCGACCCCAGCAAGACGACGCCCGACATCTTCGACGACGTCGGCGAAGTGTTCTTCGAGGGATTCAGCGACCCGCAGGCGCCGAGGTCCATCGAGGTGATCGACTACGACGAATCCACCGCGACGGCAACACCGCTCAAGGTGGAATTCCGCGACAACAAGTGGCTGATCCCGTCGCATCACGGCTACCCGGCGGACGCCGAGGAGCGCCTGGCCACCACCGCGGCGGCGCTGATCGAGTTGCGAAAGGACCGCGTGGTTTCCGATCTCGTCCAGGACCACGCGGAGTACTTGGTCGTCGATCCGCTGGACGGCCAGGCAACGTCGCTTGCCGGCCGGGGAAAGCGGGTCAAGATCCTCGACGGCGACTCGAATGTGCTCGCGGACTTCATCGTCGGCAAGCAGGTGGACGGCAAGTTCGGATACCGCTATATGCGCGTGCCGGGCCAGAAGCGGACCTACGAGGTCAAGACCGAGGCCGACGTTTCCGCCCGGTTCCAAGACTGGATCGAGACGGATCTCCTGAAGGTCTCTCCGTTCGACCTTCGGCATATCGAGATCAACAGCTACACCATCAACGAGCGCCTTGGCCGCATCGAGAACCGGCGGAAGACCACGCTGACCAAGAAGGACAACAAGTGGCAGCTTGCGGGGACCGAGCCGAACTCCGACACGATGAGCGACCTGACAACGGCTCTGGACAAGCTCCGCATCGTAGACGTCCAGCCCAAGCCCGACGGCCTGAGCGCGGACCTGAAGGCGCGGCAGGGCATTCAGCCGACCAGGGAGAACTTCCGCTCCCTGCAGGGCAAGGGGTTCTTCCCGAACCCGTACACCGGCCAGATCCTGTCCAACGAGGGCGAGATGATCGTGGACTCGAAGGACGGACTCCGCTACGTGCTGCGTTTCGGCGAGATCGCGCCGGGAGGCTCGGGACAGGAGGCCGGCCAGCCGGACGAGGGCGAGGGCGAGCGCCGCTACCTCATGGTCACGGTGGACTTCAGCGAGTCCAGGGCCGAGGCGTACGAGGGCGACGCCGAGAAGGGCAGGGAACTCTCGGAAGAGCTTCGGGCCCGATTCGCCGAGTGGTACTACGTCATTTCAGGCGCCGACTTCGGCAAGCTGCGGCCCGCCCGCTCGGACCTGACCAGGAGCTGAGCGTCCGGCAAGCCGCGAGACCCGCCTACAGCTCGGCCCCGCAGGCATCGCAGTACGCCGCGTCGGGGGCGAGCCCTGACCGGCCGCACTCATCGCATGAGCGCCGGGAGCGGGCCCGCGGCCTGGCCTGCGGTTGGGCCCGAGAAAGCTCGGCGGACACGATGCCAGTCGGAACCGCGATGATGGCGTAGCCTAGGATCATCAGCGCGAGCGCCAGGAACTGGCCCAGCGGCGTGCGGGGAGCGATGTCCCCATAGCCCACCGTCGTCATGGTCACTACGGCCCAATAGATGCTTGTCGGGATGCTCGTGAAGCCCGCTTCGTCTCCCTCGATGAGATACATCACCGTGCCGAAGATGACCGCGACGCTCAACACTCCCGTCAGGAAGACGACGATCTTGGGTCGGCTTGCGACGATCGCGGCGGTCAGCACCTTGGCCTCGGTCATGTGCCGCACAAGCTTGAGCACTCGAAACACGCGCAGCAGGCGGATCCCGCGGACCGCGGCCAGCGACTGTGTTCCGCTGACGAGGGCACTCAGGTAGGTGGGCACAATCGCCAGCAGATCGACGATTCCGAAGAAGCTCAGGGCATACGAACGGGGATGGGCCACCGTCCACAGGCGCAGCGCATACTCGACCGTGAACACGACCGTGAAGAACCACTCCGCAACGCGCAGCGGCGTGCCGTAGGTGGCGTTGATCGCAGGCACGCTCTCCAGCAGGACGGTCAGGACGCTGAGCACGATCACCACCAGCAAACCGACGTCGAAGCCCTTTGCCGCGGGCGAACGAACGCCGAAGATGATGGCGTGCAGCTTGGCCCGGCGGCCGCCTCGGGGCGGCCTGTCCCTGAGTGGATCCATGAGCGGCAGTCTAGGTGAGGAACGGGGCAGACCCGGTCGTCGCGGACCGTGGACTCGACAGCGGGCATCGCCGCGTGAGGCGGCAGCACGGCGGACGATTTGCGAGAATCCTTACTAGTATTATGGCCAAGGAAATTCTGTTGGTCGCGAACGGCGACCTTAGGCTCTCGGCGAACCGGATGTGCTGGCCAGCCCAGCGCAACATGGAGGCGCAGCTGACCGCCGCGGTCGAGAATGCGGGCGGTTTGGTCCGGCGCGCCCACGAGTTCGACGCCGCCAAGCAGCACGGATTCATTGACAGCCAGAAGCGCGGGCTCGAGGTGTTCCGGTCCGTCAACCCCAAGGCACCGCTGATCGTCGCCGAGGCGGTCTGGCAGTACTCCCAACACATCCTGCCCGGCCTGATGAGCCACACGGGGCCCATTCTGACCGTCGCCAACTGGAGCGGCCAGTGGCCCGGTCTGGTGGGTATGCTGAACCTCAACGGGAGCCTTGCCAAGGCGGGTGTCCGGTACTCGACGCTGTGGAGCGAGGACTTCACGGACGAGTTCTTCATGTCGAACCTCCGGCGCTGGACCGGCGGGCATCCGGTGCGGCACCAGCAGCCCCATGTGCATCCGGCGTCCGACCTTATCCTGCCCCACAAGGCCATGTTGGCCGGCCACGGGGCCGCGGACGATCTGCTCACCAGGAAGGCCATCCTAGGCGTCTTCGACGAGGGATGCATGGGCATGTACAACGCCATCATCCCGGACCATCTGCTGAATGCCACGGGCGTGTTCAAGGAGCGGCTCAGCCAGTCGGCCCTGTGGGCCGCCATGCGGCAGGTTGCGGACGAGGAGGCGCAAGAGGTGCGGAACTGGCTGGATGCGAAGGGCATGCGATTCCTGATCGGCCCCGACGAGGCCACCGACCTGACCGACGCCCAGATTCTCTGGCAATGCCGCATGTACATTGCCGCTCTGCGCATCGCGGACGAGTTCGGCTGCGATGCGATCGGGATCCAGTACCAGCAGGGCCTGAAGGACATCTGCCCGGCCTCCGACCTCGTGGAGGGCCTGCTCAACAACGTCGACCGGCCGCCGGCAAGGAGCGCTGACGGCAGGGTGCTGTTCGAGGGCAGGGCCATGCCGCACTTCAACGAGGTCGACGAGTGCGCGGGCCTGGACGCTCTGGTTACGAACCGGGTCTGGACGAGCCTCGGTTTCGATCCCGAGACGACCCTCCATGACCTGCGGTACGGCGAGCCGTTCGAGATCCGCGGGCGCAGCGAGTTCGTCTGGGTCTTCGAGATCTCCGGATCGGTGCCTCCCAGGCACCTCATAGGCGGATACGCGGGATCCGTCAGCGAGCGGCAGCCCCCGATGTACTTTCCGCTGGGGGGAGGCACGATCAAGGGAATCAGCAAGCCGGGCGAGGTCGTCTGGAGCCGGATCTTCGTCGAAGACGGGAAGTTGAAGGCCGACGTTGGTCTTGCCGAGGTCGTGGAGCTGCCGCAGGAAGAAACGGAGCGGCGCTGGAGGATCACCACTCCCCAGTGGCCGATCATGCACGCCGTGACTCGCGGAATCAGCCGGGACCGGATGATGGGCCGGCACAAGTCGAATCACATTCAGGTGGCGTACGCTCCGGATCTGCCGGGTGCGCGGCTCGCGCTGTGTGCAAAGATTGCGGCATTTCGGCGGCTTGGCATCGAAGTCCACGTCTGCGGAGACGGCCACGACCTGATCTGACGCGAGACGGGACGGATTTGCGAGGCGCGCCCGATTCCGCGGCCATTACAATGGCCCTGTAGGTCGGTCGCGGCATGGGCTGACCAGTGCTGGCGATGCGTTCCCGCAGCATCCTCCTCGTCGTCGCTCTGCTCCAGACGGTGCTCGCTTCCGCGGCGTCCGCAAGCCAGCATGCCGAGGAGCGGGCTGCGGCCGTATGGGTGCTGACGAACGGGGGCCGGGTTTCTCTTCACGGCGTGGACGGAGCATTCCGGTCGGCGGATGACCTTCCGGGAGCGCCGTTCGAAATCCGGGAGGTCGTTCTCACCGGCACGCTGGTTCACCCTCGCGACCTGAAGCGGCTCGGCTCTCTTCGCAGCCTTCGGAGCCTCACGCTGCCCGGGACGATGTGGAACCCCGTGTGCTGCGGGAAGCTGGGCAACGTTGACGACAGCGACCGCCTCGAGAGCCTAGCCGGCATCGAGTCCCTCGAGTCGCTGCACCTGAGCCACCACTTCATGAGTGTCTTCAAGGGCATCCGCATCTTCGACCACGGGATCGAGAAGATCACCTCGCTCAAGGGCCTCAGGGCGCTACAGCTGAAGTCCACACGGATCACGGGCAGGCATCTGGATGCGTTCCCGCGACTCGAGCGGCTGGACGTGACACAGACCGACGTCAACGACGAGGGCCTCCTCCGAATCGCCGAGCTTTCCGCCCTGAGGACCCTGCGCCTGCGCAGCACGCAGGTCACCAATGAGGGATTGGCGGCACTCACGCGGCTGACTGAGCTGACTGAGCTGGACCTGGCCGACCTCGAACTCGGCGACGCAGGCGTGTCCCACCTCGCCGCGCTCGATCGCCTGCGCGTCCTCAACCTGCGCGGCGCGGCCGTCACGGATTCCGGGCTGGCTCATCTGGCGCCGATGCGCGACCTGGAGGACCTCAATCTCTACAGAACGTCAGTGACCAACGCCGGGATGCCGCGCCTGGCGGAACTGCCTTCGCTGCTTACGGTCGACTTGCGCTACAGCCGGGTGACCTCGTCTGGAGTGGAGCAGCTCATGCGGCTGCGGCCCGGGATCGATGTCGCATTCGTCGAAACCGCGCCGACGGTCGCGCGGCACTCACTGCAACCGCCTCCGACGGCGGGAATTCACGACCTGGCCGAGTGGGCACGGGCCGGCGGCGGCAAGCTGACGACGGGCCAGGACGGGACGCTGTGGCTTGACCTGCGCGCAATGCCGGTGGGCGACGGGGATCTTGAGGCGTTGCGCCGCTTCCCGTCGATCGCCGCACTGGACCTTTCCGCGACGGAAATCAGTGACCTCGGGCTGGGAGCCCTCGAATCGCTCCCCCGGCTGGAGACCCTCGATCTCTCCGGCACACGCGTCACTGACGCCGGTCTCGCCGCGGTGGGCAAGCTGACTTCGCTGCGCAAGCTGACCCTCGACGAGACACTGGTGGAGGGAAGCGGTCTGGTTCACCTCGGCAACCTGCGGAATCTGAGATCCCTTTCTCTCAAGGGGCTCGGTGCGGACGACTCCTCTCTTGGGCTAATCGCCGGCCTGGCAAAGCTGGAGATTCTTGATCTGGACTACACGCCCATCGGGAATGAGTCCGGCCAGGCGCTGGCCCAGGTCGCAGGCCTGTCGGAGCTGGGTCTCACAGGCACGCGGTTCGGCGACGAGGGCCTTGAGGCGCTGGCGGCATTGCCGGACCTTCGGCGGATGTCGCTGGCATTCACGGACGTCACCGACGCCGGCATGAAGGCAGTCGGCGGCTTCCGGCGGCTCACGAGCCTGGATCTGGCGAACACTCGCGTGACGGACGCCGGCCTGTCGGAGCTCGCAGGCCTGGATCGCCTCAGGCGGCTCAACCTGGACTACACGAAGATCTCGGCGGCCGGCATCGCCGCGCTTGCTTCGAGCAGCGGACTGCGAGACCTGAGCCTCGACAACACGGCCATCGACGACGAAGCGGTCGCAACGCTCCGCCGGTTCGGGGAGATGCTCTCTCTGAACCTCTATCACACCCTCGTGACCAGCAGCGGATACGATGCCCTGCGGTCCGCACTCCCCGACTGCAGGATCGCGTGGGACAGGAATTCGGCCCAGCCGACGCGCCGCCGGTAGGTCGAAAGTGCCCGGGCTCTCTCGAATGGCGCTCGTTTCCCTGGCGGCGGCGACGGCGCTGGCCCCCGCCGCGGCGGCCGAGCCCCCCTCGCTCACGGGGTGGATCGTTGATTCCGGAGGCTCACTGGTTCGCGACGGAGACGGCGAGATCCTGTCGATTGACCTCAGCCGAAGCTGGGTGACGGACATCGACCTGAGGCGGCTGGGAGGGCTTGCCCGGCTCGAGCGTCTTGGGCTGGCCCAGACGCACGTCACGGACAGGGCCCTGAGAGTGGTGGCGAGCCTGCCCTCGCTGCGGGAGCTGGACCTCTTCTTCTGCGAACACGTCACCGACGCCGGAGCATCGACGCTCCGCCGGGCCGGACTGCTTGAGAAGCTCAATGTGCGAGGCACCAAGATCAGCGATTCCGGCGTTCGATTTCTCACCGAGCTTGACCGGCTGCGGTGGCTCGACATCGGAATCGCCGAGATCAGCGACGCCTCGGTCGAACTGCTGGAAGCGATGCCCTTTCTGGAACACCTCGCCATAGGAGGCAACCGGGTCAGCGAGGTCGGCGTCGCGAGCCTGCGGGCGCTCAAGCGGCTGAAGCACCTGGACCTGAGCGGCGCTCAGGAAACCGACAGCGGGATCTGGGCGGTTTCCGTCAACGATGCGAGCCTAGGCGACATTGCCGCCTTGCACGGCATCGAGAGCCTGAATCTCGCCGCACCCAGCAGGCAGTACGTCGAGGCCGTCAGCAGCGGCGTCCCCCGCTTGCGCGGGTCGATCCGCGTCACGGACCTTGGCGCGTCCAAGCTCGCCCGCCTGTCGAGTCTGCGGAAGCTGAACCTCTCCCGGGCGGTCCTGACGGCCCGGGGGATCCGCTCTCTGGCTGCGCTTGCCCGTCTCGAGACACTCAGCCTGTCGCATGCCGAGTCGGTTGACGACACGGCGGGAGCGGCACTCGCGGAGCTCCGCGCGCTGCGGACCATCGACGTCTCGTACACGCGGTTCGGCGATCAAGGCCTTGCGGCGCTGCGGGACCACCCCTCGCTGGAGCGGGTGGTGGCGGTAGGGACCCTTGTTTCGGTCGAGGAGGCCAGCAGGTTCGCGTCGGAGCGCTCCGGGCGTGACGTGATCCGATGAACGGGTAGGGCGGAGAGCTTAGGCCGTTGCCTCCGGGATGGTGCCGTACGAAGTGGGGAAGTGCTCGATCGGAGCGCCCACTTCCTTGGCCACCGTTCTGTACAGGTCTCCGAAGGTTCCCGTGACCCGTCCGTGGTGACCGGGCTTGAGCCGACCGGCCCGGCCCGCAAGAAGCACCGCCCCGCCGCTGTTCTTGTGAACGTTCGCCTCGGCATGCTCGTGGACGAAGAGCAGCGCGCAGTTGTCCAGTAGAGATCCGGCGCCCTCTGGCGTGCTCTTGAGCTTCGCGACCAGATACGCAAACTCCTCGACATGCCACCGACAGATGTCCCGCATGACTTCCTGCTGCCGCTGTCGGTGCGAGCCCCCGAGATGGGAGTACTCGTGGTGCCTGGCGAACGAGAGCCCGAGCCACGGAAACCTCGTCAGGCCCTGGCACTTCGTCAGCATGTAGGAGGCCACTCGGGTCTGGCCCGAGGCGAGCGCATGCACCAGCAAGTCGCTCTGCGCCTTGGCAATGCGCGGATAGTCCCGCGGGTCCCCGCCGGCACCCGGGGCTTCGACCGTCTCCGCGTACTCGGCCGGAAAGCTCGCGATGGAACGCTCGATGTCGGAAATCGAGGTCAGGTATTCGTCGATCCGATGCGAGTCCTCGCTCCCGAGGCTCGCCCTCAGCCGGCCGGCTTCGGCTCTCACGGTGTCGAGGATGCTCCGCTTGCGGTCAACCCAGCCATCGTCGAGGCTGCCGAACAGACGGTCGAACAGCTTCTGTGGCACCACCTCCGGTGGCAGTGCCCGGTTCTTCGCGCTCCAGCTCATGTTTCGCTGCATGCTGGTGCCGAAGGACTCCCGGCAGACGCCGATCTGTACGGAGGGGAAGCGCGAGTCGCCGCCGATTCTCGCGGCCACGACCTGGTCGATCGACGGACCGCCCGCACCAGTGCCGGTGTACTTCTCGCCCGACACCAGGGCACTCATGGTCCTCTGGTGGCCGTTGCCAACCCCGCTCGTCTGGCCGTTCGGATTGTCCAGGCCCGAAAGCACCTGCACGTCGCCCCTGAGCCTCGCAAGCGGCGAGAGGCAGGGGGTCAGCGTGTAGTCCTTCCCGGTGTCGCGTGGGATCCAGTACCGCTCCGGAATCCCGTTTCCGTTGAACCAGAAGACGAACCGCGTTTCGGGAGCGACGCTGGGACCCTCCGAACGACTCGCGTAAGCCGTTCCCGCCGAGTTGAACATGCAGGCCAGCGGAGGCAGTGCGATGCGGACCGCGGCCCCGCCAATGCCCAGCCCATGCAGGAAGGCTCGGCGGTTCATCGGTTTCCTCGCCGTGGCCGCGCGCTTCATCCCGCTTGCAGGAACTCCCGGGAAACCACCAGTTCCAGAATCAGTTCGCGGAAAAGGAATCCCGAGTCCCGGAATCGATTATAGGCGCGTTCGATGAGTTCCGCATCCCCCCTGGTCTCGTGCCGTCCGAAGAAGTACCGGAAGAGCTGTTTGGCAACGCATTTGTGGCAAGCTGCGGAAGCGGCCAGCACTCGCCCGGCCTCGCGCGGCGAGCGAAACTCCGAGTTCGGGACGCCCGCTATGAAGCCCGCAGAATCGATCGGCAACTCGTGAATCTCCGTCTTCATGCCCTGCCGCTCCTGCCGCGGCGTGGGCTCGACCCGGACCGGTTCCGTTTCGCGGAAGGCCCCGACGGTGTCGAAATGCTCGAACCCGAATCCGATGGGATCCACGAGCCTGTGACAGGAAGCGCACGACTCGTCCTTGGCGTGAACGCCCGTCATGAGTTTCCGGGCCGTCATGGGCTCCGCCCCAAGAGAGAGCGGCGGAAGGGAGGCGTCCACGCCCGGCGGGGGCGGGGGAATCGTCTGGCAGAGGAAGTGCTCGCGAACAAACAGGCCGCGCTCTGTCGGCGACGTGCTGACCGGCTTGCCCGTCTGGGCGAGGAACGTGCCGTGTCCGAGGATGCCTCCCCGGGGCGAGTCGAGCGGATAGCGGGTCCTAGCGAAAGGCGCGTCCGGGTCGGGAAGATCGTAGACGTCGGTTAGAAAGTCGTCGACGAACGTGTAGCCGGCCGTGAAGAACTCGCGGAAGTCGATGTCGTTCCAAACGACGTGGCTAAACAGCCTCCGCGACTCCTCCGTCATGCTCTCGGCGACTTCCGGCCCGTAGTTTCGGAAGAGGCCGCGATCCTTGACCGCGCCGCGCAGCTTGTCGAATCGCATCCACTGCGCGAAGAAGCGGTCGAGCGTCTCCCGGGCGGCCGGCCGGTCCAGCATGCGTTTGGCTTGCTGTTCGATCGAGGCCAAAGTGGTGAGTTCGCCGCGAGACGCGCGGCGGACCAGGTCGGAATCGGGAAGGGAGTCCCACAGCGCGTACGAGAGCTTCGAGGCGATCTCGTACTGCCTGGTTGGGCTGTCCGGCCCCCGAGATGTGACGAAGAGGAACGAGGGCGACTGCAGAATCGCTTCGACCGCAGCAGACGCGCCGGCCAGGAAGCTGTTTCTTCGGGCCGACCATAGCAGGAGAAGATCGACCAGTTTCTCGGTTTCCGCCTGATCGAGGGGGCGCCGGTATGCTCGCGAGCCGAAGTCCCGAACGAATGCCTGAGCGCATGCCCGGTCAGTCGGCCCGGAGGGATCACAGGGCACCAGGCCACCCTCGTCACCGTACCGAAAGGCATGCCTGGCAAGCTTTTCGGCCGCGCTCCCGTAGGCTTCCGCCAAGGCCGGCGTGATCGCTTGCGACGAGGCCTGGTTGGTGTATCCGTTCACATAGTCCTCGGGCGGAAATCTCCGCGAAGGCCGGGTCCTGTCCCCGAGCAGGTCGCGCACGGAATTGTCGTACTGGGCATGGGTGAGCCTGCGGACCGGCCCGACGAGGGGCGTCTGCGGCCCGCTCTCAGAAGCCCGTTGCGGGACCGACCGGGTCGCTAGGTGCTCCGCCCACGCAGCAAGCAGACGCTCGTCTTCGCTTCCAGCTGCAATCAGGGGTCCACCGGTGTGCGGTATGCGGTTCGTTGGCTTCGCCAGCAACAGAGAAGCGCCCGGCTCGTTGCGGTCCACCAGCACTTGCATGTTCTCGCCGAACCTCTGGATCGCGGAGGGTGGCGCGCCTTGCTTGGGGAAGTGGAGCCGCGTCTCGGATGCCACGCCGGAAGCGTTGTGGCAGGCCCGGCAATTGTGCGCCTCGAGGCGCGGATAGAGGTCCTGGCGGAAATCGATGGGAGGCGCCGCGGCTGACGGAATCGCAAGACCCAGCAGCGCCGCAACGGAACAGGCGACGTGCCTCGCCGCAAACGCACCACCTGCGGACTCGCGGCGGAACTTCTGAAGACCGACGATCATCGGTGGGCCATCCCGGCGCAGGTCGCAGCCAGTGACTGCGGTCCGCCGGGCATGCCTCGATCTTACAGGGGCTTGCCAGCAGGGCGGGCGGCTGCGGTCCCCTAACGGCGGAGGCTTGCCAGCAGGGCGGACGCCGTCCGGATCACCCTTTCGGCAGTGCCGGGATTGTAGGGACTCCTCTCGACCTCGTATCCTCCATGCGCGTATTCATCCGCCGTTGGAATGTAGTCGCCTCCGACACCGTCCGAGTACCCGCAGAACATCGTGAATTCGAACGGAGAACCCTCCTTCACGGCCTTGCCAATTTCGGCGAATGGCTCACCAGGCATCGCGACGATTGCGAGGTCGCCCACACGCAGAGCCTGGACTTCAACTTGCAGCGGGGAGGGATCGACCGGGCGCGTCCACTGTTCGAGAAGGTCCGCAAACCGTCTGACACGCGCCGCAGCCTGGTGTCGAGTCCGCGGGTCGGGGCCGCCGGTCCGGGACTCGAGCTGGCTCCTTGCCTTCTGCAGCCTCGAGCGCATGCCCTCGATCTCGGACTCGGAATACGTTCGCCTGGGAACGTCCACGATCCGGGAAACGAACGCCAGCCGCGCGTCTCGCGGCCCCCGGACTCGCCAGTGCTGCCTGGCCTGGTAGGCAGTGGATTCGACGAAGCCCTCGAAGGTGGGGACCCTCCGCACCGTTTCGATCTGCATCGCCACGGCTGCGATTTGATGGCCCAGCGTTTGGCCAAGCCTGTGGGCCACGGCAAGGTCTCCGGAAAAGCCCTCAATCGGGCCCTGGTTGCCGGCCGCTCCCTGGAAGACCAGACTCAAAGCCCCTGGGAACGCGTGCTCGACCGTAGCCCTCGCCATGCCGATCCAGTCCGAAGAGATGACCTTGTTCTCGTAGGCAAGCACCGTTCCATGGCACTGGAAGTTGGCGATGACGGCGATTGGCTCGCCCTGCGCATCGTCGATGCGGAAGACCACCAGTTCGCGATCGACGAACCCGTCCGGATTCCTCCCGACAGCCGGCGGGCGACTGCCTTCCGCCCTCACGCGCCGGTTTATGTTGATCGTTCCGGTGCCGCGCCCGCCATGCATGTGCGCGGCCTCGAGGCCGGCGTCTGCTTCGGCGACGATTCCCGCGATCTTGTCGATCAGGTTCAGGCGGTAGCGCTCCGCCATGTCCGCAAGCGGGGCAAGGTTCAAGCCGGGGGGACCCTTCGCGGGACTTACCATCACGCCGGCATGGGTGTGGCTCGCCCCGATCCTGATGTGCGCCTCAGGAATGCCGGTGCGGCGCGAGGCTTCCTCGATCGCCGGTTCGAGCCCTGCGACGAAAATCCGGTCGACATCGACCATGGCGAATCGCTGCTCGCCATCGGAGAGGACCAGCGCCGTGGCCTTCATCCCGGCAGGATCGATGCCGACGGCCCGGACGTGGGTCTGGGAGCCCCAGTTCATTTGGGCTATGCCCACTGGCGGGGAAATGTCGGCGCGCGCGACTCCGGCGTACAAGCCGGAAGGCGGCGAGTCACCTGGCCCCTGTTCCACGACGTCACCGGCAAGTGGCACTGCAAGCAGCGCGGCGAGTGCGAATGGGAGGGTCCCCGGCACGACTCTTTCGATCCGACGCCTCCGGGATCTCCGCCGCCTGCAGGAAACCGGCCGGGACGCTCGCGACGAATTGCCGGTCAGCCGTGTATCCATCGAACCTGATGCCCTCACTTGCCTCCGGTTCGGGATCAATCGAACTCCTGAGACGAACGCAATTCTAGCCGATCCGCGGTCCTTGCCGGAACTGATCGGGACGGCACGCCGGCTCCATCGGGGCGAAGCGAACCCTCAGAGCCCGGTGTCGTCCACCGCGAGGGCAGCTCGGGAACCGGCTCTTCTGCACGGCCCGAAGCAGCGCGTGCACCTTGCTGTGGACGGCATCCGGAAGAGCCAGCGATCTGCGCCCGGGCGAACGCATTCCGCAGTCACTCAAGCCCGCAGAAACTCATGCCGTCTCCGAGCGCGAACTTCCACGAACGTCTGCCTCGAGGGCCCGGTTGCCACGCAGACCCGCCGGGTATACTTACAGGAAGATCGAGGCCCGAATTGTCACTTACGCAGAAGAAATCCGTGCTGCTGCTGAAGCCGAGAGGCTTTTGCGCGGGCGTGGTTCGG
>JAPPMB010000073.1 GCA_028819255.1 Bryobacterales bacterium | reverse complement strand
CCCGGCAGGGAGAAACAGTGACATCGCTAAAATGATCGATGTTCGGAAATCAGAGTCTAGCGAACTGAAACAATGAAAATCGTCCAACCGACTGTTTGCTGGTCGTGACGGTCGAATGCAGGACAGCGGTCCCTGCATTGTGCCCGCTCCCCGAATCCGAATTCGTCGGAGCGGCTGCGATCCGGATCTTCTTCTGCCACTGACCGTCGGGGCTGACGGGATCGGATGGAGGCGATGCACGGATCTGCCGGAGGCTGGCGGGGAGGTCTCCAGGCTGGCGCTTCGGGAGGATCCTGATCCCGAAGTCGATGGTGCCGGGTGAGCGTTTCATCGCCGTGTTGTTTGCGTGCATTCCGAGTGAATCGTTCGGGGCCGACCGCGAAACTGCCCAAGGTCGGCGGACACCATCGCCGGAGCCGGGAGCCGTCCCGTGGCGGGAAGGGGCCGCGGCGCCGCCCGCGCGTCGATGTGGGCCTCTCGCCCGTGCGGACGGCGCGCCGTCCGCAACGGGTCGGCAGTCTCTTCCGGCCCGGGAAGAATGAGTTGGCTTCTTCTGCACGAGTCACCGCCTCGCCCGGAACGTGGGTCCAGTTCCGGTGTATTATGCTCATTCCTCGGCACCGGTATGCCCATTCCGCCAGAACACAGGCTTTGGAACGATTTCCTGCGCGTCGCCCGCCGTCGGATCGCAGGCTACCTGCCTCCCACCCCGCTCGTCAGGTCGGAGTTTCTCAGCCGAGAACTGCGACGGGACGTTTTTCTCAAGCTCGAGTCGCTCCAGCCCGTGGGCGCGTTCAAGGTGCGCCCGGCCTTCAACGGCATTCTCGCCAGCCTGCAGGAATGCCGTGCGGCGGGCGTCGTCACCAACTCTTCCGGCAACTTCGCCCAGGCCGTGGCGTTCGCGGCGACCCGCCTGGGCGTCGACTCCTGTATCGTCATGATGCGAGGAGCCTCGGAATTCAAGCGCCGGAGAACCGAAGCGTTCGGAGGGAAGGTGGTTGTCTGCGACGACTCGTTCCGGTCGCGTGCGGAAACGACCGAGCGCATCCGGAAGGAATCTGGCCGGGTTGCCCTGCATCCCTTCGACTCCCGGGAGAGCATCGCCGGCAATGCGACTCTCGGACTGGAGTTGCTGGACCAGATCGGAGAGGACTTCACGCTGCTTGCGCCGATCAGCGGGGGCGGCCTGATCGCGGGGACGGCGCTCGCGGTCAAACTGGGGCGGCCTGATTGCCGGATTCGAGGTGTTCAGGCCCAGGCGAATCCTTCGATGAAGCGATCACTGGAGGCCGACCGCCGCGTCCTCACCGAGCCGTCCGCCTCCCTGGCTGACGCGCTCACGGTGCCTAGGCCGGGACGGAACACGTTTGCGCTCGTGCGGGCGCTCGTTGACGATGTGGCTCTCGTCGGCGAGGAGGCCATGCGGTCGGCGATCCGCCTCCTGGCGATCGAGGAAAAGCTGGTCGTTGAGGCGGGCGGGGCGGTGTCGGTCGCGGCTGCGCTGGCGGCGCCGCGGGAGGTCGGGGGCGGGCCGCTCGTCTGCGTCGTGAGCGGCGGCAACATCGAGCCGAACTTGCTGCGCGAGATTCTCTCGGAGCCCGGCGAGGCCTGAGCCCGCGCAGGGCCGAGGCGTGTGGCGGGCCCGGAGGGATTCGAACCCCCGACCTGCCGCTTAGGAGGCGGCCGCTCTATCCAGCTGAGCTACAGGCCCCTGCCCTGCCATTCTGGCACAGTCCTCTCCGCGCTGCCGAGGATGGCGGAACGCTGCCGAAACGCAGCCTGCCCGGATGTGGCCGCGTCCTCGGCCGCTTCGCTACGCCAGGATCTCCTTGACGACCCGCCCGTGCACATCCGTCAGCCGGAAGTCCCTTCCGGCGTAGCGGTACGTGAGCCTAGTGTGGTCCAGGCCGAGCTGGTGCAGCATCGTCGCGTGCAGGTCGTGCAGATGCACGCGGTCCTCCACCGCGACACCGTGAATGTCGCATGCTCCGTAGCGCATGCCGCCCTGGATGCCGCCGCCGGCCAGCCACATCGTGTAGCCGCGGTTGTTGTGGCGCCTGCCGTCGCCCTTGTCGTTCTGCTCGTAGCTCGAGCGTCCGAACTCGCCGCCCCAGACGATCAGCGTCTCGTCCAGCATGCCCCGCTGCTTTAGATCGGTCATCAGGGCCGCGATCGGCTTGTCGATGGCCGCCGCATTGACCGCGAGGCGCTTCCTTAGGTTGTTGTGGTGATCCCAGCCGCGATGGCCGAGCTCGATGAACCGAACGCCCTTCTCCGCCATCCTGCGAGCCAGCAGGCACTGCATGCCGAACGTGCTCGTCTCCTTCCGGTCGAGACCGTACAGCTCCCGAACGCTATCGGGTTCCGACGCGATGTCCATGGCCGCTGGAACCGCCTGCTGCATGCGGAATGCCAGCTCGTACGACTGGATGACGCCCTCGACGTGGTCGCTGCCGTCGGTCCGGTCGAGGAGGCCGCGGTTCAGTTCCTGAACATAGTCCAGTTGTCTGCGCTGGGACTCGAAGTCCATGCGAGGGTTCCGAATGTTCTCAATCGGATCCTGCCCCGCGGATATGTTGAGTCTCGTGCCCTGGAAGCTCGCCGGCAGGAACGCCGAACCATAGAGCGACGCGCCGCCGACCGGCGGCGGGTTCATCGTGACGAACCCCGGCAGATCCTGGTTCTCGGTCCCCAGCCCGTACACGACCCACGAGCCCATGGAGGGCCGCACGAACGTGATGCTGCCGGTGTGCGTGAAGATCGACGCCTGCGGATGGGCCGGCGAATCGGTGTGCATTCCGTTTACCAGGCAGAGATCGTCCGCGTGCTCGCGAAGATGCGGGAAAATCTCCGAGATGTGGATCCCGCTCTGGCCGCTGGGCAGGAACTTGAAGGCGGACGGCATGATTCTTCCGCGTTGCTTCCCGCTGGAAAGTTCCGACGCGGTTTCCTGGCCGGCGTGCTTGGCGAGGTCGGGGTTGTAGTCGAATGTGTCGTGCTGCGTCGGACCGCCCTGCATGAACAGGAAAATGACCCTCTTGGCCCGCGCCTCGAAGTGGGGCTTCCTGGGCAGGAGCGGGTTCTTGCCGCCGTTCGCCGACAGCGAATCCATGGCAGCGAGGCCCGCGAATGCGGTGTATCCGAAACCTGCCGCTGCTCGTCGCAGAAAGCCCCTGCGGGCTTGCAAGATGTCTGGCATCGATCTTCTCCTCGTTGTCCAACCCGTTCAGTTGCGATAGCGGAATTCCGCGCTGTTGTACAGGGCGTGGTACATCCTGGACCACGCCTCGTGCTCGGGACTGGACGATGTCGCCAGCAGTGCCTGCTGGTCCTTGGCCGAGCGCTTGCGCTGCTCGGACCGCCAGGCCCGAAGATTTTTCCTCGCCGCAGCCATGTCCTCGGGGCCGAGGTCGCGGCCCAGCGCGGCATTCACCATCTCCATCGCCGCTCTGCCGTTGAACGACCCCTCGTCGTTCCGGAGCGCTTCGGCCGCGGCTTCCGCGGACGTGCCGGCTCCGGGGTGCCGGTCGGACAGGTACCGCATCGCCGTCTCGATCTCGTCCTCGGCCGGCTCCCGGTCGAGCGCCGCGACCATCAGGCCCCTGAGCCAGGACGCGGCCGCGGTGTTCACTGCGGTTCCCCTCGCCGCCAGCGAGCCGGTGACCTCCCGGACGCGCTCCACGGCACGGCCCAGCTCGGCGGCACTCGGGTCGCGCCCAAGCACCTGCCGAAACACGTGCCGCGCCCGGCCGGCATCGTCCCGATGCATCGCGAGCAGACGCTCGGCGGCGACGGTCGCGTGCGTCCGGACGAAATCGTTGTTCATCATGAACAGCGCCTGGGTGGGCCCCGTTGTGATGTCCCGGGCGCCGTGCGTCTCGCTCGGCTCCGGAAAGTCGAACGCTTCGAACAGGCGGCTCGGACTGTTCCGGATCACCGGCACGTACACGCTGCGGTAGGTTTCCCCGGTGTCCCAGGGCTTGAGCTGCCGGCTGTTGCCGTTGAACTGCTGGTTGCGGTCGAAGCCGTAGACGGGCGAGGGCGGAGGCGGGCCAGTCTTCAGCTCGCCGCTCACCAGAAGGACGGAGTCCCGCAAGGACTCGGCCTCCAGGCGTCGGGCGTTCGCCCTCCACAGGTGATCGTTGTCCGGATCGATCTCGAAGTTCGCACGCACGAACTCGGTGGAGAGCCGGTAGGTGCGGCTGAGGACGATCTCGCGGATCAGGCTCTTCACCGACCAGCCCTGGTCCATGAACTGCACGGCAAGGTAGTCCAGCAACGGCTGGTTTGTGGGTGGTCGGCCCATCGCTCCGAAATTGTCCACGGTTGCCACGATGCCCGTGCCGAAGAGGTGGTGCCAGACCCGGTTCGCCATCACGCGGGCGGTCAGGGGGTTGTCGCGCCGCGTCAGCCATTCCGCGAGCTGCAGGCGGCCGCTCTCGCGCTCTCCGATCTCGGGCAGTTCGGCCGTTTCCGGATACAGGGCCCTGACGAAGCCCCGCTCCACGGCCTTGCCGAGGGTGTGCGGGTCGCCGCCGATGTTGACTCTTACGGGCACGGGCTTGCCCGCCTCCACGACTCCCATCGTGAGGTTCTCGGGCATGGGCAGCTTGCCGAGCGACCGTGCGAGCTGCCGGCACTGGTTCCTGTCGCGCGCCATTTCCGCAGCTTGCAGCTCCGTCCACAGCTGCTGGCGCTCGGCCCGGACTTCGCTGGCGTTCGCCCCCGTGAATTCCGGGAGTCCGTCAAGCTCGACCAGCAGCTGGGTGCGGAAGTATCCGGCGTTGAACCGCGGCCTGCGCCGCAGGCCGTTCCGCAATTCGGAACTGCGGAAGATCCCCGCTAGGGCGTAGTAGTCCGCGGTGGGGATCGGATCGAACTTGTGGTCATGGCAGCGGGCGCACCCGACGCTGAGCGCGAGGATCGAGCGGGTCGTGGCATTGATCATCTCGTCCGCCACGTCCATGTCGAACTGCTTGGCGTCGATCTCGTTGAGGTCGTGCGCGCCGAGCGCGAGGAATCCCGTCGCAACCTGGTTGTCCACCCGCTCCTCGGTGCTCCCGTGCGGCAGCAGGTCGCCCGCGATCTGCTGTGTTATGAACCGGTCGAACGGCTTGTCGTCGTTGAGCGAGCGGATGACGTAGTCGCGGTACCTCCACGCGACCGGGAAAGGAAGGTTCCGTGTCCGGCCTACCGTGTCGGCATAGCGCACGACATCCAGCCAGTGCCGGCCCCAGCGCTCGCCGAATCGGTCGGATTCGAGCAGGCGGTCCACCACCGTGTTGTAGGCCCGGTCACCGTCGTCACTGAGGAAGTTCTCAAGCTCCTCGGGCGTCGGCGGCAGGCCGGTCAGGTCCAGCGTTGCCCGCCGGAGCAGGTCTTCCTTCCGGGCATCGGAGGCGGGACGCAGCCCGTGCTCCTCCAGCCCAGCGAGCACCAGCTGGTCGATGCTGCCGGACGGCCACGCCAGATCCGTCGTGGACGGCGGCTGGGGTTTTCTCGGAACCTGGAACGCCCAGAACTCCCTGCCCTTGTCGAGGTCGATCGCGTCCTCGGTGACTTGAACCTTGACCTCACGCGGGTCCGGCGCCCCCATCCTGATCCATTCCTCGAAGTTTGCGACCACATCTTCCGAGAGGCGCCCGCCGGGCGGCATCTTGAGCGCGCCGTCATACCGGAGAGCCGACAGAATGAGGCTGCCCTCGACATCCCCGGGCATCACGGCATGGCCGCGCTGGCCGCCCTCGCGTATTCCGTCCCTCGTGTCCAGACTGAGCCCGCCCATGCGCACCTTCGCCTCGGCGGAGTGGCATGTGTAGCAGTTCGTCGCGAGGACGGGGCGAATCTTCGATTCGAAGAACTCGATGCCTTCGGGAGCGGGCGTCTCAGCCAGGACGGCGAGGGCGGCGAAACATCCGGATACAGCTATCCTCGCAACGTGCGCAACCGCCATGGAATCAGTATAGTTCCGACACGGCCGCTCAACGAATCGTTTAGCGTTTTTTGCACGGTTATTGCAATTGACGGTGCCGTCGTTGCGCCGCAGGGCGACTCCTCTCCCCGGCCCGACGATACACCCGTCAGGGTTCGGCGTCAGCGGCTCTGGCGCTCCGGCGTGTCCGGGTCGACGAGCTTGGTCAGGATCAGGTTGTACAGCCATGCCATCAGGACCCCGAAGAGGAAACCGTCGACGAGTCCGTAGGCTGTCCCCAGTAGCAAATCGCTGGGTGAGCCGTCCCCTTTCATGCCGGGATACAAGGACGCGGCCAGCTGGTAGAACTCCGCGCCGTACCCGGGAAACACGGCATGAATCATCCCAATGACGAAGAACGCAGCTCCCCAGAGCAGCCCGAGCGTGAGGCCCAGTGCGACAGTAGAGATCCTCATCGTTTGCCCTCCTGAATGCTCGGGCGACGGACCCGTGGAATGTGTGGCGGTCGCGATCTTCATCTCTTCTGCCGCAGCCGCCGCGCCCTCGCGCCACCTGGTGGTTGGAAGCCCCGGCCAAATCATGATAGACCGCCCGCCGGCCGCATGTCGATTCGTGCATCCGTGCTCGGGGATTCAGTTCACGAAAGCCTGACCGTCGCGTCAGCTCCCGTCGGGCCGCAAGCGTGCCGGCCAGGTGCCACACGCCCTATTCCCGACCGGGCAGGTCCGTCACCGCGGTCTCGATGTACTTCTCGATCGTCGCTGCGATCTCCGGGAATTCGGCCGCCACATCGGTTTCCTCTCCGATGTCCTCCATCAGGTCGAACAGCTCCAGCGGCTGTTCCGGACCTTCCCGAACGGCCTTCCAGCGTCCCCAGCGAGCCGCCTCTGCCCGACCCCGCGTTCCGCCCCAGTAGAGGAACCGCTGATCAAGCGCGGGCGCGTCGTCCAGCAGGACCGGCAGAATGCTCGCACCGTCGATGCCTCCGGGCGCCTCGAACCCGACGATTTCGGCGACGGTCGGCAGAAAATCGGCGAAGTACCACACCAGGTCGCTGACCGTCCCTGCGGGAATCCTTCCCGGCCAGCGGGCGATGGCGGGCACGCGAATTCCTCCGTCGTGCAGGGATCGCTTGTAGCCCTGCAACGGGCCGTTCGAATCGAAGAAGAAGGGATCGTTTCCGCCCTCGGCGTGGGGACCGTTGTCGGAACTGAAGAACACGAGCGTCCGCTCGTCGATTCCGAGGGCCGCCAGTTTCGCGAAGAGCTCCCCAACGCTCTCGTCCATGCGGGTGATCATCGCCGCCGTGCCCTTCTGTGGCCCCGGCCAGTCCCTGTCCTGGTAGGCCCCCGCGTCCGGCACCTCCATGCCGATGCGCTCGCGGTGCGCCCCGAGATTCTCGGTGACGGCGGCGATTCCGGGATCTCCGCCTCCGTCCCGGTTTCCGGCTTCGTTGTTGGCGTGGGGGATGGTGAGCGCAAGATACAGGAAGAAAGGCCCCTCCGCGTTCATCTCGATCCATTCCAGCGCCTCATCGGCCAGCAGGTCGTGCGAATAGTCGAGCCGTTTCGTGGCGACGCCGCTCATTCCGTCGTAGCGTCCCGACCTTTGGACCACGTTCCGGAGCGGGACCCGCTCCGCGTTGCGCATCAGGAACTCAGGGTAGAAATTGTGCGCGTGCCCTTGGCTCAGGTATCCGAAGAAGTGGTCGAATCCCTGCCTCCACGGCGCGCCCGGGGATTCTTCCATGCCCAGGCCCCACTTGCCCACCAGAGCCGTGGCGTATCCCGCTTCCTTGAGCAATTCGGCGACGGTCACATCCTCGCCCAGGAGGCCCGGGGTTCCGTTCCGGCGGACCCGTGTGTGTCCGGTGTGCTGGCCCGTCATCAGCACGCTGCGAGACGGCGCGCAAACAGTGAATCCGGCGTATGCCTGAGTGAAACGCATGCCCTCAGCGGCCATCCGGTCGAGGTGTGGCGTCTGGATTCGCTTCTGCCCGTACGAGCCGAGGTCTCCGTAGCCCAGGTCGTCAGCCAGGACCCAGACAATGTTCGGCGGCATTTCCAGGGGCCGGGACGATTCGGTGCCCGTGCCGCATCCGCCGGCAAGAAGAAGCAGTGCGAGAGCGGGGCTCGCGATTCTCAAGGTCGACATGAGCGTCAGACGAAGGCGGCTTTCCAGTCGAAGCGCCGGTACGCGCGCGACTCGGTGCTCCTTCGGGTGCATCCAAGTCTACTTCACTCCCCGGATGCAAGGCTGATGCGGAACTCTCCCCATACCGGCACCCTCCGCCCGGACCCCATCTGCGGCGCAACTGCGCTCCGGCGGGCCGCCACGACTCCCCCTTGGTAAGATGCCGCCAACATGCAGGAATCAGTGAACCGCAGGGCGTTCTTGCGAGCCGCTGCCGCGGGGGCCTCGCTGGCCGCCTCGACATCAGTGGTCCGGGCGCATTCCGTCTCGTTCGAAGGGCCGGACTCGCTCTACCACGGCGATGACTGGGAAACGCTCAATCCCGGGTACTGGCAGATCCGGAGCGGAGCCCTTCGTCGCCGGATTCACAACTTCGGCGACCGTGCGCGGAACACCGGATTTCCCTATCACTACGAGACGCACGGCGCGCGTTTCGGGAGCTTCAGCATGCCGGTCGATTACGACCCTTCGCTCCCGCCCGGCCTGATCTGGCACAGGCAGTGGCGTCTGGAGGGCAACTTCCGGGTCGAGATGGGAGGCAAGGTGCATGCTCTCGCGCACGGGCCTCTGGAGGGCGACGACACCGACTGGAGGATGTATCGCCCGGGGTTCGGCATGCTGGGCCTCGCCTTCGGCTCTTCCACTCTCTTCGAGTCCTTCGGGATGTCCGGCCAAGGCGGGAAGGCTGCGTGGATTGCAGCCTGGACCGACGACGGCTACTTCGGCATCCGCGAGCACGGTTCGGACGCGGTCATCGCGATGGAGCGCGTGCCTGCCCCCGAGGTCGGCGACGAGTTCCGCATCGGCGTTGGGGTCTCGGGGGGCGACGGGACGGACGCGACGCTCGTGGCGTCGCTGGAGATTGGCGGCAAGGGAAGTGTCGCCGAGATTCGACTGGACCGCGTCAGCCGGAAGAGGCACCTCGCCGGCTTCGTCGGAGTCGCTGCCCGCGGACTGCTGGACTTCGATGTCGGGGAATACCTGATCGAACCCGGCGCGAGCGGTCGGCTGGAACCGCGCATCAACCAGTGCCACGCCTGCTATGCGCTCGGCGACACTCTGCGGGAGGAAGACGGCGAGTGGCGGGTGCGCTTCGTCGGCCTGTTTCGCAGCGACGGAGACTCCGCGGAAATCCGCATTGCGGACCGGCCAGACCCGCAAGGCGGCTGGTCGGCAATCGAGCCGGCGGCCTCGGCCCCGATCGTGAACAACGAATTTCGCAGGAACACCGCCGTGCTCGACGCCCGACTGCCGCGGAACCCGGCGGAGACGGCCCTCTACTACACGGTTTGGAAGGACGGCCGCGACGTGACCGGCGATCCCAGACTCGGCACGGACGCCGTCGGCATTGGCACCGGCCAGGTGGGCGAGGTGCCGTCGACCGGCGAGTATGTCGGTCGGCTCCCGCGGCTTTCGGCGCCGTATAAACTCTGCGGCCTGTCCTGCCACGCGATCCACGGCGGCGGCCCCAAACTTCCCGACGCCGGCCCGGGCGGCGGCTTCTTCGTGCACGACCAGCCCACGCCCGGCGCGTACCGGCATCTGGAGGAATACGGCTTTCAGATCATGATGTGGGAGGACGACGTGTGGTACATGGAACTGCTCCTGTACCCGCCCTCGGCGGACGACGCATACAAGATCGTGACGACCACGCTGTGCGGGCCAACGACGCGATGGCAGATGATGCGCCACTGGAACACCATCAATCCGGGCGACCACGACTACGGCATGGACGACGTCAAGGGCCCGGAGCAGATCGCAATTCGGATGCACGAGGACCTCGGCCAGGACCGCGACTACATGCGGCGCAACTTCCAGATCGTCCACCATCTGATCACCGGCGAGGAAGCACCCTCTGGCACCGTGAATCCGAAGAAATGGCGTCGCTGGAAGATGCCGAACCGGGACTTCAGCCTGCTGATCCTCGACTCCCGGCTATGGCGGTCGAGTCAGGACACGAACATCTGGGACGACCAGGGCTGGGGGGAAAAGACGAGCCTGTACACCCGCGAGGACGTCACGCGCAGCCTGCTTGGGGAGGAGCAGTTCGCATGGCTGCGCGAGACGATCCTGACGGACTCCTCGCCGCTGATCTGTCTCACCGGCATCAACGGACTGCATACGATCTGGATCGGCGACGGCCGGCGGCCCGATGCCAGGACCGTGCTGGGCGAGCGCGACAGGGTGGCTGCGGACTATGCCGGGTGGGTGACGGCTGGTGCGAACCGGGTTCTGGAAGTGCTGGGATCGCGCCCCGGAGTGACGACCGTGTACGGCGACGTGCACGTCGGCATGATCCTCAAGAACCTCGAGCACAGGGTCTTCGAGTGCTCGTTCGGCCCGATCGGGCGCAGCGGCGGACGCGGGGTCAAGGACGGATTCGGCCCCCGAATGCGGGACTTCGACGGTCGCGAGGTCGAGATCAAGGCGCTCTACCACCAGAGCTACGACACTCCGGATCTGCGCAAGCTGGACGGTCCGTTCTACTGGAACTTCCTAGAAATGGAGTTCGACCCGCGTCCGGAGGATCCGGTCATCGGTCTGCGGGTGCGCAACCTGGTCGACCCGCCTACCGAGGAGCCGCGCGGCGGAGGGGCGGTGTCGCAACCGGCGTCCGGCACCGGACGGGCGCCGGCCTGCTCGCTGCCCGCCACCAAGATCCTGCCGAACGCGGAGGTTCTGCTGTCAACGGCGGATGGCCGGCCTCTGCGGGGAGCCCGAACGCTCTCCGACGGCACGCTGCCGGTCAGGGGCCTTGCTGCGATAGGGCCGGGGAAACCGGTCATCGCCACCGCCCGCTCGGGAAGCAAGGTCGTGGCGAAGCGTCTGGTCACCGGACCCTGGCCGGGATAGGGGCGTACCCCGACACCATCTCGGAGCCCGCCTGCCACTGGTGATTGCCCCGGCGCGCTCGAAGCGACCCCGCTTGCAGTGGATCGCGCTCCGCCAGTCCGCTACGCGGGGGACTGTGGCCGAGGTCGCGACTGTGGGGTCGAGACGTGGCGGGGACGGGCGGAGTGCTTCCGCGAAGGGGGCTTCTGCGTCCTCTTCGGGCCGATCATCATGGTCATGGTGCGCCCCTCGATGCGCGGCTGCGTCTCGGGATTGCCGACTTCGGCAACGTCGCCCGCCAGCGTATGGAGAATCCGCTCGCCGATCCTCGGGTGCGTGATCTCGCGACCGCGGAAGAAGACCGTAGCCTTGACCTTGTTCCCTTCCTGGAGAAAGCGCAGAGCGTGGTTCTTCTTGAACCGGTAATCGTGCCGGTCCGTATTCGGCCGGAACTTCACTTCCTTGACCTCGATGCGGTGCTGCTTCTTCTTGGCTTCGTTCTTCCTCTTCTTCTCAAGATAGGAATACTCACCGTAGTCGATGATCTTCGCGACGGGCGGCCGCGCCGTCGGGGACACTAGGACCAGATCCAGTCCCACTTCCTTCGCCCGGCGAATCCCCTCGCTGGTCGGCATGACCTGGGTCCTGCCGCTGGGAAAAACCACGCGCACCTCCCGGGCACGAATGGTCTCGTTTACATTCCGTCGTCGAATGCGACGGATCGGTCGATAACGTCTCCTGAAAGCCCTACCCTCCTTCCCTGCAGAGCATTTCGGAAACTCTCACAGACAAAAAAAGGACTGGCGCGCCGTATGGCGTCCAGTCCTCGGTGATTGGAGAATCTCTCAGAACGTTCCTTGGAGCGACCCGCTCAGATCCTTCACGAATCGTCCGCTCCCTGCAAGCGTGTACATCGTACCACAGGCCCTTTTTCCGACGATCGGACCGCCTAGCGCCCCCTCAGAATTGACGCTTTGCAGTTTAGCTGGAGGGACCGGAGTT
>JAPPMB010000045.1 GCA_028819255.1 Bryobacterales bacterium | reverse complement strand
GAGGATGGATGGGCAGGATCCGGAAGCGTTGGACACGGCCCATCGGCCCTCCCGCTGCCTCGAGGTTCCTACACAGCATTTATGTAACTCCCCGCTGGCACCGGGGTCTGTGGCCGAACTGCGCCGACTCAGCAGAGGAACTGCCGGGACACTGCGAAGCAGTGAGGGAATGGCCCCGCCATCCGGAGCGTGTCTGTGCCATTCCGGGGAAGCCTCCCGCTTCTCACCCGAACCGCGTGAGATTCGACACCCAGCGTCCTCCCGAAGACCTCAATGAGTGGCCTTTCCAACCTCAGCTCGGGAATTCGCAGAGTCAAGCGGGTCGAGTCGCTAGGGTAACGACGTCCCGAAATGCTATGCTAAGCAACATCTGGCAGTCGAGGTCGGCACCATGCATCCACTCGGTCAAAAACTGGTGAAAGGGGCTACAGGTTCAGGACCATGTACGTTCGGATTCAGCTTGCGTTAGAAATACATCTTGATGGAAGGACTTGGGTCGCCGGCTGCAAAGCACTCGACTTGACAACTCAAGCTACTACGAAGCAAGGTGCGCTTCGAGGAATCAGAGAAGCCATCGAGCTCTGGTTTGAAACATGTATTGATCGTAACGTACTCGCTCAAGCACTTCAAGAGTCGGGATTCACTCGAGAAACTCGAAGAGAATCAATCCCTGAGGATGCGTTCAATATCGTCACCACAGAGCCAGACTCGATTGAAACTGACAACGACTCTCAAGACTACTCTGATGCTGCTACCCTTAGCGCAGTTCACTTTGCCACGAAACGCAAGCGTGGACAGGAATACTTGGAAGGTTTCGTGCCTGCCATGCTAGTAGGAGATAGTGATCTTCACTATGCGTCCGTTTAAGTGGATTGAATTACGCAATTTGGGAGCACATCGAAATTTTGAATTCAACCGGCAACGTGGAAGTCACTATGTAATGACTAAGGACGATGCTCCAAGACCTGTTGTGATCCCAATGCGCAACCAGCTCAAGGAAGACATCGTACTATCCGTTGCCCGAACGATGGGCTATACCCGAAAGGATTTAGAAAAGTACATACAAACAGGTAAGATGCCGGATTAATAGGGCCATTCCCGAGAGCATTCGAGGCCGCCCGGCAAACATGGGAGATGCATGCCGAACGGCCAACCTGGGCCGTTGCGTCAATCTCTTCCTTGCGTCGGCCGGAGAATTGTCCTCCGGTCCCTCCAATCGCCGGAGGCGAGCCTGCAGAGCGGGTCGGCGGCCAGACAGGCAATCCATGCTTCGCCGGCGGCGACAGACTGAACCGAGCGGCCAGCCTGAACGGGGCCTTCCGGGCCGAGGGCTTGCAATACCGGCGCTTGCAGTCGCGCCAGTCTTGCCACTCACACACCGCACGAGCCAATACCGCCCGCAACCGCATGGCTGCTTGCAACGACCGAAGCAGCCATGCCACAGCTTCCGGACTGAGACTGCGGAGCACTCGCCGCACTGCCGCTGTTCATCACAATCAACCGCCTCTGTGTCGCGGGTGTCGAGTCGCCAGGTCAGACACGAACATTGGCGTTCGTGTACGCTTCAACGGGATGTCGGCCAGACTGCACGCGAAAACAGCCTTGGTGACCGGCGCGGCGGGGGGAATCGGCTCAGCGATCGTCCGGCGGTTCGTCGCGGAAGGAGCGGCTGTGGTGGCAAACGACATCGCCTCAGCAACCTGGAGTTCGCTGGATGGAGTGGTCGGAGAAGGCCGCGGAAAGGTGACCGCCCATGTCGCCGATCACTCACGGGAGCAAGAGGTCGCCGCAATGATGGCCCGTGTGCGAGCCGAGCACGGAGCCTTGGACATCCTTGTCAACAACGCGTTTGCAGCGTATGACGACTGCGCCATCTCGGAACTTGCGGAAGCTGATTGGGACCGCACGCTCGCGGCGTGCCTGAAGGGGCCGTTCCTCTGCACCAAGCACGCGATTCCGCTGATGCAGGAGGGCGATGGCGGGAGCATCGTTACAATTTCCAGCGTCAATGCGCTTCGGGCAGTCAGCGAGACGGCCTACACCGCGGCGAAGGGCGGCCTGATTTCGATGATGCGTCTCGTCGCCGCCGACTACGCGGAATGGAACATCCGGTCGAACGTGATCTGCCCAGGCACTGTTGCGACCTCCGCGTCTATGGACTATTGGGAGCAGTTTCCATCGGGGTTTGAGGCGCTGCGCCGCATGTACCCGCTCGGACGCATCGGCGAGCCGGAGGACATTGCCGATTACGTGCTTTTTCTCGCCTCGGACGAGTCCCGCTGGGTGACGGGCACGGTTCATGTGGTTGACGGCGGGTTGATGGGCGGCACTAGGCTGGAAGTGGTCTGATTCGCATCTGCTAGACTCCGGAAGCTGTGCGGCAGTCAGCCTCGGCACCGCTCATTGCGGTGATCTGTCTGGTGGCGTTCGGCTGCAACTCAGATCCTTCGGCTCCGCCAGGCACCAGCGGAGGTTACGGGTCGGGGAGCAGACTGACCGAGCGGATGTCCGAGGCCGCATTTTCCGGAAACCGGAGAGCCGTCGAGACCATGCTGGCTGACTTCGATGTCAACGCCACGGACGCCGAGAGCAGGACGATGCTGATGCTGGCTTCCTTCGGCGGCCACGCCACGACTGTCCGGCTCCTTTGCGAGAAGAAGGCGAACCCGAACATGCGGGACAGCAACCGGCGCACCGCCCTGATGTATGCGGCTTCGGGCCCGAATGCGCCGACGGTTGAGATCCTTCTCGCTCACGGCGCGGAAGTCAACATCACCGACGGCGAGGAAGGCTGGACCGCACTCATGTTCGCTGCCGCGGAAGGCCATGCCGATATCGTCCGGATGCTCCTTGCCAAGGGGGCGGATCCGAACCTCATGGATATTGACGGCGAGTCAGCGCTCACTTTCGCCCAACAACAGGGGCATGCCGACGTTGTCGCAGTTCTGGGCGGGTCCATCAGCAGATAACCTAGGATCCTTGGTCCGACTTGACTTTCTCCGCGTCCGAACCTGTGGGAGACCGTTCCGTGAATGTGGCATCGACGGCTCGATGGGCGTTTTCCGCGGCGCTCGCGCTGGCGAGCGCAACCGCCCATGAGTTCACGATCACGCCTGTAACGGTCGTGATCATCGGGGACGGCGCCTTCCAGGCCGATGTCGGCCTCGATGCGGACGCTCTGGCTCTGGGACTGCCGCTCGAGGCCGATTCCAAGCTGGTCGCCCGCGGGATGCGCGAGCTCTCGCAGGAGGCATTTGCAGGCGCTGTCGAGAAGGCGCGCATTGCTGTGCAGGATGACCTGCGCATCGCCGTTGACGAGGTCGCAGTGCCATTCGACGTCGCGTTCCCTCATCACGGCACGCCGGCGGCCACGGAAGCAGACCCCCCGACCGTGCTGGGCACCCTTGCTCGGCTGACAGGTCGCGTGCCGGAGCATGGCACGGCACTGGTCTTCCGAGCCCCAGCCCGGTACAAGACGGTGTCGCTTCAGATTCTCGCGCCCAACCGCCCTGAGGCATACAGCGTGCTGCTCGAACCGGCCGAACCGAGCCCGGCCTTCCCCTTGGCGGAGAGTTCGGAGACAGTGTCCGAGCAAGGCGTCTTCCTCGTCTACCTGAAGCTCGGATTCACGCACATCGTTCCCAAGGGCCTCGACCACATCCTCTTCGTCCTGGGACTCTTCCTGTTGAGCGCGCGCTGGAGGCCTTTGCTCTATCAGGTCACGGCGTTCACTGTCGCGCACTCTGTGACGCTCGCGCTCTCCATGCAAGGCATCCTGACGCTTCCCGCGAGGTTCGTCGAGACGCTGATCGCGCTCTCGATCAGTTGGGTCGCCGTCGAGAACATCGCCACTTCGAAGTTGAAGCCATGGCGTGTGGCGCTGGTCTTCTGTTTCGGCCTGCTGCACGGCCTCGGGTTTGCCGGCGTGCTCAGTGAACTCGGGTTGCCTGAGGCGAGGTTCCTTACGGCATTGGTTTCCTTCAATTTGGGCGTGGAACTGGGCCAGGTGAGCGTGGTCGCGTTGGCGTTTCTGCTTGTGGGGAGGTTCCGGCACCTCTCGGGCTACCGCCGCTATGTGGTCATCCCGTGCTCGGCCGCGAGCGCGGCCGTCGGGGCGTGGTGGTCCGTGACGCGGGCGTTCGGCTAGCCCGCCGGTTGCCGCAATCAGGCCGTTTCCGCCGGCCCTGCACTATGATCGAAGTGTCCTTGGCAACCGTCTTCATCCCAACCATGCTGCGGCCGCTCGCCGAAGACCGGCAGACGGTCGATGTCGACGGAGGCACGGTCGCCGAAGTAGTGATCAATTTGACTCGGCTGTACCCGAAACTCAACAGCAGGCTGCTCGACGGCCATCAGCTGCGCGGCAACATCTCGGTGGCGATCGACGGTGAGATCAGCACTCTGGGAATGCTGGACGATGTCGAGGAAGACTCCGAAGTGCATTTCATTCCAGCGATTTCCGGAGGGTGGCAGGAGAGCGATGCAGTCGCCCTGGGGTGAGATTGAAGTCCGGGACGCGCATGCGCACCTGTTCTCGCACTCCTTCTTCGAGGCGCTCGCGCGTCAGAAGGGCAAATCCGACGTGGAAGCGATGGTCAGCGGGCTGGGATGGAGGGTCCCGCCGAAGCGAAACAAGGAGCTTGCCCGCGACTGGGTAGGGGAATTGGACCGACACGGCGTGGCAAGGTCTGTGCTGATGGCCAGTGTGCCCGGCGACGAGGAGTCAGCCGGAGACGCGGTGGCCGCGTACCCGGACCGTTTCTACGGATACTTCATGCTGAATCCGCTGGCTTCCGATGCCGTGGAGCGAGCGAGGAGAGCGTTCGAGGAGCTTGATCTGCAGGGCCTCTGCCTGTTTCCAGCGATGCTCCGCTTTTCGGTCCAAGACAAACGACTCGAACCCCTTTACGACCTCGTCGCCGAGGCACCCGGGCGAGTGGTCTTCGTGCATTCGGGCGTCCTCTCGGTCGGCGTCAGGGCCAAGCTCGGCCTGCCTTCGAGATTCGACATGAGCTACTCGAACCCTATCGATCTGCATCGGGTGGCACTCGAGCACCCCGCTGCGAAGTTCGTGATCCCGCACTTCGGCGCCGGGTACTTCCGCGAGACGCTGATGCTGGCCAGCCTGGCTCCGAACGTCTACGTGGACACTTCGAGCAGCAACAGCTGGACGCGGTACCTGACGCCCCGCCCGACGCTGGCGGAAGTGTTCGAGCGCGCGCTGGACGTGATGGGACCCAATCGCCTGCTGTTCGGATCAGACTCGTCGTTTTTCCCGAGAGGCTGGCAGAAGGCCGTGTTTGAAGCCCAATGCGAAGCCCTGCACTCTCTCGGGCTGCCCTCGGACGACGCTAGAAGCGTCTTCGGAGGCAATCTCTCGAGGCTGCTTGCGCGCTGATGGGCTTGCCCAGGTGGTTTGGCAGCACCACCGTTCCCCACCTCGGCAGCTTGAAATTGGAAAAGGCCCGCCGGTTTCCCGGCGGGCCTTGAATGGTTCTCTGATCGGATCGGGTCAGAATGTGTAGCGCAACACCAGCTGGATCTGCCTCGGCTCCACCTGCAGCCTGAAGATACGCGCGACGGAACCAGACGCCAACGTGTCGTTCCTGTTGCTGCCAGGCTTGCGGAAGTGGGTCTTGTTGAACGTGTTGAAGAACTCGCCTCGCAATTCCAGCCGGTGCCCTTCGGACACTCGGAACTGCTTCGCGACCGACACGTCCCAGGCATTGATCCCTTGGGCCTCCACGATGTTGGCCCCTGAATTGCCGTACATGTACTGCTTCGGAAACTGGAAGCAGTCCACGTTGTACCACCGCTCGGCGGTCTTCGGTCCGCTGTTCGGGTCGCAAGTCACGTCCGGGCGCTGGTAGGACCGCCCGACGTTGGCGATGTCCCTTCCCGACAGCACGCCCACCGGCGGTCCGGAGTTGAAGCGCGTGAAGCCCTCGATTGCCCAGCCTCCGAGAACCGCGTTGGCAGCGGCGTTCCAGTCACCGCCCCAGCGGCGGCCGCGGCCGAACGGCAGATCCCACTGGTAGGCGATCTGGAACACGTGCTGGAGGTCCCAGCTGGACCGCGACCAGTCGTTGCGGATGTTGAACGGATCCTGAGTCTTCCACTCGGCCAGCGACGACTGCTCGTCCATCGCCTTCGACCACGTGTAGTTCATCCGGAAGCCCAAGCCCCGTCCGAAGCGCTTGTTCAACTCGACCTGCAGGGAATTGTACTGGCCGGCGAATCGATTGAACCCGCCGTCCACATTCCCGAAGTCCGGCATGTATCGGCGGGGCTGAATCGGGCCAGGTCCGGGAGTGAGCGGAGTGTTGATCGCCGTGTAGCCGATCTGCTTTCGGCTGGACGATCCGACATAGCCGACATTCAGGGAGAGCTGCTCGACCAGTTCGCGCTGGATGAAGAAATTCCACTGCGCCGAGTAGGGGGAGCGATTGGTCGGCTGCTGCGGCCAGCCGCCGATGGCTGCAGTCGACGAATACGGGGGACCTGGATTGTCCGCAAAGAAGGTCGGACGAGGATTGTCGGCATTGACGGCGTTCACCGTTGCGACCTGCTGCGGCGTATAGGGCCAGAACTTGCGCAGGTCCTGCAGCTCCTGGACGAACGTGGAGTTGTAGAACACACCGATCCCGGTGCGGATAACCGTCTTGCGGTCGACCTGATAAGCGATGCCCGCGCGCGGTCCGAAATTGTTCCGGTCCGGGAACATCAGGGCACGGGTTGTCCCCAACCTCTTGGCGGGCTGATTGCGCTCTCCGGTTTCAGGCTCGATCTCCGGATTGACCGTGGACCACATTAGGCGGCCGAGGTTCCCCGTTGCGGGGTTGGCCGTTACCCACAGGTTTCCCAGCTGATCCGTTGTGTCGTAGGGCGGATTGTTGTACTCGTAGCGGAAACCCAGGTTGACGGTCAGCTTCGAGGTAACTCGCCAATCGTCCTGTAAGTAGAGCTGCCACGCGTTGATCCGGCCGTTGGTAATGGTCTCGCCAGTCGACCGGCGGAATTGCCGGGGCGTCCCGAGCAGCATAGAGGCAGTGCTGAAGCCCGAGCCGGGATCGCTGAACAGCGACGTGAGCTCGCCGTTGAACCAGAGGTTCCCGTTCATCGGGTTCGAGGTGTTCGTGTAGAAGTGCCGGCGGCTGTAGTTGACGCCGAACTTGATCGAATGGCTGCCGGCCTGTGTCGCATAGTTCGAGATGAACTGCCAGACCTTGTCGCCCGTGTTGGTTCCGCCGCCGCCTGCACCGAACTCGCCGTCCGAACTCATGTTCGGGATCGGGGAGCAGAGCACGTCGCGCTGGAACATTTGGATTCCGGTCTGGTCCAGGAACGTCGGACGGTCGATCTTCGAGTTCAACGTGCAGTTCGGATTCCACGGGGCGTTGTACCCGAAGCGGACCTCGAGAATCGAGGAAGCGCTCATAAGCCTCGTCCACTGGGTCGAGAGGTTGCGTACATCGAAGTCGTTCTCTCGCGTCAGGTGCGGGTTGGAGCTTGGGGAGAATGTAGCAACGTCCTGATGCAGGTAGCGGACCGAAAACGAATCCTTCTCGCCGGCCGTGTGGTCGCCCCTCGCGACGAGGAAATTCCTGTCGTTCTTTGCCGAGGTGGTGTTCAGGTAGTTCTGCGTCAGACCCGGACGGGTCGGCACCGGAATCATGATGTCGAGGAAGCTCGTGATGGAGGGGTGGTGCAGCGCCTGGGGGATCGCGTTGTTGGGGAACTGATCACGCATGATGCTGCCGTCCGCATCGGCATACCCAGTGAACGGGTTGTAAATCCTCTGGGCCAGCTCTGAAAAGTCGCCAGCTCGCTGGGCCTGTGTGGGGAAGCTTGCAAACGCGTTGCTCCCCCGCCTGCGGTTATATCCCTCCCAGTTGAAGAACCAGAACGTGCTGTCCCTCAAGCCCGGGACCGGGCCGCCGATCGCTGCACCGTACTGGTTCTGCCGGAACGCGACCTTGCCGCTACCGCTGCGGTTGGCGAAGAAGTCGTTGGCATCGAACTTGTCGTTGCGGACATACCAGTAGGCCGAACCGTGAAGATCCCGCGTTCCGGACTTGATCGCGATGTTGACATTGGCCCCCATGGAGCGTCCGAATTCGGCGTTGTTGTTGGTCGCGACCCGGAATTCCTGGATCGCGTCCATCGGCGGCGAGCCACCCGGCGAATTCATCATCATCATGTTGTTGTCAACGCCGTCCATCGTGAAGTTGTTGTCCTGCGGCCGGGCTCCGTTCACCGAGATCAGGAACGTGCCGGACTGGGTGCCTCGCGACTGGCTGTACGTCATGCCGCTGGTTCCCGGCATCATCAGGATCAGACGGGTGTAGTTGCGGCCGTTCACCGGGATCCGCTCGATTTCGGTTGTGGTGACGGTGCCGCCGACGGAAGCGTCCTGCGTCTGCAGGACCGGAATCTGTCCGGTGACCTCCACGGTCTCGGTGACCTGGCCCAGCTCGAGGGCAAGGTCGATCTTCACAGTCGCAGCCACTTCGACCACCACGCCGCTGCGAACGCGGGTCTTGAACCCCTCGCTGGTTGCGGCGACGTCGTAGGTGCCGGGCTGGACCGGATATGCGCGGTAGGCTCCGCGCTCGTTGGTCGAAAGCGAACGCTGAACGCCGGTGTTGGCGTTGGTGACGGTAACCGTCGCGCCGGGAACCAGCGCGCCGGTCTCATCGGTCACGTCTCCGACGATGGCGGCGTTCGTCGTCTGCGCGTTGACCGACACGGGCACCGCGAAGAGCGCCGCGGCCAACAGGCAGAGCGCGTACGTTGGAATTGAATTGCGCACAATATACCTCCTGAATCAAGAATTCCGGACGCTCGTGCGCCGACCATCCGGCAACCGCTCATTATTGCAGACGCCGAGACCGAGGCGTGATGTTGCGGCGAGAGGGGCGCAGACCTCCTCACGCCACTGCCTAGGCGAGCAAGCCGCCGCCGGTGCGAACCGCCTCTGTGGAAATAGTGCTTGGAGCGACCGCGCCCGGCGTTCTAGAGTATTAGCGGTCATGGCACTTCGTTCGGCATCGCGGCGCACCTTTCTCAAGTCCGGGGTCCTAGGGTTCCCCACGATCGTTCCGGGACGGGTTCTCGGCCAGGACGCCCCCAGCAACAAGCCCACGATTGGATTCGTCGGCACAGGAAACAACGGCACGAACTGGATGCGGATCTTCCTCAGGGACGAGCGCGTACGCGTGAATGCGGTCTGCGACGTGAACCTCCAGGGCGGGGGCTACTGGGACGGCTCGGTCAGGGGACGGGAAGTCGCGCGCCTCATCGTGAACGAGCACTACGGTGACAACTCGTGCCTGTCCTTCGCGGACTTCCGGGAGCTGCTGACCAGGGCCGATTCGGACGCCATCTACATCGGCACGCCGGACCACTGGCACGCGCTGATCGCGATCGCGGCGGCAAGGGCCGGCAAGGACATCTTCTGCCAGAAGCCGCTCGCACTGACGGTGCAGGAGGGCCGCGCCATGTCCGATGCCGTCAGGACGGCGGGCGTGATCTGGCAGACGGGCAGCCAGCAGCGGTCCGACAGCAATTTCCGCCGGGTGTGCGAGGCGGTCCGCAACAACCGCCTCGGCAGGATCCAGACGGTGCGGGTGGGCCTGCCCCGCGGCAGGCCGGACTACGGCAGGACGGCTCATCTCACCGATCCGCAAGCCGTTCCGGAGGGCTTTGACTACGACATGTGGCTTGGGCCGGCTCCCGAGGCGCGGTACGCACCTGCGCGAGTCGGCGTCAACTTCCGCTGGGTCTCAGACTATTCGGGAGGCCAGGTCACGGACTGGGGCGCCCATCATCTGGACATCGCCCAATGGGGATTGGGCATGGATGGGTCGGGCCCGGTTGCGGTCAAGTCGCCCAAGGGTCGGTTCGACGAACACCCGATCTACGACACTGCGACCGAATTCCACTTTGAGCTCGAATACGCGAATGGAGTGCGGCTGATCTGCTCCAGCAATGAGCGTCCCGGGGTTCGTTTCGATGGACGTGACGGCTGGGCATGGGCAAACCGCGGAACGCACGAAGTGAGCGCCAAGGGAGTGGTCACGGAACCGCTCGGCCGGATGGAGACCCCGCTCTATCGCAGCACGAACCACATCACCAACTTCATCGACAGCCTATTCTCCCGCAAACCGACCGTGGCCCCGGTCGAGGCCGCGCACCGCTCCGCCACCCTCGCCCACTTGGGGAACATCGCCATGATGCAGGGCCGGGAGCTTCAGTGGGATCCCAGGTCCGAGCGGATCCTTGGCGACGAGGGGGCGAATGGGATGCTGGGACGCCCCTACAGAGGCGACTGGACCCTCTGACGGCCGTACGGCGGGAGGAGTTCCGCACTGCTCTTCAGGCTGGTCCCGCCAGTGAGACCCGCAGTCGATTCGCCGACCGGACGGAGCCGAAAACGGCCCGGAGTTGGCATCGCTCATGCTCTACCCAGAGAATCTGTGGTCGCCCTATGACACACCTCGGCCGATCCATCACCTTCTTGAGGTTGCTCAGTTTCAGGTGCATCGTTCCGTTTGTCCGAATCCCGGCGACGCGAGGCGACGATCAGGGCGAGACTTCGCCGTCGCGAGGGTTACAACCAAGCGATTCGCCGCTCCATCTTGCGGCGCAGATCCTCACTCGACGCGAGCGACGAGACCATGTCTCCCCCCACGTCCGATAGCCTAGCCAAGTCCAACCGAGGGATTTCGGCCTGATCACTGAACACTAGAATCGAATCGAAATCGATCTGAATTCGATGAAAGTGGGAAAGCATGATCGTGGTGAGACGAGCCTTGTCCCGATTCGGAACCCCATACAGGAACACCTGCCCACCACCCTTTCCTTTGAATCGATAGTCGACCGGATACGCTTCTGAGTTCGGAATGTCGGGCAAAAGGTGGTCGCGCTCAACCTGTTCTTCGTCGACTGTCTGAATGATCAGAC
The DNA here is from genome assembly GCA_028819255.1 of Bryobacterales bacterium. Taxonomy (GTDB): domain Bacteria; phylum Acidobacteriota; class Terriglobia; order Bryobacterales; family UBA6623; genus VXMF01. The sequence goes on along the minus strand of JAPPMB010000045.1, from coordinate 1,085 downwards.
CCGCGAGGTCTTCGTAGAATGTGGAAACGGCGCGTGACCGAGAATGGAGCGTCAGTTCGCAGATGCGGGTGAGGGCACGACCATATCGAAAGACGGCATCTGAAAGACGGTCGGTGGGCGTGTCCAAGTAGAATACGCCTTGGTCTTGGCGGATTTGTTCCTCGCCCAGAATGCGCTCGACAAGCAGCCCGCGACTTCCGGCAACGAAAGCATCAATGTCATGGTCGTAGCTGATCCGCATCAACGTGTCGCCTCTGTCGGAGAGCCGGATACCGCCGGGTGCTTCCGACAGATAGATCGAGTAGCGGTCCCCGTCGGGGAACTCGAATCTGGTCGCGAGCATGAGTGCGCCGTCGGGACGGCTGTCCACACGAACATCCGCACAGAGCTGGTCGCAAAGTCGCCGTTGGAGGTCGTCAGGATTAATGGCCATTGAACAGACTTCGTTGATCGGCTTCTGCGCGGACTCCAGAGAGACTGAAGTCTTGTATCGGACACGCGAGCGCACCCTCAAGTGTCGTGTAGTGGACGGTTTCTTCGGCAGCGTGCTCTGGCTTCCTCCCGGCGGCTATGGCGGCTTCTGTGGCTCGATGAATGTGAGGTTTGTAACGGATGTCCCCGTGCTGGTGGCTTAGTCCATTGTACCGTGCCAGCGTGAGCCTCGGCACCCCGGGCTGTAGGTAGGCAATCCCGCGCGAGTAGGGTGCACGACATTATTCTGATTTTGGCCGGTTTTCTGGCAGGTCGAAGCCCAGCTGATCTGAAGAGGCGGGGTGGCGCGAACAGCGATCTGGCTGAGTCCAGGCGGAATGACGCGCCTCGCTTGCGGCTGGATCGGGGAGTGTCAGCCGGGGTGTTGTGCGGGAAGGGGCGACTCTCTTCGGTCAGGCCGCAGCCGCGTGCTGGGATTCCGAGCGCCATGCCCAGAAGTCTTCGTAGCGCCCGCCGAGGATGCAGGCCCGCAGTGCCAGTATGCCCTGCGCCCCGTCCTTGGTCCAACGCATGCCGGACTGCTTGAGCCGCGCCCCCGCAACGCTCTTGCAGCCTGCCTCCACAACCCCGGAACCGATCTGCAGGCCTTGTGC
>JAPPMB010000096.1 GCA_028819255.1 Bryobacterales bacterium | reverse complement strand
ATTTTGCAACGACTTTCACAGCGCAGACCGGCAAAAAATGTCGAACATGGGCTAGCCCTCACTGAATGCTCGCCGCGGGCCTTCGTCCGAGGCGACTGCGTGAGGAAAGCCGATTCGTTGCCTTCACCGTTACAGCGGAAACTCCGGGCCTGAAGGCTGGCTGGCGCCGCTTGACGGGAAGGGACCGGCGTTTGCGGGAGGACTCCAGTGCTCGCGAATCCACAATCCGAACGGCAATCGGGCGGTCGCGGAACCCTGGCTTGGATTCCTTGCCATCTGCACGCAGTCCGCCGACCATGGAGAACCCGACTGAAGCGGAATGCTGATCGAACGAGAACGCACGCCCAATGCCGTGCTTCGACATCAAGGCAAAGCTGGTCGCATCAATTGCCGACAACTTGTGTAGATCGCGACGAGTGTGTTACTGCCAAGCAGCCCGCATGTCCTCTTCGGTACACACCGGAACCCTGAAGTTCGTGATCGAATCCAGCGAGTCCTTCCACTTGAGGGCAACATCCCGGGACACATGCCTTTCGAGAAACGTGACGATTCGAGCGCGACTCTCTGCCATCTGCTCCCACGCCGTCACCGATCTGGCATGTAGTGGTGGGTCGCGCCGAAGCGCCAGCGCACTCCAGGCGCTCGTTTCGACAAATGCAGTCGAGCCGGCCCGGATCAGGCCTCATCGTGGATTGCATCGTGCTCGACCGAGGTCTTGGTCGGCGTTCCGTCCCACAGGGCAACCGGACCGCTCGAAACCCGACGAAGCCACACGTGCGGAACCGCCTCACGTATCAGGTCCTCCACGCTCCGGCCGGTTCGTGTCGCGATTGAGCGAAGCTCTCCAGATCCTCATCCGGAAAACAGACTTGCGCCTTCGTTACTCATGTTAGGTTGCCGGCTCAAGTGACATATATCAACTGCGGCCCGGTCGCTTCGTGTGCCTCTCGTTCGCCGTATCCGGTGCTTCTGGCCGGCCGTCGTCAGGGATCGTAGCCGGCCGGCAATGTTCGCACCTCTCGCCGTTGCCGCCCTGGCAGGATGGCCGCACAATCTCCATGTTGGGGGCGGTAAGGTCACCGTCTCCTGCCGGTTTCTTCCGGTGGTAGGCCAGCTGCCGGGCGGGATTCTGCGGACGCGGCAACGACCGGTAGAGGGACACGAAGGGCCTTCTGACCGGGCTGGCGCGAGGTTGGACGGGCAACCAGCCGACGAGGACCATGCTGCTGCAATGCGAGGGCGTGGCGGAGGCGGCATGAGCGCAGAGCCGCACATTGAGACCGGGCTCTTGGAGCGCAGCAGCGAATCACATGCTATGGAGTCGCCGGCGAACACGATCGCGATGCCGCGGAATCGCCGGAGCGTGAACCGGGGTCGATCCCGGAACGGGAGGCCTTGAGCCATTCCGCTGCGGTCACGGACGCTCCCAGTGGGTTCCGGCCCCGCTCCTCCATCGGCGCCCGGCCGTCCGCTCACCTCGGCGCCGAAGATCCGGGACTGGCTTCTGGCGGCGAACCGGGCCGTTGCACAAGAGGCGGCAGGAGCGCGAGGAATGCTCATGGTGCCGGCAGGTTGAGAAGGACTAGATTGCTGGGCTGAGTCGGTCCTCGGCGGGTCCGTGAGCACTCGGCGGCGTTAGCCCGCGGGCGCCCTGAGGTCCCGAATCACCAGACGGCCGCGACGCTGGCCCCTCCACTCGTCCAGCTCGACCTGGCCGGCCAGATCGACGCGAACCTGCGAATCCGAACTCGACCCGCGCGGTTTCGTCCGGTCCAACCCAGCCAGCTGGTGCCAGTCCGCGGGGGCTCGCCACCAAACCGCCTCAGTCCTGGCATCGTGGGTAGCGAGGCGCAGAAACACGTGCCCTTTGGGCGTAGTCTTGCTTGATGCGAGCGCACAACCCCGGATGCCGAAGAGAGGAGCCTTCAGTCCTTGGCCCCAGGGCTCGAGGCGTTCCAGCGACTCTGCGATGGTGAGCAGCCGCTTCTCGGAGAGGTCTTCGCTGCCGAGCTCGGCATCGATGCGATGCGTCGGTTCGCGAGGCTGGCCGTCCATCGGTTCCATGCTCTCGAACCGCGAGCGGAGAAAGTCGCCGAGGTCGTTGAGCCGACCGGGCTTTAGCGTCATGCCGCAGGCGGCGGCGTGCCCGCCTCCAGACACCAGGAGCCCTTCCAGTCTGGCCGCACTGACGGCGGTGCCCAGGTCGAAGCCCAGCGCCGACCTCCCGGAGCCGGCCAGCAATCCGTCCTCTCGCTCCACGACGGCGATGGCCGGCCAGCCGAAGCGCTTCACCAGCGACGAGGCCACCAGGCCAACTGTCCCGGGTGTGGCTTCGGTCACGCGGTGCAGGTTCACCGGACCGGCCGCCAGCGACTCCGGACTGACGGAGGAATCCAGTTCGTCCCTGGCCCGCTCGCCCAGTTCGACTCGCTGACGGTTGAGGTCGTGAAGCTGCTTGGCCAGCACGCCGGCGGTGCGTGCGCTGGTTTCCCGCAGGCAGTGCGCGGCCAGCGTGGACTTTCCCATTCGGGAGCCCGCATTGAGTCTCGGGCCGATTCTCCATGCGAGGTCCTGCGACCTTGGCCTGTCGCCGACGCCGGCCACGGAGGCGACCGCGGCCAGACCGGGTGGCACGGCCCGACCCTGGCCGAGGAGCGCGACGCCCGTTCGAACCAGGGCTCGGTTGAACGGCGTGTCGATGCGCATCATGTCACACGACGTGCCCAGCGCCGCAAGCAGCGTGATGCGCTTGCGCATCGCCACAGTGCCTGCGGGCGTGAGGCCCGCCTGACGCAGAATGGCTCGAGCTAGGAACCAGGCCAGCCCCGCTGCGCAGAGCGTTCCCTGTTCACCGGGATCCGGCGAGCGGCTTACCCATGGATTGACCAACACCCCCGCGCTTGGCGGGGACTCGTGATGCGGCGGATGATGGTCGACCACGATCGGCACGACCTGAAAGGAACGGTGGAAGGTGTCCAGCAGCTTTCCGGCCGAGGTTCCGCAATCCAGCACGACGACACACGAGACTCCTTCTTCGGAGAGAAAGTTCAGGCATCGGGGGTTCGGACCGAAGCCCTCCGTGTTCCGGTGCGGCACCACGACCACCGGATCCTTCGCCCCCCGCGGAAGAACCGTTCTCAGCGTCTCGACCAGGATTGCCTGGGCGGTCGCCCCGTCAACGTCGAAATCGCACAGGATGCCCACGGCTCCCGTCCGAGCGAACGACAGAATCCGTTCGGCGGCTTCCTCGATGCGGTCAGGATCGCCAATGGTCTGAGTGGATTCCAGAAGGGACCGGCCGGCGATCTCCCTCGCCTTGGACACATCCAGACCACGGTTCGCCAGTGTAAAGCCAAGAGCGTTCGGCACTTGCAGCGCTTGCGCGATCCGGTTGCCGGTCTTGACGTTCTCGGGAGACTCGTCCGGCCAGGACCAGCGAAACCGCCTCAAGGTACGACCTCCGTTGCCGGCGTTGCCAGCGCCGTCATCGAGACCGCACTCGATCCAGAATTTCGAGAGCGGCCACTGGCGTGCGGGCGAAAGACCCGATGGCACACCGAGACTCCATGTCGGGAAACCTGCTTCCTGGACGAGAGTCTGATCCTCATCCCTCTCCTATCTCGAGCTCACTTCGATGGTGTCGGCGAGCTGCGACGGGCGGCATGGGATCCGTGCCCGAATCACGATCCCTTTCCGCGCGAAGCACGCCGCAGTCGATCGGCGATTCGAATCTCTCCTTCGGGACGCATCAAGGGAAACAGAATCACATCCCGGATTGTTGGCGAGTCGGTCAGCAGCATCGTGAGCCGGTCGATGCCGATGCCTTCCCCTGCCGTTGGAGGCAGCCCGTAGCAGAGCGCCCTTACGTAGTCCTCATCGACGCCGTGGGCTTCGCGGTCGCCGGCCTCGCGGGCTGCGGCCTGCTCCTCGAAGCGGAGCAACTGCTCCATCGGATCGTTCAGCTCGGAGTAGCCGTTCGCGATTTCCATCCCTCCGCAGAAAATTTCGAAGCGTTCGACCCAATCGGAGTCGTCGGGCTTCTGCTTGGAAAGAGGAGAGGCCTCCACGGGATAGTCGTAGACGGCGGTCGGCTGGACCAGTCTGGGTTCGCACGCCGCCTCGAAGAGTGCAAGAAGGGCGACGCCGGCCGAGACTCCTTCCGGCAGCCGCACAGGGGAATTGCCGTTCCGCTCATGGACGGCTGCGAGTTCCCGGATCTTTCCCACATCCGCCAGTTCGTCCGGGTCGGGCCGGGTCTCCGCATCGGGCCAGTACTCGGAGACCGTCTCGGGCAATGTCAGGCAGTTCAGTGAGCCGAAGTCGATCCTGTGCCTCCCGAAGTTCGCCACGACCCCGCCGTCGAGCACCGATTCCGCCACCGTACGCAGCAGTTCGCCGCTGAACCGCATGAGTTCGCGGTAGTCGCTGTAGGCCTCGTAGAACTCGAGCATCGTGAACTCGGGATTGTGCTGCTTGGAAAGGCCCTCATTGCGAAAGTTACGATTGATTTCGTAGACCCGGTCCAGCCCGCCGACCGTCAGGCGCTTGAGGTACAGCTCGGGCGCGATCCGCAGGTACAGATCGATATCGAGAGCGTTGTGGTGCGTGAGGAAGGGACGCGCCAGCGCCCCTCCGTACACGGGCTGCATCATCGGAGTCTCCACCTCGATGTAGCCTCGGCTCTGGAAGCAGTTCCGGAGGGTCCTGACGATTCGGTCCCTCTTGACGAAGGTCTCGCGAACCGAGTCGTTGCTCATCAGGTCGAGGGACCGCTGTCGATAGCGGATCTCGACATCCTGCAGGCCGTGGAACTTCTCGGGAGGAGGCAGGACGCTCTTGGACAGGAACTCGAGTCCGGACGCACGGACAGTGAGCTCATTGGTCCGTGTGCGGAAGACTCGCCCGGCGACGCCGATCACATCGCCGGCATCCAGCAGCTTGTACAGCTCGAAGTCGCGTTCTGGAACTTCGTCCTTCCGAACGTACAGCTGGATCTGTACTCCACCCTGCTTGAGATTCGCGAAGCCGGCCCGGCCCTGCCGCCGCTTGGTCGTCAGGCGTCCGCAGACCCGAGTGGCCGGACGGTCCTCCTCAAGGGTGTCGCCATCGCACGGGTCGAATGCCGACCGCAGCTCCTCAACCGTGTGTGTCGCGTCGTACCTGTGCGGATACCTCTCGAATCCCAGGTCGGAGATTCGAGCGATCTTGCCGAATCGCTGCTGGAAGATGCGGTCTTCGGGAGACATGGGGCTGGGGTCGGCGCGGATGGGCGCGAACTCTCATTGTAGGAACGCCTCGCGCGACCTGCCTAGCAGTAGTCCGAGCAGTCCATGAAGTACCCGCATCGCGTACACCGCAGCTTGCAGCCGAGGGCCTCAAGGCGCTGCGAGCAATTCGGACAGTAGAGCATCGCCAGGTCGCTGGTACCCGACCGGCGGTTGCCGGAGGTCTCCGCCCGCCTAGGGGCGGCGACTGCCGGGCGAAGCCTGTCGTCCTTCTTCTTGTCAAACGCCGACGTCGCGGATTACCTCCAGCTTCTCGTCGCTCAGGTAGGCGTAGCGGTTCACCCAGTATCCGTGATTGCCGGCCCTCTTCGCCACTTCGAGGCGGCTACGGAAGTCGTCGAGCGGCCCGTAGCCGTGTGCGAGGACGTAGACCGGCGTGTCGCCGGCCTGTCGCTGCGCCTGCCGGATCTTTCGCCGCTGGGCAAGCGGACCCACCGGGTGGGCCTGGTCGGGCGGGGGGTACGAGTAGTCTTCGACCGTATCGAGCCCGTCGTCGTCCGCGATGTCCAGCCAGCGGACGAGGGCCCTCGCCAGCAGCCGGCTCGACAGGCCCGGATTGGCGTTCAGGATCTGGTCGCCGTAGAACCGCAGCATCATCGGCCAGTGCATCGTGTACAGCTTGCAGCTGATTGCCGAGGAGTGTTGTGCGACGCGCCCGAAGTCCATGCCGGACACGATCGTCCAAGGAGGCGGAAACGCGTTTGGCAGCAGTTCCATCTCCTCGCCGCCGCTCTCGTTCATGACCTCGCGGAAGCCGGCGATCATTTCCTCGACCAGCGCGGCCTTGAACCGCAGCCAGGCCGAGATGCCGGGGCGGTTGGCCAGAAAGCGGAGCAGGTGGAATCTCCCGCCGTCGGCGTCGTTCGCCCACGGCTCGAGATCCGCGTCGGTGAGGCCTCCATGGAGCTTGGCATAGAGCGCCCCCACATCCCGGCGCATCCGGTCGAACGGGAATCCCATCCGCTCGGCGGCCCTCTCGGCGTGATAGGAGAAGTCAAGGAATGCAGAGTCCAGGAAGTATGGGGGATATTCGGGCCAGTCGATTCTCAGGCCGTCAAGATCCGGATAGTTCCGTATCAGGTCCCGGATCAGAGCGTGCTCGTAGCCAAGGATCTGCGGGCTTGCGAGGCTGCCGTTCTTTGCCAGCCGCCGCTCCGGGATCGTGCCGTCGGGCAGGCGTGCCCTGTCCTGCTCCACAGGGCCTCCGAACTGTACCCGGTAGCCCGGCGGAATCGCCGCCTGGACCTGGAGGTAGACTCGGATGCCGCGCTCCTTGGAGGCGGGAACAAAGTCCCGCAGCAGATGGCCCTCTCGGCGCGTGAGGTCCGTCGGCCTGGAAGGCTGGTAGCGAAGGCCGGCGTACAGGGACTCGTCGGGCTCGAAGCTCGGCGCCGTCCGGACCCAGACCTCGCGCTTCCCGAACAGAGGGCGATCCAGCAGGCGAACACTGCCCGCGTCCGCATCTGCGGGTGGCTCGCGCTGGCCGGATTCACTGTCCGCCTCCTCCATCAAGTAGGGCGAAGTGGCAACCGCGTTGGCGCCGATCCGGGAGAGGTTGTCGAGAAGCCCCTCGATGCCCTCGCTCTGGATGTACTCCGGAAGCACAGTGATTCCCAGAAGCTTGCCCGCAGCCATGGCGCATGAGTATATCAGCAGCTGTCCGGTCGGGTCGTGGTTCCGGAAGGCGGACGATGTGGCAGCAGTCGGCCCTTTGCGGAGAGGGCCGAGCGTGCGAGTCCGGTCATGCCCCATCGCAACGCCCGAGGCGCCGTGACCTGCGGCAGGCAGCGTTGATCCGGTTTCTTCGGGCCGGTTCCGCCGGCTACCTGTGCTAAGATGTCACTGTAGATTCAAAGGGGCCTGTGGCGCAGTTGGGAGCGCGCCTCCATGGCATGGAGGAGGTCGAGGGTTCGAATCCCTCCAGGTCCACCATCACATCCGTGTCGCTGCTGCTGCGACAATCGCAAGACTCTGGGTGATTTCCCTCTTGTTGGCCAAAGGCCGTTCCAGACCACTGAGAAGGTCAGGCTAAGCCAGTCCAGCCATCTGTCTCGGCCTCGCACAGCGCTCCGCTGTCCGTCCGACGGCACTCAAGGTTCTTCCTAGCCATGTGCCTGCCGCGGGGGAATCCGCGCCGGATTTTCGGGCTCCCAAGGTGCCTCTCAAGCAATCCGGATTAGTGGGACGCAGCTCAAGACTTCCAGAGTATCGTGCCAATTCCTCGGACAAGGGGACCTGAGCAACTACGTTTTAATCTCTCGTGTGGGCCTGCAAATCCGCTCAACTCCCGTGCATATTGAGACGGATTTCAGGAATCTGCGTTCGAAAAAAGGGTGCCCACAGCCGCAGAGTGGCAGCCGGTGGCATTGAGGTGGGCCCAGCCAGTCGATGCTGTCGTTGCGGGACTGGATGAGGTTTGCCGGCGCAACCGAAACTCGCCGTCAGATCACGCGAACGGCAAGGGCTGGGCCCGTCATCAGCCGCCGTCGTGGCCAGCGGCGGCTAAAGTCCCCAAACGGTGATGGGCGCCCTGCCTGGCGGCCTGCGATTCGCGGATCGATCCGCCGGGCTACGCCCTTGAACACTGCGACGTGGTCGGTCGCCGGCGTGGGACCCATGCCAACGGCAAGCCCATTGACCCATCAAGCTTCATCGCCGACACTGGGGTTGACTCGATGCTTGGCCACACCGAGAGCCGCGAGCGCCAACTCCTATCGAATTTTCTTGGAAAATGTCGACTCCAGGCGATCTGAGCCGCCCGCTCTTGCCTCACGAGATGGCGAACTCCAGAGACTCCGAGTGCAGACGCCTGAAAAAGTGGTGGCCGGGACTGGTCTCGGACGAGTGGGGAGCAGATCCGCGACCGGGGCGCGACACCAAACGGCGATGCAGGATCCGAAGCGCTCCGGCGAGTGCGTCAGTGACCGCTTTCAGACGGATCGCCCGGACGGCACGAGCACGTCGACAACCGTCGCCGCTGTGGAGCGACTGCGTCGATGACTAGACTCTGTCCGAGTGCCTCCAGACTTGGGGGCCGAACCGAAAGGGGCAACACACAGCCATGAAGATCACCGACATCACGCTCACGCCGCTGAAGATGCGCAAGAACCTGCTGCGCATTCAGACCGATGCCGGCATTGAGGGATGGGCCGAAGCACCCGGTCCCAACCGGATCATTCCGGGGCGGGAAGCCGTGTTCGGTGCCTATCTCGAGCAAGTCATCAAGCCGGTCCTCATTGGCGAGAACCCGCTCGAGATCGATCGCCACTGGAACACGCTTGCGCTGGGCAGCGGCGAGGTGTTCCACCGAATTCCCGGCTGGGTCGTCGGAGTTGTCGACATCGCTCTATGGGACCTCATGGGCAAGGAGACCGGCCTGCCGGTCTTCCGGCTGCTTGGCGGTGCGGCGCGGACCACCATTCCGCTCTACTGGAGCACGGGTTCCGGCTGGCGGCTCGAGCCATTGGAGATGGTTTATCGGGTCAAGACCGGCTGGCGGATGGGTTTTCGCGCCTTCAAGATTCGGATGGACTGGCGCGGCTGGCGCCAGGACATCAATCCCGAGAAGGACTTCAGGATGTTCCGGCTGGTGAGGGAGTCCCTCACGCCCGGAATCTACCTCGCCTTCGATGCCAACAACGGGTATTCGGTCTCGACGGCCATCCAGCAAGGGCGGCGATTCGAGGCGCTCGGGATCAATCACTTCGAGGAGCCGATTCCTAGTCACGACCTGCCCGGGCTCCGGCAGGTCGCCGATGGGCTCGATGTCGCTGTCTCGGCCGGCGAACAGGACGCGTATCGATGGTGGTTCCACCATCTGGTTCTGCTTGGCAATCCCGACATACTGCAGCCGGACATTCTCAACGCGGGCGGAATCTCGGAGGTCAAGCGCATCTACGACATGGCGACCACGCTCGACAAGCCGGTCATGCCCCACAGCCCCCACGCCGGGATCAACTCGATGGCCTCACTCCACGTCTACTCCACAGTCGAGAACGCCACCCGACCGCACGAGTTCTCAGCGGAGTTCTCCGGTCCGCTTGAAGACATCGCCAAACTCTACGGGGAACATGTGCTTCCCCACAACGGAATCATCGAGCTGACTGAGAGGCCGGGCCTCGGGATCGAGTTGAACGAAGCCGCCGTCGCTCGGGGTTGATCTCACGTCGGGCAGCCGGCTTCCGCGTTCGAAGAATCGCTCCGCTCGGCGGCGGCACTGCCAGCCCAAAGTCCCATCGTCCGGTTGTCCGGGAACATGGCAGATCCTTCTCAATCCAAGTCTTGATTGCCAAGAGGAACTGAAGCCGGAGGGATGTGCCCGGACCGGCTTGATGGCGTGTTCCTGCAAGGAGATCGCTCTCGACAGCGCTGGCCGTCAAAACGTCTGCCGAACTCGCGACCTTGCTTGGCAAGTGAGGCCTGCCTGGTGACAGCGGCCGCCCGGATTCAATCTGGCGGCCACTCCCCGACTGCTCGGCATCCCTTGCGGGACCTAGACAATTCCGCTACGATCCTAATGCTGCCCGCAGGACACTGAAATGGCCCCCAAGCGTCACCAGGATCGCCGCAGATTTCTCAGGGGAGCCACGTATGTGCTGGCGCTCCCGTTTCTCCCATCGCTTTCGGGAGCGGCTGGCGCGCGGCCATCCTCCGGAAAGCCGCGGCCCAAGCGACTGGTCTGTGTCGGCACTCAGCTCGGCTTCTACAAGCCCGAATTCTTCACAGCAGGAGAAGGAGACACGCCGCGCCTGATACGGCCGCTGGTCGATGCCGGGCTCTCGGACGCCTTCACGACGATTTCGGGCTTGGATCACAAGGGGCCGACCGGCAACGGCCACCAGCTGGTCTACACGCTCTACACCGGCCATGTCGTTCCGAGTGTCTCGCTGGATCAGTACGTCGCGCCGACCCTCGGGAAGGGCACCCGCTACGAGTCCCTCCAGCTGTGTTGCGGCGAGGCCCAGCAGAAGGCCTCCCTTGCGTTCACAAAGTCCGGCGTGCCCCTGCCTGTCACGCTGCGCCCGAGCGCATTGTTCGCGCGCGTCTTCGGTGCAGGGTCCGTCGAGCTCAAGCGACAGGCCTACCTGATCGAGTCTGGCCGAAGTCTGCTGGATGAACTGGTGGAGGACGCCCGGCTGGTCAGCGGCCGCGCCAGTCCCGAAGACCGTCGGCGACTCGACGAGTACTTCACCTCCGTCCGGGCGGTCGAAGGCAAGCTCGAGCGCCGCCGGGACTGGCTGGACAAGCCATTCCCCGTACCTCCAGAGGGGCTGGAGCTTCCCGCCGAGGAGAATGTCGACGGTTCGTACCTGCTGGAGAACGAGGACCTGATGTGGGACCTGATGGCCCTCGCCATCCAGAACGATTCCACACGGGTCGTCTCGCTGACTATTCCGATCACCGACCGGACGCTCATCATGGACGGGAGGCTCATGAGCGAGGGATACCATCGGCTGTCGCATCACGGCAACAAGCCGGAGAAGATCCAGGGCCTGCTGAGCGTCGAGGAGCGGCACATGCGGGGTGCGGCCCGCTTCCTCAAGGCGCTGCATGACACGCCGGACCCCGCCGGCGGAACGATGCTCGAATCGACTGTCACGCTCATCGGCAGCGCAATGGGCGACGCCGCCGCCCACAGGCGGCGCAGTTTTCCGCTGCTGGTCGCCGGGGGAGGCTTCAAGCACAAGGGACATGTGCCGTGCGGCACGACGTCGGTCACGAACACGATGGCCTGCGATCTCTACGTGACGGTGCTGCAGCAGCTGGGCTTCGACACCGAGGTCTTCAGCACAAGCCAGTCGGATCTGAACAGCGTCCTCACATGATCGGGGCTCGACTCGTCGGGGTCGGCGGCGCCATTGTCGCGCTGGTCCCGGGTCTCGCCGCTGATTCCAGCGACAAGTACCGGGGCGAGTTTGCCGCTTCGTATTGCGTCTCCTGTCACGGCGGCGCCGAACCGCAGGGCGGCTTCCATGCGGCCGATGGCGTCCCGGACGGGGCATCCCCCGAGCAGTGGAGGCGGGCCAGCGAGTACGTGGCCAAGGGGGTCATGCCGCCCACGGGAGCTGCGCAGCCGACAGATGCAGAGCGGGAAGCGTTCTCGAGGGCGGTGCTCCTCGCCCTAGGCAAGGGTGCCGGGACCAAGGACACTTCCACGGGCCTGGTCCGGCACCTGAACCGAACCGAGTATCTCAACACTCTCCGGGACCTGTTTGGGATCCGCGAGCTTCGGCTCCCTGTGACGTTTCCGGACGACAACCCGGACTTGCGGTTCGACACCATGGTGGAGGGAACGCACCTGAGCCCCGGGCATCTGGACGCCTTCGGCGCCGTCGCCACCGAGATCGCGGATCGCATGGTGCCGCTGGGGACAGTCAGCCAGGTCGACTCCGGGTCTGCGAGGGACACTGTCGGGCAGGACGCGTCCAGGACCCCCTTCTGGCAGCGCGAAGGCGACGAGTCGGGGCTCTACTTCACTGGAGTTAACATCGCCGGCTGGTCCGGTGCGCTTTGGGACAGGGCGTTCACCGCGCCGGTGTCCGGAACCTACAAGGTGCGGTTGAAGGTGAGTGCGGAAGCCGAATTGGGCGCGGACGGCAAGCCGCTCAGGCTTGGCTTCTACGCGCTGAATCCCTCCGACTACGACCTGCCGAAGCGCGCGTTGCGGGTCGACCTGCCGCGGGTGGGCGAACTCGAGGTCTCCAACCGGGAGCCCGAATTCCTAGAGGCAGATGTCCTGCTTGAGAAGGGGGAGGGATTTCACGTCTACTGCGAGAACCGGCTCAGCAAGGGTTATCCGGACGCGCTCATCCGGACGCCCGGCAACACCGCGGACCTCCGGAGGCTCTGAATTCCGAACATCGTAGATCGGGCCATCGACGCCGTTGTCAGGCAACC
>JAPPMB010000027.1 GCA_028819255.1 Bryobacterales bacterium | reverse complement strand
GGAGATAAGATGTCGATTTATTCAGATTGGGCACTCAGGTCAGTAATTCCCATTCCCATTGATTTCTATTTCTCTGGAATTAAAGAGCGGGACCTTCGACCCCATTGCAGTCGCTGAACAGTTACAGGCTGGTGCCGATTATCTGGAGAGTGAGATTCCACATGTGGAGCGGTGTCGACCAATCTTGGTTCGTGGACTTCGCGTCCGTCGGCGCCAACTTAGCGCGCTTAATGAACAGAAGATCCACTTTCGCGGTCGTAAGCTCACGATCTTGGTTGCGAGGTGTGGTGATCATCGAAATCTCTCGAGCGTAATAAGTGGGTAGCTGGTCAAATATGCTTGTGCCCAGGAATGAGCATGTATCCACAATGGAGAGCTCGGCTCTCGCGCGGCAAGGCCTTGCGGGCGGATGCGGCACACGAGGTACCACGCGTATTGCGCCATCCGTCGCGTTTGCGCAGCCGCCGTGCCGGCTCGGCCCGGGATAGGGTCGTGCCATGGCCTCTGTTTGACACGCAAGCACTCTACTGTGTCCATTCTGGTGTCGCGCCGGTTGGTACGCTCACGTACGAGCAACGCTGAGCTATACTGCTACGCGCTGAACGGGTTGATACGGCGCTGGAGGCGTGCATGAGCGTTAGTTCTGATTGGTTTCGTGCTCGTCTGACGCCTCTCATTCTAGCGGGTTGCTGCGGCCTCGGACCTTCGGCGGAGGCCCAGTCCCGCGCACTCGAGCCCAAGGCGGCGCTCGTCGACGACAAGCGCATCGACCGCATCGACGAGCGCGATCCCGGTGCCTGGCTGGCGTATGGCCGTGGATACGACGAGCACCGGTTCTCGCCCTTGACCCAGATCAACCGGGAGACGGTCGGGGATCTGGGGCTCGTCTGGTCGCGGCCGATCGAGGTCCGGCACCGCCTGCAGACCTCGCCCATCGTTGTTGACGGCGTCATCTACTACACGGACAGCTGGAGCGTCGTCTTCGCCGTCGATGCCGACACCGGCGAGACCATCTGGACCTTCGATCCCGAGACGCGCCGACAGTACGCGCGCTGGTCATGTTGTGGAGGTCCCATGAACCGGGGCGTCGCGGTCTACCGGGGCCGCGTCTACACGGCGACCTTCGACGCCAGACTCGTCGCGGTCGACGCCGCGACCGGCAAGAAGGTCTGGGATGTCGACACGGCCGACTACCCGTCGAGGGTCCCGTACACGATCTCCGGAGCGCCGCTCCCGGCGTCCGGAAAGATCTACATCGGCAACAGCGGCTCGGAATGGGACCACCGGGGGTACCTGACCGCCTACGACGCCGACACGGGCGAGAAGGTCTGGCGATTCTTCACAGTGCCGGGCGATCCCTCCAGACCGTTTGAGAATCCCGAACTCGAGCAGGCGGCCAAGACCTGGAGTGGAGAGTGGTGGAAGCTGGGCGGCGGAGGCACGGTGTGGAACAGCATCACCTACGACACCGACCTGCACACCGTCTACGTGGGTGTCGGAAACGGAACTCCGTGGCCTCGGAGGATCCGCTCGCCCGGTGGCGGCGACAACCTCTTCCTTTCCTCCGTGGTGGCCCTGCACCCCGACACTGGCCGGATGAAGTGGTACTACCAGACCACTCCCGGCGACAACTGGGACTACACCGCGACCCAGGACATGGTGCTGGCCGACATGGTGGTGGACGGGAGGGAGCGTAAGGTGCTGATGCAGGCGCCCAAGAACGGCTTCTTCTATGTTCTGGACCGGCGCGACGGCAAGCTGCTCAGGGCCAGTCCGTTCGGTGCGATGAACTGGGCCACGCACGTCGACATGGAGACCGGCCGGCCGGTCGAGAACCCCGACGTCGTCTGGGAGGAGAGGCCACAGTGGATCCTCCCCGGCAACACAGGCGCCCACAACTGGGAGCCCATGGCCTTCGATGCCGGCAGGGGGCTGGCCTACATTCCCACGCACGACACGCCGTTCTTCTTTGCGCTCCCTGAGGACTACCTCGAGACGGGCGTCTACACCCCGCGGCGCAATCGCATGAATCTGGGCGTTGCGACAGGCAGTTACCGGACCAGGCTGATCGAGGCCGCCGGCGAGCGTCCCGAGCCCAAGGGGTTTCTCAAGGCGTTCGACCCGCTGACGGGCGAGACCGTCTGGAAGGTCCGGAACAGGACCGCCAGGATCGGCGGAGTTCTGGCAACCGGGGGAGGCCTGGTTTTCCAGGGTGACGGAAGCGGGTTTCTCTCGGCCTACGACAGCGACAGCGGCGAGCCGCTCTGGAAGTTCCAGTCCTACGGCTCGATCATTGCCCCGCCGATTGCCTATCAGGTGGGGAACACGCAGTACGTCGCGGTCGCCGTCGGCGCACGGATCGAGTACTTCGACGTTGGCAGGATGCTGGTGTTCGCCTTGGGCGGGAACGCCAGTCTGGACGAGCCGCCGAAACGGGACAGGGTCATTCCCCGGCAGCCCGCGATGACGGCATCCGAGGAGCAGTTGCGGGAGGGCGACAGGCTGTATCACCAGCTCTGCGCATCGTGTCACGGCTACCAGGCCCGCGGTTACCGCAACGCCGATCTGCGCCTCATGAGCAGCGCGGTCCACGAGGCTTTCCAGAAGATTGTCCGCGAGGGTCTGCTCCTGGATCTTGGCATGGACAGCTTCGCCGGCGATCTGAGCATGCAGGAGGCCGAACTGGTGCGGCAGTACATCATTTCCCGAGCCAACATCGATCGCGCCGCCGCCGGGCCGCCGTAACCCAGGACTCGACGCTCCCTCGCGCCGCTTCGTTGCCTATACTCTAGAAGTCGATGAGGGGGACAGGATGATTCGCAACCTCGCCAGCGCGTTGTTCGTGACCGGCCTGATGGCGACAGTGCCGTGCGCCTACGCTCACCACGCCTTTTCTGCGGAATTCGATGCCAACCTTCCGATTCGCGTGAGCGGAACAGTCGTCAAGGTCGAGTGGATCAACCCGCACGCCTGGGTGCATGTGGAGAGCGAAGACGCCGAGAAGGTGGTCTGGGAGCTTGAGGCCGGCACTCCCAACACGCTGTTGCGGCGGGGCCTCACGAGGACGCTGCTTGTGCCCGGCACAGCCGTGATCGTTCGCGGGTATCAGAGCAAGGACCAGATCTGCGATCCGAACTGCAAGGGCAGCGGTCGGGACATCACCTTGCCCGACGGCCGCAAGCTCTTCATGGGGTCTTCCGGGACCGGCGCGCCTCGCGACGGAGCTGATCCGACCGAGCCC
This sequence comes from Bryobacterales bacterium, assembly GCA_028819255.1. Lineage (GTDB taxonomy): Bacteria > Acidobacteriota > Terriglobia > Bryobacterales > UBA6623 > VXMF01. Next base: position 9,416 of record JAPPMB010000027.1, on the reverse strand, counting down.
GAGATCCCGTAGCTACTACTCGCTGTCTTCGGCTTCCTTGAGTCGCTTCTCGGCCTCTTTGACGGCCTTGGATCCGCCGTACCACGTCGCGAGCCAGTCGTCGGTGGTCTTGCCCTTTTGCTCTTGAGCCCGCGCTCCCCTCAGCATCAGGAACATCGCCCGGTTGCCCTCGTGGCAGGCGTACTCGAGCAGGGGATCGGAAGTCTTCTTCATCTCGACCGCGACAGACCACGGCTTCTCGAACGATTCCAGATCGTCCACCGTGTACTCGTACCGCAGGGTGTCCTCCGAGTTCCTAGTGAAGCGCTCGACCAGCACCATGTTCGGCCCCGACCCTCGGAAGTTCGTATGTTCCGTGAAGTTCCTGGTCGTCACCACCAGTGTGTCGCCTTCCCACCGGCCGCGCGAGTCGCCCTTCCAGAGGCGCACGTTCTCCGGTACGTGGTCCCTGCCGTCCAGCGGGACGACGCGATGGTCGTTGATCATCTCGTTGAGCAGCGCTACATGCGTCGGCGTCTGGAAGATCTCGACGAAGTTGTTGTACGCCCCGGGGTTCATCGGCGGGCCCGAATTGAAGCCCATGATGCAGCGCTCAAGCGGGTTTCGGTCCTCCGGTCCGGCAGGCACTCCTCCCCAGCGGGCGTACCGCTCGGCGGAGCGCCGCCTGGCGGTTTCCTTAAGCGCCGGCACCCGGCCGTCGGGAGGGTCCACGACGAGAGACGTCCGCAGGGTGCCTGTCATTTTCTCGCCACGGTCGAGCCAGAAGGCGTTGTAGCCGACGTCCACATCGCCCTGGCCCAGCACCGGGTCGCGATTCCTGCGATCCTCGCGGGCCTTCAGGGTCCTCGCCTCCCATGCGGCGATCTCCTCAGCGGAGAGGAACTCCTTGTCGCCGAACTCCTTTGGGCGCTCGAACGGTGTGATGGAGCGGAAATCCCATGTGCCCTGCAGGTCGGGTGCTCCCCAGCTTGTCCTCGGAGTCTCGTCTGACAGGGCCACTCCCGGAAACGCCAGAGCAGCGACCGCCAGCGCCGCCAAGTGCCAGGGCGCGGGCGGGACACGTTCATCAAGATGTCTTCGAACACTCATGGCTGCTGCCTCCTCAGTTGTCCGGCTCCGGCTCGGACGCTGGTTCTGCGGGGCGCTGGGCCCCTCGGCGGAGATGGCCGTACACCGCCCCTTCGGCAAACGGAACGCACTTGAACTCGAGGATCTGTGCGTTCTTTTCGAGGCGACGGTAAAGCGGCATGCTGATCTTCCACGGTCGCGTAAACACTGCCGGATCCACGATGGTCGCCTCGTAGAGCAGCGTGTTGGGACCGGTTGGGGTGTAGCGCTCCTCCACCCTGAGTTCCTCGCTGTGGAAGTTGCCGGAAGTGTCGAACCAGGTGTCAGGAACCTGCGCCGTCACGTCGACGACCAGCGTCTCGCCTTCCCAGCGGCCTAGGCCGTACCCCATCCAAGAAGGGGCGAGCGCCTCCGATCCGGGCCTGTCCATGCGGACAACGCGGCTCGTGCTGGCGAATTCGTAGGCGAAGAGAATCGACTTCGGAGTCTGCACGATCTGGAACGGAAAGGGCATGTACGTCGCCCGCGGGATGCCGGGCATGTAGCACTTCACAGCCGGGTCCAGCTTGAGCCAGTTCTCCAGGTTCTCCCGGCGCTTTTCGGCTGCCCACGGCTGGTACGGGATCGTGCCTCCTTCGACTACGCTCAGGCCGGCCGGGATCGCTCCGAGAGCGCCCATGGCCTCGACCGGGCCGTGGCGCGCCGCATGCGCTTCCAGGTCCCAGTGCGAGGAGCCGATTGCCTGCCAGATCCCGTTGAGATCCGGGTTTCCGTCCGGTGTGCGCTGTGCCGCTGCTGGATGCCACGCGGCGCCGGTGGCGAGCAGCGCGGCCAAGGCCACTGTGATTCCGTGCTGGGTCATCTGTCGTTCAGGTCGACCGGGCCGGGTGTCCGGTTCCCCAAGAGTATATACAGGGCGGGCCGCCCCGAATGCAGGAAAGGGATCGGCGTTCGGGCCGTCGGGGGCGGTCGCCGCTTCAGAACGAAAGGCGCATCGTGAGGTTGAACGTGCGCCCGTCATTGAGGGTGTTCGTGATCTGGCCGAAGTTGCCTCCCGTGAGATCGTTGCCCGGGTAGGCGAACTGCGGCGTGTTGAACAGGTTGATTGATTCCGCCCGGAACGTCAGCGTGCTTTCGCTTGCGATCTTCCAGCTTCTCGACAGCGAGAGGTTGACGTTCTGGATTCCGTCCTTGCGGAACACGTTGCGCCCTAGGTTGCCGCTGGGCATGTGAAGGGACACGAAGTCGAAGGCCGAGCGCGGCAGCATCCTCCTCGACGTGTCCGGGTGCGCAATGCTGCGGCCCAGGATCGAGGGATCCAGCAGCACCGGGCGGTCGCCCATGACGCCGTCGACGTTCCCGAACCCGGGGGCGTCCGAGCCGGTGTACATGACGAACGGGGTGCCGGTCTTGAGAAGAACCACGGAATAGAGCTCCCATCCTCCGAGAGCCCTGTTCAGGGCGCCGCCGGCCGGGCCGACCGACGGCATCCGGTAGTTGACGCGCGCGACGGCGGCGTGGGTCTGGTCGAAGTCGCTGAGGGACTTGACGTCGCCGTGGACCTCGAGCTCGGTCTGGCTGCGTCCGGCGAACGCGTCGCGCGAGGACGCGTTGCTCGCGTAGTGGGCTCCGAGGTCGATGGCCTTGCTCATCCAGTAGGAGAGCTCCATCGTCAGCCCGGTCAGGTCCCGGACCCCGAACGTGGCCTTCGCGGCGTCGAAGTAGGCTCGAGACCCGTTCAGGATCCGTCGCACGTCGTAGTAGCGCGAGTCCGGCCGTCTCAGGTTCACCGTGCGGGTCGTGCGGTCGACTCCCTCGACGTCGCGCGCACGGTTGAGCACCCAGCCCGAGATGAGGCGGTGCGTGCGGCTTCCCACGTATCCGAGCTGGGAGTACAGCCCTCTCGAGTTCGCCACCTCCCAGCTGAAGTTGTACTGGTGCGAGTACGGAGACACGAGGTCCGGAGCGAGCCGGATGATCGTGCTGCGGGCGCTCGGGTCGGCCGCATCCACGGTCATGCCGGCGAGCGGATCCAGCAGGTTCGGCGCGACGACGTTGATCCGGATGTTGCCCGGCGGGTTGAAGCGCTCCTGTGTGTAGGTGGCGGTGAAGATCTCGCCGTACTGGAGACCGTAGGCGCCCCTGAGCACTCCGACAGGCGTGCGGTACGCGAATCCGAGCGACGGGGCGAAGTTGTTGCAGTCGCAGCTGTACGGCAGGTCGGACAGTCCGTTGACCTCGACCGGGCGCGTGGTCGGTTCGAAGCGGATGCCGAGGCTCAGCGTGAAGTCCCGGAGGGCGTTCCAAGTGTCGGCTGCATAGTACTGCATCCGCCACCGCCGAAAGCCCCGATGGGGCCTGCCGATCGACTGTGTGATTCTGCTCGGCGTCCCCAGTCGCAGGTTCGTGATCATGTCGCGCCCGAAGTCCGAATTGAACATGATCATGCCGAGATGCCCGGAACTCTCGATTCCATTGAGCTGCTCCCGAGTGACCCCGAAGCCCGACGAGAGCAGGTGGTTGCCCTTCGTCGTGGCTACCGAGCCGGCATACCGGAAGAAGTTCTGGACGCGGTCGTAGGGAATGCTTGACGTTCCGCCAAGCGTCGCCAGCTGCCGCATCATGAAGATCAGAGGCCCGTACGCCGAATCGTCCTGGACGATCAGCGAAGTCATGCGCCGGAATCCCGCCGAAAGTCGGGCAGTGGATTCGGCTGACAAGTCCCGCGTCCAGGTCATGCGCGCGTCATGCGACCCGGTCGTGGTGTTGGGGTTCTGTCCCTTGACGAGCTGGAAGGCGTCAACCGCCTGCCTGCGAAAGCGGTAGTCCAGCGCCACCCGGTCCCGGCTGCCCGGCGGCAGGTCGAGCCTTCCGCCGGCCGTGTCGTTGTTGATTTGCTGGGGTGCGTTCGTGTTGTGCGCTCGAAGATTTATGTCGGGACGGTTCGGCGGCTCGTTCGGAAAGGAATCGAGGATCCGCGAGACCGCGGCGCGGAGCGCGGGATCGGTCGCGAGGGGGGTGCGCTCCTCGGGCAGCGGGATCAGAACGTTGCCGTTCACGTTTCCGCGCTTGCGCTGCTGGGACAGGTCCGCCGACAGCGACGCCCCGGCGACGAGGGGAACCAGCAGGTTCGCGCCGTAGTCGTTGGTTCGGGCAGGCTGCACCGCTCCGACCTGGAAGAACGAGCGTGCGGAGAAAACGCTGTTGCCGTGCGTCTCGTAGACAGAGCCGTGGAAATCGCGCCGCGCCGAAGGACGGAGATGGATCTGGCGCTTGGAAGGATTTCCGAACTCGCTGCCGAAGTAGCGTTGCGACGGCGCGAACTCGCGCACAATCGTCGCCTCGGTGCCCATCCGCATGTTGATTTCCTTCTGGACGTTGTTGTCGATGAGGGTGAGCTGGACGTTCTCGTTGCGACGGCTCTCGCCCGACTTGGTGTCGACCTCGCCGAGAAGGTTCAGTTCCGTGCGGTCCGAAGCGGCAGACGGCGCACCCGGCTCGTTCTCAGGGGCCACCACGCCCAACTCGTCTCCGGCATCGCCCCGACCGCCTGGCGCATCCGGAAGCACCTCGCTGGTTGTGCCGGCTTCCGCAGCTTGGCCGGCAACGCCGAGGCCGGATGCGGCAAGCAGCAGAGAGGCGAGCCACAGGATCCGCCAAGGCGTCCCGCCGATGCGAAACTTCAACGCCATGAGATTCCGGGCCCCGCCGACACTCCGAACAGGGGGCGCAACTCAAACGCCCGAGCCCTCGCCTGGGGGCTCGTCGCCCTTACCAATAGGATACCGCCTGAGACCGTCGCTGGTGGCAGGAAACACCTGTCGCCGCCCGTTGTCGGGACACCGGTGAAGGCCTTCGGGAAGCTGCACTCGTCCAATGTGCGGGAAACCGCCAGGGTGCGGCGCGTCGCCGGTCCCCGCTCGCTGGCGCCGGTCCGCGGGCAAGCGTGATCAGCAGGCTACTCGCTGGTGAATTGAATGTCACCGTAATGGGCCACTGCACTTCCGCCGGAATCGTCGGTATCGGTCATGACCGCGACCGCGTCAACGTATCGGGTTCGCTTTCCGAAGAGCCTGAGAAAGTCGGTCCGCACGTCACGTCGCTCCTCGACCCACGTTCCGACATCTTCACGCCCGGAGCGCAGCGCGACCATTCGCACGGAGCCGGCATAGGCGTTCGGCCAGGTCTCGCCCTTCGGGAGCGAGCTCGACCAGACATAGTTGACCGCCTTCGTTCTCCAGAAGGCCAGCGGATGCCTGCTGACGAGATAGAGTCTGGCGCTGTAGTCGTCTCCCCCGCGAGTCCGCTCGTCGATCGGGTTCAGCGGTGCCTCGACACGCCAGCTCCAACGAAGGATGGGGGTTCGCTCGAGATCAACACGGACTCTGAGGAACAGACCGGAAGCGGATGCTTCGCTGTCGGCCCGCAGTCCGGTCCGGCCGTCAACGCCTGCCGTCGTGTAGACGGTCCTTCCGTGGAAGCGCTTCTCCTGCCAGGCCGAGATGTCGCCGTCCTGGAGGATGGCGAAGGTCTCGGCGCCGGCAGTCATGGCGGCCGCCGCGAGCACCGAGGTCAAGATGCACGCGATTCGGCGGCCCTTGCCGAACTCACCCCGCTTGAGGTCCGTCATGTGCGCATGCAATCCGGCTGCGACGCCCTTGGGCACTTGAGAAGACCGACCCGGGCCTCGCGGTACGGGGCTGTGCGCCGTTGCCGCTCCCATGGTACGATCCGTTGCCTCCGGACCGCCCGCCGGGTGGCAGGCGCAGACGGCTCGTGTTTGCCCCGGGCGCGTGACGACTCTGCGAGAAACTAGGGCAATGATTGCTCGTTATACGCGGCCCGGCATGGCTCGCATCTGGTCCGACGAGAACAAGTACCGCCAGTGGCTGGAGGTCGAGCTGACGGCGTCGGAGTCATTGGCAGATCTCGGCGAGGTGCCGACGGAATCGGCCAAGTCCCTTCGAAGGCACGCCGACTTCGAGGTTTCGCGGATCGACGCCATCGAGGCCGAGGTTCGACACGACGTCATCGCGTTCCTGACCTCCGTGTCGGAGAAGATGGCGGCCGCCGGCCAGGCGGAGCACTCGCGCTGGCTGCATTACGGTCTCACATCGAACGACATCGTCGACACGGCCCAGGCCCTCCTCCTCAAGCAGGCGTCGGAGCCCATTGCGGAGCAGCTGGCCGAACTGCACGGGATCCTGCGGGAGAGAGCGTTCGAGTTCAAGAACACAGTGATGGTCGGGCGCACCCACGGAGTGCATGCCGAACCCACGACCTTCGGCTTGAAGCTCGCCAACTGGTACAGCGAGGTCGGCCGCCACATCGAACGGTTCGATGCCGCTCGAGAACAGATGCGGGTCGGCAAGCTCTCGGGAGCTGTCGGGACCCTGGCGCATATCAGCCCGCGCGCGGAGGAAATGATCTGCGACAGGCTCGGTCTCCAGGCGACCGCGATCTCCAACCAGGTGATCCAGCGTGACCGCCATGCGCACTACGTCTCGGTGCTGGCGAACATAGCCGCGACCATCGAGAAGATCGCCGTGGAAGTGAGGCACCTGCAGCGCACGGAGGTCCGGGAGGCTCAGGAGTACTTCTCCAAGGCGCAGAAGGGCAGCTCCGCCATGCCGCACAAGAAGAACCCGATCGTCTCGGAGAACCTCAGCGGTCTTGCGCGCGTGGTGCGCGGAAACGCCGGCGTGGCGTTTGAGAACGTCGCCCTGTGGCACGAGCGCGACATCTCGCACAGCTCTGTGGAGCGGGTGATCCTGGTTGATTCGACGACGCTCGTCGACTACATGCTTTCCAAGATCTGCAGTCTGGTGCGGCGCCTCCTCGTGTATCCGGAGCGGATGGCCAGGAATCTCGAGTCGAACGGCGGTCTCGTCTACTCCGGCCAGCTGCTGCTGGAGATTGCGTCCAAGGGCGTCTTGCGTGAGCAGGCCTACCGCTGGGTCCAGCGCAACGCACTAAGGGCTTGGGAGGAAGACGGGAGCTTCCGAGACCTCGTCGATGAAGATCCGGACATTCGCGGCGTCCTGGACCGTGGGGACTACGAACGCGCATTCTCGCTGGAGCGACAGCTGCGCAACGTGGACGCGATCTTTGAGCGGGTCTTTCAGGCCCACTGACACTCCCGCCGCACCAGCGGGTTGTCGGCCGCTCGTCCGCCAGTCGCGGCACACTCGTCCCTCGCGTCGGGACTCAGGCCAGTCGCCTCCCGCTGCTCGGACAGGCCGACCCGCAACTCCGGCGCCCCGATTCACGCTGCCAGCTTGCACAACGCACCCCGCAGCCGAGCGATCCACCGCGAAGCTGGCCCACATGCCGCCCGCCGTGAGCACCGCCCCAGCCAGCACCACACCGACCGCCAAAGGTGTTCGGCCAAGCGTCCCAAGGCCGCGGAGCTTGGCGAGGGTTGGTCGAACCACAAGCCGACAGAAACCTTTGGGCACAGGAATCGGCCGCCTGTCCGCCGCCTTACGACTTGCTACGTGTATTCGAGAATCCGTCAGCAAGCCCCGGACTGTCGGGCCGTGCTCCCACTTCGCCGGCACACCGGCGACGGCCGCCGATACGGGTCGGCCATTGTGACCTCAGGTTTCGACCACGACTCCAGCGAGTTCCTCGAACATCTTGAATGCCGCGATGATGTCCTCGTCGCCATAGCCCTTGGCCACCGCAGCGCCGAAGAGCTCATGCACAAGGGCGGTGGATGGCAGGGGCACACCCAGCTCGCGGCCGGATTCGAGCATGAGGCCAATATCCTTGCGCATCCACTTGAGCGGAAACGCCGCGTTGAAGTTCCGACTGAAGACGGCGGGCGCCTTGAATGCAATCAGGCCGGATTTTGCGGCTGAGTTGTCCAGGATCTCGAACATCAGATCCGGCGGCACGCCCGCCTTCGTGGACAGCACCATGCCTTCGACGAACCCCTGCAGCGTGTTGGCCAGCACCAGGTTCTGCGAGAGTTTCGCGTGCAGTCCCATGCCTTGGCCGCCACAGTAGTAGAGGTTGGTGCCCATGCATTCGAAGAAGGCCCGGACCCTCTCGAAGACCTGCTCGTCCCCCCCGATCATGAAGGTGAGGGTTCCTCCCTTGGCGCCTGGCGTCGAGCCGGTGCACGGGGAGTCCAGATAGTGCGCCCCCTTCGCCTCAAATTTCGCTGCGATACGCCGGGCAGTGCTCGGTCCGATCGTCGAGCAGTCCGCGACGACGGTTCCTTCACCGGTCCCCGACAGGACTCCGTCTTCCCCGGTCAGGACTTCTTCGGACATCGCCGAGTTCCCGACACAGAGAAAAATGCAGTCAGCGAAGGCACCGACTCCCTCGGGCGTCGCGCAGTGGTGCCCAGCCTCGCTCGTGTCCGCGAGTTCCTTCGCCTTGGAGTTGGTGTGGCTCCAGAGAGCGACTTCGTGGCCCGCCGACAACAGGTGTTCGGCCATGGGCCTGCCCATGAGTCCCAAGCCCAAGAATCCGAGTTTTGCCATAACCGCGATTGTATCCGACCTCCTGTGGGAAGTACTTCCGAGGCTGTTGGACAGCATGCGGACTTGTGTTCCGTGCGGCGCAGATTGGCGTGCGCCCGTCGTTCTTGAGCCGAGCACCTCGATGTGGCCGCCGGTCCGGGAGTGTAGGTGCATGTGTGACCTCGCGCGGCAAGACGACGGGGCGGCAGCGGGAGGGTGAAGGCCCAGATGATTGGTGATTGCGGTCGGGCCGGAGACCGGACCGGGTCGCGCGGCCGACGACCCGACCTGTGGCTCCGGCTCGCTCCTCGTCAAGGCCGCTGACGAAGCCCCCAACGGGCTGACCATCTACGGGCAGGAGAGGGACGTCGCAACGCGGACGATGGCTCGCATGAACTCGATCCTCCACGGACGTGCGACCGCCGAGATCAAGCAAGGCAACACGCTTGCCGCCCTGCAGCTCACGGACGTGCCGGAACGTCTCACGCGGTTCGACTTCGCCGTCGCGAATCCCTCCTTCTCCACGAAGGCGTGGTCGATTGGCACTTCGGTTTCGAGTGCCGGGGTGAGCTGTGCCGGTGGACCAACGAGGACACTCGGTACTCAGCCGCCTGTGGAATCGACCGCTCGCTGGTCGTGCGGAACTGGCCATATGGACGGGACATATTTGAATACGAGCAGGAGGGCGCTGATCAAGCGCAATGCGGCAGCCAGATGCCTGAGTCGGTTGCTGCACGAGCGCTACGGAAGAACCTGGGACGATGCACCTCTACCTCGCATTGGATTGAAGGATCTGGACGACCGGGCGGTCAACCGATTCCTTAGGGAATTACTGACCTGAGTGCCCAATCTGAATAAATCGACATCTTATCTCCG
>JAPPMB010000155.1 GCA_028819255.1 Bryobacterales bacterium | reverse complement strand
ACACGGATCCGTCAGCTTGCCCGCCAATCGGCTCGTGTGAGAAATCCGGGCTAGAAGCGTATTCCGACGGGTGGTGGCCTCATCAATGCGCGGATTGATCCGCTCCCAATACACTGCCTCGATAACTTGCGGGAGACTGTCGGTCAACAGAGCGAACGCCTGTTCATCGAACTGAGTTAACGTCTCGTAACGGATGTGGTGCCCGCGTTCCCGCGCAAATCGGTCGATCAAACGCTCAATATCGGCACTCCGGGTCTCTAGCCTTTCCTCGAGTGCACGGAATTGTACTTCGACATCGGATACGAATCTCGAGAACTGGTCGAGAGACTCTGCCTGTTGCCGCGCGAGATCCTGCTCCACCGCTACCGCCATCGAGGAAAGCCGAACAGCTTGGGGATTCGAGGCACAGCCACCGAGTAAGACAACCAGACAGGTGAGCACGGCGAGTCTGCGTCTCATGACCTGGCCTCCAGTTCGATGGCTCCCGTCTTCAGATACTCGTAGGCTAACTCCTTGGCCTTCCCGCGCAGATCATCGATGCTAGATGCAGCCTGTGTGAGTCTCCTGCTGTCCAGGTATTGGCGCCTCTTCAGCGCGGTGGCCTCGGGACCCTCCCGAACCGCAGTTCCAACCGATCCCAAGATGCGACCAACAAGTTCATCGAAGAGCGTAACGACCCGGCGGGAGGCGTATCCGAAAACAAACCCCAGCAACGGTAGTGTATACACCCTCACGTTGTAACCTCCGGCATCGAACCAGCCCATCACCATGGCAGTTGTTAGGATCACGGCCAACACTGGCCCGTAGACGAGCTTGGTGTAGGCCACCCATCGCTCGGCAGGCCGAAACTCACCCTTGCGAAGAAACTCGGCCGAGTTTACCAAGAGGTTGGTGAGGACGCCAAAAAGTGCGAAGAACAGGACCTCGACAATCGAGAGTGTGGGGGTTGTCCAGAAGAACATCCGACTGAACGTGGGAGGACCAAGGCCCACGAGCTCATTGAGTTGCTCCGCTTTGAGGTCCTCCAACTGGCTCACCTCGATTTGCAGATTGTCGATTCCCCGCGCTAAGCTGGGACTATGGCTCAGCGTGCTGGGCGCGAGTCTCGAACTCTCCAACAGCGTCAACTCCCGCGCGAGCCCAGAGTAGTCACCGCTTTGGGCCAGATGCCCTAGGTCGAGTCCGTATCGTATGACTCCACCGAGATCGCCCCGCCTGATCGGGTGACGCGGAGTTCTCACAACCAACGACTCGACCAAACGGGAGACGCTAGCGCGGGTCTGTCGAATATTCTCGTTGCGGCTGATCATGCTCTCGATCACATCGTCCGCACGGGCGCCTCCCACCCACCACCGAATCCCCTGCTCGTCCAGAAGTGCAGCGATGCCGGTGGAGTCAACCTGAACTAGGTTCGCTACGAGCTGTTCGTCTCCGTCGTACCTAGGGATGTGCGCAGCAACATACAGGATGAGAAGCAGGAGGATCCCTGCGATTAGCCTCGAGACGAACCGCCGGCCGTCCTCGCGGCTGGTAGCGAGAGTTGCCTGTACGGACACGCTCACCCCCACCTCAAAGTTGGCTCGGACACGATGCCTAAGCAGGATGCAACACTCAGCACAAAGGAGCCGGCGTCGGACGACTTCAACACAACTGCATCTTCGAATCCACTAACGCGTCTGCCGCTCTCGAAACGAGTCGTCCCCACTGCAGTCCCCGATGCGTCGTATGCAGTCCAAGTGCCGTGGCGTTCGCCATTTACGAACGGCCCTACCTCCCGCCTGACGTCGCCATCCACCCAGAAAAAGGACCATACGCCATGACGCTTGCCGCCCACGAAGGAGCCCTCCGACCGGGCACCATCCGGATAACTAATGATCCAAAAACCTTCGGATTTGCCACCCAGGCGAGGTCCAATGTCCGTCTCGGAGACCACATCATTCTCATACCATGTGGTCTCCCCCCTGCCTTGGGCCAACCCCTCTGAGCACTCGCCGCTCCATTCCACCGTCTCATCGTCTTGCGGGTAGGGATTCCACAGGTAGCAGCCAAGCCGGTCGGAGATTTCCATCCAACAGCCCTCGGAGGATGCTCTCCCCGTGCAGATCGGCCCATCGGGCCGGTTAGGCTCCGGTACACCGACCGCCCTTACCACTCCCTCCGCAACACCCCACGTCTCCCTCAACAGCACTTCATAGCCGCTGCCATCGCTCTGGCTGCTGAAGCGCTGGTTGATCGTCGTGGCCTGGGTTTCGGCTGCATCGAAATCCGGACCGAAGCCCACGCTGAAGGCTTGGAACCTCGGGTCCTCCGGGTCCACGGTCAGATCCTGGCGGATGACGCCCGTGTAGCTGACGATCACGGCGTGATCGTCCCCAGGATCGGACCACGCGCACCACACCTCGGGATGGGAGCCGAGGTCGGAGCTGAGATCGCGCTCGACCTGGTCGCGCTGGCCGATGTCCACCCCGATCCGGTACACGATCTCCATGTCTTCCGTGTAGACCCTGCGGATCGGGTTGGTCGCGAGGGTCCGTCTTTCGCTCCCGACGCAGACGACCGCTTCGGAGCCGGACTGGGCAGCGGCAGGAAGGGAGGTCGCGGCGAGCGCAAGAGCGAGAGCCAGGAGGCTCACGATCGGGCGGTTGGATTGCGGTCGTCTCACGGTGCCCCTCCGGTAGGATTGCCATTGGGGCCTGGCCCTACTCCGCCCGCTGACCGCTCCACCCGGATCGTGTATCGACCGGTCTCCTCGGCGATAGCGCTCGTCGCGAGGATCGTGTATTGCCCGGTTGTCGGGGCTCGAAAGCTGACTTCAGTATTGAACCCGGAATCATCGCTGTAGCCGACATCCTCCTCGACTTGCAATTCGGTCCCGTCACTACGTAGCACCCGCAGACGGGCCAAGATCTGTTCGGACTCCATGGTGACCACGATGCGCTGGCCGACCATCGCCGAGTAGCTCCACTCGTCGTAGTATTGCCCACCCCACCGAACTCCATCCGCTGACGCGAGATTGCCTGTGGCTGACCGGCCCGCCACCAAAGGATTCGGCTGACTCGCCAGGAGCCGGCGGTACGCGCTGCTTCCGGTGATCTCGTCGTTCTCTCTGGCGAAGTCGACTGGCCGCTGCCCGTTGGCGTCCCTCACCGACGGATCCGCACCGGCTCTAAGGAGGACGAGAACCACAGAAGGATCGTCGCTCGAGAGGGCTGCGTAGTGAAGCGGTGTCCGAGCTTCTTCCAGATCGCCGTCTCTTGCGTTCGGGTCTCCGCCGGCGTCGACGAGATTTGCAACCACGTCCAGCGTGGCCTGACGCGCCGCCAGATGAAGTCCGGTGGCACCGCCCACGGTGCGCGCGTTAGGATCGGCTCCGGCCGCAAGCAGGGCGGAGACGACTCCCGATCCGGCCAGCGGAACGGCGAAGTGCAGGGCACTCCAGCCATATGCATCCGCCGCGTTCGGATCACCTGCTCCGGCGAGCAACAGGCTCACCGCCGCCGAGTCGCCCTCGAGAACGGCCATCTGTAGGAACGTCAGGTTCTCGGCGGCGCCCGCCTCCACGAGTTCCAGGACAACGCCTCGGTCGGCAGCGTAACGCAGCGCGGAATGCAGAGGGGTGCGCCCGTCGTTGCTCTCGACCAGCGGATCCGCCCCAGCGCCCAGCAGCCTCGTGACCGCGCGCGCATTCCCGCTCTGAGCGGCGGCGTAATGCAGCGGCGTGTAGCCATCGTTGTCCATGGCGTTCGGGTTGGCGCCGGCGGAAAGAAGGTGAGAGATGACGACCGGGTTGCTGTTCGTAGCACCCCGGTGAAGCGGCGTCTCCCCCCGGTCATTCATCGCGTTCGGGTCGGCATCGGCATCCAAGAGCAGTCGGACGACTGTTGGGTTGTTCGTATTGGCGGCCGCGTTGTGCAGTATCGTGTTGCCTGAGGGGGCACCCCACCGATCCGGCCCTTCCTCACTCAGGCAGCGGCGGAAAAGCTGCACGTCGTCCCAATCGTCAGGCCCAACAGCGCAGTCCTGAGCGGCGGCAGGCCGCGCTACCAGCGAGATGGCCAACATCGCTGACGCGATCCACCAGCCGCACGGTCCGGTGAGTTGACGGGCCGGGCGCATCAGTTCCCCTCCGACAGCCGCAAGTCGAGTCTCGGAGCAGATACTGGCTGGAGCATGATGGCAGTGCCGGAATCCTGCATGATGGAACTCGCCCTCCTGCCCCAGCAATTGACGGGGTGCTCGCTACGGCTACTAGCAAAGAGAAAGGATGAGAGTCCGATTCGCAATACGTCAATAACGCGCGTCTAATACGTCAATATCAGACATTTTTCGAAGTCTTCGTTCTCCGACGACCGGTCCGAGGGACGACTCCCACACCGGATCGATACGCCTCCGTGAGAGTAGGCGGGAGCCCCCCCTAGTAGGCCATTCGATCAGGACCGGAGTGACGCAAGTGCTCTTGACAGCCTCCCAAATTGGGGGATCTATCATCTGGGACAGTCGGATAGTGGGACTGCGCCGTGCAAACTGACCCAGCGAGGCGCGGAGCCCGGCACGTTGGGGAATCGCACCGGGTGGATCGCCGCTGCGATGGAGCACGCACCTTGGCACAGCGCCTACCGCCTGGCTCCAGCCAAGCGAGCGTAGGCGTCCCTCACAACCGCCTCGGCCAGCTTGCCGCGCACGGCAAAGCTCCGCCTGTCGAGCCAGTAGTCGGCCCACATCGCATCCGTGGCGATCCAGTTGTCCCAGAAGAAGGCGCCGTTGACGAGGCTCGGATAGCGTGCGCTGGTCTCGAAGAACGCTTCGAAGATGTTGGCTTGAGTCTCCTCGCCGTCATCCAGCCCGTTTCGGTTCCGATCGACCAGTGTCTTGAGTTCCGATTGCCGTTCGCCGGAACTCGGGTCCGCTGGAGCTTCGACCACATCCATGGACCCGTATTCGGTGAATACTATCGCCCGCCCTGGATTCCGACCAGCAAGCGGTGCTAAATACTCCTGGAAGATGGTCTCGTAGCTCGCCTGTAGTTCGGGGACACTGAGAACGGTGGTCGGGGCGCTCTCCGTGAGGGGAAACCACCCGCTGATTCCGACGACATCGAGGTCAAGATCCTCCCAAAGATGGCCGGCGCCCGATCCCCGGCCGTAGTGGTCCGCGTACATGACCGTGCTGTAGTGCATGTTGTAGGTCAGGCGGCCGGAGTATACCGCACGCACGCGGTCCACCATGGACCGCAACTCATCCCCAAAGTCGTTGATCATGTAGCCGGGATCGGGCCGCGTGCGGAACAGCGCATCCGTCTCGGTCCCCAGAGAGAAGAGAGCAACTCCCGCATCCTCCGCTATGGAGGCGAAGTGCTCGGCCTGGTCTGAATAGGTCTCCCAGAATTCGGCGGTGAATCGCTGGTGATCCGGGTGGTCGGTTCGCCACGGCCAATTCTCCGGCTTGATCAGCACCCCCCAATCGCCCGGCGGCACGCCGCCGGTGTGCGGAGGCGCCGGATCTCCAAGCTGCCCGCGGTGGAGAGGCCGGGCCGAAGCCTCGGCTTCATGAGCCTCGAAAGCCAAGGTCATGTATACGTCGAATCCATGGTCCCGGAACTCGCGGATGACTTGCCGGAGCGACTCGTCCCGCCAGGTCGGGACGTTGCGACTTCGGTCGGTCTTCCGGGAAACCGAGCTGTCCATGCTGTCCTCGTAGTGAAGCGCGACCGAGATCAGGACCCAGTTGACGTGCATGCCTCGGAGCCAGTCGATGAACTCGGCAGGGAGGACAGGCCCTTGCCGGCCACCGTCTTCCCAGGGCTGTACGACTTCCCGGTTCGTTCCCCAATAGCCCGAGACCGCGATGGCCCGCATCGGGAAGTTGAAGATCCCGAGGCCCGGACCTGGTTTGCGCCGGGGAACCACCGTGACCTTTGCCGTGCCACGCGCGCTTCCAGCGGTGGCAGTGACCGACGCCACGCCTTCGGCAACGCCCCGCAGCAGCCCCGAACCATCCACCGTGGCCACCGACGAATCGCTCGACGACCAATCGAACTCCGCGCCTTCGATCCGGTGCGCGTTCGCGTCGAACGCCTCCGCAACGAGCCGAAGCGTGTCGCCCACCGTGACCGTGGCGGCAGATGGCGATACGGCGACTGAATCTGCAGACTGCATCACCATCACGACCGCTGCGGCCACTGCTTCGCCCGCCGCCGCGGTGACCACTGTAGTGCCACCTCCCGCAGCCGCCACCAACCCGGTCGAGTCAACCTCGGCGACCATCGTGTCGGCGCTCGACCAGGACACTCTGGCTCCGACCATCACGCGCCCCCCCTGATCGCGCACCTCAGCCGCGACCTGGGCGGCCTGTCCGATAGCCGTCAGGACCACCGTGTCCGGCGTCACTGACACGGTTGTCGGTACCGGAGCAACAACCGCTAAGATGGCCCGGGCCGACACCCCCGCCGCAGTGGCCACTATCTCCGCCTCGCCCACCCCGAGCCCGGTCACCAGACCCGCATCGTCCACGACCGCTACCAGCGTGTCGCTCGACACCCACGTGAATTCGGTGTCCGCCACCGCATGGCCGTTCGCATCCGTCGCCGCCGCCGCCAGCCGAAGCGTGTCGCCCGTCAACAGTGTGTCGGTTGCCGGCGCGACCGCGACCGTGGCCACTGCTTGCGCCACCGTCACCGTTACGGTGCTCGACGCCTGCCCCGCTGTCGCCGTGATGGTGGCGGTCCCGTTGGCCACTGCGGTCACAAGTCCCGTAGCATTGACACTTGCCACGGCGGTGCTGCTGCTCGACCAAGCCACGTTGGTTGCCGCCATCTCCTGGCCGTTCTGATCGAGCACCCGCGCCGACAAATGGACGTTTGCGCCCAGCGCGGTCAGTTCCGCCGCCGCGGGGCTGACCGTGACCGTTGTCGGACGGGCCAACTCAGGTTCGGAGGGGTCGCCACCGTCTCCGCATCCGTTCGCCAAGACCACCGCGGCGAGCACCGCGCATAGCTGGAGGATGGTTCGGTGCCGGCTCATCGGATGCCTGGAAGGGGCCACAGTTGGGAAAGACATGGCAAGCTCCTACCGCGTGGCTCCAGCCAGACGGGCGTAGGCGTCCCTCACAACCGCCTCCGCCAGCTTGCCTCGCACGGCGAAGCTCCGCCTGTCGAGCCAGTAGTCGGCCCACATCGCATCCGTGGCGATCCAGTTGTCCCAGAAGAAGGCGCCGTTGACGAGGCCCGGATAGCGTGCGGTGGTCTCGAAGAACGCCTCGAAGATATTGGCCTGGGTCTCCTCGCCGTCATCGAATCCGTTTCGGTTCGCGTCCACGAAAACCCGTTCTTCCGAGTGGCGCGCGCCCAGGGAGGGATCGGCCGGTGCTTCCACGACATCCATCGAGCCGTACTCGGTGAACACTATCGCGCGCCCAGGATTCCGGTTGACAAGCGGCATCAGGTAGTCGTGGAAGATGCCCTCGTAGCTCGCCTGCAGTTCCGGTACACCAAGTACCGATGTCGGCGCGCTGGCCGTGAGCGGAAACCACCCGCTGATTCCCACAATATCGAGGTCAAGGTCTTCCCAGAGGTGACCGGCGCCCGATCCGCTTCCGTGGTAGTCGGCATATATCAGCGCGTTGGCATGCATGTCGTAGGTCAGCCGGCCGGAATACACCGCACGCACGCGGCTCACCATGTCACGGAGTTCATCGCCGAAGTCGTTGTGCATGTAGCCGGACTCAGGCCGGGCCTCGTCATCTGGATCGGGGCGCGACCGGAACAGGCGGTCCGTCTCCGTTCCGAGCGAATAGAGGGCCACTCCCTCCTGCTCGGCGATATGGGCAAAGTGCACGGCATTGTCCGCATACGTTCGCCAGAACTCGCCCACAAAGCGGTCATGGTCCGGGTGGTCGGGACGCCACGGCCAGTTGGCGGGCGTAATCCGACCACGCCAGCCTTCATCGGGAGGAGCGCCCCCGGTATCCCGCGGGGCTGGATCTCCGAGCAGGTGTCGGCTGAGCGGGCGAGCGGCAACCTCGGCCTCGTGGGCTTCGAACGCCAAGGTCATGTACACTTCGAAGCCATGGCTTCGAAACTCGCGGATCACCTGTCGCAGCGAACCATCCCGCCACGTAGGAACGTTCCGGTCCCGGCCTGTCTCGCGCGAGACCGAGCTGTCCATGCTGTCCTCGTAGTGGAGAGCTACCGAAATCAGGATCCAGTTCACATGCAGCCCGCGGAGCCAGGCAACGTATTCCAGGGGAATGAGCGAGCCGGTGCTCCCTCTGTCCTCCCAGGCCTGCACAACGTCTCGATTGGTGCCCCAGTTGCCCGAGATCGCGATGGCTCGCATCGGGAAGTCGAAGATATCCAAACCCGGGCCCGGTTTGCGCCTAGGGACCACAGTGACCTCCGCTGTGCCACGCGCGCTTCCAGCGGTGGCAGTGACCGACGCCACGCCTTCGGCAACACCCCGCAGCAGCCCCGAACCATCCACCGTGGCCACCGACGAATCGCTCGACGACCAATCGAACTCCGCGCCTTCGATCCGGTGCGCGTTCGCGTCGAACGCCTCCGCAACGAGCCGAAGCGTGTCGCCCACCGTGACCGTGGCGGCGGATGGCGATACGCTGACTGAATCAACGAACTGCATCACCGTGATAACCGCTCCGGCCGATGCCTCACCATCTGCCGCAGTGGCGGTGACTTCCGCCGCGCCCGCCCCGACCCCGGTCACCAGACCCGCATCGTCCACGACCGCGACCAGCGTGTCGCTCGACACCCACGCGAACTCGGCATCCGCCACCGCATGGTCGTTCGCATCCGTCGCCGCAGCTGCCAGCCGAAGCGTGTCGCCCGTCAGCAACGTGTCGGTTGCAGGCGTGACCGCGACCGTGGCAACTGCTTGCGCCACCGTCACCATTGCGGTGCTCGACGCCGGGCCCGCCGTCGCCGTGATGGTGGCGGTCCCGTTGGCCACTGCGGTCACAAGCCCCGTGGCGTTGACGGTTGCCAAACCGGTGTTGCTGCTCGACCAGGCCACGGCAACCCCGGACATGACCCGGCCTTGCTGGTCGCGCACTTCCGGCGTCAGTCGCAACGTCTCCTGGAGCGCCGTGAACACAACGTTCTCGGGCGTCAGGACCACGGTCGTTGGCACAGGCGGGACCGGGGGAGTCGGCTCGGTAGCCGGAGCATCCCCGCAGGACAGGCTCAGAGCAAGGACAAGAAGGAGCCGCAGAGTCCCGTATCTATTGGCGATCACGCCGTGCCCCCAGTCTGCCCTGGTGTCCCGAGCCGCCAGCAGGCTGTTGTCGGCGCCACCGCCCTCACCCCTCCCCAGCCTCCGCCATGCGGTACCCAACCCCTCGCTCGGTGAAGATGTAGGCGGGGTCTGCCGCGTCGTCGCCGAGCTTGCGCCGGAGCTTCTTCACAAAAGTGCGCACCGGCTCGGAATCACCCCCGCGGCCGCGATTCCAGATCCGGCGCAGTAGGGTGCCCGTCGTCACGACCCGGCCCGCATTGACCGAGAGCACCCGCAGCAGTTCGAACTCGGTGGCCGTGAGCTCGACTTCGCGCCCCGCCAGGGTCACCTCGCGCCGGTCGTAGCGGATGCGGAGGTCGCCGGATTCGAAAGGTCCGGCCTCGGCGCGCCCGCGCAGCGCCGCCCGGACCCTCGCGACGAGTTCCGTGGGCGAGAAGGGCTTGACGATGTAGTCGGCGGCACCGGCCTCGAGTGCCCGGGCCATGGTCTCGTCCCTGTCGTAGCCGGAGATGAAGACGACCGGAAGCTCGGAGAGCTCGGGGAGCTGCTCCATCAGTTCGATCCCGTCGCCGCCGGGAAGCATCAGGTCGAGCACCACGAGTGCGGGCCTCTCCGCCCGGATGAGGCGTGGCAGGTTCAGCGGATCACCCGTCACGAGGGGCACGAAGCCGGCCCGCGAGAGGGCATCGCGAACGAAGCGCAGCATCCGAGGGTCATCGTCGATGACGAGAATGCGTGTGCTCTCGCGCCCTTCCCAGGCCTCGCCCGCGGCAGCCCCGCGACCGCGGTCGGGTGGCATCTCCTCGGCAATCGGCACGGTGAAGGTGAAGCACGCGCCCCGGCCCACGCCGGCGCTTTCGGCTCGAATGCGCCCTCCATGCGCCTCCACCAACCCCTTGCAGATGGCGAGCCCCAGCCCCTGGCGCACCGCCGCGTCGTCGCCGTCGCCGCGGGCGTGCTTGCTGAACAGGTACGGCAGCCGCTCCGGCTCGACGCCCCGGCCTTCGTCGGACACTAAGATGGCGACGTGCACGCCGTCGCGCACCGCCTTGACGCGGATAGGGGTCGACTCCGGCGAGTGCCGGGCGGCGTTGGTGAGAAGATTGTTCAGCACCTGGACGATGCGCCGGCGATCGGCCATCACCAGGGGCAGGTCCGGAGGCAGGTCGATGAGGATGGCGTGCCGGCGGCCACCGCTCCCGAAGGTATTCCGCGCTCGGTCGACCAGAGCTCCCACCGCGGACGGCTCCGGTTTGATCGACAGCGTGCCCGAATCGATGCGCCCGGTGTCCAGAAGATCGCCGATGAGGCCGCGCATTTGGTCGGCCTGCTCGTCGATGATGCGGGCGAACTCGCGCTGTTCGGCCGGATCCAGCTCGGGCGACGCCGTCAGCAGGGTCGTGCTCGCGCCCTTGATGGAGGTGAGCGGTGCGCGCAGCTCGTGGCTGACCAGGCTGAGGAACTCGGTCCGCGAGCGCTCCAGCTTCTCCAGCGGCGCCAGATCCTGTGCGGTGATAATGACCGACTCGACTTCGCCGTCCTTGCCCCGGACCGGGGTGGAGTTGATCAACACCTTGACGCTCCGGCCGTCGGGCACCACGAACTCGACCTCTTCGGCGCGTATCCACTCGGCCCCGCCGAGTTGCTCGGCCAAGGGGGACTCGCCCAGGACGATCACACGCCCGTCACTGAACCGGCACGTCATCCCATCGAGCACGTCCGTAAGCGAAGGGCCGAGGCGCTCGCCGAGCGCCCTCGCCTCCCGGTTGAACACCGTGAACTCGGCCGTCCGGGCGTCCAGGACTGCAACGGCGACCGGTGAAGTTTCGATCAGCGCCTCCAGACGGGCCCGAGCCAGGTGTTCGTCCCGATAGGCGCGGGCGTTGGCGATGGCCACCGCCGCCTGTGACGCGAACAGCACCAGGGTTTCTTCGTCCGCGTCGGTGAATTCCTGGCCTCCCTCCTTGTTGTCGAGGAGGAAGCTGCCCACGTGCACGCCCCGGTGGTAAATCGGGGTCACCTGCAAGGTCCTTGACCGCCAGGTGACCGGGGCCAGGCCCAGTGACTCAAGGTAGCGAGGCAGGTCCGCCACTCTCAGCGGCTTGGAGAGACTGCGCAGGTGTTCGTAGAGCCGCTGCCCCTCGGGCCATTCCAACACCCGCTGGAGTTCCTCCTTCGACAGACCGGAGGAGACGAGGTCCTGCAGTCGTCCCCCGTCGTCCATGGTCATGATGATCCCGTACCGGGCGCCGGTCAGGGCGCGGGCGCTGTCCACGATCTCCTGCAGAACGGTATCGAGGTTCAGGCTTGCGCTGACGCGCAGGATCGCCGCCGTCAGCCTGGAGATTCGCTCTTGGAGCGCCTCGTTTCGGCGCCTGAGTTCGTCGATGCCGTTCAACGTTGCTTCCCCGACGAAATACACGGTATCGCCACAATATATCGCTGCATGGCCACGACAGGTTCACACCCCAGTTCGTTATATTGTGAATAGGCCCATTGCACAATGAAACTGATGTGGCCACGTGGTTTTCCAATCCTCGAAGGCGCTCCATGATCCCGCTGTATCACGAGACGCGCGCCCTTCGGGAGACGGTCGAGAAGCTGCTCGCGGATGTGCCCCTGGAACCCACGGCGTCCCGTCGTGAGTTCGGCCCGCTCCTCGCGAACGCGGACGTCGGGATCATCGGTCTCGGCCGATGCTCCGCAACAGATGTGCAGTGGCTCCGCGAGGTGTCTCGCGGGGGACTTCTCGCCCCCTCGTGCATCGTGATCACGCCGCTGTCGATCGGCCGTCTTCAGCGGCTCCGCGCGATCGAATCCGAGCGGATCCTCGTGGTGTGGGCCGAAGAAGTGGACGACCGGCTGGTCGACGTACTCACGGAGATCGCACCCTGGCACGACGATCCGCTCAGGCTGCTGGGGCGCCGGATCCTCGACGCGAGTGCGCCGCACCAGTCGGTTGCCGAGGCCATCCGGCGCATCTGCAACCTCTCCGGCCATCGCGTCGCCACGCGACCCGAGACGTCGGTCACCGACCTGGCATCCAGCGTGGGGCTCTCGGCGGACTCGTTCCGCCGTTACTGGCGGCAGGGAGTACCTCTCGCGTGCGGTCCCAAGGTGCTGCTGAACTGGGCCGTGCTCCTCTGGGCGTTTCGACAGCGTCGCCAGGTCAAGTGGGACGCGCTCGCCAGGCAGGCGGGGATCGGCAGGCGCACGCTGGAGCGATATGGCCGGCAGCTCGCCGACTGCACGCTCGCCGAGGCGTCCCGTGACCCGAAGCTGCTTAAGCGCCGTTTCCGGGAATGGGCCGGAGGCGTCTCCGCAGTCACGACGGAGGCCGCCCCGACGTAAGACGGGCTGGCGTAACGCCAGAAGCTGGCTCATTTATGGTCGCGATCCGCAGGTCGGGGTGCCCAGCCATCGGTACGTCAATTCAGGCAAGGTGACGGGGGCGCCCGTCGACTCGCAACGTCAAAAACAGACGCCACTACGACAACATCAGACAGCGCCCGCACCCATGCCCATCTCCCCCGTCATCGTCATCCCCGGAATCACCGCTTCGGACCTCCATGACGAGTACGAGCTGCCGCCCGAGGCAGTCTGGACCACCATGCTCAAGCGCCGCTACGACCGCGTCACGCTGCACCCGGAG
>JAPPMB010000044.1 GCA_028819255.1 Bryobacterales bacterium | reverse complement strand
GAGCCGATGGTGCGGCGGGTGTTTGCACGGGAACCGTTCAGCTTGGCGCCGAGAGAGCCTTCCTGACCACGCAGGCGGGAGCTTGAACGTGCTGGTCGGGCGGCAGGGGACAGTGGGGCAAAGACGCTCTCACTCGGCTCCGGCCTGCCGGTCGGATGACTGAGATTCCCTCTGCAACAACCGACCTAGGAATTGCGCCAGTGTAGAAGACTTAACCACGAAAGGGATCGCGGACACTCGAGGCTGCCTGCCTAGCCCGAGCTTACCGTGTTGGGGCATTTGAAGTACTTCCCTAGTGCTTAGACCCAACTGTTGCCCATAGCGCCTGCGCTTATGTTGTTGCAAACACTAGGACTTATACGTGCAACTTACTTCAACTTGGCAAACTTGTGCTAGGAGAGAATGGAAGGCCCGGCCTCAGTGTCCGGACGAGCCTTGAATAGCATCCGAAACCGGCTATTTAGATCGGGCTATAATGGCTATATGAAACGAGCCAGCGTCAGCCAGGCCAAGAACTCGCTCAGCGCCCTTCTGCGCAATGTGCGCCGTGGTGACACTGTGCTTGTAACCCATCGCGGCAAGCCTGTCGCCGAAATCAGGCCGTGCGACGCGGACCTGCTGACCGACGAAGCCGCAGCCGAGTTGGTGCAACAGGACCTGGCCGATCCGCCACGGGCTTCGCTGGACCTCGCGGCGTTCGTCTCCCGGCGCAGGCCGCGCCTTCCAGAAGGATGCACTGCGAGCCGCCTGATCGCCGCGGAGAGGGACGGGAACAGGTGAGGTACTGGGACTCCTCGGCCTTGGTGTCGCTTCTGGTCGAGGAATCAGAAAGCCCCCGGAGACTGGAACTCCTTCAAGCGGATCCCTCAGTCATCACTTGGTGGGGAAGTCGGATCGAGTGCGCCTCGGCCCTGAATCGGCTGCATAGAGAGGGAGCGATCGACGCCCATGCATTGGGACGGTCGCTGGAAGAGCTGAGGCTCCTTGCGTCAACCTGGCTCGAAGTGCGGCCCGTGCAGCGTGTGCGGAATCGTGCAATCCGTCTGCTCCGAGTTCATCCGCTACGTGGAGCCGATGCCGTGCAACTGGCAGCCGCTCTGATTGCGTCACGAGAAGACCCACCAACGCTCGATATGGTTTGCAGCGATGTTCGCCTCTCGCAAGCCGCAAGCCGGGAAGGCTTCCTAGTGCTGTGATCGGCTGAAGTGCTCAGCCGACTTCTCTCGGCGCACGGACCTTCCGACGCCCGGGCCGTGTGGCACCTGGCGGATCATTGCCTCCCCACTGCCTCGAAGGCGCTCAGACGGCCCGGTGCCAATCGGAGTGTTGCAGGCGTTCTCGAACCCGGTTGTTGGATTCGCTCCGCCTGCCCTCTGCGATTCGTCACAGACCGAAGCCGGCTGTGACGGAGCCTGCATTCCAGCCAGCGCGAGACACCGTGGTCACGACCCTGGGCAGCACCAGGTGCGCCCTTGGCCTGGTTGCGGGACGGCGAGCGGACCGCGACCGGCGAGAGGTCCTGTCGGGGCGCTCCACTACGCCGGACCGCCCTCGGGCGGGATCGGGCCAAGACTGTGAATGCCATACACTGACATCCTGACGGCTCGTCGCCCTTGGGGTCGCTATCGCCAGGCGGGCAGGAGCCTGGTCGGGTTCATCGTCGACCTGAAGGATGATGGCAGCCGCCGCCAAACCGGGACAGCTCGTATGCGCAGGCGAGTTCTACACGGACCTGATCTTCTCCGGCCTGCAACGCCTTCCGAGCCTGGGCCGAGAAGTCAAGACGGACGATTTCGCGATCTCGATCGGTGGTGGTGCCGCAATCACAGCCACCGCTGCAGCCCGCCTGGGGTGCCCGACGGAACTGATCACCGTCTGGGGTGCCTCCGCGCTGGACAGCGAGGCTCGGATCAGACTGCAGGCGTCCGGAGTGCGATGCACCTCGGCACCGATCCGACGGAACGAGATGTCCGGAGTCTCGGTCGCGGTCTCGACGCGCGAAGACCGTTATTTTCTGACCTATCCCGGAACCAGCCGCGCAGTGGAAGAGCACTTGCTTGGTGAAGAGGCCCTGGCGAACATGGGACGGGCCAGACATGTCCATTTCGCGCTGACTCCCCGGACCTGGGATGCGTTCCGCCAAGCGGTCCGGCGATTGCGCAGGGGCGGTTCGACGGTCTCGTGGGACCTCGGATGGGATCCTGCGGCGGGGGGTTCGCGAGGCTTCCGCGACCTGTGCCGAGAGCTGGACGTCGTGTTCCTGAACGATGACGAGGCACGCAGGTATGGCGGGGCGGGATCGGCCCAAGATGCGTTGGCGCACTTCGCTCGCCCGCACAGTACCGTGGTCATCAAGCGCGGTGCATCAGGGGCGATCGGCTCCCGGGGTGCGGGTCCGCCGATTCACGTGGAGGCGATCAGGGTGGAGGCGATCGAGACCACGGGGGCCGGAGATGCGTTCAACGGAGGATTCCTGCATGCATGGATGGCGGGGGAGGCTCTTGAGGCTTCCCTCCTCGCAGGGAACATCTGCGGCGGACTCTCGACCCGAGCGGCGGGGGGTGTGAAGGCGCTGCCGACCCGGGCGGAATTCGACGGTCTCCTTGGCCGGCTCAAGGGACTGGGGACCGCAGGGGGCAAGGGCGAATGAAACTCACGATCATCGGCGGTGCGGGCGTCCGGGTTCCCCTGCTCACCAACGGCCTGTTCCGGCGGGACACGGCGATTGCAGTCGAGGAGCTGTCCCTCTTCGACACGAATCGGGAGCGGGCCGAGATCATCGCCCGCATCTCCGAGGCGATGGCGCGACGGGCCGGGGGGGAACTTCGTGTCTCTCTGCCCCGGTCCCTCGAGGAGGCACTGGAAGGATGTTCCTTCGTGGTCTCGAGCATTCGAGTCGGGGGAATCGGCGGGCGTGTCCAGGACGAGCGGATCGCTCTCAGGCACGGCCTCCCGGGCCAGGAGACCGTCGGGCCTGGCGGATTTGCCCTGGCGCTGAGAACGATCCCCGTTCTAGTGGACTACGGTCGCAGGGTGGCCGAACTGGCTCCCCGTGCCTGGATGATCAACTTCACGAATCCGGTCGGGATCATGGCCGAGGCATTTATCCGGCAGGGCATCTCGGACCGTTGCATCGGCGTGTGCGACACCCCAAGGGAGCAGTTCCTCCATGTGGCCGAGGCGCTGGGGATCGGGCTGGAATCCGCGTCCTTCGACTACCTTGGCCTCAATCATCTGGGTTGGATCCGCGGTGTCGTGGTCGATGGTCGCGACGTTCTCCGGGACCTGTTGGCCTCAGACGAGGCGCTGGACCGCACTTACCCGGTTCCCCTGTTCTCGAAGTCGTTCCTGAGAGCGCTCGGTTTGCTTCCGACCGAATACCTCTTCTACTACTACCGGACTCGCGAGGCATTCCGCAGGACGGTCGCATCCGGGGACACGCGTGGCGGACTGATCCGGAAGCTCGGGAACGAGCTGCTGCGCAATGTGGCGGAGGCCGGCCGGGACGAGCGCAGGGTTCTCGAGGCGTACGATCTCTATCTCGCCACGCGCAACGCCTCCTACATGGCGATCGAGTCGGGGGAGGCCCTGAGCGAGGGAAGGGTCGACGAGGAGAGGGCGGGTCTGTACCAGGGGGCGGCCGGCTACGAGCGGATTGCCCTTGACGTCATAGGCGCCGTCCACCACAACCAGACCAGGGTCATGCCCCTGGATGTCGCCAATCAAGGTTCCATAGCGGATCTCGACTTCGGCACGGCCGTGGAAGTGCCCTGCGCGATCGACTCCAACGGCGCCCGGCCGCTCGCCGCAGGCCGCCTGCCGGAGGCGGTCCGCGATCTGCTGCTTCGAGTCAAGGATTTCGAGCGCATCACGGTACGGGCCGCGTTCCAGGGCTCGCGGTCGCTGGCCGTCAAGGCGCTAGCGGCCAATCCCTTGGTGGAACGCCATGAGCTGGCCCAGCAGCTGGTGGCGGACTACCAGCGGGCTCACGCCCCATTTCTGGACTACCTGTCGTAGGCCGGGCGGGCTGTTCGCCGTTGGAAGACCCGTTCACCGGCCCGAGCTGGAGTCACCTCGATGCCGGAAGCCGCGAGGCACTGGTGCAGCGGATCGTGGTAGCGACCAGTTGGTTCCAAGAAGGCCGCCCGGATGGGGCCCAGCCTGCGGACGCAGCTTCGCAGGGCGAGGCGTCCGCGAGCGTCATCGGCGAATCTGAGCGAGGTGCCCACGGGTTCGGACTGAAGGTCGAGACGAGCCGCCTAGAGGTCGATGCCGACGGTGGTCCCGTGAGCCGCGGCCAAGCCCCCCGGCGGCCCCCCTCCGCGCAAAGAGGCGAAACCGCCAGGAACACCACGCCGACCGCCGAATGGACCTTGATGCACGAGCTGCGGACATCCGACTGATTTCGGCCTGATCCCGTGGGCCGGTCAGTCGATCCGTTGATCCGCGAGTGGCGGACGCGAATGCGCGACACTGGTCTTTGGCACTCGCATCCAACAGCTTTCACAAGGCGGTCGGCATCGAGTTCGTCGAGCTCCACGAGGATGGTGCAACGATGCGCCTCGAGGTGCGCGACGAGCATCTCAACGGCGCCGGGGTCGTTCACGGAGGCGTCACGTTCACCCTTGCCGACTCGGCTCTCGGCTACGGAATCTACAGGACGCTCGGCAAGGCATGCACGACGGCGGAGATGAAGATCAACTACCTCCGGCCTGCGACGGGCGGAGTCCTGGTTGCCCGGTCCAGGATCGTCAAGAAGGGGCGGCGCCTGGTGGTTGCGCGAGCCGAGGTGGACTGCGACGGCCTGCAGGTGGCCCAGGTGCTGTCGACATTCGCCGTGCTCGGGTGAGACGGGCGTACCCGGGCCGACTCTCCATATCATGATTCCAGTGAATTCCTCACCCCCGCAATCAGAACAGGCGCTGGCCGATCTCCGCCGGGCGTACATGAAGGCCCCGTTCAACCGGCTCGTCGGCATCGAATTCGGCGAGTACCACGAGGACGGCGGTGTCTCGCTGCGCCTGCCGCTGACGGACGATCACATGAACGGCGCGGGCGTTGTTCACGGCGGAGCCATTCTCACGTTGGCGGATTCCGCCATCAGCCTCGGAATCGCCCGGGCGGTCGGAGGGCGCTGCACAACCGTCGAGATCAAGATCAACTATCTCAGGCCCGCCTCAGGGGGAGTCCTGACGGCGCGCTCGCACGTGATCCGTCCGGGGCGCAGACTGGTGGTCGCCCGCGGCGAGGTCCACTGCCGCGGAAAGCGGGTTGCCGAAGTGCTCACCACGTTTGCGGTCCTCGACTGAGGTTCGGAGCGGGGCCGCCGCCCCGCGTCCCGCCATATAATGTCGGGCGTGACGGCCTGTCGGACCCTCTCCCTCCCAGCGGTCGCGATTCTGCTTCCGGCAATCGCAGTTGCCGTTGATTACGCGCGTGACATCGAGCCCATCCTGCATGAGCGCTGCTATCTCTGCCATGGCGAGCAGCAGCAGATGGCAGGGCTGCGCCTGGACAGCCGCCAAGCGGCGCTCAAGGGCAGCGAGAACGGCCCCGTCATTCTTCCGGGCGATCCGGGGGCCAGCAGGCTCATGGAGCGTGTCACGAGCGAGAGTGAGGGGTTCCGCATGCCCCCGGGAGAGGAGGCGCTGAGCGACGCGTCCGTCACGAAGCTCAGGAACTGGATCGAGGCGGGTGCCGACTGGCCGGATTCCCATGCAGGCCCGGAGGCGCGGGCGCTGGCGCGGGACGCCGCCGCACGTTCGCACTGGGCGTTCCGTCCGGTGGACCGCCCGGAGCTGCCGACCGTGCGGGACGCCGAGTGGGCAAGGAATCCGATCGACCGCTTTGTTCTGGCCAGACTGGAGTCGGAGGGCTTGAGTCCATCGCCGGAGGCGCCTCCACATGTTCTTGAGCGCAGGATTCACCTCGACCTGATCGGGCTGCCTCCGGCGGGCGGGGACCGGCCGTACGAAACGATGGTGGAGGACCTCCTCGAGTCTCCCCACTTCGGCGAGCGTTGGGCGGTTCCCTGGATGGATCTCGCACGCTACGCGGACAGCGCGGGCTATGAGCGCGACCCGCTGCGTCCTCATGCCTGGCGCTGGCGCCACTGGCTGATCGACGCGATCAACCGCGACATGCCGTTCGACCGGTTCACGGTCGAGCAGATTGCGGGGGACCTGCTTCCGGGCGCCAGCGTGGCGCAGCGCGTCGCGACCGGATTCCTGCGCAACGGCATCAAGAATCGAGAGGCGGGGACCAAGAACGACCAGAAGCGCTTCGAGGAGACGGTCGACCGCCTCAACACCGTGGCCAACACCTGGCTGGGCCTGACCGTCGGCTGCGCCCAGTGCCACGACCACAAGTACGATCCCCTCTCGCAGAAGGAGTTCTACGCGATGTTCGCGTTCTTCCACAACGCGGTCGAACGGGACATCGAGGCTCCCATGCCGGGCGAGCTCGGACCATATCTGCGAACGGTCCAGGCACACCGGGCCGGGCTGGACAGCATTCGCGAGGAGCATGGAATCCCGGCCCTGCAGGCCGAATGGCACGAGCGGATGCTTGCCGCGATGGACAACCCGGGCGTGCGCACCGACTGGGACCACTCCGTAACCGAATGGCGCGCGGCCAACGACAGGGCCGACTGGCTGCTCAGGGCGCCTCGCGAAGCGCTTACCGACCTTGAGCGCGAGAAGATCGCCGCATGGTTTCTCCTCCGCAACGGGCCCGACCTTGCCAAGGACGAAGAGGCGACGGAGCGCCTCAAGAAGGCCCGCCAGGAAGTCGATGCGCTGGGACGGCAGGCGTACGAGGTGGCGCGGGCCTACTCGATGGTTGAGCGGGCCGAGCCGATACCTGCCCGGCTCGCCCTTCGAGGCGACTACCGTGCCTTGGGCAGCGAGGTCGCGCCGGGAGTCCCGGCCGTGCTGCCGCCTCTGCCCGCCCGGGGCAAGGCTCCGAGGCTCCTTCTTGCCGAATGGATCGCTTCCGAGGAGAATCCTCTGACGGCGCGCGTTGAGGTCAACCGCATCTGGCAGGAACTCTTCGGCAGGGGCTTGGTGGAGACGGCCGAGGACTTCGGCACAAGGGGCGAGCCGCCCTCGCACCCGGAACTGCTCGACTGGCTTGCCAGCGAGTTCGTCCGGCAGGGTTGGAGCCGCAAGGCCATCGTGCGCCTGATCGTGTCTTCGGCGACCTATCGCCAGGACTCGCGCGACACTGAGGCGGCAGGTGCGCGTGACCCAGGCAACGCGCTGCTCTCACGGCAGAATCGGTTGCGCCTGCCGGCCGAACTGATACGGGACAGCACCCTCGCGGCAAGCGGCCTGCTCAGCCCCGTTGTCGGAGGCAAGAGCGTGTTCCCGCCGCAGCCTGGCGGGGTTTCCGATCTCAGCTACTCCAAGAAGGACTGGGACGAGGACACCGGGCCGGACCGGTACCGTCGCGGCCTGTACGTGTTCCTCCGGCGAACATCCCCGTACCCCATGCTGGTGAATTTCGACGCGCCCGACACGCTCACGAGCGTCTCTCGCCGCGAGCGCTCCAACACCCCTCTGCAGGCGCTGAACCTTCTGAACGACCCCGTCTTCGGGGAAGCGGCGGACGCGCTAGCGTACCGGGTGCTGCAGGATGGGCCGTCCAACTTCGCGGACCGGCTTGAGCGCTTGACGCGATGGTGTCTCAACCGCGTGCCGTCACCGGAGGAATCCGAACTGGCCCGGCAGTTTCACTCGGCACAGCTCGAGCGTTTCGGAGCCCGGGGAGGCGGCGGCGAGCGGGCGGCCTGGCGTGAGGTCAGCCGCGCGATCCTGAGTCTGGACGAGTTCATCACCCGCGAGTGAGCGCGGCCCACGGAACCTGGCCGGCGCTCCATCGACGGTCGATCGCACGGGTGTGCAGGCCTGTCGGTCCGGGTGACCGGTGGCGCGGCGGTGCGGGCCGCAAATCCATGGCGACGCGGCTCGACCGATCGCGTGCACCAACCCGGGACGGCCTGCATGCGCAAGCCATCCTTGCGCATGCAGGGCTCGCCCCTGTTCAATGCTCTCTTGCATTCAAGCATTTTGAAGTCTTGGTGAGACAATCGGGGCTGCCCACGCCCCAGAAGCAAGTTGGTCCGTGGTCCCTTCCCACGACGGCCCTGGCAAGCGTGCGTGCGGACCGCGATGAATCCCGCCCCCGCGTCTGGTTGGTACAGCCTGGCGTGCAGGCTGCCTGAGACGTGTCACGGGCGTCGCCGTTCAGCAAGCGGAGCGCGAAGAGCAAGGGCGATGGCGGGCAATAGGCAGAGACGGCGGCTGTGGAGAATGTTCCATGACAATCGGGAATTCCACGTTTCTGCGAAACCGTGGCGAGGGCCCCAGTCAGGCTCGTCGGTCACGATCATCTTCGCCGTGCCGTTTCCCCTCGCAGTGGCAGTGCCTGCACCAACCGGGTCGCACCAGTCGACCGCGGGCTACGCCCTCAGTGCTTTCAGCGAGGACTCGACGAGGAAAGCCGACCGGCTTGTGCCATGCGATCGAACGTACCTGTCAATCCGACGGAGTCAAGCCTCCGGGACTGAGATGTTCACACGAACCGACTTGCTCTTCGCGTCGGGAACCGGAGCCAGAAAGAGGGCAATTAGGTCGTCTCGATTTCGCAGACTCGAGAGAATCGTGTCCGCATCGGTGGGTCTGGGTATCTCTTCGCCGTATTCGGTCATGACGGCAACGTGATCAGCGAGGGCCTCGCGTCCCAGTGTCACTGCCTCCTCGATCGTTGCCCCGGCGCTGATGCACCCTTGAAAGTCCGGGAAATCCACTCCATAGTCCGAGTTGCTGTCCTTTCTGATGATTGCAATGTAGTTCCGCATCTTCCCTCCCATATTGGCAGCGGTGGTAGGGAGCCAAGCCAGCAGGTGTCGTGCAGACAGCGGCGGCGCATCCTCGCAGCCCGTGTGGCCCAAGGATCCGGCCCTGTCCGGAGACTCCTGCCTTGGTGCGCAGTGGTCTGAGCCCTACCACCCGGTTGGCGGGCCCGTGTCGCACGCTCACACGAGCGTTGCGCATGGGCCGCCCGCCCTTCAGGAGTCCCCGGATGTTCCTCTCGTTGTCGTCGAGGAGACTCTTCCGCCCGGCACAGGCGCTGCCCGCGATACGGCCCGGATGAGCGGCGGATCCCGGACGAGCTGCTTGAGGGCCGCAGTGCGGCGCGAGCGGGCTTCGGCAGGCGGCACGCTCGGTGCTGGGGCGAGTGAAGGGCATGATCGGCGCACCCGGAGGGACCGAATCGCGGAGGCTGCGGCCCGGTCCCATGTGACCGCCGGAGGCCCGCCAAACCGTGGTGCCGCCACGGTCCGTGCATGCTCTCACCGCTGCCGGTCCGTCGCGCCCGCGACCCGCCCGGATGCGTACCATGAGAGTGGCCATGCGAACCGCGGGCCTATTCCTCAGTCTCATGCTGCTTTCCTGTGCGCCGGTCCCGCCCGGGCCCGGCGATCCATCCGTCGACCTGCATTCGTACGCGAACGCCGTAGACGCGCGAGTGACTCACATCGATCTGGATCTCGAGGTCGACTTCGACTCCCGCAGACTGCGAGGCACCTGCACGCTGGACATCGAAGGCGCCGGCGACAGCTTGGTTCTCGACACCCGGGACCTGGCGATTGAGCGGGTCGAGGTGTCTTCCGACGGCGAATCGTACCGCGAGGCCGCCTTCGAGCTGGGTGCCGCCGACGCGATTCTGGGCGCGCCTTTGCGAATCCTGAGGGAGGGCGCCGCGAAAGTGCGCATCGCCTACTCCACGCATGAGAGGGCGAGCGGGCTGCAGTGGCTGGATCCGGCCCAGACCGCGGGCGGAGAACTGCCGTTCCTGTATTCCCAGTCGCAGGCCATCCATGCGCGCAGCTGGATCCCCCTGCAGGATTCTCCGGGCGTGCGCGTCACCTATTCCGCGCGGATCCGGACGCCTACCGGCCTGCGGGCCGTGATGAGCGCAGAGCCGGCGGACGGCGAGATCGGTGGCCGCGAACACCGGTTCCACATGCCCCTGCCGATTCCGTCCTATCTGATTGCGATCGGGGTGGGGGATCTGGCGTTCCGGGCCACTGGGCCCCGGACGGGCGTGTATGCGGAACCGAGCGTGGTGGCAGCCGCCGCGCGCGAGTTCGAGGACACTGAGGCCATGATGCAGGCTGCCGAGGCGCTCTACGGGCCGTATCGCTGGGGACGCTACGACATCCTGGTTCTCCCGCCGGCGTTTCCCTACGGTGGCATGGAGAATCCGCGCCTGACCTTCGCTTCGCCGACGGTGATAGCGGGCGACAAGAGCCTGGTGAGCCTGGTCGCTCACGAGCTCGCGCACTCCTGGTCGGGCAACCTCGCCACCAACGCGACGTGGCGGGATTTCTGGCTCAACGAGGGATTCACCGTCTACTTCGAGGAGCGAATCCAAGAGGCCGTGTACGGAGCTGAGAGGGCGGCCATGGACGCGTCGCTGGAGATCGCCGAGCTCAAGTCTCAGATGGAATCGATGGATGAGCGGGACCAGATCCTGCACGTCGATCTGTCCGGCAGAAATCCCGAGGAAGGCGTCACAGGCGTGCCCTATGTCAAGGGGGCGATGTTCCTCCGGACACTTGAGAAGGCCGTCGGGCGCGAGGTGTTCGATCCTTTCCTGCGCGGCTACTTCGAGGAGTTCGCGTTCCGCAGCCTCACGACCGCCCGGTTTGCCGAGTACCTAGAGTCCGAGCTGCTGTCCGGACACCGGGACGCCACGGCCTCGATTTCGGTGCAGGAATGGCTGGAGTCGCCCGGACTGCCCGCAAACCGGCACGAGCATGTCTCGGAAGTCCTCGATGTGGCGGCCGAGGCCGCCGCCGGATGGACCGGAGACGGCGTGCCGGCCGAGGGTCTGGACACCGACTCATGGACCACGCAGCACTGGCTCCGCTTCCTCCGGTCGCTGCCCGAGCCTCTTGGCGCGGACCGCATGGCCCTCCTTGACGAGGCCTTCGGCTTCACCGAGGCCGGAAACGCCGAGATTCGCTGCGAATGGCTCGTGCTTGCGGTGCGGGACGGCTACCGGCCTGCTTCCGAGGCACTGGAGAGTTTCCTCATCTCCGTGGGCCGCATGAAGTTCCTGCGACCCATCTACCGCCAGCTGGCAAGCTCGGAATCCGGCCTCGCGAGGGCACGGGAGATCTACTCTCGCGCCCGGACGGGGTACCACCCGGTGGCCGCCCAGATGGTCGACCAGATCCTCGGGGAAGCCGACTAGGCCGCCTGGCCGCCGGCTCTCAGCACTTGACGGTCAGCGTGTCGGCGTGCCGCCCGGCCTCGTCAACTGCACGGACCCTGTAGTACACGCCCCCGCTGTGTCCGCTGGGCGCCGACTTGTCGCTGAACGTGAACGGCTTCAGTGTCGTTTGCGGGCTGTAGGGCACGATGCCGATGCGCTCGTGCCGGCGGTACACCTCGTAGCGCACGAGCGGATCTCCCGCTGCGTAGGCGGAGTGCCATGCGAGCTTGACGCTGCCGTCCGAGTTGCGCTCCGCGCTGAATCCCTGCGCCGGCTGAAATCCCGCCGACGGCTGCTGGAAGAAGTTCGTGCGGGTGCCGTGGAGTTCGGCAACCGTGCGCTCGATGTCCAGCTTCTCCCGGCGCGTCAGCGGCTTGGCCACTTGGGCGGCCGCGAGGTTCGCCACCAGCTGGTCATGCTGCGGGTCGTCGTTCTGGTCGATCAGGCCGATGCCGGTGATGATGGTCGACATGCCGGGCGGGTTGAGCGAGTAGCGGATGAAGTCCTCGTAGGGCAGCTTGTCGGGCTGGCCGACCGTTGGAACGCTCTGGCCGGGCCGGTGCGCGTACTCCTGCTTGAGCCCGTACATCACGCCGTCGGCGAAGACCTTCATGCCGATGACGCCCATGCCCTTGGCGTGGGCGACCGGGATAGAGTTGGTCTGGTGGCAGAAGTAGTTGGGATCGTTCGGGTTGACCGCCACCAGCAGCGTGTCGAGGATGTTCCTGGTGTCGCGCTGGATTGCGTACATGTGGACCGCGGGATTCTCATGCCCGGTGATGCCAATGTGGCGGATCCACTTGCGGTGCTTGGGGTTCAGGCCCGTCAGGTTGGTTCCGTCGCGGTAGTCGAGCAAGCAGGCGATCGCGCCCACGCGCGGCAGCGACTTGTCGCCCGGATTGTCGAGGCCCTCGTAGGCGGCGTCGACCTCTTCCTTGCTGCCGATGTGATGGACCTGCATCAGATCGAGGTAGGCGCCCTCGGGAATGTGGCCCTTCCCGTCTCCGAAGAACTGCGTCAGGGATCTCTCGATGTCGGAGAGCACGAGCTTGCCGCCGCCGGATGACCGACCCATCGGCTCCGAGCCGTCCCGCACGATGGCGTGACGCAGGGCGGTCTTGGTCGCGATGAACAGCCGCCCGCGCAGGCTGTGGTCGTATCCCGGGAGGCCCGGCTTGAGGTTCAGGACCTCGAAGGCCTTGCCCATCTTTTCCTGGCTGAGAAAGTAGTTGTTGGCGGTCTCGATGTAGGTCATGCCGGCCCGAATCGCCTTGACCACGATCTGGACGGCCTCGTCGCCCGGAAGTTCCCACTGGATCTTGTTGCCCCCCGCCAGGCCGAAGGTGGTCACCTCCCTGCCGGTGCGCCCGAGCAGCCTCCTAGCCAGCGGCTTCTCGGCCGGATGGGACCACGCCCCAAACTTGCCGCTGAACGGGAGAAACGTGGTTGCCATGGCCGCGCCGCCCGCCCAGCGGATCGCGTCGCGCCTCGAGAAATCCTTCGCCTTCATGCTTCCCTCCGGTCCCCTCAACCTCGATTGCCTAACGAATGTAGCACGGCCCCCGCGACGCGAAACCGTCCTAGCGCCCCCTCAGAATTGACGCTTTGCAGTTTAGCTGGAGGGACCGGAGTTT
>JAPPMB010000101.1 GCA_028819255.1 Bryobacterales bacterium | reverse complement strand
CAGCGGTGCTTAAACCGAATGCGTTTTAATCCTTAAACGAATGCCATTGCCGGGGACGCGGCTCACGCCGCCTTCACCTCACTCCGGTTGCTTCGGTGTTTGTCTCAATGCAGTCCGAAGTGTCCGCCGGGGAGCACGGCTGACGACCACTCCCTGGTCCTGCCCGAGTCCCACTGCGACCCCGGATCGCACTGGTGCAGCCGCTTCATCCGCGAAACAAGACCCTGCCGCCCAAGAGACACCCTGGCGTCTAACCCACAGATACTGCGGATGAGCCTGATCTCCTTCGTTACCCCGCAGCCTCCCCAACGACTCGCCCGGATGATAGAGGCAGTTGATGATCGCCGCATTCGGCGGGTCGGCAAGGCCCAGCTTTCTCTCCCGGCGCGGCTCGTCCGGGTTTCCCCGACACGGGGACCGACGCCTACGTGCGCACCCGCAGCATCAGGTAGGTGCCTGCAATCGCGAACAGCAGGCTCGGTGCCCAGGCCGCAGCCGGCGGCTGCAGCTGTCCGGCGAGTCCCAGCTGCTCGAAGAGAGCGTTGATCGCGTAGTAGGCGACAGTCAGGCCCAGACCGAAGCACACTGGCCACATCGCGCTCCGATCACCGGTCCGCATTGCGAAGGGAATCGCGAGGAGGGCCATTGAGAAGGCAAACAGCGGAAACGCGACCTTCTTGTGCATCTGGACCCTGAGCCTGACAGTGTCGAATCCGCTCTGGGTGAGATCGACGATGTAGCTCCTAAGGTCTCCGAGGTTCATCTGCTGGTCGTGGCGGTCACGCTTGAGAAAGTAGTCGGGCGGCTCGTGAATGCTCGGGAACGCCCGGGACTCGAAGGCTTCGAATTCGTCGGTCTCGATGCCGTCGAAGGTGCGGACCCAGCCCTTCTCAAAGAACCACTGGGAACCTGACGGGTCCCAGCGGGCGCTCTCTGCATGGATTTGCCGGCGCAGCTCAAATGGCTCCGTCCGCAAGTCGAAGACGCTGATCCCCGAGAAGGTGTTCCCTCGGGAATCGAAGGCGCGGTGATAGAAGATGCGGTCCCGCAGCCCGAACGTCCACTGCCGGTCCGGTCTCAGGTAGGTTCGGGGCGGCCGCCCCTTGATCTCGTCCCGCAGCGCGTCCTGGCGCCGGTTCGCTTCCGGCAGGTAGGATTCCTCGAGAGCGAACAGGCCGCCGCCGATCGCAGCGGAGACCAGCAGGATGGGAACCGACAGCCGGTAGAGACTGACGCCGCAAGCGCGGAATGCCGTGAGTTCGTGCTGCCTCGCCAGCAGTCCGAAGCAGACAAGCGTGGCGACGAGCACCGCGAGGGGCGCCGTGTTGTACAGCAGGAACGGGGTCAGATAGTAGGCGTACGGAACGAAGCTGGCCGCCTTGTCGCGTGTCAGCATGTCGTTGAGCAGCTCGAAGAAGCTGAAAATGTACCAGATCGCCACGAAGGCCGTCAGGAACACAACGAGGTAGAAGAGAAACGTCCGCAGCACATAGCGGTCGACGACGGGAACGAGGAGGTCGATGGGACCGCGCATCGCCCTGCCGTTCATTGGCCGCGGCCCGTTCCCATGCTCGCTGCGCATGCGGGAGACCAGCTTGACTGCCCGCGACCTCCACGTGCCCAGGGGGAGTTGCCAGTCGCGTCGCACCGGAGAGTCCACGCGGTGCAGCAGCCAAGCGCCGGCGATTGCGAACGTCGCGTTCGCAATCCACGCCGTGACCCCGGCCGGAACCACTGACTGCTCCGCCAGCGCCGTGCCCGCCAGGGAGATCATCCAGTAGGCGAAGCAGAAGAGCATCGCGATCACGATGCCTGACGAGCGCCCGGACCGGCGAAACGAGATGGCAAGGGGAAACCCGGCAAGTGGAAGCACCCAGCACGCGAAGGGCAGGGAGAACCGCTCGTGAAGCAGGATTGCCGCTTCCGGGCTCCCGCCGCCGGAAACCTCACGAATCAGCGCGGAGGTGTCCATGGAGTCGTAGCGCTTCGCCGTGGGGTCGAAACGGCGCGCCCGCGCCTGAAGCACCTGGTCCGCACTCTCGGACTGGAATGCGAGGTATTGCGTGGGGTCGCGCGATCGTTCGTAGGTCGTCGTCTGGGGAAAGCGGACCTGCACCCGGTTCTGCTCCGGCCGCGGAACGAGGAACGCCTCCGACGCCAGCGTGATCCGGGGTCCCTCGACCGCCGCGTTGAATCCGCTGATCGAGGCGCGCTCGGCGGGAGGGCGCATGTCGGCCATGAAGATGCCCTTCCAGTGCACGCCTTCGCCTGGGAGAACATCCTGCACCCAGATCACGTGGTCCGGATAGTCCTCGATGAAGACCCTCGGCATCACCTCGGAGCCGGCCAGTCGGATGCGGAAGGAATCGGCGATCCGCACCTGCTCCCGCATGGACCAGGGAGTCAGCCAGAGCGTCGTCGCCGCGCAGGCTACCAGGCCCAAGGTCGCCACGAGCGCCACCGGGCGGACCAGGGATCTGGCCCTGACTCCGGACGAGACCATCGCCAGGATCTCGTTGTCGCTGGTGAGCCGGCCCAGGCCGACCAGAATCCCGGTGAGGACGCCCATGGGGACGGTGAACGGGAAGGCCTGCGGAACCGTGAGCACCAGCAGCCGCAGCATGTCGGCGGGGGGAACCCCTCTGCCGACAACGAGCTCCATGACGGGCTCCACGCGCTGCAGGAACAGGACCAGCGTGAACAGGACCGTTCCCACCAGCGACGCAAGAGCCACCTCCCTGAAGACGTAACGAAAAAGGAGATGCACGCCCAACGTCCGCAGCACCTGCGGGTCTTCATTATCGGAGAGCATTCGAATCGCGGCGCGTCAAGGGAGGAACGGGAATCGGCCGGATGCCCGTCCGGTGGGCCTCACAGTTGCGAAACGCCCGGGACCAAAGCCCACCGGGAGCGGAGACCGGGCGTGCGGGTGCAATTGGAGACAAATTGTTGGGCCAGAGACGGGCACCGTTGTCGGGAAGCCATCTGCTATGTCGGTGGGCATTCGAACGTCACCCGTTCTGGCCCTGTGGAACTTTGAAAGCAGGGGAAGGCTCCCTCGGCCGACCGTCAACAACCTTACTCGGACGCTTCCGGGCCGGCATGTGCCGTGAGGCTCCGGAGCCGCTCCTCCAGTGTCTGCACCCGCTCCTCGGAGTCACTCGCCCAATTCTCCGCGATCCGCCCCCATCGCCCGGTATCCTCCGCCCTGCCATCGAACATCTCTCCCGTCCGCGGGTCACGGAAGATCGCCACCGTCGCCCCCCTGTCCCTGCCACCGCGCAGATCCAGCCCCAGGACCCGGCTCCGCAGCCACCAGCCCCTTCCCACGCGCCCCACGGGTTCCACCGTGCCGTGCCGGCCCTTGCTCGCCGTGTAGCCCTCCAGAGGCCTACCCTCCAAGGATCCTGCCGGATCCAGCCGCCAGTACTCGCGCACCCCGATCCGGGCGTACTCCATCGCCCTGTGCCGGACCTCGTTCTCCGCCGTCGACGGCGACAACACCTCCAGCACGAAATCCGGTGCCTTGCCTTCCTCCCAGATCCTGCAACGAGAGGCGGTTCCCTTTGCGACCGACGCCGAACACCACCTGCACGTCCGGCTGCAGGCTCGCCTTGTTGGTGCCACGCTCGTAGTACACCACCAGCTGCATTGCCACGAGAGCGTCCTTGCGCCGGCGGAAGTGCCAGTGCAGCGCCGCCCTGGCCTGCCCGACCGCGTCCCCGTGCCAGACGCTCGGGGGGTCCAGCGCCCTTCCGGATACTCGACGGTTTCCGGCTCCTCATACGCCGTTACCGAGGCTCCGGAGTCCGCGGCGGGAAACTGCTTCGGGACGGTGGCAGTGGTCGGCATGTCGGACGCGAATCCGTGCGCGGAACCTTTTCTTCCAGCCTACCCCGGCCCAGATGCGTTCAACGGCCCCGAGCCTGGCGGCTCGGCATCTTGGACGCTGGAAGTCCCGGCAAAGCGGCTGGCCGGTGCGCACACTGGATCTTGAAGACGGGGCTGAATGGTGAATCTCACGCCCTGCATGCGAGGCGAATGGGAGTCGCCTCTGCATTGCGTGCGCAGGCCGGTTGACGTGACCATGCTCTTGCCGCGCCGCTCCCGGCCGCCGCTCGCCTCGGGCACTGCCCAGCCGTGACGCGCCGGCCCGGCGCGCCTCGGACCGCTTCCCGCTCTTCCTGGGGCGCCCCGTGCCGGCATGCCTGCCAACGGACACCAGCTCTGGACAGGCGTCCTGCTAAGATGAAGTTCGTCTAGGGCGCTATCGTCTAAGGGTTAGGACAGGGCCCTCTCAAGGCTCAGATCGGGGTTCGAATCCCCGTAGCGCTACCAACGCCTCCTAGTCCCTGTCGCTGTCGGAGAACGCTCAGGGGATGCGGTGGATGCCAGCAAGTCGCTCTGGACCGGAGATGCGCGGTGCCAGTGGCTCTCGCCGTCGCACGGTGGGGCTGGCTGCAGGACTCGCGGGTTTCGTGGTGGTGCTCCTGCTGCCCGCTCCTGCCGGCTTGAGCCCCGACGCCCACAAGACGGCCGCCGTGGCCGTCCTGATGATCAGCTGGTGGGTCAGCGAGGCGGTCCACATTGGGGTGACCGGTTTGGTCCCCCTGGTGGCCTTTCCTCTGCTCGGCGTGTCGTCCAGCAGAGATGTCTCCGCCCACTTCGCGAACCACCTCATCTTTCTCTTTGTCGGCGGCTTCATCATCGCCCACGCCATGGAGGCGTGGAACCTGCACCGCCGGATCGCACTCAACGCCATTGCCCGGTTCGGATCGCGCCCTCAGCCGATCGTGCTCGGGTTCATGCTGACCTCGGCGGTCCTGTCGATGTGGATCTCCAACACCGCCACGACCATGATGCTGCTGCCCATGGCCATGGCGGTGGTCAACCAGCTGGCGCAGTCCGCAGAGGTCCGGGGCGTTTCCTCAGGCGCCGAGGCGTCCAGGTTCGCCCGGGACGTCTTCGGATGCGTTCTGCTGCTCGGAATCGCCTATGCGGCCAGCATCGGGGGCATCGGGACGATCGTGGGTTCCCCGACCAACGTCGCCTTTCTCGGCTTCGTGGTGGACTCCCTGCCTGACCTGCCCGCCATCGGGTTCGCCCAGTGGTCGCTGGTCTGCGTTCCGATTGTCGCTGTGTTCCTGCCGCTGACGTGGCTGTACCTCTGCCGTTTCGCCGGCGCCGTCCCGCTGTCGTCGATCCGGTTTTCCGGCAGCCAGAGCGTGATTCGCAGGGAACTGGATGAACTGGGGCCGATTTCCACCCCCGAGAAGCGGGTTCTTCTCGTCTGCGCCGCCACCGGCCTGCTGTGGATCTTTCGGGCCCCCCTGGACCTTGGCGCGCTGTATCTTCCCGGCTGGTCGGAGCTGTTTCCGGTGCCGGGGCATGTTCACGACTCCACCGTCGCAATGGCGATGGCCGTCCTGCTGTTCGTCCTGCCGTCCGGACATCCGCGCCGCACCGGCCGGCTTCTGAACTGGAAGGGAGCGGCTCGGGGCATTCCGTGGGGCATCGTGTTCCTCCTGGGCGGCGGCTTTTCCCTTGCCGCAAGCATCACCGAGACCGGCCTGGCGGCATGGGTGGGGTCCGCGCTCAGCATGATGCAGGGTGTCCCCGACTGGGTCCTGGTGGTTGCGATCTGCGTACTGACCACCGCCATGACGGAGACGACATCCAACGTTGCGACGGTGTTGATGCTGTCCCCGGCCATCGCGGCGATGGCCGGGGAGATCGGCGTCCATCCGTACCTTCTCCTGCTTCCCATGGCGGTGACCGCATCCTTTGCCTTCACCATGCCGGTCGCGACGCCTCCCAACGCGATCATCTTCTCGAGCGGCTGGATCACGATCCCCCAGATGCTCCGCGCCGGCGTGGTGCTGGACATCGCCGGGCTGCTGGTCGTTCCGGTCGCGGTCTACTTTCTCGGCGCTAGCCTGCTCGGAATCGGGTAAGGCCTCTGTCTGTTCCGGAATCTTCCCTTCCGAGCCAGCCGCGACTGCCGGGCGGCCGGACCGGCTCCGGGCACTGGAGTCGTTCCGGAGTCGAGCCGTCGCGGACCGGCGGAGGAACTCGTACGAGCAACGACGCGAGTCCGGACCGGGACGGAGCCCGAGCGGCGTTCAAAGCTCCTAGCGCGAATGGGGGATGGCCGAGCGTCCCCGGTCACTGGTCAACTCATGCGCAAATGCGTAACCTTAAAGCATGAACCCACGAGGGCTGTCCGCCGCGATTCTTGCGGTCATGGTACTGCCGATGACGATTTCGGCCCAGACTGCGACCGGACGCATGGCCGGGACGGTGCTGGATCCTTCGGGTTCGGCCATTCCCGCAGCGCAGGTCACGGTCCGCAGCGAGTCCACAGTGGCCGCAGTCGTTCTCGAGACAAATATGGCCGGGGCATTTTCGGCGTCCGCACTTGCTCCGGGTCTCTACACCGTTGAGATTTCCTCCCCTGGCTTCCGCACTCACAGCATCGAGCACCTCAAGGTGGACGTGGCCAGAGAGACGTCGGTGCCGCCCGTCCTGCTTGAGCTTGGCGTGGCGACCGAGGTCGTGGTCGTCGAAGGCGGCGTGAATCAGGTGCAGACGACCAACGCGGAGGTCTCCTCGGTTGTCACCACCGACCAGATCTCGGAATTGCCGATCATTGGCCGCGACCCCCTGAGCTTCGTCCGCCTGCAGGCCGGCGTCACCTACAACGGGACCGCAACCACCGTGATCAACGGCCAGCGCACCTCGTTCTCGACCGTCACGATCGACGGCATCAACGTCCAGGACAACTTCATTCGCACGAACGCCCTCGACTACCTGTCGAGCCGCACTCTGCTGGACCAGGTCGCGGAGTTTTCGGTGACCACCCAGAACGGCTCGCCTGCAATCAGCGGGGGCGCCTCGCACGTCAACTTTACGACCCGCTCGGGCGGACCCGAGTTCCACGGCACCGGGTATTGGCACACTCGCAGCGACAGACTCGCAGCCGCGCCGTGGTTCTCGAACCGGCAGGGGATCGAGAAGCCCAAGCTGAGCATCAACCAGTTCGGCGGCTCGCTCGGCGGACCCGTCATCGAGAACACCGCGTTCTTCTTCGTGAACTACGAGGGCCTCCAGGACCGGCGGAACTCGCTCGTGAACGCGACCATCCTCACGCCCGACGCGGCAAGGGGCATCTTCAGCTATCTCGACCTGCAAGACACGCTGCGGCAGGTCAACGTGTTTGAGGTCCACGGTCTGCAGCCCGATCCTGAGATTGCCCGGGTGCTGGGCACGGTCCCCAGCCCTTCGGAGATCAACAACTTCGACAGAGGAGACAGCACCCGAGAGCGCCTGCTCAACACGGCGGGCTACCGGTTCCTGACGCGCGACAACGGTGACCGAGACGCCGTCACGGCCCGTGGCGACTGGAACGTGACCGACAGGGACGCCGTCACCGTGACCTTCAAGTTCAGCACCGAGGGCAACGACCGACCCGACACGGGCGTCGGTTTCATGGACGCCCCGCCGGTCCGGGATTCCATCCGCACCAACTTCCTGTCGACAGGCTGGCGGACCAGCCCCAGCGCGCGATGGACCAATGAGGTCCGGGTCGGCTTCAATCTCGCTCCGGGCTCGTTCGAGAACACCGCTCCGCCGGAGGGTCACGAACTGGGGGGCATGCTGTTCACCAACCCGGTCGTGAACTTCGCCGACCAAGGTCGCGCAACCGACACGTACAACTACCGCGACAACGCGATCTACCATGTGGGGCGCCACACGAT
Source organism: Bryobacterales bacterium (assembly GCA_028819255.1). Taxonomy (GTDB): domain Bacteria; phylum Acidobacteriota; class Terriglobia; order Bryobacterales; family UBA6623; genus VXMF01. Next base: position 5,232 of record JAPPMB010000101.1, on the reverse strand, counting down.
GCGCCTCGGATTCAGCGCCCAGCAGGTCCGCATCCAGCCATACAACAATTTCGGCGTTCGACCCCGGATGACTCTCGGGATCGGTGCACAGAGCAACTACCAGCTTCCCGGCCTGTTCTTTCCGGGGGGTATCTCTCCCGGTGCGATCGGAACTGCCCAGAGCCTGCTCGCCACGCTGGCCGGAATCATCTCCAGCGCCAGCCAGAGCTTCAACATCCGGGACCGGTCATCCGGATTCGTACCGGGTCACGGCAACTACAGGCAATTTCGCTTCGACACCTTTTCAGGCTATGTGCAGGACAGCCTCCGGGTGAAGCCGCGGCTGACGCTGAACCTGGGGGTGCGGTGGGACTACTACGGCCGCCTCGACGAGCGGGACGGCCTGATGCTCCTGCCCGTCCAGAGCACCGGCACGCTGATCGACACGCTGCTGTCCGATGCCGAACTGGACTTTTCCGGCAGCGCGGCGGGGCGGCCGATGTGGGGGACCGACCGCAACAATTTCGCCCCCAACATCGGAATCGCGTGGGACGTCTTCGGAGACGGCAAGACGGCCGTCAGGGCCGGCTACAGCATCAACTACGTCAACGACGCGACGATTCTCGCAGCCGACAACGCGGCGGCCGCGAACAGCGGCCTCGAAGGCGAGACGGTGCTGCAGAATCTGGACGCCTTCCTGAGCGACGGACCTGTGGAGATCGAGGCGCCCGACTACGCCGTCCCGCGCACCGTCAGCCAGAACCAGATCACCGACCCGTTCACCGCCGTATTCGGGATCGATCCCAATCTCCGGGTTCCGTACGTGCAGCAATGGAACTTCGGCCTGCAGCACGAGGTCGGATGGAAAACCGTGCTCGAGGCGCGCTATCTCGGCAACAAGGGGACCAAGCTGCTTCGGGGGTTCGACTACAACCAGCTCATCGTCAGGGAGAACGGGTTTGTGGACGACGTGAGGCGGGCGCAGACGAACGGGTTTCTCTCCCAGGACGCCACGGGAGGATTCAATCCCGCATTCAACCCGGCGATCGAGGGAAGCCAGGAGCTGAAGGTGTTCCCGCTGCTGCCCAACGGCGGATTCCTCGGGTTCCCAATCATTCAGCAGCTGATCCGGCGGGGCGAGGTCGGCACCCTTGCCCAGATCTACGTCACGAACGGCCTGGTGGGCGATCAGGTCTCCTTCCGCCCCAACCAGAACACCTTCGTCGCCGATCTCGTCACCAACTATTCCAACTCCAGCTACCATGCGATGCAGCTGGAGGTGCGACGACGCGCTGCGGAAGGTGTCCAGTTCCAGGCGAACTACTCGTTCTCCAAGGTGCTGACTGACTCAAGCGGGACCGCAGTCCGATTTGACCCGTTTCTCGACATCCGACAGCCTTCACTCGAGCGGGCGCGGGCCGTGTTCGACATCAACCACGTCTTCAACGCCAACGCCGTGTGGACACTGCCGTTCAGGAAACGGGACCGCCTGCGCCAGGGGTGGACCCTGTCATCGATCCTGACCTGGCAGAGCGGCGCGCCTTTTTCTGTCCTCTCGGGGCGAGGCACGCTGAACCGGCCGGGTCGGTCCGTCGAGAACACTGCGAACACCTCCCTGAACAAGCGGCAGCTGGATCAGATTGTCCGGTTTCGAATGACGGACGATGGACCGTTCATAGTAGGACAGGGTGCAATCAATCCAAGGGACAACAGCGGCGTGGCCGTTGACGGGCTCGATCCCTTTCGCGGGCAGGTCTTCTCGCATCCCGGCCCGGGCGAGGTGGGCGTCCTGCAGCGCCGGCTGTTCTCGGGGCCATCGGTGCTTGCGCTGGACTTCTCCCTGACCAAGTCGACCCGGATCACGGAGACGACCTCGATCAAGGTCGGAGCCCGCGTCGACAACATCCTGAACCACCCGACGTTCTTTGCGGGCAGCCAGTCCATCGGCTCCACCCAGTTCGGACGCATCGGCAGCACCGTGACGGGTCCGCGCCGGATCGAGCTGCTTGTCCGATACGAGTTCTAGCCTGCGACGCGTCTCCGGGTGGGAGATCCGCTGCGGTGGAGACCGCGGCCGAGCCTGCTGGTGTCATGACCTCGATGGCGTTCGGAGATGTCGCCGTGCTCAAGTTGCCGAGGCCGTGTGAATTCGGCGAGCTGCGGCGGAAGGCCGTTCCTCTGCTGCGATCGGCGGGCGTCCGTCGCGCCATCGTCTTCGGGTCGTGGGCACGGCGGGAGGCGGCCGAGTTCTCCGATCTCGATCTCGCGGTTGTCATGAGCACGGAACTGCCGCGAGTGGAGCGGGCTCGCGTGCTAACGGAGCGGCTCGAGGCCGAACTCCCGACAACCGTGGATCTGCTGGTCTACACGCCCGAGGAGTTTGAAGCCGGGGCCGAAGCCGGAGTCGGAGTGTTTCACGCGCTCAACCGCGAGGGCGTGGACATTCTCTGAGTGGCCGATTACGGGTTTCGCTCGAGACTGGCTCGCGTCCGCCGAGGATGATCTCGAATTCGCTCTATACGCACTTGAAGGAGGGTACTTTGCGCACGCCTGCTTCCATGCCCACCTGGCAGCGGAGTAGGGGGTCAAGGCGGTTCATCATGCTGGCGGAGCGCGGGCCGTCCTCGGTCACAGCGTTCGGGCGCTGATTGAACGGCTCGAGCCTCGCGTAGACGTCCTTGATCGCTTGATAAACACCACACGCGAATTGGACCTCTACTACATTCCGACCCGACATCCGAACGGACTCGACTCCGGAACGCCGTGCGAGGCGTTCTCGGAGTCGGAGGCCAAAAGGGCAGTCCGGATCGCCGCCGCCGTTGTCGAGGCGACCAAGCAGTGTCTCGCGTCGGTTCGGCCTCCCAGGCGGCTGACGTGAAGGAGAGCGCAGTGCGCAGAGGACTCGAGGCTTGGGCGGCGCGGCGAGAATTGACCGCGTCAATCGCCTGCGATACGATGAGACTGCTGTGGCTAGGTAGCTCAGCCCGGTAGAGCGCTGCCCTGAAAAGGCAGGCGTCGGCGGTTCAAATCCGTCCCTAGCCACCACCCCAACAGAAACCAGCGGGAGGTCTGCCCTTCCTCGGCGTTCCGGAGGTGGTTCTCCGGGTTGGCGGGCGGGCACCCTTGGACATCGGCAGCCCACGCCCAGTTGCGGCGGGGCGGGTTTTGGGGCGATTGGTTCCGCGCGCCTCGCGGGACTTGCACATAGTCGGTGCGCAACGCGATGCGCAGGTGGGTCGTCGGGTGCCCTTTCCAGCGGTGAGAAACGGGCGCTGAGGGCGCCACTAGTGCCCGCACGGTCCGATCGAGCAAGCCTAGCGTGAATCTGCCGGAGGCAATGCCGAGCGGAATGCGACCCGGAGGCTCGACCCCCATTGCGATGCGTACAGCCTGCTCGCCGGGCAGACGTTCCGACATCCGGCCGGAACGAAGAATGGCGGGGACAGGCTTCCCCACACTCCGAAAGCTGAGATCAACGCCAGCCTGATCGAGGTCTGTCGTGGTGCTCGGTCTCGTTCCTTCGAGCCGCCGGTCGAGCACATCCGGGTGGCCGTCGGGATCGTGTAGTTGACGTGACGAATGGGTGTGGCTCCTGGTGCCCGAAACGGGGGCTGTATGTCCTCCCGCATCGCGGCGTTGCCGGATGCCGTCGCGGGTTCTTGCGAGCGCTCGCGTGTCGCCGAACCAGCCGAATTCGCTATGAGGCAGTGTTCTGCCTCTGCAAGGCCTCCTGCGAATGTCCGCGGACGCTGGTCCGCAACCGGGTCACCCACCTTGACCAGCTCGCCTGCCAGATGCGCGAGGAGAGCGTCCGACGTGTGATCCTGCCCATGTTGGCCGGATCGGTCGACTGGGACTACTCACTGCGTGATCTGGAGCATGTCCGTGCCTTCGGGCTGGTGGCCGCCCGAGGCAGAGTCCGCATGGCCAACCCGATCTACGCCGAGGTGATCCCTCGCGAGCTGACCGCGGCACACGAATCCGGACTTGAGAGCCAGGTGTCGCCCAGCTGGTATGTCAGGGAGGACGGGAGCCTGGACCTGCCGAAGCTGCTGGGCGCATTCCAGGGCTACTTCCGGGAGCACTCCGAATCGTGGGTGGAGCGCCACGGACACCGGGAGGCGGGTCCTCAGCTTGTGCTGCACGCCTACCTGCACCGCGTGATCACCAGCGGCGGGCGCATCACTCGCGAGTATGCCGTCGCCCACGGACGGACGGACCTGCTTGTGGAATGGCCGGCACCCGGAGAGACGCTTGCATCCCATGCAAACAAGCAAGTCATTGAATGCAAGGTGCTGAGGAAAGGGTCCAGCCTGAGGAGTGTGATCCGCAGGGAACGGAGCAAACGGCTCAGTACATGGACCTCTGTGGTGCGGAGTCGGGATACTTGCTGGTCTTCGACATGCGGGAAGGGCGATCGTGGGAAGAGCGCTTGTTCCGGAAGGACCCGCAACCGGACAGGCGGCCGATCACCGTTTGGGGACTGTAGCCGGCGCTGGCCACGACGGCGGCTAAGGAAGGTAGCCGTCACTGCTGTTTCCGTGGTCTGCCGGCGAATTCCGGATTCGTCGCCAAACCCCACCGGTTCAGCAACGACAGCAACGATTAACTGGGCCTGTCTCCTCAACGCCTCCGGCGGCCACCGCGCGGCGATGAATCCCGGGGCAACCCTCGCGTGCCTTGGCATGCCTGGACCAAGGCGCAGCTTCGGAATCCCCCAGGTCCTGGTGGCCGCCCGCCAGGCCTGCGCCTGCATTCGACCAGTGCCACCGGTTGGCTGGTGTGGGAGTCACATGAATGTTGTGCGGGAGCCGAGAGGCGGGCGGTGGTCCGAGAGGCCGCGTTCGATTCACCTAGCCGCTGACGAGGTGCTCGTGGGGCCATGCGTTCAGGCAGGAGGCGGATTCCCGACGTGGCTCGCGGCCGGTCAGCTCGGTGATCCTCAGGTCTTCCTGAATTCTCACGGTCCCTCCGCGAGCCTCGCCGGTCTCTTCGCACTGAAACACCGAATCAGCTCTCCAGGCGCCTCGCCGTGCCGGTGAGGATTCTCCCTGCTGTCGGAAGCGAGTGGGCGGAGTAGCCTCTGGAATACGCGTTCGGCGCGTCTCGCAGAAGTTCAGGAATCCGGTGTCGGCGCCGATGAGAGACCTTCGGTTCAGAGGACCTCGGGCTCCGATGCTATCCCTTGGCTCCACTCCTTCTGTAGAAAGCCGGAATGTTCGGACGAGCCTTTCTCGGATTAATTCGGCGGTA
>JAPPMB010000069.1 GCA_028819255.1 Bryobacterales bacterium | reverse complement strand
ATCCGGAGATAAGATGTCGATTTATTCAGATTGGGCACTCAGGTCAGTAATTCCCGTTTCTTTGGGTCGACAGCTTCTGCCCGCACGAGCCATGGGATCCGCCCGAGAGCTATCTCAAGCTCGTAGACCCCGATTTCGCAAATTGGACTGTCCGGAATATCTGCCCCGTCCCGGGCGACACGGAGGGCTACCTGGACGACAGGGAACTGGGCCAGGTCCTGTCCCTCTACGGGGCAGTGATCCGCTTCGTGGACGCTTGGGTGGGCTACTTCATGGACGAAGTCAAGCGATTGGGCATGTTCGAGAACACCATGATCGTTGTGTTAACCGATCACGGCGAGCCGTTTGGAGACCACGGAATCGTCCGCAAGGTCCGCCCCTGGGGCTACGAGGAACTGGCGCGGACGTTCCTGATGATCCGCGAGCCCTCGGGCAGCGGTGTTTCGCGGGTCGACTCTTACACGCAACAGACGGACGTCACAGCAACGATCCTGGACTGGCTGGGAATTGACAGGCCTGCCCACATGACCTCGGAGAGCCTGATGCCGCTGATCCGTGGCGTCGAAGAGAAGATCCGAGACCAAGCCGTGTGCTGCCACTACAACGAGAGCATTTCGATCCGACACGACGAGTGGAGCTATCACTGGTTCGTCGAGAACTCGCGGGCGAGGGTGTCGGAAAGAAGTGCCATCACGAAAGCAGGTCCCGAGCTGTACAACCTGCGAGAAGATCCGAGGGAACAGAACGACCTCGCCTCGCAGGAGCCCGAGCGGGCTTCGGATCTGGACCGCAGGATGCGGGAGTTCACTCAGCTGCTGGTGGACCGCGAGCGAGCGTGAATCCGGGCTCACGCGGGCCGTGGAGCGAGGAAGGGGAGACCCGACCGGCGAGCCCTCAGGCTAGGAAGATGCGCCCGCTCGAGGCAGCCGATTGCGGGGGAGGGTGCGGTCGGCAGAGCGACCTCCTCTGCCGGGCCGTCCGCAAGGTCGGGCACTTCGCTGAAGCGGCTGTGGGATGAGGGATCGGCACGAGAAGATGAACGAAGGCTGGACAGAACAGGACAGCACCACGTTCCTGAGGGACGCCGAGTGCTTCGTGCCGGAACGCGAGCTGCTGGTCGAGAGTGTCTGCCGGCTAATTCCGACCGGGATCGAATCCGACTTGGTCGTCGAGCTCTGTTGCGGTGACGGCACACTCAGCGAGGCGATCCTTGACAAGGTGGAACGGGTCCGCGTGCTTGCCCTCGACGCATCGGCCGTGATGCTCGAGGCCTGTAGGCGGCGGACGGAGCGCTACAAGGGCCGAATAACGATCAGCCGGTTCGATCTCGGGAGCCCGGACTGGCGAGAGTTCGCCGAGTCACCTCGAGCGATCGTGTCGACTTTCGCGATCCACCACTTGCCGGACAATGCGAAGCGCAGGCTCTTTCATGACATGGCAGGTCAGCTTGCCCCGGGTGGCGTAGTGGCCATCGCCGATCTGATCCAACCGTCAAACAGGTCTTCGACCCGGCTTGCCGCCTGGCAATGGGACGAAGCCGCCAAAGAGCGATCCATCCAATTGCGGGGAGACTTGTCGGGGTTTGCGTCCTTTCGCGCCGAACGGTGGAACCATCACGCGCTGAAAGACCCGGACCCGATCGACCAGCCCGCGCACCTGCTTGACCAGCTCCGCTGGCTGTCGGAGGCAGGACTCGAGACCTTGGACGTGCATTGGTCGAAGGGCGGAATGAGCCTTTTCAGCGGCGTTAGGCCGAGGGCCTAGCGAGACGGTCCGCCTCGCTGCTTCGGTTCCGGAAGCCACGAACGGATCCGCCTACAAGCGGACTCCCCGGCCGTCCTTGGCGGGGCCAGCCACTATGCTGAACTTCCCTCTCCTATTGCTGGCTAATCCATTCGTGCTTAATCACCTTCATTTCTTGGGCGGCCGGAGATCAGACAAAGGTGATCTGCATGGGGAGGTCGTTGAGCCAGGGGACGCGGACTCCGCTGTCCGCGAAGCCGGCCTAGATCAGGACCGGATTGTAGGCGCAGCGTCCGATGCGCACCTGGATGCGTTGCGGACCGATCTTGACGCGGGCGGAGGCGTGGACGAACTTGCCCGACAGCGTGCCGGCCTTGGCTGTGGCATAGGCAAAGAGGCGATGGGCACCGCTCCGGGCTGCGCCTCCCGAAGCTGGCGACGCCCGACCGGCTCTTTCGCGGGCTCTCCGCGACGCGCCCGAAAGCCCGGGGAGAGGCCAAGGTCGCTTCTGCTTGTCAGGTGTTTCGAATTGCATCTTGCCTGGACTCGGCCTTGCGTCGGTTGGGGCGATATGCCATAGTGCCGCGTAAGGTACCTTAGTGTGGCTGCAGATGAATCAAGCGAGCTTGATTCAAGCCCTGCGCAAGCGGATTTCGGCGCGATCGCAAGTCGGCGTTTCTGAGAATGGAGAAGCTGTGGAACTTGTCTCGGGCCTTGTTGGTGTTGCTTGCGTTGAGTTAGGCGCTGCTCGCCTCGAAGGTCGCCCGTGCGTAGAGCGGCAATGTCGGCGACGAGCGAACCGGGCCCGCGAATCAGGTCCATTGCCACTGCGGTTCCGGACCACCGGATCAGTCAGGCGGAAGCCAGAAGCTTCGGTGCCGCATTCTTTGCCAATGCCGTTCCGCGTCTTGGGCAGATGCTTGGCGTCTTCGACAACGCAGCGATCGGCGAGGGGTATTGCTGCCTGCCAAGACCTTGGTACGAGAATGCGGGACATGGGTTCCGGGAGAAGAATCGTCAGTACCTTGAACACGCGCTGATCCTCCTCAGGGACGCCGCGACCAAGTGCCTGGAAGCTGGCGGCGCAGTTCCGGGCGACATCGACATGATCGTAACCGTGTCGACTACCGGCATCGCCACGCCCAGCCTCGATGCTCGGCTGATGGAGGAGTTGCCATTCCGGCGCGACGTCCAAAGGTTGCCGATCTTCGGACTGGGATGCGCGGGAGGCGTGCTGGGACTGGCGCGCGCCGCCGCATGCGCGCGAGCCTCACCTGGCAGTCGTGTTCTGTTCCTGGTCGTCGAACTGTGCACCCTAACGTTCCGAGGTCGCGACCGATCCGCAAAAAACCTTGTCGCAACCGCGCTGTTCCGCGACGGCGCCGCGGCGGCCCTGCTAACGGAAGACGGACCAGGGCCTGCAGTCTCCGCGTGGGGCGAATACACATGGCCGGATTCGCTCGACCTCATGGGTTGGGACGTAGCCGATGACGGACTCGAGGTCGTGTTCTCGCGTCGCATCCCGAAGGTCGTGCGCAGGCACATGCGGCGAGCCGCGTCCGAGTTCCTGGCGTCCAACGGCCTCGCTCTGGCAGACATCGACCGCTTTGTTTGCCATCCGGGCGGAACCAAGGTGCTTGAAGCCCTTGAGGAGGCGTTTGACATCCCGCCCGGGGGTCTCGAACACTCCCGGGCGGTCTTGCATGCCTACGGCAACATGTCGGCGGCAACCGTGCTGTTCGTCCTCGAGCGGGTCCTCAGAGAGGAAGACCCGAAGTGGCAGTTGCTGTCGAGTCTGGGACCGGGATTCTCGGCTGCGTTTCTCCTGTTGCGCTCAACGTGACCGCTTTCGCCCCCAATGAGCCCGCTGTACATCATGGTCGGTTTTCTCGTTCTGCAGCGAACGGCGGAACTGATCGTCGCACGCCGGAACCACAGCACGCTTCTGGCCAGGGGGGCGATTGAGTTCGGCCAGCGGCACTATCGCGCGATCGTCGCGCTCCACACCGGCTGGCTGCTGGCGATGCTTCTCACGGTAGATCCGGAGTCGCCGGTGTCAGTCCCTTTGCTCGCGGCATTCATGTTGCTGGAGTGTGGACGCGTTTGGGTGATTGTGACCTTGGGCTCGAGGTGGACGACCCGCATCATGGTCGTGCCCGGCGCCCGGCGCATCCGGAGTGGCCCTTACCGCTACGTCGATCACCCGAACTATTGGATCGTGTGCGGCGAGATCGCGGTCGTCCCGCTGATGTTCGGCGCTTGCCTCTTGGCACTGATCGCGTCCGCAGCGAACTTGCTGGTCCTTCGGACGCGGGTCCGCGTCGAGAACAAGGCGCTGGCAGAGGTCTACGACGAGACATAGCCGCAGCCCCGGCACGCTGGAGTCAGCAAGGCGGCGGCTTGCGCCCGTCGGGCCCTGCAGTCCGTGCGCGCCGTCACCGTGCCGACAAACGCCCGAAGGGAGCGCCCAAGAACTTAGACCACGCGGGCCCGGCCGGTCCTCGGCTCGTCGCTTGAACAGGGAGTCTCATGCATGTTGATTGCGGACTCGGTGCCGGCGAGTGGTCCGATGGACAGTGTCCAGCTTCTTCCGATTCCGCTCATCCACACTCCGCAACCTAAGGAAGGCAGGATCGCAACCCGCAGAATCCAGTTCTTCTGCCGCCGAGCAAGACTCGCAACTGCAGCAGGACCTCAAGGATCTGCTCGCTTCCGATCCGGCTTCCGTGATCCCAGCGCCTTGTAGACCTTTGGACTTCGGATAGACCAAACTTGACCTTGAAACGGGTGTTGTCGATTTCCGGTACTAGTCAGGAAGGTTGTGCGTATTTCTTGGCGCAGAAGGGCAGCAGGGACAGCCGAGCCGGGTTTCAGGGACGGGGACCGTGGCGGGAAAATGGGGCATAGGCGTTAACTTGTTCAGGTACCTGGAATGTGCCTCCAACCGGGCCAAACCCCCATGACCGCGGAGGGCGGACACCCCGATCACATCAAAGATAGTTCTCACGTGCCGTCGGCAATCCAGGCGGCACTCCGGAACCGTGCTGCGATGCGTGGCGGGCGCAGCGGGCGGTGGTCGTGAACTCCCATTGGCGGGGCAATCCCCGCAAGCCGAACTGACCCGGCGGATCGTGTCGAGCCCCGAACTGTACCCGCCCCCTCGGGGGCTTGGCAGTACAGCAAAATGAGCCCCGCCCGCGGGCGGGTGTCCAGACCCCAACGGGGCTGCCCGTCCGCTGCGCTGCAGAGGAGTGAATGCTCCAGATCCCCAACCATTGCTGGATTAAGGGGTCATCTTGCCGCTTCCTCTGCTTCCGACGTCGACGGAGTGCACCGACTCTGTACGCTGCTGTCTGCGCAAGGCTCTTCTTGCTTTCTTCACAGCTCCCGATGCGCAATGCAGATCCCGATTCCAGCCCGGCCCCAGTCTCGTCTCTTCCAGCGAACTGAGAGCGGCCTCTCCGACTCGCTCGGTCGATCGAACCTTTTCGACTCGCTCCGCGCCGGTCTCAATCACCACGGAATCGAATGCGCCCGCCAATGGCTCCCGCGGCAGCCGCAGAGTTCGTCGCACCATTCGAACCGGCTTGGCAACCGCCCGGTCCTGTTGTTGGAACGCCTCCGGGCAGCTGGTCGGCTGCCGTCGAGACGCGGCGGCGTGCCGGCGGTCACGCCGGTTCCGTCTCGAACCTCTCGACGTTGCGCGTCCGCTTGCTGAACTCCACCCCCACCAGCTGCACCGGCACACCCAGGTGCCGGTACTTGTCCGCGTAGCCCCGCTCCCTCAGCTGCGCCATCGCCGCCCCCGTGCCCGCCCGCTCCACCACTTTGAACTCGAACACGTACATCCGGCCTCCCGCACGCAGCGCCAGGTCCGCCCGCCCCCGGCATCCGCTGTCCTCCGCCCTCACGTCCTGGCCGAGGGACGCGAAGTACGCGTACATCACGCTCGCGTAGTGCCCCTCAAAGCAATCGGTGTCGTTGCGCCGGTACCAGTCGTGCGGAATCGCTGCGAACAGCGCCCGGATGCGCTCCTCCAGCCCCGCGAAGTCCCCCTCCTGCAGGATCCGCCGCAGCGGCCCCAGGTGCTCCTCCGGCCGCCACGCGTCCCCCGTCAGGTAGTCCAGCAGGCTCTCGTTCAGGCTCTCCCGCACCTCCCGGTTCGGGTAGCCCAGCCGGTAGAACTTCCTCCCACCCTCCGTCTCGACGCCTGCCACCGTCAGGTAGCCCGTCTGGAACAGCAGTGCCTCCGTCGCGATGCGGCCCACATCGAAGGTGCCGAGCAGCTTCCTGCTGGCGAGCATGCCGTCCAGCGTTGCAGCGTGGACCCGGCGCTCCGCCAGCGTCCTGACGAGAAAGGTCGGTGTGCCGGTCTCGAACCACCACGCCGCGAACTCGCGGTTGCGGAACAGCAGCAGCACGTCGAAGGGGTTGTAGACCCTCTCCGCACCGCCCCAGGTGTAGCCGTTGTACCAGTCGCGCACGCGCTTCCGGTCCAGGCCTTCCAGCTCCGGACCGAACACCGTCCGGAGGTCTTCCTCCGTGTAGCCGCAGATCGACGAGTAGGACGGGTCCAGGGTGATATCGATGAGATTGTTCAGGCCGGTGAACAGGCTGACCTTGGAGAACTTGCTCACCCCTGTGAGGAAGCAGAAGCGGACATGGGCGTCGCAGAACTTGATCATCGAGTACAGGCCGCGCAGGTAGTCGCGACTGGCGCGTGCGACCTCCGGCTCCTCCAGCGCGTCTAGGATCGGCTTGTCGTACTCGTCGACCAGCACGGCGACCCGCTGCCCGCTCCGCTCATGCAGCGTCTCGAGCAGGTGGGAGAGCCGCTCGGGAGCCGTGTCCGCGCAGCGCTCCGTCGCCGTGCGCCGCTCAATCGCGGCCAGCTGCGCCGCCAGGTTCGCTCGCAGGTAGCCGGGCTCCTTGAAGTCACCACCGCTGAAGTCGAGCCGCACCACCGGGTGGCGCACCGACCAGTCCCAGCGGTCGCGGGCCTGCAAACCCGCAAACAGCTCCTGGCTGCCCGCGAACAGCTCCTTCAGCGTGTCGAGGAACAGGCTCTTGCCGAAGCGCCGCGGTCGCGACAGGAAGTAGTGCTTGCCCTCCTCTGCCAGCCGCACGGCGAAGCCCGTCTTGTCCACGTAGTAGCAGTCGCGCTCGCGGATCTCGCGGAAGGTCTGGATGCCGATCGGCAGAAGCTTACGAGCCATTCCCGGCTATCACCGTACTCTGTCGGAGGCTGGCCTCCAACCTCGATGCCGACGGCTCCGACCGGCTCCAACTCGGTCTCCCCCGTGCCTGCCGCCAGCCGGCCCGCTACGCCAAGACCTGCCCCGCCGTGACCGGCCCGGTCGCAGGCATCCGGGCCTACTGCCATCCCGCGGCGTGCCAGGCCGGGAGTTACATAGATCTTGGGTGGGACCTTAGAGGCGGTCGGTCGTCCGGGAGGCCGCCGATGCCGATCGCGATGCCCACGAAGACCAGCGCGGAAGCGCAGGCTTCCTGCCGCCTCGACAGCGTCGGCACGGAGCGCGGCTCGAGGCCTCGGCCCTGATCGTCGTTGCGGCCTGCGAGGCCGTCGTAGGCCCGACTCCCGTGGTGGATGTACAGGTGGGAGGCCCCGCCCTGCCGGCCGCGCTCCCACGAGAGTCCCGCGGTTCCCGAATCGCTGGAGCGCGGTGGTCTCACCGGGCGGTGCCGCCGGAGAAGGCGATGCCGGCGCCCAGGCTGCAGCGGGCCTGGACATGGTCGAGCACAGTGCCGCTGCCGGCCCCCGAGATGCCGACGGCGGGAGCAGGGGCCTCCGGCCTGCCGCCGGCCCCGGCGTACTCGACGCGCACGGAGCGCAGCACGCCGCTGGAGTCTTCCACATCCGTGCCCCCGTAGACCGGCCGCTCGGCGGGCAGCACGTCCGGGGCCACGTCCTCGAGACGGGTCACCGGAGCCCGGCCGAGGATCCTGGGGCCTCCCCAGCGGCCCGGCTCGCGCTGTCCCACGGGCTGGGTTGCGGTGTGCGGGTCAGCTTCACCGTCCGGTGCTCCCGGAAGGCACAGCGAGTCGGCCCGTTCATTGTCCAACTACGCCCGCCCGCAGGATATTGATGGTTCGGCATACAGGGAAATCCCTAGACTTGAGAACCTGCGGAGGGAATTGAGGCTCATGCTGGAAGCTCGAGGACTCACCAAGTTCTACGGCTCTCTCAAGGCGCTCGATTCTCTCGATCTGTTGATCGAACCCGGCCAGGTCTTCTGCCTGCTCGGGGCCAACGGGGCGGGAAAGACGACGACGATAAATCTCTTTCTCGACTTCATCGAAGCCAGTGCCGGCGAAGCGCGTGTTCACGGACTGCAGGTAGCCGAGCACCCGCTTGAGACCAAGAAGCACCTCGCGTACATCCCCGAGCGGGTGATGCTCTACCGCAACCTGACCGGCCTTGAGAATCTCGAGTACTTCACCGCCTTGGCCGGGCACGAGGAGTATTCGCAAGACCAGCTTCGCGGATTCCTGACCGAGGCCGGACTCTCCGAAGAGGCGATCGACCGCCGGATCTCCGCCTACAGCAAGGGCATGCGACAGAAGGTCGGCATCGCGATAGCCGTCGCCAAGAAGGCCAAGGCCCTGCTGCTCGACGAGCCCACTTCGGGCCTCGACCCGAAGGCGTCGACCGAGTTCTCCGAGCTGCTGAAGCGCCTGAGCGGCGAAGGTGTGGCCGTTCTGATGGCGACCCACGACCTGTTCCGCGCCAAGGAAACCGGAACCCACGTCGGAATCATGAACCGGGGGCGCCTCGTTGCGCACCTGACCACGGAGGAGATCGGCCACGCCGATCTCGAACGGCTCTATCTCGAACACATGCGCGGCTGAGGAGGCGGACCCATGGTGATGCGAATTGCTCGCAAAGAGCTTCTGGAGATGACGCGTGACGGCCGCTTCCGGGTCGCAGGCGGAGTCGTCCTGCTGTTGCTGCTCACCGCTCTCGGACTCGGCTGGAGCAGACATGCGGACGTGACCGCGGCGCATGAGACCGCTGTTGCGCAGGAGCGCGAGATCTGGGAAGCCCAGGGAGAAAAGAGTCCCCACTCGGCCTCCCACTACGGCGTCTATGCGTTCAAACCGACCGGACGGCTGGCTTTCTTCGACACTGGAACGGAAGCGTATACCGGCGTCACCGTCTGGCTGGAGTCGCACAAGCAGAATCAGTTCCTCTACCGTCCCGCGCGCGACGGCAACACTCTCCAGCGCTTCGGCGAGTTGACCGCTGCGACCGTACTGCAACTGTTGATGCCGCTCCTGATCATCCTGCTCGCCTTCTCCGCTTTTGCCGGCGAACGGGAATCCGGTACGTTGCGGCAAGTACTCAGTCTGGGCGTGCGCCGGCGCGATCTTGCCATCGGGAAGGCGTTGGGCGTCGCCGGCGCGTTGGCCCTGCTCCTGGTCCCGGCCGTCCTGCTCGGCGCGGCGGCGCTGACGGCGGCCACGGCCGATTCGGAGTCCGGCGGGCTCATGCGGACGCTCCTCCTCGCCGGAGCCTACCTGCTTTATCTCGGAGCCTTCGTCGGCGTGACGCTGGCGGTGTCAGCGCGGGCACCCTCGGCCCGGTTCGCCTTGGTCGGTTTGCTCGGGTTCTGGGTCTTCGTTTGCCTGGCGGCCCCGCGCGCGGCGACGGATCTGGCCAAAGCCTACTATCCGACGCCGTCCGCCCAGGAGTTCGCCGCCGCTCTGGCCGATGAGAAGGAAGCTGGAATCGACGGCGTCGACTACGAAGACTTCCTAGAGGCGCGAAAACAGGAGTTGTTGGCCGAATACGGCGTGGACGACGTCGAAGCGCTGCCGATCAACTACGGCGGCTGGCGCTTTGAGGTCAGCGAGGAATACGGCAACCAGTTCTTCGACCTCCACTACTCCCGGCTTTGGGACCAGTTCGAGGCACAGGACCGATTTCGACAGAGGGTCGGATTCGCCGCTCCGCTGCTGGCCGTGCGCTCCTTGTCGATGTCGCTGGCCGGCTCCGATTTCGCACACTTCCGGTGGTTCGCCGAGCAGGCCGAGCAGTATCGCCGGCGGCTCGTCGCCTTCCTGAACAACGACATGCGCGACAACGCCGGTGCAGCAGCTTTCTCCTACCGTCAGGATCGGCGGCTGTGGAGGCAGGCTCCGGTCTTCGCCTATGACGCGCCGGACGCGCTCTGGGCCCTGTCCGGCCAATCGGAGGCGGTCGCCGCCCTCGTGCTGTGGCCCGTCCTCTCCGCTTTCCTGGCTTGGGGCGCGGCAGCGCGGTTGAAGCCCTGATCGCGATGCTTTTCCGAGTCATGCGCAATGAGTGGCGCGGCCTGGCCGCGGACCGCACTCTTTGGGCGGTGACGATCCTACTTGCCGCTGTGATGCTCTTCGCAGCCTCGAACGGCGCCCGGTGGTCGGCCCTGCAGCAAGCGCGGCATGGCGAGCTGGTCGCTGAAGAGAGCGAGCGGCTCGAAGAGACGCGCGCCGAACTGCTCAGAATCGCCGGCGGGGGCTCGCCCCGAAGTCGCTTCAACGATCCCCGCAACCCCGCACAGGTCGGACAGAGCTTCGCCGCCGGATACGCTCTGCTGCCTCTCGCGCCGCTCGCCCCGCTGTCGGTCGGACAGAGCGACCTCCTTCCCGCCCACTACAAGATCACGCTGGAGAGCCGCGAGGCGCTGTTTTCAGGAGACGAACTCGAAAACCCGACGAACCTTCTCGCCGGCAGCTTCGACGTCGCCTTCGTCGTCGTATTCCTCTATCCGCTCGTGATCCTAGCGCTGGGCTACAACCTGCTCTCCGGCGAGAAGGAGAGCGGCACGTTGGTCCTGACGCTCGCGCAGCCGATCTCGCTTTCGCGATTTGCCGCGGCGAAGATCCTCGCGCACGTCGTCGTCGTGCTGGGCCTGACGGCAGCGCTGATGCTCGCGGCGGCCGTCGCTGCCGGCGTCGATCTGGGCGCTCCCGGCGCATTTTCGTCCCTTGCCAGCTACTTCGGTGTCACTGCCGTATACGGCCTGTTCTGGTTCTCGCTGGCCCTGCTGGTCAACGCCTTCGGCCGAGCCTCTGCGACCAACGCCGCGACCCTCGCCGGAGCCTGGCTCACGCTCGCGCTGATCATTCCGTCGGCGACGGCGCTGATCGCCGCCACGCTCTACCCGGTTCCCTCGCGCGTGGAGATGATCCAGGCCGTGCGCGTCGCCGGCAGGGAAGCGTCCGAGCGCGGCAGCCAGCTGTTCGGCGCCTACTTCGCCGACCACCCGGAATTGGCGCCCGAAGGCGAGGTCGACCCGGGCGACTACTACTCCCGCAGGTTCGTCGTGGAGGATGAGGTCTCAAAACAGATCGCCCCGCTCACCGAGCGGTTCGAAGCCCAGATTCGCGGCCAGCAATCCGTCGTCGAGAAGTTTCGCTACTTGTCCCCGGCCGTGCTCGCGCAGCAGGCCTTGAACGATCTTTCCGGAACCGGCTACGCTCGGTTCGACCACTTCCGCAGCGAGGTCGGGCGCTACGCCGACGAGTGGAAAGCCCATTTCCTTCCGCAGGTCTTCCGCAAGACGGTCTTCACCGCCGAGGCGCTGGGCGAGCTTCCCCGCTTCTCTTATCGGTCTGAAGGGGCTGGCGCGATCGCCGGGCGAGTCGGAGGCGCCGCCCTGATGATCCTGTTGAGCGCCGTGCTGCTGCTCGGCGCGGCCACTTCGGCATTGAGACGCTACCCGCTCACGGGCTGACCTGAATTCCCACGTTCCTCATCAATGTGCAGGAATCGACGGTCGTGCCACTGAACGACACTCGGGTCGTGCCGGGCCGATGCAGTCCGGCGGGCCATGATTCCAGCGCGCCGAGGACACCGATCGGTCTCGATTCGGGCATTCCTGGATCGAGGTGGTCCCGTCCTGGCATGCGGCACGTCCCCGACCGGGATCCGTCGCCGGCCGCCACGCACTGAAGAGCTCCCGCGGTCGTCAAGCCGAGGTGGCGCTCGACTGGCATGCGTCCCCAGCGTGGCGCTTGCCTCCCAGGCCTTTCCCGCACGAGTCCGCAGTCCACCGGAACCCGATCAGTTGGACGGCTTCGGCTGCGCACAAGTGGTCGGATCCTGACATGGCACCCGAAGGCTTCCGCTTCCTGAGGGCAGCTGCGCTTGGAACGTGGGGATCCTCTCCTTCGGCAACCGTGCTGCGAAGAGATTTGCCCGTGACGACCGCCGGCGGCTTCCCCCTGAGCACGCCTCGAAGATCGACTGCTTGCTTGGACTTCTGGACCGTGGCACGTCTCCCGAGGATCTGCGCGTGGGTAACCGTTCGAGCGGTCCGTGAGATTATCCGTCACGGCAATTGGGTTCCAGCTAATTCGGGATCGCCCCCTGGCACGCGGGAGCGGCGGTACCGTCGGGACAACCCGAAGACCCCTCATGGGCCGGCGAAACGGCGGTTCGTTCCGGTCTTGCGCTCCCTTTGCCCATTTCCTTGCCAAGGCTCTGGAACCATGCGGCCCGCGCGGGCCGGCTCAGGCTGTCGGATGCTGAGCCCATGGCTTCCGCTTCGCCAAGCACCTCCGCCGGCTGGAATGCGGTTCTCGCCGGCCGGCCCTCGTAGACATCGATCACGGATCGCTCGAACGGTTACCCCGCAAGTATGTCGGCGAACGCAAGGTGGCCGGCGAGAAGTCGAGTCTAGAGAACACGATCCGGAAGGGCCTAGAACGGGCAGCCCGGCACATGGACAGATGCTCTGCAGTGTCCAGGCATCTGGTAGTCCTCGACTTGGATCCGGACAAGTCCCGGGGGGAGCCCGTGGTTCGAAGAGACGCCGAGCCCGGTCTGGGGAAAGTAGCCGGAACCTAGTACCGCTAGCCTCGGAGCCGTCAGCGCCCGCCTACCACGGACCGCTTCAAGACCCGCGACAAGGACCCCAGCTCTTCGAGCATCTCATCCGTTGCCTGCTTGCTCGGCTGGCGCATCGTCGTCATTCGCACCGCTCGGCCGCACCAGAACAGCACTCGTGGTAGTGGTGGACGGTGATCTGCGCACTGGGCTAGAGAACCCGCGGAGACCCCCGAGTAGCGAACGAGGGCGGTCGATTGAGCGCTGCTAGCCGGGTCCGGCCAGTGGTAGGCTGCAGGGTAGTTCATGGCCATAGATGTCAAGCCGAACGCACTGCCGTTCTCGGTGCGGATCTTCCTTCCGACGGGAAACCCGGAAGGACTGCGAATCATCGAGAAGTCGAATTGGTCCGGGGTCGGTCTCGCCTTCCCTAGGTCCGGATTGAAGGCTGCCAACAAAGACCGTGAGGAGCTCGAGAGTTCTGGTGCCTATGTGCTCATAGGCCCTCCGACGGACAAGTTGCCTCGCGCCTACATCGGCGAGAGCGACGAGCTGGGAAAGCGACTTCTCAACCACGACGCCACGAAGGACTTCTGGAACCAAGTCGTAGCGTTCACCAGCAAGGATCAGAACCTCAATAAGGCGCATGTGCGCCATGTGGAAGCGCGACTTGTCCGACTCGCAGAGGAAGCCGGTCGGTGCGATCTGGAGAACTCTGCTAACCCGAGCGAGCCTCTGAATTCCGAACATCGTAGATCGGGCCATCGACGCCGTTGTCAGGCAACCTACTGACTGTCAAGCACTTGCGTCTTTTTCGCTGAGGCCGGAATCGACTTGACTTTT
>JAPPMB010000126.1 GCA_028819255.1 Bryobacterales bacterium | reverse complement strand
GACTTGACGATGACAGGGAACAAGGTTGCTACCTAGGGAAGGATAGCAGTAGAAGCAGATAAAAAAATGGAAAAAATGGTCTACAGGCAAAAATGTTGTTCACTATGGTTTTGGCGATTTTGAGACCCTGAACCCTTATTTTGCAACGACTTTCACAGCGCAGGCCGGCAAAAAATGTCAAACATGGGATAGGACGATGGTTTGCGGGAAATGCTCCGGACGCCCGTCGTATTCCGCTCGCAACTGCCTCAGCACGGAGATGAGGGTGTCGCCGACCAGCGTGTCGATCTCGTCAATCAGCAGCACCAGCGGCTTCGGGCTGGTTCCGGCCCATCGAACGAGCGTCTCGCAGAGTGCTCCGTGCGGCCCCTCCCTCTCGAGGATCTCCGGCCACGCTGTCCCCACGAAGTTATCATGGAGCGCCCTGCGGGATCTTGACGCCAAGCGCCCGAGCAGGGTCCGCATCGCCAGCGCGGCATCCTCCCCGGCCGCATGACCGACCTCGAAGTTCACGTACAGACAGCGGTACTCGCCCTCCCTGTTGAGCCGGTCCTGAAGCGACAGCAGCGTCGAAGTCTTGCCCGTCTGGCGCGGCGCGTGCAGGACGAAGTACTTCTTGCGTGCGATCAGCGTGAGGATCTCCTCGAGATCCACCCGGTCCAGCGGATCAATGCAGTAGTGTTCCGCTGCATTCACCGGACCTTCGGTGTTGAAGTACCGCACTGCGAGTTGAGTATGGCATCCCTCCAGGATCCCGCCGCCGCACGAGCCGTCTCCAGGCCCGGCCCGCATGCGTGTGGAGGGCGGACGGTGCGCTCTGGCCCGATGTGCGTGAGGACGTCGCACGAACAGCCCAAGGCGGCGAGCGTCGAAGGGAATGCTTCAGCGGCCTTCCGGCCGGGCACGAGATGGGGAACCCGACTCCTGACACTCCCGAGAACGTCATGCGGGCCTCGCCGGCGGCACCGCCAAGACGAGAGAGCGACTGGGACTGCATCCGGGGAGCCGGACTGAACATCAAGAGCCCCCGGCCGATTGCAATCAATGGCTAACGGGTTGGCTCGGTCGGGATTGTATGAAGCGTCGCTCCTGAACGTTGGCCGAGCCTCCAGGATTCTGACCGATCGTCTTCCCAGAGCGCCCGAAGCGGAAGAGCGCAGAGTCTGTCGCCGAAACTCACTGAGGCCTCGCCATCGTAGAGCACAGCCCCGCACGCGAATCGGCTTCCTGCCGCGGATCTGAGCTTTCGGAGGCCGCGGAAATCGGAACCGGCCACGGTCGCAGCAGCCTTCACCTCGACCCCCGCAATCTGTGACAGACCTCGCTCGATGACGATGTCCACTTCTGCTCCGTCCCGGTCGCGGAAATGGTAGAAGCTGTACGACTCATCGAGACCGCTCTCCTGTCTTCGGAGCTCCTGATACACGAAGGTCTCCAGCATCTGGCCGAGGATCGAACGGTTCGCTGCGAGCTCCTCCGGGTCCGCACCGATCAGGGCACACGCCAGCCCGGTGTCGCCGACGTGGATCTTCGGCGTCTTGACGAGCCGGTTGAGCCGGTTGCTGTGCCACGGAGGAGGCCTCTCGACCAGAAACTGGCGCTCCAGGAGAGTGAAATAGTCGCGAATCGTGTTTCGGCTCACCTGGAACGGAGACGAGAGCCTGACAAGATTGAACAGCTGGCCAGTCACGTTCCCAGCCAGCGTCAGCAGTCGCGGCAGCACCTCCAGGGACCGGATCCTCGCCAGATCGCGCACATCGCGTTGAACCTGGCTCTCGATGTAGTTCCGGTACCACGCGACTCGTCTCGGCCCCGCACGCCGCAAGAGCGCAGGCGGGTAGCCTCCTGTCGTGATTCGCGAGTAGAGCCTGCGACCCATCCGCTCCGAGCGGCGCTTGCTGAAGCGGCCTGCAAAAAGCCTGCCAATGAAGGAGCCGGTTCGAGGCTGTCTCCCGATCTCCATCTGGGAATACGGATGCAGGCGGACCGCCTGCATGCGGCCGGCCAGCGAATCCGCGAGCTGCGGAACAAGGAGGACATTGGACGAGCCGGTCAGAATGAACCGTCCCGGCACACGGTTGCGATCGACCGAGCGCTTCAATGCGAGGAACACGCTCGGCACGCGCTGGATCTCGTCGAGAATGACCCTGTCAGGAAGATCGAGAACGAAACCCACCGGGTCCCGTCGCGCCGACTGCAACACCACTTCATCGTCGAGGGTCATGTAGGAGTACCCGCGCGGTCCTCCGACCTGGAGCGCAAGGGTCGTCTTGCCGCACTGCCTGGGGCCGTGGACCAGCGAGACAGGCGAGTCCTCAAGGGACTCCTCCAGCAGAGTCGCGACGTGCCGTGGAACCAGGTTCTTCCATGGTTCGGCCCCGCCACTCCGGATCTTTCGGCTGATTGTCAGTTTGCCCTCCTCTCATTGTCAGCTTGTGTGGCTGCTGATTGTCAGTTTACACTTCGGCTGATTGTCAGTTCATGCCTTGGAGGATCGCACTCGATCCCGAGGTTCCGGCCGCAACACACCTTCATTGTCGAGTCCTATGGAGGAATGCCCACACGGCCTCCTGCCTGGTGGAGAGCAAAGGATGTTTTGCCAGATGACCCGAGGCTGGGAATCAAAGACCATGGAAACGCAAGTCCGGAAGGCACTCGTTCGACAGGGTCGCGGCATGCAGTCGGACCGGGTTCTTCCATGGATGGGCCCCGGCGCTTGAGACCCTTCGGCTGATCGTCAGTTTCAGTCTCGGCTGATTGTCAGTTTGGAACTCCGCTAATTGTCACTTTATGGCGCGGCTGATCGTCAGGATCCGTATTTTCCGAATCTCTCGTGGGTTGGACCTCACACCCCGTCCGACCTCACAGGGAGGATCCTGGATCGTCCTGGTCGGGGAATCAGTCCGAGTCCGCATGCCGCCGGTCGCGCCCCTGCCGGGGAGTTTCGGCGACGGCGTGCGAAGAACCGCTCGCAACTCCTTCTTTGGCCGGCGAGACTCATGACTGCAGGGCGGGGCCACGCTCGCGGAGCCCCCGGGGTGAGCGCCGTCCGTTCCAGACCTTGGAACAGGCGGTGTTCGTCGCAGGGGGCTTCGGAGGCGACTGCGCTAGGATGAGCCCACAGTGACGAACCGAGGACGGAATCTGCCCAGTGCCGGAGTGTCCTTTCCGGTCTGCCGGCCCGGCACAAAGCAGCCGCCTCGGGGCTCTCGGCGGAAGGCAGCGTCAAGTGTCGCGGGCATGGCCCAGACGGCCCCCGTGCCGACCCGTCGGGGCATGCCCGAAAATTGTGGTCGTGGCGACGCCTCCACGGGCTCCCCGCATGGGTTGAGCGGAAGTTCGGCGACCGCCGCAGTCAGCCCTCTTCGATGCGCACCCGCCCTTGTCGCCTCCCTACTCCTCCTTGCGCTGCCGATGGCAGTGCCTCTTGCCGGCCAGACCGCTTCGAACCCAGCCGCGGGCGACACCGTCAAGGAGCCGGGAGACCCGGGCTGGACCCAGCTGCGAACGGCCTGGGGAGACCCGGACCTGCGGGGAACCTGGTCCTACGCCTCGTTGACACCGCTCCAGAGGCCCGCGGCATTCTCCGGCCAGGACCGCTTCACTCCCGAGCAGGCCAGAGCGAGAGAGACGAGCGCCCACGCCGAGCGCCCGCACGTGTGGGGAGTCGTGGGCTCGTACAACGCCCACTGGTTCGACAAGGGCAAGGTCGACCCCAGTCGGCGGACCTCGCTGATCGTCGATCCTCCCGACGGAAGGCTGCCGGCCCTGACGCCGGAAGGTGCCGCGCGGGTCGAGACGAGAAGGCGACGCACAAGCGGCCGTCCCGCCTCGTGGATGAACTTCACTGCATGGATGCGATGCATCACCTACCACGGAGTGCCGCCGGTCTCAACGGGATACAACAACACCTACCAGATCTTCCAGACGCCCGAGTACGTCGCGATCCTGGTCGAGAACATCCATGACGTGCGCATCATCCCGCTCGACGGACGGCCTCGCCTGGACGAGCGGATCCGCCAGTGGAACGGGGACTCCCGCGGCCGCTGGGAGGGCGACACGCTGGTCGTCGAGACGGCCAATTTCAGCGACAAGACGGAGCACCGGTTTCCGTCCTCGATGAACCTGCGTGCCATCGAGCGGTTCACCCGGGTGGGCGAGAAGACGATCCGCAACGAATTCACGATCATCGATCCGGAGACCTACGTCCGGACCTGGACCGCCGAAAGGTCCATGCCGCGCCTCGACGACTACGTGATCTACGAGTACGCCTGCCACGAGGGGAACTACGCGATGACGAACGCCCTGAGCGGCGCCCGCGCCGAGGAGCGGGCGGCTGCGGACAAGGGCGCCCTCGACGACTAGCCGTAGGCCGGCCGGCCCTGACAGCGGGCCTTGCTAGAAGCGGAACGTGTACTGAAGCTTGGTCGCCAGCCGCGAGTCCTGCTGCCGAAAGTCGTAGAAGCCTCCCATCTCCTGAATCCAGCCCTGGCCGAAGATGAAGAACACGTCGTTCCCCGGCTCCAGCGTCCAGCGGACCCTGCTCTGCAGGCCGAGGTTGCCCGAACGGTTGTCGAACTGAATCAGGTTGGAGAACGACAGAAAGGGGGACACCGCGTAGTTGATCTGCGTGCTGAAGATCCTGGCCACGAAGTTCCCCTCGGGAAGGTTCGCAAAGGTCTGGTTGGTGTCCAGTCGGATGACGAACTTCGGAGGAAGCTGGTACCGCAGTCCGGTCTGGATGGTCTGGGCGGTCCCGGACCAGAAGTTCCCGAACGTGATGCCGAGGCTGCCCTGGAGCTTCCGCTTCTGCGCCGACGTGAAGAAGATTCGCATCGGCATGAACCGGTACTCCCCCGCGGGCAGGACGACGCCCGGAGAAATCTCGAAGGGCTCGAAGAGCCGCTCGTAGGTCGGATTCAGGTCGAACAGGCTGTGCAGGTTGTCTCCCGACATGAAATGCCAGTCGACCAGCGTGAAGTAGAGCTTCCAGGTCTCGACAAGCCCGTTGTCGAGCCGCGTGAAGCGGGTGTAGAACACGTCGTGGAACATTTGCTGAATCCCCGACGAGGGGTTCGGACGGGGATTGTAGCTGGCCCCCAGCCGCATCATCCGCACGTTGGAGCGCTGAACGAAGCCGAGTTCCGGATCGAAGTTCTCCTGGATCTCCCGCCAGATCAGCTGCCCCTGGAACCTGTCGTTGGCGTAGTACGCGCCGAAGCCGTACGAGGCGTTCCTGTCGCTGACGCCCGGCCGCCTGGTCTTGAGCCCCCACGCGTTGACGAGCATGTTGCGGTTCGTGCCGAGGAAGTTCGACGTGGCGAGACGCATGTCGGCGCCTAGCGTGGTGCTGCCGAACGACGGGGCGAGCTCCCCGCCGGGCACACGGGACGGCGCACGCGCCGGGTCGCCGCCCGTGAAGATCGCGCCGACGTAGGACTGCTCGAGAAAGTTCTGCCGAAACCGGCCCACGATCATGTTGCTGTCGGCGACGCCTGGCGCCTCGCGGGTGCGCACGTTGAGCACGCCGATTTCCGTCCGGCCCGCCCTGCCCGTCAGCTTGATCCCGTAGTCGATGGGCACCTCCTGCCCGCGCAGCAGGCCGACCCGCCGGCTGAAGAACGGGAAGATCTCGGCCCCGGTCGGAGGGATGCCGCCCGGCTGGTCGATGCCGGTCGTGGCGAAGTTGAACACGCCGGCGTCCTGCAGGAAGAAGGACCTCTTCTCGGGAAAGAAGATGGAGAACCGCGTCAGATTGATCTGGCGCGCATCGACCTCGGTCTCCCCGAAGTCCGTGTTCACGGTGGTCGTCAGCCGGAGGCTGGGAGTCAGGTTGTAGAAGAGGTCGAGGCCGGGCTTGCCGCGGACCACGTCGTTTCCCGTCGGCCCGTGGTGGAACCATCTCTGTGCGATGAACGGCCGGACATCCAGGCCGACTCCCTGCTCGAGGCCCTCGAGGCCCGTGATCTCCCCGGCCTCGGACACCTGGAAGAACTGGGTCTGAAAGCGGGCGCCGGTCCACCGCACCTCCTCCAGCTTTCTCTGGATGATGCGGCTGATGTTGAAGCCCCAGACGGTCTGGCCCGCGGGAAAGCCCAAGCTCTTGAACGGAATGGCGAACTCGGCGGTCCAGCCCTCGTCCGACCGCTTCGTCTTGACGATCCAGATGGCGTCCCAGTCGTCGTTCGTCTCGCCGTTGGCGAAGATCAGCCCGTCGACCAGGGCGCCGTTCGGGTTGGTGGAGAAGTAGAACGCGTTGCTCTGGTCACGGAAGGTGTCCAGAAGGATGCTCAGTCGGTCGTCAGGATTGAGCTGGGCGTCGCGCGCCATCTGTGAGGCGAGCACCCGATCCGGTTCGGAATCGAAGCACTGCACCCCGATGTAGAGGTTGTCCCTGTCGTACAGCAGAGTGACCTCGGTCCTCTCGGTCGGCGTCGCGCCGGCGCGCGGGATCCTCTGCACGAGGCTCCCGATCTTGGGCGACTGCCGCCACGGCGCCTCGTCAAGCGACCCGTCGACGACAATCGGCGTCCGGACCGCCGTCACGGCGGCTGTCCTGGAGGCCTGCGGCGCGGGGATCTGCTGGGCCGCGACAGGATGCGCGGCAAGCGTCAGCAGGCATCCCAGCGTGCAAGCGCGCGGACGGGCGCCCGCTGCCCACCGGCCCCGGTGCGACAGAAGTTCTCGCAAACCAGTCCTTGAACTCCAGGCAGTGCGCGTGCCGGCGGGTCCGGGCCCAGGCGCCGTCCTACGGCGTCACCCGAACGTACTTTTGCAGCACTCGGCGAAACGGTTCGCCGGCATAGAGGTTCCCGTCGTCGTCTGCTGCCACGAACTCGGCGCCGCTGCCCCGCGTGCTGCGGGGGTCCCCCCAGGGGAAGCGGACGAAATACCGCACCCAGCCTGCCTCGGCGTCGCCGATGCGCAGTCCCATTTCCCAGCCGGGATTCTCCACGTCGTCGGACTCCGAATCCGCCACGTAGATGTTGTCGTGTCCGTCGAAGGAGATCCCGCTCGGCCGGCCGAACTGCGTCCACGTGGCAATGTGGCCGCCTTCCTGGTCGAAGATCTGAATCCTGTTGTTCTCGCGGTCGGCCACGAACAGGCGCCCGCGGGAGTCGATCGCCAGTGCGTGCAGCACATGAAACTCGCCCGGACCGTAGCCGGTCTTCCCCCATGACTTGATGTAAGTGCCGTCGGGGGCGAACTTGACGACGCGGTTGTTGCCGGTGCGGTAGTGGCCGTCAGCCACGAAGACCGAGCCGTCTTCCGCGACAACCACGTCCGCGGGCGAGCTGAAGTGGTCCGGTCCGGAGCCCTCGACGCCGGACGTGCCGAGGATCATCAGCACTTCCCCTTCCGGGCTGAACTTGATGACACGGTGCCCGCGCTCGCCTTCCGGAACGCGGGAAGGGTTCGCCGCATCGGTGACCCACACATTGCCGTCCGGACCCACGTCGATCCCGTGGGGCCAGATGAACATCCCCCCGCCGAAGCTGGTGACGGTCTCCCCGGTCTCAAGGCTGAACTTCACCACCGCGTCGAGATCCGATTCGAGACACTCGTAGCCGAACTTGTCCGGGCCCGCGTCGCAGCGTATGACGGCCCACAGGTGCTTTCCGTCCGGATCGATGATGACGCCGCCGATCGCGCCGGGGTTGCGCCCTTCGGGCAGCTTCGCCCAGCCCTCCACCATCCGGAAGGGGTTCGGATAGGGCTGGGCCGCGAGCTCGAGTCCCGCGCCGGCCGTCAGGAATGCGGCGAGCGCCAGCGGCAGGCGGAATCGATGAAAGGTCGGCATACGTACACCTCCAACAACCGAATCAGGCGGAAGACGCGCGATCGCCACGTACCCCCGCCCGCCGCCATCGTACCGCAACCGTCGGCGGGGCGGCTGCCGGGAGACCGGCTGCGGCGGGGCGCGGAACCGCGGCGGCAGGACGCCGAGGGAGGTCTTGCGACCTAGACTGGGTTCGCCGCGAGGCGGCACCTCATGCATGGGCGATTCCTCCTTCCGCTCCTCCTGATCATTCCGATGGCGGCACAGGCGGAGAGGGTCCAGTACTGCATCCTGTTTGGGGTCGGCGGGCAGGAGCCCGCCCGGTGGGACGGAACGATTGAGGCCGAGGGCGCGCGCATTCTCGAGGTGTCCGGGTGGCGGCTGGGCAGGGACCACTCGGCGGGCGATTCGGGCTGGCGGCTCGCGACGCGCCGTGTGGCGCTCACGCGCGGCCTCACCGATGTCAACCGGTACCCGGCCCTCGAGACCGGCGTGTACGTGCTCGCGGACACGCTCGGGGCGGATGCGACGTTCCGAATCAGCACCGAGCAGGGCGAGGCGTCGTTCCGGGCCTCCGACATCGCCTTCGGGAAGCCCGCGTCCCTGATGGACGGACGCATGTCGGTGGAGCGGATCCCGCTCCTGTCGCTGCTCAGCCGCTCCCCGGAGGAGCAGGACCTGCCGGCCGCCGCCGTCCATGGCGGCACCGTGTACCTGGCCTATGTCGAGTTCACGCACGGCGACCGCTCGCAGCGGTGGCGGCGGCAGCTGCGCTCCGAGCCGGATGCCTTCGATCCACTGGCACGCCCGGCCGGAGGCGACCGGGCCTGGATCATGGAGTACTCGATCTCTCGGGGGACATGGGGCGAGCCGGAGCCGGTCGGAAGCGGGGGCGAGGACATCTACAGCCTGGCGGCCGCGGTCGACGGGGACGGGCGCGTGTGGGTCGTCCGGTCGAAGCAGGTGGACTCGAACTTCGACATCTACGCCAGCTACCGTGACGGCGGCCGCTGGTCGGACGAGATCCGGATCTCGAGCGCGCCCGGTCCCGACATCAGTCCCGCCGCAACGACGGCGGCCGACGGCGCGGTCTGGGTCACGTGGCAGGGCCACAGGGAGAGCTTCGACACGCTCGCCTCGCGACAGGTTGGAAACGCCTTCTCCGCGGAGACGGTCGTTTCGACCTCGGATTCCAGCGACTGGTCCCCGCAGATCGCCGCCGGCAGGGACGGAAGCGTCGCCGTCGCCTGGGACACCTACGATGTCGGCGACTACGACGTGTACGTCCGGAAGATGCGGTTCGAGGATGGGGTGCGGATGGACGAGCCCGTGGCCGTGGCCGCCACCCCGCTGTTCGAGGCGCGGCCGAGCGTCGCTTTCGACGGCGAGAACCGGCTGTGGATCGCATTCGAGGAGTCCTTCGCCGGGTGGGGAAAGGACTTCGGCGCCTACGAGACCACGGGCGCCGGGCTCTACCAGGACACGACGGTCCGGGTGAGAGTCCTGGAGGGCGCCCGGATTCGCGAGCCCGCAGCGCCCCTCGCGCACGTCCTCGCGCGGCGCCCGGCCTCCAACCCCGTGAACCGCGGTGCCGCCCCACGGGCCGGCCAGCCCCCGCACCGCCCCCCCCCCGCAACCCGCCAGGCGGGGGGGCGCGCGCCCCCCCCCCCCGTCCCCCGGGGGCCGCCCCCGGGGCCCGCACTGCCCGAGCACGGCCCGCAGCCGGATCCCGGACTGGCTGCGGGACGCGCTCCCCACCAGACTCCGTACCCGCGCAGCAAAATCGCCCGCGAAGGGTACCCCCGCATCGCGGCGGACGGGTCGGGAAACGTGTTTCTGGCCTACCGGACGTCGGCCGGCGACATCTGGGGCCCACTCGGCACCTGCTGGTTCGAGAACGCGGCGCGGTTCGACGGCGCGACGTGGGAGGGGCCAGTCTACCTCGGACGGTCGGACGGGCTGCTGGACCAGCGGCCCGCCCTCGCGGTGACCGGCGCCGGCAGGCTTCTGGCGGTCGGAACGACGGACCATCGGTTCACCGAGGCCGAGAGGCGAAACGCAAACCGCAACGACTTCGATTTCGACCTCGTCGCCCACGAGTACTTCACCGCGGCCGGGACGGGGCAGGCGCAGCTGCAGGATGTGCCGGCGGAGGGCGCGGTCCGCCCGGTCGCCGGCGTCCGGCAGGAGCTGGAACAGGTCGCGGCAATGCGGGACTATCGCGCGCAGGTGGGCGGCGAGACGCTGCGCCTGATGCGGGGGGAGTTCCACCGCCACACCGAGATCAGCGGCGACGGGGCCCGGGACGGGGGCCTCGTGGATGCCTGGCGCTACTTCATCGACGCCTCCTACCTGGACTGGGCCGGGTGCTGCGACCACGACAACGGGTATCGCGAGTACCCGTGGTGGCGGACACAGAAGCTGTCGGACGCCTTCCATCTGGCCGGCCGGTTCGTGACCCTGTTCAGCTACGAGCGGAGCGTCCGCTACCCGGAGGGCCACCGCAACCTCCTGTTCGAGGACCGGGGAATCCGGCCGCTGCCGAGGCTGCCGCGCATGGCGGAGGACTCGCCTTCCCAGCCCGCCCCGGACACCCAGATGCTGTACCGCTACCTGCGACGGTTCGGAGGCCTGGCCGCGGTCCACACCTCCGGGACCAGAATGGGCACCGACTGGCGCGACAACGACCCGGAACTCGAGCCGTGGGTCGAGATCTACCAGGGGGACCGCCAGAACTACGAGATGCCCGACGGGCCCCGCACCAACTCGGCCGGCGACTCGATCGGCGGCTGGAGACCGCTGGGCTTCGTGGCGAACGCCCTCGCCAAGGGATACCGGCTGGGCTTCCAGGCGTCAAGCGACCACCTCTCCACGCACATGTCCTACGCGAACGTCTGGGTGAGCGAGCCGACGCGAGAGGGCCTGATGGCGGGCATCCGCAAGCGGCGGGTGTACGGAGCGACCGACAACATCCTCGCCGACGTGCGGAGTTCCGGGCACTTCATGGGAGAAGAGTTCGAGACGGACGGGGCGCCGCGGCTCGAGATCCTGCTGGTCGGCACGGCGGAGTTCGGGCGGATCGCGATCATCAAGGACGGTCGGTACGTGCATTCGGTCAACCCCGGGACGCGCCGGGTCCGGATGAGCTGGACGGACAACGCGCTGCAGGCTGGAGACGCGTCGTACTACTACGTGCGGGGCGAACAGATCGACGGCGAGATCGTCTGGGTCAGCCCGATGTGGATCGCGAGGCGGTAGCCCGGATGGCGGGACGCTAGCTGATCCGCCTGAGGAAGGTCACGCGCCCTATCTCGACCCACTCCACGACGAAGATGTTGCCCCGCCGGTCAAAGCAGGCGCCGTGCGGACACACGAACCGGCCGGCGGGAAAGTGAGCCCTGTCGAGCAGCCTGCGCTCCCGGTAGTCGCCGGCGCCGGCGCCAAGATGGCCGATCAGCCGGTTGCCGGCGTCGAACAGGGACACGCGGGCGGCAAGGTCCGGCACGAGCAGCGTGCCGTCGGAGCCGATGTCGAAGTGACAGGGCAGATCGACGCCGGTGGCGAACCGAAGGTGATTGCCGTCGAGGTCGAAGTACTGCAGCCGATGATTCGACCGGTCGGCAACCAGGACCTCCTCGGTCCCGAAGCGGGTGTCGATCTCGATGCCGTGCGGGCAGTCCAGGTCGCCGGCCGCGTCGGTTCGTCCGCCGCCGAATGTCTGCAGGTAGCGGCCGTTCCGGTCGTAGCGCACCACATGGCTGGAACCATAGCCGTCGCCGACATAGATGTCGCCGTTTTCGGCCACGGCCAGATTGGTGGGCTTCCAGGAGGGCGCCAGCCTGCCGTCGGTCACCGCATATGCCGGCGATTCGGACGGATAGCCGAGCGTCAGGAGGACCCTTCCCGCAAGATCGGTCTTCTGCACGATGCCGCGCCGGATGTCGCAGAAGTAGAGGAACTCGTCCGGGCCCTCACTGGCAAGGCGGAATCCGTGGGCGCCGCCGGCGTAGGCCCCGCCCCACGAGGTCACGAACCTGCCGTCGGGATCGAACACCACCACGGAGTGATCACTCGGTGAAGTTGCGTGCACCGTGTGATGGATGTAGACGAATCCCTGCGAATCGACCTGGACTCCGTGACAGTTGCCGTACCGGATCCGGTCGGGCAGGGATCCCCAGTCGTGGTGGACCTCGTAGCACCGGCCCCCCGCTTTCACTGTCGGTGGACGCCGCATGTTCACCGATTGTACGGGAGCGGCCGGGCGGCCCGCCGGCTTCGGCCCCGCTGGCCGCGGCCCGCCGGAAACTGGCTTCGGCGCGAAAGCCTCCGCAGGCCCAGAGCCTGTCGCGGGGCCCTCGGGCTGTCTCGGTGGGAACCCGGAGCCCGCTCACAACCCGCCGAGATCTTGCGCCCCCCGCACCCGCACCCCTGTCGTCCGTGGAGACTGTCCCATTTGCCGGTCTTCCGGATCCGACTCGCCCGGCTCGCCGGTGCGAACGAATGCCGATGCGGAAGCCGGGCAGTCACCATCCAGTGCCGCCGGACACCCCCGGGCTGAAGTAGGCTGGGAGGGAAGGCCGCTCGCGCGAATTCGGGTCCGACATGCCAGCCACTGCCACCATCACGAAGCGACTCCCCTCTGCAGCCACGGGTGCCCCGGAAGCGGCGCTGCCGGAGCACGGCGAGGTCGAGTACCCGGAGGGGCGCTGGATCGCCCAGAGCGTCTGGCACGGCGACGCGGTCAGCCGGGCCAAGGTGGCGTTGGACAGCCACTTCAGGGGGCGCAAGGACGTGCTCGTGGCCATGGAGCTGGTGGTGTACTACCAGCGCGGCAACAACAGGGCGCGCCTGCAGCCGGACCTGCAGGTGGTGTTCGGCGTCGGCCGCGGCGGGGACCGCAGCTCGTTCAGGGTCTGGGAGGACGGCAAGGCGCCGGACTTCGTGCTGGAGGTGGCGTCACCGTCGACGGCGGAGAACGACGCGCGGCACAAGGCGACGGAATACGCCGGGATCGGGGTGCGCGAGTACTGGCGGCTGGATCCGGGAGGGTCCCTGATGGGGACACCCCTGGAAGGCTACTCGGCGAGCGGGGGGCGGTATGGCCCGGTGGAAGCCGTGGAGCCCGAGGGCAGGGGCGTCTGGCTGCGGAGCAAGGTGCTGGGGCTGGACCTGCGCGGCCCGAGGCAGGACGGGGCGACGGTGGTGGCCTTCCGGGACCCGGACACGGGGAGGGAATTCACCGGCGAGCTGACGGAAGCCGAGCGACGGATGCGGATTGCGGAGAAGCGAGCGAGTGCCGCGGAGGAGCGAGCGAGTGCCGCGGACAAGCGAGCGCAGGCTGAGGCGGGTCTGAGGCGCGCTGCGGAGAAGCGGGCGCAGGACGAGGCGGACCTGAGACGCGCCGCGGAGGAGCGGATGCGGGCAATGGAGAAGCGACTCCGGAATGCTACAGCTCGTGCCACTCGTCCGGGCCGCGAATCCTAAGGGGGAGTCTCCACTTTGCACGGCGCCGCCGCCCGCGCGGCAGCGCTGTACGAGAATGTCGTCAATCGCCGGTTCGACAATTCACACATCAACCGGGTCCTCGGGACGGGGTGTCAGTGGGACAGGCAAATAGCCCGGTACCGTGTCGTCACCAAAGACGCGTTCCCGAAACAGAACCGCTGCCGGCTCCTGCCGCCCGCTCTCGGAAGGGGAATTATATACTTAAGTGCCCAAATGTAGGCCTAAGTGCTTGACTTTACGG
>JAPPMB010000089.1 GCA_028819255.1 Bryobacterales bacterium | reverse complement strand
GCCTACCGCCGAATTAATCTGAGAAAAGCTCGTCCGAACATTCCGGCTTTCTACAAGGAGGGGGCGGCCCTGTTCGTCTTCCCCGACAGCGGCGAGACGGGACGGCCGGATCTGGAGCTGCGCACCTGGGGCCGGCACCACGCCCGCCTCTGGCACTGGCTGGCTCGGCGCGGCACCGGAGTCGAGGCGGTCTTCGCCGCGCGCACCGAGTCCCGCGAGCGCGCGGTGCGCCGGGAGCTGCAGCGCTGGGTGGACTCCGGCGTGCCGCCGAAGGGCCCGGCCACCCGCGGCGAGGATCCGGCCGCCGAGCTCGGCCGCATCGAGGCCATGCTCCACGAGCAGAAGATCGGGGAGCTGACGCGCATGTACGGATCGATCAACGCCTTCATGCGGCGGCGGCGGGTGCTGGCGGAATCTCCCGGCGCGCTTCCGCGCGCCCGTGTGCAGGGCGGGAGCACGTGGCTCTCGGGGCGGCTGCAGGCGCGGGCGCAGGCGGCGCCGACGATGCTGACGGACGCGGATTTCGCCGTGGTGCCGCTGTCGGCGGGGGGCGGACGGTGAGGTGGAATTGTCACACCCTTGTGGGACGCGAGGCGGCTTCCGGCGTCAGGACGGGCGGGTTGGACGGGCCTCGGGAGCTGTGGTCCGGAGCTGGGCGGGCGGCGGCTCTTCGCCGGGGGCTGCGCCGGGGCGTTTTTCACGCCTTTCGCGAACGTTCATTGGGACGCGAGGCGGTGTGACATTGCATTTTGCGTTTGTCACACCCTTGGGAGCCCGATTTGTCACACCCCCGGGCGGCGTGCAAGTGCCGGAGCGACAGCGGGTTGGCACGATATTTGGCCGCGCGTCTGGGACGCGCGGGGGCACGATAGGTGGGACGCGAGCAACCCCCCTTTTTTTGTCGTTTGGCGTCCCAGGGGTACCGGAATTGTCACACCCTGTGTATTCCGGCCCCCAAAGGGGGGTTGCTCGCGTCCGCCTCTCCCTTGGAAGAGGCTCATCGATCCCTGCGGGAAGGCCCGTTGCCGGCCCGGAGGGCCTGTGGGCGGCCTGTCCGGCGCCCATTGCTGTCACACCCTGGTGGGACGCGTGAGGCCGTGACGCTGGGGCGCCAGGGGATCCTGTGGGTGGCCGGTCTGGCCGCCCTGGCGCGCTGGCGCTGGGACCGCTGGCCGGCGGCGGGCGAGGTGCCGGCGCTGGACCTGGTGGCGGCCCGCGATCCGGCCCTGTCCGTCCTGCTGGAGGGCTGGCACTACGCCGGACCCGCCGCGGCCGTGCTGATCCTCGGCTCCGGGCTGGCCAGCCTGTGGGACGTGTGGGGGCCGCGGCTGCGGGACCGCAGGGGGGCCGGCGGGCTGCCGGCGCGGCCGAAGGCCTCCCCCCGCGAGCCTCTGGTGGTGGTCGGCGAGCAGCACCACCCGGTGGAGCCCGCGGCGTCCGAGCGGCCCACATGGCTGAGCATCCCGGCCAAGGGGCTCTACACCGGGGTCTTCGTCGCCGGCGCCGTCGGCTCCGGCAAGACCAGCGGGTGCATGCGGCCGTTCGCCGAGCAGGTGCTGGCCTGGCGGGCGGACGATCCCCGGCGCCGGCCCTCGGGCCTGGTGCTGGAGGTGAAGGGCGACTTCTGCCACCAGGTGCGCGAGATCCTCGAGGGCTGCGGGCGGGGCGCGGACTACCTCGAGCTGGGCCTGGGGGGCGAGAGATCCTGGAACCCGCTGGAAATCCCCGAGATGGACAGCTACTCGCTGGCCGGCCAGCTCATCTCGCTGCAGAGCCAGCTGTTCGGCCGCGGCAAGGAGCCGTTCTGGGACCGGGCGGCGACGCAGCTCATGCGCTGGATCATCGAGGTCCACCGCCTGCCGCCGGCCACGGGCTGGGTGACGCTGCGCGACCTGTACCGCGACGCCACCGACCTGGAGCGCTTCGCCCTGCAGATCGACGCCGCGGTGGCGGCCACCGACCCGGCGGCGGCCGAGGAGCGCCTGACGGTCGGCGCGGAGGCGCTGCAGGTCCTCGGGGCCGCCGACGACTGGGACTGGCGCGACGAGGGCGGCGGCCGCTTCTCGGTGCGGCGCACGCCCGGGCGGGAGCACGCCCTGCGGGCGGCGGACGTGGACTTCGAGCTGCGGGCGGCGCGGGAGATCCCGGAGGGGGCGGCCGAGCGGGCGGCCGAGCTCCACGGCTGGTTCGTATCGCACTGGCTGAAGCTGGACAGCAAGCTGCGCACGTCGATCTCGGAGGGCGTGGCCTCGCTGCTGAGCCTGTTCGTCGATCCGGAGGTGTCCCGCGTGTTCTGCCCGCCCGACCCGCGGCGGGAGTCCGGACGGGAGGGCCCGGAGCCCCTCCCCCCGATGCGCGAAGCGATCGAGGAGGGGCGGGTGGTCGCCCTCAACATGCCGGCCAACGCCGCCCCGGCCCTGGCCCGCTTCGTCGGAGTGATGCTCAAGACCGCCTGGCTGCGGGCGGCACTGGGGCGGCCGGCCGAGATGGCGCTCAAGCGCAACCGCGGGCGGGTGTGGCGGCCGGCGCTCTTCCTGTGCGACGAGTACCAGTCGTTCGCCACGGTCGGGGAGGACGATCCGGCCGGCGACGAGAAGGCGTTCGCGCTGACCAGGCAGGCGCGGGTGATCCCGCTGGTGGCCACCCAGTCGCTGAGCTCGCTGGCCTCGGCCACGCGCGGGACCACGGCTTGGAAGACCCTCCTGCAGTGCTTCCGGACGCGGATCTTCCTAGCGCTCTCGGACTCGCACTCGGCGCGCATGGCGGCCGAGATCTGCGGCCAGGTCGAGCGGCTCAAGGAGAGCTGGTCGGTCAGCGAGTCCGGCGGCCGGGGCGGCGTGTCGCTGCTGGGCGGGACGCTGACGGCGGCGAAGGGCGGCGCGGGCATGGGCAAGAGCTGGAGCCGGCGGCGGGAGTTCCTGTTCCAGCCGGCGGACTTCGCCGAGCTGGACAACTTCCAGGCCATCGTGCAGCCCTTCGACGGGCGCAGGAGCGCCCGGGCGCGCCGCGTGTACCTCAAGCCGCACTTCCTGCCGGACGACCTGCCCTACTGGACGGCCCGCGGCCGGGGGCTGCTGTGATCCCCCTAGGGCAGGGCCGCGCGGCGGCCGCTCCTGCCGGACAGTGAAGGCATGTCCGAACTGATCGACCCCCGCCCGGTGTTCACCATCGTGATGGGCTGTAGCGGAATCGGCAAGAGCGCGTGGAAGCGGGCCAACTACGACGTGCTGCCGGACTGTAAGCGGCCAAGAGATTTCCAATAGCCGGTCAACTGTTTTCCGATAGTTTCGGCTTGCTGGGAGCGGCTTCACGACAGCTGTACAAGGCTTTTCAGTGGCGTTTGAATGACCGTTGAAGGCGATCCCAGCAAGGCAGTCAGCTGACCCTGTGCCGTCGTGCCGAATCTCGATAGCGCTAGTACCAGTTGCCGTCCGTCAGAGGCACGAGAGCGGCTCCGAATTCACGAAGCAGCCGATTCGCTCCCTGGAGTCGGGTCAAGCCGGTTTTGGACGAGTAGTTCGTCCAGCGCCGCGTCGTTCGAAATGTCCGCGGGCCAGCCGTAGGCACCAGCCACTGCGGCGTCGAGTTGGGCGTGAGCGTCGACGAGCCACTGTGGCCGAGCGTTGTAGAGGTTCGTCAGCGTTCGCTTCTTGAGCGCGATCGCTGCATTCTCATCACGTGGGACCGGACGCGGGGGATAGCCCGGGACCGGTTCCTCGACCCACTCCACCCACTCGGGCGGGTTGAGCCAGCGGGCACGCAGTTCGACAAGTCGCCGGGCCGCCGACGCGATGGCATGCGCGCGAGGGTCCGCGAGGTAGTCGCTGGCGGGCACGTCGGGTGACAATCCCTCTGGGAAGGGAAATGTCTCGAAGGTCGTAGTGGGGGTGTAGCGGGGACGGTCTTCCAAGCTGGTCCCCTTGCGAAGTGCCCAAGCCTCATGGTAACGGCTGTGCAGGATACCGAACGTGGTGTCGTCGTCGCGGGCGATGGCGATCAAGGCGCTGTCGGGGCAGACTCGGATGTCGAACCAGACGAAGAGGCGGTGCTTTGACACTCGCGGTGTGGCGATGTAGCGGGACAAACCGTTGAGAGCCCTCCACATTCCCTGTCTCGACTCGACGTGCCGCCACCAGTTCTGGCGGTAGGAGTCGCGGCGGTTCCCCTGCCGCTTCGGGTAGACGTGTTCCAGGACGTGCTGGAACGGAGCTTCGTACAGGGCAGCCTCCTCCTTCACCATGGTCCAGCCGAAGTCGACGATCCACTTTCCAGCGGGGCGTCGGGTGATGGCCATGCCGTTCATCCATGGCTTGAGCACATCCGAGTTGGGCCGGCCGTTGGGGTTCGCGGGCTCCCGAAGCCACTGCCGGGCGAGGTCGCCTGAAACATCGAAGGGACCGCCCTTGGTGTCTCCCATGAATGCCACTCCCGCGTTCCCGGCGAGGCGACACGCCGTCGTCAGATCGGCCCCGGCACGGCCGCGGCGCGCCGTCAGATCCGCGTAGATCTCGTCGACCGTCCCGCCATTGAGTCGGAGCTCCGGCGTGAGTCCGTCGTCCGACTGCGAAAAGCACACCAGCGAAACGCGCACGGCCGCGCCGTTGATCACCCATGGTTCGTCGCTCCAGGCGTCGAAGATCTTCCTTCCGCCGGTCGCGCTCTCCAGCGCCCGGCGATTCGGTCCGCCCCGGATGGAATTGGTCGCAACCAGGCCAACCCGTTTTGCCGCGCATCCACCCAAACGTTCTCCCGCCTTCACGAACCAGTAGCAGACAAGATCCGCCTCGCGAGGCACCCGATTCCTGTAGACATCGAACAGCGTCGACACATAGTCCTCACCGAGGTTGGTGATGAGCAGCTTGCCGCCCAGGAACGGCGGGTTGCCGATGATCACGTCTGCGTCGGGCCACTCCGGTTCCTCGCCCTCGGGCGTCAGAATCGCATCGCGGCATTCGATCGTCTCCAGCGTGTCGAGGATGGGCTCACGCGACCCTCGAAACCCGTTGCGCCGCATCCACTGGATTTCGCCGATCCATACCGATACGCGCGCCAGTTCCGCCGCGTAGGAATTCAACTCGATCCCCTTCACATTGGCGGGGCCGACTGACGGAAAAGCGCGCTGAAGTCCCAAGGCCTCGGCTTCCAGCTGCACCCGATGCTCCAGATCGTGGAGGGCGTGGAGCGCCAGGTAGAGGAAATTGCCCGAGCCGCAGGCGGGGTCGAGCACGGTGAACTTCCCTAGCCGCTCGAGGAACGAGCCAAGCGAGTTCTTCGCCTGTCTGCGGTGCCGCGTGGCTGCCGCCTTTGATTTCATTGCGGTCGCTCGTCCGAGGCTGCCGACGATACGGGCTCTCACAATCTTCCACTCGGCCAGCAACGGACGCACGATCACCGGGTCGATGATCCGCATGATCTTGTCCCGGTCTGTATAGTGCGCCCCCAGCTGCGAGCGCTTGTCGGGGTCGAGGCCTCGCTCGAACAGAGTGCCCAATACTGACGGATCGATGTTTGACCAGTCGAGCGCGGACGCTTCCAGCGTCGTCTCGATCTGGGCCCTGTCCATGGAGAGGGCGGCATCATCCTCGAAGAGCCCGCCGTTGAACCATTCCACGGTCTCGAAACCGACCCGGCCCCCGACGGCCATCGCCCTGAACAGGTCGCGTGCCAACGTTCCGAACTCCTCGGGTCGGCCTTGCGCGTGTTCAAGCATACGGGTGAACATTGAGTCGGGAAGCAGCCCCACGTCCTCGGCGAACATGCAGAACACGAGGCGATTCACAAAGTGAGCCACCTCCTGCGAGTTGTGGCCTTGGTCTCGGAGCGACTGCGCGAGCTGCGCGAAGGTCTTGGCGGCGCGCTCCGTCACCGTCTGCCTGGTTTCGCCTGGCCGCAGCCGCTCCGGATCGGACATCGCCCACTTGAGCTTGTCCCGGACAGCTCCGTCAACGAGATCGTCCAGCCCGAACTCGTAGGTCTTGCTCACGGAGTTCGTCCAGTTTGTCCGGATCCGGAACCGGCGCATGTCCGAGACGATCAGGAGCGGCGGGTTCTCCAGGGCGAGCGCGTATTGCCTCAGCTGGTCGAACGCGGCATCGAGGTTGGCGTGCTTCCCCTTGTACTCCCAAGCGAAGCAGTGACGCTTCCACACGTCCGCCCAGCCCTTGGTCCCGGAATCCTTGAGCGCTCCGCGCTCGAAGCAGTAGCGGTCTCCGGTGGGGTCGGCCTCAGCCGGCGTCGGTTCGCCTAGCAGTCGGCACAGATCGATGAAGTGCTCCTGCGCCGCGGAGCTTTCCTTCAGCTCGGAGGCGTGCCACTTCGCGATGAACTCGTTGGGGGTCAATCTCGGATTCTCCGTGCGCCGAGAGCCTGTCCTGGCCACTCGCTCAACCTCACCGCCATGTGGGCAGTATCTACTATGCCTGTCGTGCACGCGGACCGCGCCCCCGTGAAAACTGAACTCCGCTTGACGCTTGTGATATCAGCACAGAGTCGGTGTGAAAACGATCCTGCTCTCCGGGATGCCTGGGCGATATCAGCATGAGCGCAGTGTCAGACAGGTACCATCCCTGTGTGGTCCGGTGTTACCGCAACCGTCGGAGAGTCGAACTCTTTCTTAGCTTGTCAAATGCGAAGTGTCGCTGATCGCGCAGGTATCTTAGGGCGGTATTGATCTCGCGAGTGAGGTACGGTGTATCGCAGAGCTTTCCTAGTAGCGCCTTATACTGCAGCTCTTCTCCAGGCAGGACCACGTCCAGGATGGAGGGAATGATGTGCTCTTTGGAAACTGCCTCCGAATTGATAGTTGGCGGCACTGCCCGGGGCCAGTCGGGGAATAGATTACCCGATCCCATTTCCGCTTCACGAGACCGGAGCTTTGCCTCGAGATCCTCCCACAACAACCAGTGCTTTCTGGCTTCGGCCTTTCTCAGAATGTCGTTCATTCGCATCCCACCGTCGGCGTCACGAGTCGTTAGCAGTAGGCTGTAGGCTTCCCTGTTCATCCCTGTGAACCTCAGGGCGATGTTCTTCACCCAGAGATCTTCATCGATTTCCCTGACACGATTCCGATACAAGATGCCATAATCGATCTCACGTTTCTTACGCGTTTGCTCCCGATCGATCGCGATCTTCTGCCACTCGCAATCGCCATAGAGATGATTGATTCGTCGAATGTTCGAGGAATCCCTTGGATCGCGATCTCGCGGCAGCTTGGCTACGCAGCCCCCAAGTCGATCAACACGGGCTGTTGGGAATAGCACGATCGAGTCCGTCTTGGGTCGCCCGAGAATCCGAGCCAGAGAGTCCATCCGCATGGATTCTCCGTACGGATCCAGAAATGCCAAGACGAAGTCCCTAGGTTGAATCGAATCCACGATACCATTGACGTGATCGCGGAAATCCCCCGAAATTAGGTTGACGCGACCCTTCCGAATCCCACTCGCGTTCTGCAGACACGTGATTGGCGTCTCGATTCCTGCTGCAAGCAGGTTCTCCTTTAGCTCCTCGATCTGTCCGTCCCGGTTCAGATCAACAAGAATCCCGGTCACTCGAACAGTGATCCCACGCTCGCTTCCTACATTGGACACAGCCTCTAGCTGCTGAAGTCCAATTACCGGGGAACCCCACACTGCTGTTCGATCGTCGGGTTGATTCATGTCGCCAAGGTAGCGGCCAAACCCTGCGAAGCCTTCAAGGTAGACCAAGTCTAGGACGAACCCTACCCGCCGCCGCGCAGCTGGCACGACGCCGTTGACAATGATCCCCGCCCAAGCGCCGGAGTACTGGCGAACGATCTCATGCTTTACCCGCGTCTGCGCAGGACGTGCTGGGAAGGGCATGGTTTGAATTCCCGAAGTCTCAGATCGGAACGACTCGAGAATTGGCCGGAAACTCGTCCCAGGTTCTCCCGTCTAGTACCCTTCCGCCGGCCTTCGGCGTCCGTCCGCCCCACTGCTTGAAGAAGAAAGGTACACCTTTGGATAGGGCTTGATCACGGATCTCGCGGACCCACTCGTGCCGCATCGGCCGGAAGCCAATCCCGCTCTCACCACCGACGATGACCCAGTGGATGCCAGAGAGGTTGAGCCGCATTGAATCGAGAAGGGGCTCGCATGAGAGGAAGCGAATAGTAGCCGGTACGTCCCTTAGTTGTTCGACTCGGTAGTGCACGTCCTGGCTCTCGACTGACGTTCCGAGCCAAATGTGAGGTGGGATTGGGCCCCGATGGAACAAGTCTCTGTTGTTTCGCCAGAAGCGAAGTGCCCTCGCTGGCCGCTTCGTAAGCACCTGGTATGTGTGCCGATCCACGCGAAGCATGACTTCGAAGATGCTCCGAACGTGGTCGACGGGAACATCCTTGTGGAAGAGATCCGACATCGAGTTGACAAAGATCATCCGGGACGATTTCCACCTCTCCGGCTGGCTCAACCGTTTTGGCCAAATCCGCACTGCAAAGGGGTCTTGTCGGTTCTTGGCGGAGACCACGACCGGCAGCTGCCGAGTGTAGACGTCCTTCAAGCGCACATGAGCCAAAGCGTGGGCATAGCAGTTGGCGCAACCGGCGCTGACCTTCGTGCATCCCGTTACGGGATTCCAAGTCGCGTCCGTCCACTCGATGGTAGTCCGTTGCCCCATCTCTCCTGCTGCCCGACGAGATTTCGTAGGGCTCAGCTCACTGTAGCGCGTTCGACTCCCTGAGTGGCCTCGGTCCGTTTGGGCCAGTCAGGCCCGCAAGCCGTCTCCGCGGCGCGGGCCGGACCGGGGCGGTCGCGGCTTCAGCCGGTAGGGACGCGCCGGGGCACGTGGCTGCTATGATCCCCGCAATGACGGGTCCGGCGGGAGGGCGCCCGGGGAGGGCCCCGTGCTGAATCTGGCCGACGTGCTGGCGCAGCTGCCCCCGGCCGTCAGGGCGCCGTTCGCCGACGCAGCGGTCACCGAGGTCATGCTCAACTCCGACGGCACCGCCTGGTACGAGCGCCAGGGGCGCGTGGAGGCCATCGCCGGCGTGGAGGTGTCGGACAAGGCCCGCGAGGGGGCGGCGGTGGCGATCGCGCGGCCGCTGGGGTTCCCCGCTGACGAGGCGCACCCGCTCGCGGACGCCCGCCTCCCGGACGGCTCGCGCGTGGCGGTCACGTGTCCGCCCGTCGTCCTCTCCCACGAGATCGTCGTGCGGCGCTTCGGGTCCCCGCCCCTGTCGCTGTCGGACCTGGTGCGCTCCGGCTCAGTCGATCTCGACACCTGCGAGCTGGCGCTGGAGGCAATCGGGGCGCGCCGCAACGTGCTGGTCAGCGGCGGTACCAGCAGCGGCAAGACCACTTTGCTACAGGCGCTCGCTGGGGAGCTCGACCGGCGCGAGCGGGTGATCGTCATCGAGGACACGCGCGAGCTGGACCTGTCCGGCCTTCCCAACTGCTCGCGCTGGGAGGCACGCCGGGGGCGCGACGACGCCGGGCTGCCGTCCGTCACAGTCCGCCGGCTGGTGCGGCACGCCCTGCGGGCGCGTCCGGACCGCATCTTCGT
The DNA here is from genome assembly GCA_028819255.1 of Bryobacterales bacterium. Classification (GTDB taxonomy): domain Bacteria; phylum Acidobacteriota; class Terriglobia; order Bryobacterales; family UBA6623; genus VXMF01. The sequence goes on along the minus strand of JAPPMB010000089.1, from coordinate 4,195 downwards.
CGGGGAGGTGCGCGGGTCGGAGGCGCTGGACCTGCTGCAGGCGCTCAACACGGGGCACGGCGGGTCCCTCTCCACCCTGCACGCCCCCAGCGCGCGGGCGGCGCCGGGGAGGCTGGCGGCCTGCGCCATGCAGGCCCGCGACGGGCTGCCCTGGGACGCGGTGTGCATGATGGTGGGCGCGGCGGTCGACGTCATCTGCCACGTCGAGCGCGACTGGAAGAGCGGCCGCAGAAGGGTGGCGGAGTGCGTCGAGCTGCGCGGCTTCGACGCGCGGAGAGGGGAGTGGATCTGGGGCGAGGCCCGGCGGCCGCAGGATCTGGGGCGAACGTCCGCGCACGGTGCCGGCGCCGACTTCTGAATCGGAAATATTGGTCAGAGGATGAACAACACCGGCTCTCAGAAAGCCCTAGCGGTCACTCGCCTAATTCAAGAAGTCTTGGTCAATCGGTCGAGCATTCCGCTTCGTTCGACTGTCAACGACACCACCTTCAAGGATTACACGCGATCACGTCGGCCGGATTTGCTGATCTCCGAATTTGAGGAGGCCAATGCTCTCTTCGGCACCTCGCTAAGATAAAAGGCTTCTACAACCCCCAACGGCGGCATTCCGCACTCGGCTCAAGTCTTGACCGACAGCACGACCAAATTCCTTCAAGTTTTTCCAAAGGCGTATCCGTTGAATGGATTGGAAATTATTTGCGTGAATGACACCAGATGGCTTGCAGCCCCCTTAGCTAATGAGTTTTCTAGCTACTTTCTGGAATCGTTTTTCGTCTCGTAGAAATAATTTTGGATCACGATACCGTGCGAGCATGAACTTAACCAAACTGACATCATAGGTTGATGTACCACATCGACTACAGATATATGCATGTGTTCCTGCGGGCGAAATAAATGTAGAACGGAATTGATTTCCGTCGAAAATCGCATGCGGACAAGCAGCGCGTGCTTTTCTCTGCGCTCGTTCGTCTCGATATTCCATCCACTTGTTCCAGTCGAACGATGTCGTGAATTTGAAAATCGCGAATATGGCTGCTGCCAATCCAATGAGTTTGAGAATATCATTCACGCTTAGCATTACTTGTTACCTTTCCAGTTTCAGTTTTAGCGGTCGCAGCACGGCGCGGAGCACTTCGCACGCGTCTGCCTGAAGCGTCGCGTCCTCGCGCAGTGCCTTCCGTGACGGCTGGTACGTCGACGGCTTGACTCGGACGGACGCACGGGTCTGCTTGCGTCGCTTCCTGGTCATGCTACTGCCAGACTCCGATCAGGCAATGGCGGAAGCGAGTCAGAGTAGTTGAATGCAGTGTACTGAAACTCCGTAGGACCGGCAAAATACCATTGACTCCGGTGCGGTGGGTTCGAATCCCGCCGCTTCCGCAACTACCTATTTAGATGATAGAACATCCCGCCTCAGAGTTCCGAACATGGATCAATCCAAGGGTGTCACTACCCTGCGCTGCTAAGACGGACCGGCAGAGTCGCCGGCAGACCCTCCCCTCGCACGCGGATCGTTGGGAGGATCTCGTAGACCAGCCGCAGACTGGTCCCCGGGGTACGGCGTCCGGGTCCGCTTGAGTTTCTCCGGCAGGGGGGCCAGGGCGAAGTCTCGTCCCCTGCGGGCCTAGTGCAGCAGCCACACGGCGAGCCCCTCAGCCAACGGATCCGGCACAAGGCCTGCATCACTGGAGAGCATCGCCTTGACGAGCGTCCGCGCAGTTTCCGGACAGCTCAGGCCGGGCTCGGCGCCGCGGGACCGCCGGAGGAGCCGTCAAGCCACGGGCGGGCCGCGGCCACCTCCCAGCGGCAGATCCTTTCCGCGGCATCCTTCTTGGCCGCTTCCGCGTCCCCCAGTGCGGAGGCGACGATCACCCCCAGGAACACCAGCCCGAGCGGCACCGCGGCCGCGAGTCCGGGATCGGACGCCGGCGAGCGCCAGAACTTGGACGCGACCGTCATCCCGCCTCTCCCAGGGCGCGGCGCCCGCCGTTTCCGGGCGGCATCATGGACCAGGTCCTCCCGTCGAGGACGCGGCCGCGGGACTTCGGGGTCCGGCCGCCCCACTGCTTGAAGAAGAACGGCACTCCGAGGTCCGCGCACTGGTCCCGCAGCGAGCGCACCCAGTCAGCACGCATCGGCCTGGCCCCGGGTCCGGACTCGCCCCCGGCAACCACCCAGTCGAGGCCGGCCCCCCGCAGGTCGATCGGTCCGAGCAGCGGCTCGGCGCTGATCCAGCGGACGGTTGCGGGCGTCTCCAGCAGGAGCGGGATGCGCTCGTCGAAGGTCCGCTGGTCCTCGGCGCTCGCGCCCAGCCAGACGTGGCGGGGCGGCCAGTGCCCGTGCAGAAGGCGCTCCGCGTCCGAGTAGGCGTCGTAGTAGTGCCTGACCGCGGCGGACATGCGGGCCCGCTCGAAGGAGAGCGGATCCGACATGTGGTCGCGCATCCCGCCCGGACGCTTGGTCAGGACCTGGTAGGCGTGCCGGTCGGCGTGCAGCATGGTCCCGAACACCAGGTCGATCCACTCGTCCGGCACCGCCTCGTGGAAGAGGTCCGAGTGTGCGCAGACGAAGATCCTGCGGGGCTTCCGCCAGTGCAGGGGCTGGTCGAGCCACTGCCGGTTGAAGCGCACCTCCCCGGTCCAGCGGCCGTGGGCGTCGGTGAGCCCCCGGCGCGACGGATGCCATTTCAGCCGCGTCGCGGCCAAGCGCTCGGCGTAGCATCCCCCGCCGTCGGGACCGCCGCAGCCCCGGGACACCCGCGAGCACCCCGTGATCACGTTCCAGGTGGCGTCGGTCCACTCGATCGCGCTGCTGGCGGCCATGGCCCCGGGGTCCCCTCAGTCTCCGGAGCGCTCGCGCTCGAGGGCCGCGACCAGGTCGGGGTCGCCCCCGGTCCCCCGGGCCAGGGCGCGCTGCTGCACCTCCAGCCGCGTGCCGACCCGCGCCAGTCCGGCCAGCGTGAACAGCTGGTAGAGCCCGGCAAATGTCGCCAGGACCGCCAGGCCCAGCTCGGCCGCCAGCCGCGGCCCGTGGACCGCCAGCAGCTGCGGGACGTAGGGCGCCAGGTAGTCCAGCCGCGAGCGGGCGAGGAGGAAGGCCGCGCCGCCGAGGGCCAGGGTGCTGCCGGTCGCAGCGCGCCAGGGGAGCATCGGGATTCAGCTCCCGATCGCGCGCTCGAGTCGCAGGTAGCTGATCACGAGGCCGATCGGGTTGACCAGGGCGAACTCCGGGTTGGTGACCTCGACGAACTGGAACTGCATCGTCGCCGTCCAGTGCTCCGATCTCCAGCCGCCCCGGCCGTCGGCCTCGACCAGCTCGTAGGTCGCCTCCGCCCGGTGCGGGGGCTGCGGCTGGGGGTGGATGCGCACCACGACGCGCTCCACCTGCCGCTCGGGGGCCGCCCCGCCCATGACCGCCGCGATGTCCGCGCTGTCGCGCTCGATGGCCTCCGCGGTCACCTCCGAGGAGGTGAAGAACAGGCTGCGCGCCCAGTCGTCGCGGGCCGTCCAGCGGCTGCGGCGCACGTGGTCGGAGAGGAAGGCGTGCAGGAAGTGCCTCGTGACCGGATCGGTGGCGTCCTGGTCCCAGTAGAGGTCCTGGGGCGCGACCACCTCGGCGCGGCCCACCGCGTCCACGCGCACGATCATCGGCTCCGGCATCCAGCGCGCCGACCGCGCCCAGCCCACCAGCGCCAGCGTCAGCGCCAGCAGAAGGCCGCCAGCCAGCCAGCGGTGGAAGCGCGCCGCGCGGGCCAGCTCCCCCAGCACGCCGGCGTACTCGCGGCCCGCCTCGAACCCCTCGTCGACGGCCTCGCCGGCCGATGTGCCGTCCGGCTCCGGACTGCGTCGCTGTTTCATGCCCGTCCCCTCACGTCACATCATCCCGCGGGCCCGCCCTTGCGGGCCATGGCCACGGCGGCCTTGCCGCCGGCCGCCGCCGCGGCGCCCAGCGTCCCCAGCGCCGCCCCGATCGACTCCCCTCCGGCCTGTCCGGAGACCAGCCCGGACGCGATCGAGGGGATCTTCAGAAAGCTCACCACCGCCGCCAGCGAGCAGACCACCATCGTCAGCATCCAGCCCAGGCCGTCGACGAGGGCGCCGGCGCGCTCGGCCAGCGACATCGAGAGCATCCCGCCGAGGTCGACCGCGTCCAGCACGCGGTTGGTCGTGCCCTCCAGCAGCGCCAGCATGACGCG
>JAPPMB010000049.1 GCA_028819255.1 Bryobacterales bacterium | reverse complement strand
GGGCGCAAACACCAGCCGGAACACGAACAGCACCACCAGCAGCGTGTCGAGCACGCGCCGCCGCCGGACCCACTCCGCGTCGTGCTCGCGCGCCACGCGCGCCACGCTGCCGATGACGTTCCGCCACAGCTGCACGAAGCGCTCCCCGGCCGCCGCCTGCGGTCGCGGCCTGCCCCGTCGCCGGGGCGGCGGCGGCGGGCCCTCGTGCAGGATCCTGCGCCAGTCCCGGTGCAGCGGGCGCACATACACGTCCTTGGGCGTGCGGGCCGGCGCGGCGCCCCGCGCCGAGCGCCCCGGCGTGCGCCCCAGCAGCTGCCAGCCGGCGGCCCGGCAGCACGTGCCGCGGTGTCGCTGCGGGTCGACGAAGGTCTGGACTTTCGCCACACACTGCTATGCCGGAGGGGGATGCGGCGGCGGGCCCGCCGGAGGCGGTGACGATCTGCCGTCGCCGCCATCCCCTGAAGGGCACGACGGTGTCGGTCATCGGCGTGCGCAACGCGGGGCTTCGCGGCTTGAGGGTGAACGTCCGGCTGCCGGACGGGCGCACTTGCTGGCTGCCGGCGTCGTGGACCAGTCTCGGCGCGCCGCCGCCGGACTCGCCGCGGCTGGCCGGCGAGTTGCCGGATTTCGTCGCACTGCGTAATCTTGTGCATACTCTCGCGCAGCGCTGCGGGGCTGCTGATGATGGAGTTTCGGACACTGCCGCTGCTGGAGCTGCTGGAGCGCGAGGAGCGCTGGCAGGAGTGGCAGACAGTGCCGCCTGCGCAGCGGAAACGGCTGGTGGGGGAGCTGGCGAGGGTGATGGTGCGGATGGGGGAGAGGCAGGATGAGCGCGAAGATCGGGGCCCGGCAGCTGAGCCGACTGGCGGTGGTCTACGTGCGCCAGTCGTCGCCCGGGCAGGTGCTCGGCAACCGGGAGTCGCAGGCCCGCCAGTACGGGCTGGTGCAGCGGGCCGTGGAGATGGGCTGGAGGCGGGACCGCGTTCGGACGATTGACAGCGACCAGGGTCACAGTGCCAAGACGAAGGGGACGCGCGGAGGATTCGACGAGCTGTGCCGGCTGGTGTCGCTGGATCAGGTCGGGGGCGTGTTCGGGATCGAGGTTTCGCGCCTGGCGCGTAACACGGTCGAGTGGTTCCAGCTGCTGGACCTGTGCCGGGTGTTGGATTCCACTTTATTTCGGCGGCAGCGCGCCGATGATGAGCTCGTCCTCGGATTCAAAGGGACAATGTCGGCCGCGGATCTGTCGGTCCAGCGGGCACGGATGGAGGGCGGCCGACGCAACAAGGCCCTGCGCGGGGCGCTGTACTGGCGCGTGGCGGCCGCCTTCGAGCGCAGCGGGGAGACGATCCGCAAGAACCCCGACCAACGTGTGCAAGGGGCGACCCTGGCGGTGTTCGAAGCATTCCGGGAGAGCGGGACGGCGCGGCAGGCCGCGATGCTGCTGCGGGAGCGGGACATCGAGCTGCCGGTGCGGGATCACTCTGCGGGCGTGATCCTGTGGAGGTCGGCCTCTTACGCCCGCGTGCTGCGTGTGCTGAAGAATCCCGCCATGGGTGGCGCCTACGCCTACGGCTTCCGGCGTGGTCGCGACCGCAGCACGCCCCTGCGGCCGGTCGAGGAGCAGTGGGAGATTCTGCAGCCGGAGCATCATGAGGGGTATCTCGGCTGGCGGGAATGGCTGGAGGTCCAGGAGCAGTTGGCGAGGAACCACTCGCATCCGCGGGGATCGCGGGGAGCGGCGAGGGAAGGGCCGGCGTTGCTGCAGGGACTGGCGGTGTGCGGCCATTGCGGCTACGGGATGGGTGTGAGCTACAGCAAGGGGAGCTGGACCTACGCGTGCAGCGCGCCGGACCCGGACAGCGGCCTGGCGCGCGGCTGCTTCTCGGCGGGCGGCAAGCGCATCGAGCGGGAGGTTGTGCGCCTGTTTCTCGAGCGGGCGACTCCGGCCGGTGCGGAGGCGGCCGTGCAGGCGGCGGCAGAGGCGGCCAGCGGTGCGGAGGCGGACCTGCGCCGCTGGGAACAGGGAGTGCAGCACTGCCGTTACGAGGCCGGGCTCGCGGAGCGGCGGTACCGGCAGGTCGACCCCGACAACCGACTGGTGGCGGCCACGCTGGAGGCGGAGTGGGAGCGGGCGGAAGTGGCGCTGAAGGAGGCCGAACAGGCCTTGGCGGCGGCCCGTGCCGAGCGACGCGAGCCGCCGCCGCCGGAGTTCTTCGCAGAGCTGGGGAACCGCCTGCGGTGCGTGTGGGATGCGCCGACCACATCCAACGCCGACCGCAAGCGCCTGCTCGGCTGCCTGGTGGAGCAGGTCACGCTCGAGCACTGCGGGCAGGCTGGCCGGATCACCGCCAGCGTGGAATGGCGGGGCGGGCTGGCCGACGAGCTCGAGTTCGCGAAGATCGTGCCTGCCCCGCCGCCGCCGAAGCGCACCGATGCGAGCACACTCGAGCTGCTGCGCAACCTGTCCCGGCACTACAATGACCGCACGGTCGCGGGCGTCCTCAATCGGCATGGGCGGCGCAGCGCACGCGGTCTGCCGTTCACCGCGGAACTGGTGGGAAGCCTGCGGCGGTACCATGACATTCCGGCCTATCGTCCGGGGCAGGCGGCTGATGGGGCCGTCATCCCGGTCAGCGTCCGTGAGGCCGCGCAGGAACTCGGGGTTCACGAGGACACGGTGTACCGCTGGATCCGCGCCGGCCTGCTGCCTGTGGCCGACCCGGGTGTCGAGGGAGCCCCGCTGCGGGTGTGCATGACGGACGAGGTGCGGGGCCGCTTCCGCCCGGACGGGCCGGAGGGGTTCGTACCGGTCGCGACCGCGACGCGGCGTCTTGGCGTGACCCGCCAGACCATCTGGAACCGCATCCGGACGGGCCGGATGGAATCGTGCCACGTCACCCGGGGCCGTCGGCGCGGACTGTATGTGCGGCTGCCGGAACCCAGCGCGCCATTGTTCGAGAATCCGGCAGCGGACGAGGAGGGCTGACGCATGAACCACCGGAGCGGCTCAGCGCGGGCCTGCATGGAAGATGAGACATCGACTGCACGGATGGAACCCCCATGGGAGCGCAGCGAAGCTGGAACGGTGGGCCAAAGGCCTTCCGCATGGCGTAAAGCAGCTGGGAGGATTCCGTGAATCAGGACAAACGCACTGTTTTCAGGCACTTTTCCTGCATCTCAAGCACCTGTGGTATGGAGCAGCAGTCTGATGCCTAGGCCTCGGCCAGCAGGACCGGAAATCCGTGCGTCGCGAGCATGTCGTCCGACAGCCGCCGCAGGCTCAGGCCGAGCACCCGGGAGGCCAGATTGCGAACATGCCAGTCCGGCAGGATCACGAAGCGCGAGTTTTGGATCACGAGGTGCAGGCGGCGCAGCTTCTGCTGCGCGGACCAGCCGATCCAGCGATCCCTGGCTCCGAGCTTGAGCGCGGCGGCCTGCCAGCCGACCAGAGCAATCCAGGTCTCCCCCAGCGTGGCAACATGCCGCAGAGCCTTCCCGAAGAGGCCGTCAAACGAGAGATAGTGGTGCCGGGCGACGAGTCGATCCCATTGGCGGTGCTCCCGGGCACCCCGGGTCGGGCGCACCCGCACCGCGTGCAGATCCAGATCACCCAAGCCGGTCGGCAGCGGCTCCATGGCCCCAAGATGTCAGATCGAGAACAAAATGGCCAGCCCTTGGAGCAGAGACTGGCGGAAACCACAGATCGAAGCGCCTGTCAGGCTGGCGCGCGCACTCCCTCTACATCGGTGCACACCGCCCGAACCTGACTAAAAAATCGCCCTGTGCTTCCGCCCCCGATAGCCTCCCAGATGGGCCACCAGCCTCGCGGCCTTGCCCAGCTGGTCCGGGCACGGCTGCCCGTGCTGCCGCGCATAGTCCCTGAGGAATCCCAGTTCCGCCTCGGTGTACAGCAGCCCCGGGTCGCAGTCCGGCACCTGCCGTCCCAGCAGCGTCATCACCATCAAGCGCCACGCGATCACGCTGTGGATCGCGACCGCACGCTGCATCCGCTGCGCCGTCCGGAAGCCCATCCGCTGCGTGCCGCAGCCGGTCTTCAGCACCCGGAAGTAATCCTCCACCTTCCATCTCTGCAAGTACTGCCCCACCACTTCCTGTGCCTCCTCCGGAGCGCGCACCCGCTGGCTCGTCAGCAGGTGCCACTGCACCGGCTGCTCGTCTCCCGGCGGGTCCAGCTCCACGACGTGCACCACGGCCAGCGGCACCGCCGCCCCGCCCTTCACCGTCGCCGGCAGCTCCAACTGCCGGTAGCGCAGCTCGCACAGCGCCAGCCGCTTCTGCCGCGCCGGCCGGGCCTTCTTGCGGCTGGACTTGGGGCGCTCGACCAGCCCCTCCACCGCGATCCTCAGCTGCCCGTCCGCCTCCCCGCCCGCCATCGTCGCGAACAGCTTGCGGCCCTGGCGGTCCAGATTCCGGTCGTGCTTGGCGCGCACCAGCACCTCGACCCGCCCGTTGTCCTGCTGCTCGTCGAACAGCGCGTAGAAGTCCGCTTCCCGGTCCATCACCGCCACCAGGCGCGTCTTCCTCGTCAGATCCCGCCCCGCCGCTGCGATGTCCCGGTAGCCGTCGATCCAGCGCCGGCTCTTGCCCCCCTGCGCCTTCGGCGGCGTGCCGAAGCCGCAGCGCAGCACGCCCAGCGGCAGCCCCTGCCGCGTCACCGCCAGCGTCAGGTGCAGGTGCAGCCCCTTGGTCTTGCTCGCGGTCTGGTTGCGCCCGATCACTTCCAGCCCCGAGCACGCCGGCCGCGTCGGGAAGCGCAGGTCGCTCCCGTCCTGGATGCACAGCACCAGATCCTGGCTGCGCATCCTCTGCACCGTCCGCTCCCGATGCGGGGCCAGGATGCTGCGCGCTGTGACCTTGCTGTTCTTCTCGGAGCGCTCGATCAGCCGGTAGTAGCCGTCCACCGCCGCCGCGTTGCTGCGCGGGTTGGCGCTGATCGAGCGTCCCGGCACCTCGGCAAGCAAGTCCGCGCTCCGCACCAGCCGATCCGTCAGTCGCTTGTCTCCCAGCATGGCCCCTCCGAACTCATTGCGCGCCCAGACCCCGGCGTCCAGGCCCTGCCCGGGCTCGCGCCGCGGGCGCGCTGCCACCGGCGGCACGCCCAGCCGCTCCCTCCAGTCTGCACGCAAGGCGTACATGTAGACGGTCTTCACTCCCGCCTTGCCCTCGTGCCGGCGGTCCTGCCGCCCGCGGCCCGCCGTCGTGCCGATCGGCACGAAATTGGCCGCCCGCAGGCTCGTTCCGGGCTGGTCGTCGGAGACGAAGGATTCCACCAGCCACGGCCGGTAGCCGTAGCGCTGCTCGAAGTCCTGCGGCAGCCGGCGCAGGACCTGCCCCAGCACATGGCTGGCCAGGTTCCGGCAGCCGGCGCGGATCAGGAACCGGCTCAGGCCCACCACGCGGTCGAGGTGGGCGCGCCTCTGCTGGTCGCTCCATGCCATCCAGCGCTCCCGGGCAGCCAGGCGCAGGGCGGCTGCGGCAAAGCCCAGGGCTCCCAGCCAGCCGGGGGCCGATTCCACCAGGTAGCGCATCTGGGCTCCCGCGAAGGTGGTGATGCCCTGGCGATGCTCGTTGTGGATCAGCGTGTTCCAGATCCGTCGCTGGCGGGTCGAGGTGACTGGAATCACGCGCAGGCCGCGCACCTCCGCGAGCCGCTGCGGGACGCTCTCCACGAGACGGCAGCCCTCGTCGGCCAGCAGGCTGGGGCGGCCGCCGCCGGGAACCGGCGGCCCGGCAGGCGGCAGGACGATGCGCTCCGAGCGCCGCTCGAGGGCGCGCAGGGCCTTGAGGCAGCCTGCGACCTGCAAGCGGCCGAGGCGGTCGGTGAAACCGAACTCGTCGCAAATGCGACGGCCCAGCTGGCGGCGGCTGGCGAACTGCTCGCTGGAGAGGATGGCGGCGACCACAGCGACGGACTCGGGGTCGGCCAGAGTCTGCCGGATTTGGGACTGAGCTCGTATCAACGATTGTCTAGCACAGACGGGGCCGCGTTGTCCAGCGCTTTTTCTAGCAAAAGGACAAGCGGGCGAGCTGACAGCCGATCAGCGAACGAAGGTTCCTTGTGCTCCAGCGATGTTATGGCTACATGGGAGGGCTAGCTGGGCCGGTGAATCGCGGCAATTGCATGCGCGACTTCCGCCGCAAGGATCACGCTGCCGCTGGACCTTCTCTGGCACCACCTGGAAGCTACGGGGGACCGGTTGGCCGGTCCGCTAGGCTGGAGGCGTGAGCGCGGAACTGATCGGCATTTTGGGGGTGGGCGTGGCGCTGCTGGTAGCGCTCGGCGGCCTGCTCCTGACCATCGGGGGATGGCTGCGCGGCGATATCCGGGCGCTGGCAGAACGGGTGAGCGCCCTGGAACGCGGGCAGGCGCGCATTGAGGGGATGCTCGAGGGCGCGGGCCTTTTCCGCCCGGCCGAGTCGTCCGAGGCCGCGGGCGACTAGCCGTCAGGCCGCGGAAGATAGGTCCTCTTACGCACCCGGCAGCTGCCGGCCTCCGTCACTCAGGCCAGTTCCGCCTCGAACCCCGCCACGTTCCGGTCCTTCTCGCTGCACTCCGCCCCCACCAGATGCACCGGCTCCCCAGGTGCCGGTACTTGTCCGCGTAGCCCCGCTCCTCAAGCTGCGCCAGCGCCGTCCCGGGACACAGGCGCTCGACCACCTTGAATTCCAAAAGGTACACCCGGCCACCCGTCCGCACAGCCATGTCTAGCCGCCCTCCGCTGACTCTCTCCAAGATCGTGGACGAGATCATGTTCCCACCTGGCACTGGAGAAATGGTGCTGGCAGAGGATGCCGGAAAGCTGGGAATCAGCCTAGCCATCGGCGTCACAGCCACCGTCACCCATACGGACGACCGACCCCCGGCTCGGTCGCCAATTCGACCTTCATTGCGAAGTTCGTGAGCTCGAGGGGCGACGGCCCCCCGGCATTCTCGGCATTTGGGAGGTGCCCCTATTTACTGGTTCGGCGACCAGGCCCCATGACCTGGTCGCGCCGTTCGGTGCGGACCTGACCAGCTTCGAGACGCCCCTGCCTTAGTCGCAAGGCCCGCGGGCCCGCACGTAGACAGATCACGTAGACAGAGGGAAGCGGGTTCCCGTTTCCCCGTTCTTGTTTTCTTCGCGAGGCATTCCGAGAGAGGGAAGGGCCCGGACAGTTCCCGGGCCCGGCTTCGAACACTGCGGGGACGGTCTCGCGCCCGGTGTGCCGAGCCAGCCCGGCGGAAGACTTCGCTCGAATGCCGCCCCGAGGCCTCGTTCGCCGCGGCAACCGGCGGGCGGAGCACCGAGACCGTCGGTCCACGCCGGGAAACGAGCCAGGAATCCGGTTCGGCTGCACGGCGAGCACACGTAGGTTGCGGGATCACCGCGTCTCGAAACCCGGGTCGTCGCTGTTGCCGACCTGCCGGTGCGTTGCTTCGCGTCCGACCTGCCTGCATCGTCGCCGTCGCCGAGCCCACGTGCGGACCCGGCATGAAACTCGGAAGAATTCCGGATCGAAGCGAAAAACGAGCGAGTGCCGCAGCGTCTTGAATCACAACCAACATTCGGGTTTCTGTTTCAAAAAAACCAGAAAACCCCACAAATGTTGGACGGCCGCCGGTTTTCCACCGACAAGCCCCATGCTAAACTTGCATTTAGGGAGAAAGTAATAGACTGATGCTCTGCAACCACGCAAAACCAAGTCACTGTCTCTTGCTGCTCACGGCGCTGCTTGTCGGCTTGCTGGCGGCATGCGGCGGGGACGAGCCGGCCCGGCCTCCGCCGCCCGCGCCTCCGCCGCGGCCCGTGTTCGTGCCGAAGGACGTCCCGATCGATCTCGGCACGTCCGGGGAGCAGGTGACGCTGCAGACCACGGAATCCGGAGGGTACACCCGGAACGGAGAGGCCTTTGCGAGCGGCACGACGGTCGAGGCCGGGGGCAACACCTACAGGCTGACGCTGGCAGACGGGGAGTGGAAGGCGGAATACGTGCCGCCGCGACCCTGGGCTACGGCCCTGGGCACGAGCGGCGACGCCCTGCTGATCACTCGCCGGGAAGATGGCCTCTATGAGGCCGGCGACGAGGTCTTCAGCAGCGGCGGGACTGTCACGGCGGCCAATGGCAACCAGTACCGGCTCACCTTGAACGCAGACACCAATGCGTGGCAGGTGGAGTACCTGCCGCCGGAACCTGTCGCGGTTCTGCTGGGAATGAGCGGCGAAACGGTGCTGGTCGAGCGCCTCGAGGGAGGCGGTTACTCCGTGGGCGGGCAACGCGTTGTTGACGGGTCCACGGTCCGGTCAGCATCCGGCAGCGCCTTCCGGCTGTCCATGCAGGACGGCACATGGACAGCGACGTTCATGCCGCCGCCGCCAGTCATCGTGTCCCTGGGCAGTTCCGGACAGACGGTGACGCTGCAGATAGGCGAGGACGGGCACTACCAGCGGGACGGGCAGCCGTTCGCGAGCGGAGCGACGGTCAACGCACCGAACGGGAGCCAATACGTTCTGACCTTGGCGGACGGGCAGTGGACGGCGGAGTTCGTGGCACCGATGCCCAACGTCGTGTCCCTGGGCAGATCCGGGCAGACGGTGACGCTGCAGCGGCGCGAGGACGGACAGTACTACCGGGACGGCCAGCTCCTCATGAGCGGAGCGACGGTCGACGCACCGAACGGGAACCAATACGTTCTGACCTTGGCGGATGGGCAGTGGACGGCGGATTTCGCGGTGCCGCCGCCCGAGATCGTGCAGCTTCCCGGTTCCGGGCAGACGGTGACGCTGCAGCGGCGCGAGGACGGACAGTACTACCGGGGCGGGCAGCTCTTCGCGAGCGGGACGGAGGTCGATATCGGCGGCGAAACCTTCCGGCTCACCCTGCAGAACGGACAATGGACGGCAGTGTCCCAGGCACCAGTCCTCCAGATGGTGACGCTCGGCACTTCGGACGTGACTCTCACGCTGCAGCGCAGCCCGGACGGAATTTGGACCTTGGACGGAGAGCAAGTCCGAAACGGCGAAGTTCAAAGGGTCGGCGACAATCGGTACAGGCTGCTTCTGGAGGACGGCGAATGGAGCGCGGAGTTCCTGCGGGACACGATTCCGGTGGAGGGTGCAGGCGGGCTGATCGTGCTTTTCCGAGAAGAGGACGGCACGCTCACCTACAACGGCAGGACGGTCGGCGACGGTTCGGTCATCACCCAGGACGGCAGAACGTACGAGCTGCTCCAGCTCTCCGACGGCTGGCTCGCGGTTCCAGGGACACCGCCGCCGGCAGAGGGCGACCAGAACGTGAGCCTTCCCAACGGCCAGACCGTTACGCTGAGGCGCACGTCAGCAGGCACGTACACGTACAATGGCAATCCGGTTTCGGACGGGAGCCAAATCACGGTTGGCGAAGATCGGTATGTCCTGACACAGGCTTCAGACGACACTTGGTCGGCGAGGGCTGTGAGGGACACGGGCACCGTCGACACCGGAGGGGTCGCGGGGCCGACACAGACGGACACGGTGGATGATTTCACTGATGGCCGATTCGACGATGACCTCACGGCAGACACCGACCTCAACAGGTATGGGGTCCAATTCTCGACTCGAGGCCAACAGCCTGACGATGCCGACGACCGAGGGACGAAGATCGTTCCGCAACGATCCGGCGCCATGCATGTGGAGTTTCCGGTATACGAGCTCATGCAGCAGGAGCTCGTCACGCAGGAACGCACCTATGTAGACGTTGCCAAGGCCAAACTGCAGGAGATTGTTGACATCATCAGGCTCAACAAGGATCTGTATGCCCGAGATGCCAGGGATCCGGACGACCATATTGCTGACGACGTATCCAACACGGCAGCCAGCGGCATCGGCCTCTGGAGGCAGGCAGAGATGGCCGTCGGAATGATCTTCGGACTTACCGGTACCACAGCCAACGACATGGACGGAATACTGGGTGGGGATCCGTGGCGCGGCCTGACACTCGATTTTGACGAAGTGGACGACGTCATCGAGGCGCTGGAGGATACAATCGCTACGCTTTCCGATGTCGGTAGATTCGGGCGCGAGTACGAAGACCGGATTGCCGCGATCAATGGTGGACCCGACGGCGTGGTCGGCTCCGGAGATGACGACCTTGATCCCAAGCTGGACGCGGTGGATTTCTTCAACGGTCTGATGACCAGGATCCGCTTCGGGTCGACATCCGGTACGCGTTTCGGTGCCTATGTCGTCAAGCAAGAGAATGTCAGCGGTACACCGTCGGATGCCGCAAGAGGAGGGTGGACCAAGGGCGTATTCGCGTATACGCCAAGCGACGCTCCCTCAGCTACGGACATCCCCGACCGGGGCGAGGCTAGGTTCGACGGAAGCACTGTGGCAGTGTCTGCTCTCGACCTGAACAACAAGAAGGGTGCGACGCTCTACGCGGGAAAGATCGAGCTCGTCGCGAGCTTCACGAGGAAGAACGTCAAGGGCACGATCACGGAACTCAAGGACGAGAGCGGCCGGACATGGGAGGAGATGAGCGACGAGGGCCGCGATAAGGCTGTGGATTCCATCCTGCTTCCGGACGCCCGCATTTCCACCACTGAGACTGAGCGAGGATTCTACGAGTCGGACAGCGAAATGAATGCGACGGCTGTCTTCAAGGACTCTCTAACCGCGAACAAGGCCGACAGCACCGCGGTGTTCCGAGTCCAGTTCATCGAGGATGCTGGCGAAGCGTTCGGTGTATGGACAGCGTTTAACCTCGAAGGCGCATTCGGGGCGACGAAAACCCGCGATGTCACGACGAGCCTGCCAGCCGATGTCGATACGACACGAAACCTCGCCGTGCCAGCTACGGTTCACTATATTACCAACACCACGAACACGGCCGCCGACGGCGGGTACGGTCCAATCACCCCATTCATCGAGAGTGGGAAAGAGAGCACGTTCAGTCTCACGAAGACCGAACTGGGGCTCGGCGCGGCGGTCACCGAGGACGAAATGGAAACACACTTCGAGGGCTGGAAGCTCCGGTCGATCCCCTCCACGAGATCCACGTCCTCGACGTTCGTAAGTGCCCTACGCAGTGAAATCAACAATCTGAAGGACAGGCGCACACTGACTAATGCAAATGCATCAGAGAGGCTTAGCACTGCCGGATCGGCCGCCAGTAGCCACCTCGGGTTCGACTTAGATAACGTAGACGGAACTGACGAAGCCTCCTTGGGACCCCAGCTCGACAAGGTATCCACCGCGCTCTTGAGTTTCAACAACTTCGAAAGGGCACAGGCATCCGGAGAGGTCTTTGAGGATCAGGATTGGTCCATCGACCAGCTCAGGAAACTGTTTGGCGAGAAGAGATGGGACTTCAAGTCCCGCTCCCGATGGGACCGGTACACGCGGTTCGGGGTGTGGTCGCAGATTGCCCCAATGCAAGCGGACAACAACCTCGGTGAAACTCCGACGGATCTCCCCCGCACGGGTTCCTTCGCCTACAGCCCGCTTAAGCCAGTTGTGGCGGCCGACATCAGCAGCCTAAACTTTGTCGCGGACTACGAGGGAAAGACCTTGGCCGTGCAGCACACCACCGGGGATCTCTACGAGGGCGACATCAGGCTGGTCGTTAGTTGGGGAACGAGTCCAACAGTCAAGTCCACAATCACGAACTTGAGGGCGGGGTCGCGCTATTTCAAGCACGGCACCCAGGATGTCCAGTACATCTTCTTCAACGGCATCACGGCTACCTACGGCCAACTCGGCGGCACCCTGACCATGAGCGTCAGGTACAGGAACAGCTCGCGAGACGAATCAGTGACCAACGTCCCAACGATAGACGGTGTATTCGTCAAGGATGCCGTCTTCACGGACGAGCCTGTCGGCGTGCTCGGTACCTGGTCCATTCCGTCCGGCAATGGAATCGACGCCTTCAGCGCGTCGTTCGGAGCGGAGCTGGAGCCCTAGTCCCCATCGGCTGACGCTTGTGGCGGACGGGTCCAAAACCGGACCCGTCCGCTTGTCTGTTTCGGGCCACTGCGAAGCGGAGCAGAATGGCTCTTTCTGTTTCCCGCCCGGACAATCGCGAGGCGGCACTTGTGCGCAGCGCCGTCGCCCCGGTTCATTCCGCTTCGCCGTGAGAGTGGCCAGCGCGACCCCGCTCTTGCACACCCGTGGCTCCGTGCCCGCACGGGTGAACAGAAGAGTCCAGCGAGTTCGCCCCTCCCCGCGCCAATGGCATGGACAGCGGTTGCGAGGCATTCACGTCAGGGTTCACGGCCACGCTTCGAGTCCTGGTCTCAGCAGGCCATGGCTCCGCTGGAACTCTCTTCCGCAAGTACAGGCTCTCCAGGGGCTGCTCCCTGACGAGAGGCGGCGCTGCGTCCAGGGCGAGCCGCCGGCGCTCCAGGAGCCGAGCGCCCATGTCAGGCTCTATTCCGAGCCGTGTGGCGGCATGCTGGAACACAAGTCGAGAATACCATCGCCACGCTTCAGGATAAGGTGGCGACCCTGTCCGATATCGGCCGGGTCTTCGAGGATGCGATCGATGACGCTAACGGGACTGCCACGAACTACGATGCCGACGACTTCTTCGGATCCGTCAGTTCGAGAATCCGCTTCGGATCGACCGGCGGTACCCGATTCGGTGCGTATGCCGTGACCGACGCCGGCGAGCCCGCGGCGTCGAACAACTGGGATACGAGCGTATTCGCCTGCACGTCCGACAACGAGCACCGAGGGGACGACATTCCGCGGCGACACGGTGGCGGTGGCCGACGGCTCGTCCGGAACCACGGCAGCGCAGGCCCCGAAACTCTACGCCGGCAAGATCGAAGTGATGGCAGGCTTCTTGAAGACCCAGGTGACCGGTACCGTCACGGAACTGAAGTAAGAGGACGGCCGCGCTCGAGGCCACGAGCTCGGATCCCTTCCGCAAGGAGACCGTCGGGTCCATCGCTCTCCCCCCTGCCGAAGCTTCCGATGACGGCGAAGGGTTCTACGAGGTCGAGGATGGCTCGGCAACGGTCTCATTCGCCCGCAACCTGCGCTCCGAATCCGCGACGTCAACGGTGAGGGTGGAGCTTGTTGACGAGGCTTCGGAGGCGCTCGGGATCTGGACCGCGACCGACAGCGGCCTAGAGCTAAATCTGGAGGGCTCGTTCGGCGCGACGAGAAGCGGCGCCGTGACTGCCCCGAAGCTTCCGAGGCTCACCGATGACGGCGGGAAGGTGAACGCCGACACGAGGGCAGTCAGCGGAAGCACCGGATTCACAGTCGATGCCATATCGACCAATGTCGCGGACGACGAGAACACGATCACGCTGTCAAATACCGTGCTCGGCATGACCCATTCTGGAGCGAACCTGCTGGCGCTGATCGACTGGTACGACGACAATCCCAATGGCTGGATAGACGACCTCGAGGACCTGCACCCTGATAGGAACGTGACCGAACTAGGGGACGTGCTGGTCGCAACGGCCCGGACTGAGATCAGACGCCTGCGAAGCCTTATCGACAGCACGACCGAACGGAACAAGTTTGATGATCCCGGTTCCTACGGACAGCTCACGACCGGATCCGGGGACGCGCAGACGGACGTCGACGCAACCTATCTGACCGACCGCGCCGCAGCTGCCCTGGAACTCGTTTTCGGCGGCAGCCCGCCTGCCCTCAGCGGCTCAACCGCAAGGGAGCTCTACGACAATCTGACAAAGATGAATGCCGCCCTCTCAAGCGAAAGGGGCTTCAAGTCCGCAGTGGAAGCGGATGGAATATTCGCCTCCTCCGCAAAATGTGTGGGTTAGAAGCGAGTTTTTCCTTCTGGCAGTAGCG
>JAPPMB010000079.1 GCA_028819255.1 Bryobacterales bacterium | reverse complement strand
AAACTCCGGTCCCTCCAGCTAAACTGCAAAGCGTCAATTCTGAGGGGGCGCTAGCAAGCAAGTAATGCCCCGCATTCAGTACAATACGGACGACATGAAGCCGATCATCCCGCCGGTCATGAACGATGCCCAGCGCCTAGCCAGAACCCTGTTCCGCAAGCCGCCGGCGAAAGTCAAGCCCAAGGGACCGGTGCGCCAGGCCGGAACGGCCGTGTCACAGGGTACGCCGCGGGCCCCAACGGGCCACGGACGTCAGAGGCGCTACAATAGGGATTGATGGCCCCGACAATCGAAAAGGCCCCCCATCGCACGTTCAAACTGCAGTTGAAGTCCTCCGGGCCGGTCGCCGTAAGGGCCGACACGATCTGCGAACCCAACGGAAGCCCGGATCAGTACGTCCTGAAACGCGGCGGAGAAGTCGTCGGCAAGTTCGACCATCGGGAGGTTCTGGGCTGGTGGATTGCGGAGGACTCCGGCTCCTCCGAATAAGCGTTCCGCAAGACCCGAAGGTCTCGCGCGTCCGGAATGATAGGGGTTAGCTAGGTATATAATCCCCCATCGTTAGAGTGGAACTCTAGGCAACTGTACCCACGACAACCGAGCTGGCGGAGCAGAGCGCGACGCGATCGGCATCTGCTGTCGGGGCTGCCTCTTTCCGCCACCCCATGTAATTGGGCTCATCCTCCCGGCTCATCCGACGGTTCGCCGATGAGCGGAAGTGACTGACTGTGCCTGGGTGCCTCTCAGACAAGACTGCTATCCTCGATGAACTCCACGAACCGGGTTGCGCATATATCCGGCCTCTCAAGAAAAAGCATGTGCGTGGCGTTGGGTACGAAATCGTAGGAGCAGGTCATCAATTCATCTAGGCGATAGCTGGGCAGAAAGGCAAAGGGGAGTGTCGGATCCGCCCCGAGGATCCTCACCGGACAGCGCATCTCGTCTAAGTTGACGAGAACTGTGAAGACAGAGAGGTACTCCATAATGAGCGCCTCGTACTCGCGCGGGCACCGAAGCACGAAGCCGAGAGCCTCAGAATCCCAACATAGGGTGGCGCGGGCAGCAAGCTGGCACGCACCGTCTACCGTGCGCTTGTAGGCCGGCGACCAGCGGAACAGCTCGGCACACTGCTTGAGGCTCTCGAACATAATTTCGCGCCGGCGCGTCCGACGGGCTATCAGCTCAGTCGCATCGTGTAATTCCTCATACGTGACTCCGGGTCTGCAGATTGGCGGATCAAGCAGAAAAAGGCCCGCGTACTCCTCGCCCCGGGGCGACGAAAGGCAGGCTGCCAGCGCCGAAACGGAATGATACAGCCCGATCATCGGCTTGGTTCCGAATCGCCGCTCCACCTCGCGAGGTATAACTTCAAAGTCTTCGACAATTCGGGGGACATTGTGTCCCGCGATATCTCCTATCGGGTTCCAGCCGTGGTTTCGGAGGTCGAATACGATGACCTCGAAAGTGTCTAGAAAGCGGCCCCACATGGGGTAGTACATATCGACCGCAAAGCCGTTTCCATGGCTCAGCAGCAGTCGCGGCCCCTCTTGGTTACCATGGCGCCTCAACAGGACAGAATTCCCGTCGGAGAGCCGCACTTCCTCAACCTGGTCCGGCTTGGGCACCTCAAAGGGCATGTGAACAGGCCCCATCTTGAACTGACTCACGTTCGGTCACAGCTAATCTGCTAGGAGTGCCGCAGACCGCACTACCTCGAAACGCTGGGCTCCCAGATGCCCCGTTCGCTTAGGTCCCGGCAACCGTTCGGGCAGCTCAGAGATCGACCGCACGGAAGCTACGTTCCACGGGCCATAAGCTTGGCATTCGCGGGCCAACACTCGCTAGCGTCCTGTGTCAGAAATCCGTTTACGGCAAGGCTTCGCCGATTCCAGGATTTCGTCGGCTGTCTTGCTCCAAATGAACGGCTTTGGATCGCTGTTGTACACCTCCAGGTACTCCTTGATGGCCTTCTCGAGAGCCTGTGTGCTGCGGTAGGTCCCGCTGCGCAACTGCTTCCGCGTGATCTCGGCGAACCAGCGCTCGACTTGATTGATCCACGAGGCGCTCGTAGGTGTGAATTGCAGGTGGTACCGCGGGCGCCGGGCCAGCCAGTTGTGGATCATCGCCGTCTTATGTGTCCCGTAGTTGTCCAGCACAAGGTGGATGTCGAGCTCCTCCGGCACCGCCTTGTCGATGACTGCAAGGAACTGCTTGAACTCCACCGAGCGATGCCGGCGATAGCACTTGCCGATCACTTCGCCGGTGGCCGTGTTCAGCGCTGCGAACAGCGAGGTCGTGCCGTTTCGCTTGTAGTCATGCGTCTGCTGCCGGGGCACTCCCGGCCGCAGAGGCGGTATGGGCTGCGTGCGTTCCAGTGCCTGGATCTGTGATTTCTCGTCCACGCAGAGCACCACTGCCCGCTCCGGCGGATGCAGATACAGCCCGACAATGTCCCGCACCTTCTCGATGAACAGCGGGTCCTTCGACAGCTTGAACGTCTCCGTCCGGTGCGGCCTGAGGGCGAACGCACGCCAGATCCGGCTCACCGTGGCGAAGCTCAGCCCGCAGGACTTCGCCATCGACCGTGTGCTCCATTGGGTGGCCCCCTGTGGCAAGGACTCCAGCGTCTGGGTCACCACCCGTTCCACGTCTTCGTCCGACACCGTGCGCGGAGCTCCCGGCCGCGGCTGGTCCAGCAGTCCGTCGCAGCGATTGGTTAGGAACCGCCTCCGCCACTTGCCGACCGTTCCACGCGACACGCCCAAGGCCTGAGCCACGGCCTGGTCACTCCCGCCTTCGGCACTCTTGAGCACAATCCGCGCCCTCAGAGCCAGCGCCTGTGCGGTCTTCGGCCGCCGCAGCCAGCGCTTCAGTTCCTCTCGCTCCGTCTCCGAGAGTTCCGGAACCATGCGCGTATGGTGATTTGGCATCGCCAGCCCCTTCCTGCTTGGTAGACGATACCATGAACCGCCCCTACTGGTCAAGGACTTCTGACACAGAACACTAGGACTGGTCGAGCAGTGCTAGCAACCCGCCCGTGCCTTTGAGGTTCATGAGATCCTCGGGGGTGAGTTCCTTGCCGAACTCCGCGTTGACGCCCTTCAGGAACGCAAAGGCCTGCAGCGAAGAATACCCCAGGACCTCCTGGATTTCCTCCCAGTCTACGTCGGCATCGGGATTATCCTCGTTGAGAAGGAACTGGAGCCTCTCCCAGTCTACTTCGACGTCGGGCTTCCTCTGATCGAGAATGATCTTCATGAGACGATCTTTAGTGGTCATCGTCGGCGGTCTCCTTAAACTTGAATTGAAGCCATCACTGGACCTCCAAGACCAATTGACGGTTCGCAGACTCCAACTTGGCGACTGCATGTGATTTTACACGAATGTTGGAATGCGCACAAGCCCTCGGGGATTCCGGCACCTCGGAGTAGGACTTGATCTTGAAATCCGAGCTCAGGTCTATGCAGTTCGCTCTGTATACCACTATATGCTGTATTGGAGGTCATGGGTGAGGGCTGCCCAACACCGAGCGAGTTCGAGGGAGTCACATGAATGTTGTGTAGGAACCCCGAGGCGGCGGGTGGACCGAGGGGCCGCGTTCGTCCGGCAGGTGGAGGTGCTGGCTTGCGAGTATCCCGCAGGAGAGAGGACGGTGGAGGTGCAGCTTCCGGCTCTGCGGGAGCAGGTGCCGGCGGGCCTGCCCTTCGAGGTTGTCCAGAGGAGGCCGGACCTGATCGCGGCAGAGCAGTCGCTGCTGGGCGCCGACGCCAGGATCGTGCAGGCAAGGGCGGCGCTCCGGCCCAGTTTCTCGCTGTCGGCCACCGCCGGCACTGCAAGCAACACGCTGCTGGACCTGGTGAATCGCGGTCTGCAGATCTGGAGCTATACGCTTGGATTCGCCCAGCCCCTGTTCAATCGCGGCCGTCTGAAGGCAAATGTGCGCGTGACCGAGGCCCGGGCGGAGGAAGCTGCCGCGACCTACGAGAGTCGGATGTGGACGGCGTTCCTGGAGGTTGAGCAGGCCCTGAGTGCAGAGCAGACGCTGATGGAGCAGCAGGGAGCGCTGCTCGATGCGCAGGAAGCGACCCGAGACGCGATTCGACTCGCCGAGCTGCGCTACGCAGCCGGCATGGGGGATGTCTTTTCGATTCTGGCTCTCCGCAGATCCGTTCTGGACGCCGACAGCGCGGTGCTTTCGCTGCAGCGGGCCCGGATCGACAACCGGGTCGACCTGCACCTCGCGCTCGGCGGCGGTTTCGACGATGGGCCCGCTGTGCGTTCGGCGCAGGCACCATAGGGAGGAAACCATGAACAAGATCCGGCTCGCCTTGAAGGTCGTTCTGCCGCTGTTCGTCCTTGCGCTGGGCATCTGGACGGCCAAGGCCCTGATCGATTCCTACGAACCTCCCAAAATCGAGCCCGTCGTCGTCGAGCCCCCGCTCGTGCGCGTCGTCCGGGCGGAACGCACGAACCTGACACTCAAGGTCCATGCGGAGGGAACGGTCGCGCCGCGAACCGAATCCCGACTGGTGCCCGAGATTTCCGGGCGGGTCACAGAGGTGTCGCCCTCGCTGGCGGCGGGCGGATTCTTCGACGAGGGCGACGTGCTGCTCAAGCTCGACACTCGCGTGTACGAGCTGGCCATAACGCGGGCCGAGGAGGCGCTCGAGCGGGCAAGGCTCCGGCTCACCGTCGAGAGGCAGGAGGCGGAGATCGCCCGCCAGGAGTGGGAAGCGCTGGGAACTGGCGAGCCGTCCCCCCTGCTCTTCCGCGAGCCGCAGATCGCCGAGGTCCAGTCGAGCCTGGCCGCCGCCGAGGCCGCGCTTGAGCAGGCCAGCTACGACCTTGACCGCACGGTGCTTCGGGCTCCTTTCGCCGGGCGGGTGCGGTCCAAGCAGGTGGACGTCGGGCAGTTCGTGCAGCGAGGCGAGACGCTGGCGACGCTCTACTCGGTCGATGTGGCCGAAGTGCGGCTGCCGATCCCGAATTCCGAGCTCGAATTCTGCGATCTTCCGCTGGCCTACCGGGACGGGAAGACTTCCGCCGAGGGGCCGGGAGTTGTGCTGAAGGCCCTGTTCGCCGGCGAAGAGCACTCCTGGCAGGGTCGCATCGTCCGGACGGAAGGGGAGATCGATCCCCGTACGCGGATGGTCAATGCGATCGCCCAAGTGGAGGACCCCTACACTCGAGGCCGTGATTCCAGGCGCCCGCCGCTGGCTGTCGGCATGTTCGTCCATGCTGAGATCGAGGGAAACAGGGTCCGCGACGTGATTTGCCTTCCGCGCTCGGCAATGCGCGGCGAGAATGTCGTCTACGTGGTGGACAGCAGAGGACGACTGCGCTTCCGCACGGTAGTCCCGCTGCGCCATGAGAGGGAAGTCGTCTTGGTCAGGGAGGGCCTGGAAGAGGGCGATTTCATCTGTGTGTCGCCCATGGAGGCCGCGGTGGACGGAATGACCGTTCGCACGGCGGTCGAAGGCGACATGCCTGAAGGCGGAGGTGAGTCATGAAGAGCGTGATCGGCTGGTTTGCCCGCAACGCCGTCTCCGCAAACCTGATGCTTCTGGTCATCCTGGCCAGCGGCGCAATCGTCCTGACGGATCTCAAGCAGGAGGTCTTTCCGGAGTTCTCGATGGACATCCTCACCGTGTCGGTGGAGTATCGCGGCGCTTCACCAGGCGAAGTCGAGGAAGCGATCTGCCTGCGGGTGGAGGAAGCGGTTCAGGGCATCGACGGCATCAAGGAAATGGCCTCCACGGCACGCGAGGGCCTGGGCACGGTCCGGCTGGAGCTCATGGCAGGCTACAACCCGCGGGAGGTTCTCGACGACGTCAAGGCCAGCGTGGATGCGATCGACACATTTCCCGAAGAGGCCGAGAAGCCGGTCGTTCAGGAGCTCACGAGCCGGTATCAGGTTGCCAACGTGGCCATCGCCGGCGACGCAGACCTCGGAACCCTGAAGCAGATCGCGGAGAGGGTCCGGGACGACCTGATGGCGCTCCCGGAGATTTCCCAAGCCGAGTTGCTCAACGTGCCGCCCTATGAGATCTCCATCGAGGTTTCGGAGGATGCGCTGCGCCGGTGGGGCCTCACGTTCGACGCTGTCGCAGATGCAGTTCGGAGGTTCTCGATCGACCTTCCCGGCGGCTCCGTGAAAACGGCGAACGGCGAAATTCTGTTCCGGACCAAGGGGCAGGCGTACTCGGGCGAGGAGTTCGAAAGCATCCCCCTGCTGCGGCGACCCGACGGCACCAGGATACACCTCAGGGACATCGCGACGGTGATCGACGGGTTCGAGGAGGTGACGGTCTCGGCGGAGTTCGACGGCAAGCCGGCCGCGATGGTGAAGCTGTACCGGATCGGCGACCAGAGCGCCGTCTCCGTGGCGGAAGCGGCGTACGCGTACGTCGAGCGTTCCGAGGGCTCGTTCCCGGAGGGGATCGAACTGCACATCTGGCAGGATTCCGCGCGCCTGCTCAAGAGCCGCATCGACCTGCTGGTGAAGACAGGGCTGAACGGGCTGGTGCTGGTCTTCGTGGTGCTGGCGCTCTTCCTGCGACTGCGCCTTGCCTTCTGGGTCACGCTCGGCATTCCGGTCTCGTTTTTCGGCGCCATCGCCCTGATGCCCATGTTGGGCATGTCCATCAACATGATGAGCCTCTTCTCGTTCATCCTGGTGCTCGGCATCGTCGTTGACGACGCGATCGTCGTCGGCGAGAACATCCACACCACGCAGATGAGGACCGGGAAGGGGGTCAGCGCAGCCATCCGCGGCACCTACGAGGTCATGGTACCGGTGGTCTTCGGGGTCCTGACGACGATGGCGGCGTTCGTGCCCATGCTCTTTCTGGAGGGATTCGTGGGCAAGATCATGGCGGTCTTCCCTCTGATCGTCATGCCGACGCTCTTCTTCTCCCTGGTGGAGTCCAAGCTGATCCTTCCCCGCCATCTGGCGCATTACAGGAAGCCGTCGCCGGGAGCGAGAACGGGTCTGCTCCCGAAGACCTGGGACCGCTTCTTCGACCTCTTCGCGGACGGACTCGACTGGTTCATCCGCCGAGCGTACCGCCCATTCCTGCGCCGCGCCCTCGAGTGGCGCTATCTCACGCTCTCGGTCGCGCTCCTGTCGGTTCTGGTGACGGTCGGCCTGATCGGTTCCGGGTCCGTTCGAATGGTCCTGCTGCCACCCGCCGAGTCGGACAATGTCGTCGCCTACCTGACCATGCCGCGTGACGCTCCCGTCGAGTCCACCAAGGCGGGCCTGGCGCGGATTGAGCGGGCGGTGACCGAGGTGCGACGGGAGCTGATCGCCGAGACGGGCGCCGATCCTGGGGTGCATGTGCTCAAGTCCGTGGGCCAACACCCGTTCCGGGAGATCCAGGGAGGACCCATGAGCGCTACCACGGTCGAGCGTGGCGACTACCTCGGAGAAATCAGCATCGAACTGGTGCCTGCCGAGGAACGCACTACCAGCGCCGCCGTAGTTGCGCAGCGCCTGCGCGAAAGGGTGGAGTCGGTCCCCGGGGCGGTCGAGCTCTCGATAGAGCACGACATGGTGGCCACTGGCAAGCCGATCGACCTGCAGCTCAGCGGTCCGGATCTCGACGAGGTCCGGAGAGTCGCCGAAGTGGCCAAGTCCAAGCTGGCCGGGTACCGCGGCGTCTTCGACATCACCGACACCTACCGGGCAGGCAAGCCCGAGATCGAACTCGCGCTGACCTCCGAAGGCGAGACACTCGGCCTGACGCTGGAGGGACTCGGAAGGCAGGTGCGGCAGGGATTCTTCGGAGAGGAGGCGCAGCGGATCCAGCGCGACCGGGACGATGTCCGCGTCATGGTGCGGTACCCGCGGGAGGCCCGCCGCTCGCTGGGCGATCTGGAGCGGATGCGCGTGCGCACTCCTGCCGGAGCCGAAGTTCCCTTCGAGACGGTCGCGACCGGATCGATCGGACGCGGGCCGGCGACCATCACCCGCATCGACAGGCGGCGGGCAATCAACGTCCAGGCTGCAGTCGACAACACGGTTGCAAACGCCGAGCAGATCACGGACGCCATGGCGACGGAGGTGCTGCCCGAGGTGATGGCACAGCACCCCGGGGTCACTTTTGTCTTCAGGGGCGCCATGCAGGAATTCGCGGACACGATGGGCGGCCTGATGAAGGGATTCGGCGCGATGGTCGCCGTGATCTTCGGGATGCTCGCCATCCCGCTCTCCAGCTACTGGAAGCCCCTGATCGTCCTGAGCGCCGTCCCGTTCGGCATGGTCGGGGCCATCTGGGGACACTGGTTCCTCGGCATGGAGGTGAGCTTCCTATCCATGTGCGGAATGGTGGCGCTGGCCGGCGTCGTGGTCAATGACGGGCTCGTGCTCGTCGCATTTGTCAACCGCAGGCTGCGATTCCATGCCTCGCTCACGGAAGCCGTGCAGCGGGCAGGCGAGGCGCGTTTCCGGGCGATCCTGCTCACGTCGCTGACGACGGCGGCCGGCGTGACTCCGCTCTTGCTCGAGAAGAGCCTCCAGGCGCAGTTCCTGAAGCCGATGGCAGTCGCGCTGGCAGCCGGCGTGCTGTTCGCAACCGCGGTCACGCTCGTTCTGGTTCCGTCGCTGTACCTGATCCTGGACGACGTGCGGTCCGCAGTCCGGTGGCTGGTGAGGGGATCGCGCACGTTACGCCGGCACTCAGCCCCGGGTGCGAATGCTTGCGAGAACGGTTAGCCCGCACTTACGCCGCCTAGCCCTACCGATTAGCTACCGCGAGGTGCTCGCGCTGCGTTTCAAGCGAGAGCTGCCTGCGGTCGAGACAAACGGACGGCTAGCGATCTCTCGCTACAAGGCGACCACCCGGCTGGACCGGACGGCGCCGGAGATAATCTGTCCCATAGCAGGCACCGAACCAGCACACCAGCACCCAACTCATTGCGCACAAGGTTACACGGCCAGAAAAACAATCAGCAATGGACCCAACGGGATTTGACGGGGTGGACGGGGTCTTCTGTGATAGAATCGTGGCCAATGTTCCCGTCTTGTGTTCAGCGCGTCTACGAGCACAGATCGGCCTCACCTTCAACCACTACACCAAGATCCTTCGCTGTGAATCTCAGACGATTCGAAAAGAGCGCTTGCCCAAGTGCGATTCGGAAGCCCATAGAACCTGATCCGGCTACGGACCCAATCCGGGCGTCAGACCGACCATTCAGGTCCGTTCCCGATCCCGCAGTCGGTGTAGGAGACCACCCGTCTGCCTGTTCCGAGACGCTAGGCAGCATACTTCGGGTTCGCGTCAAAGAGGCAAGCACCCTCCCGGTTGCAACCTGGGCTCGGGATAATTCTGTAAGCCACAGCGACGTCTGTGACCTAGAGTCTTCCCGGCTCTGGAACACACGTTATCGGAAAGTCACCTAGACTCTGGTCGAGGATTGACATGAACTTGCGTTCTGAGCCGAAGCGAGTGCCGATATGCTACACAAAGGGCTTTCAAAAAGCGTCTGAAATCGATCCAGATACTGCTTCCAATTATGTCGCACACACTTCAATAGGAGATCCTGAAGCCGATGCTGTAGTTGAGGAATTGGGGATACTAGATCCAGCACTTGCGATGCAATATATTAGCGCTGGAATGGATCAAAACGAAAAAAAATTGATTGGCGCACCATCGGTTCTAAAAAATTTTCTTGCTGACATCTGTACTGTACCTGATTGGGTTAACTTCGAATCATTTATTCCAGGAATCAAGATGTTTCATCGAAACTCAAAGATCGTTCTAGCCGCATTTGTCTGTGGTGTCCTAATTGAAGGCTTCTCAACAAATATTAGCAAATCATTCTTTATTACTGGACGTCTGCGTGAGTCAGGTGTCAGACGCTTAAAGCAGAATAACCGACACATGGTCGAGATATTTATGCCTAGTGGGTTACTTCGAAATGGCGATGGATGGAAACTCTCTGTCCGTATTCGATTGGTTCATGCACAAGTCAGGTATCTCTTGAAACACTCGGACGATTGGGACACCGAAGCTTGGGGAGAACCATTAAGTTCGGCACATGTGGGCTATGCTATTACTGCATTTTCTGCTCGATTATTGGACCATATGAAGGTTCTTGGGGCCAAATTTACAGAAGAAGAAGAAAGGAGTTTCTTAGCAATATGGCGTTATTCCGGTCTACTAATGGGCATACCTGAAACAATCTTATTTCGCACTAAAGAGGACGCATTGAAGTTATTTAGAATCGGCTATATTTGCGAACCGGACGTCGATGAGAATTCAATCGTGATGGCCAATTCCCTTATCAATTCCGCCCCATTGGTGGCAGGATTCACGGATTCAAAGGCCCGTAGAGATCTGGCAAAGTATGTCTACAGTGTCTCGCGTGCACTGATCGGACACGAATTAGCAGACGCCTTGGAGTACCCTAAGCAGTCGACCATCGGCGTATTACCGTGGTTTCGCTTGCAGGGCCACTACAACCGGCTCATGGGTAAGCTTTTTTCGGGACACGTACGACATAACAACTACACCAACTTCACAGGTTTGATGGACGTGTCGGAATTCGACGAGCAAGGCATCAGCTACAGGCTGCCGGATCATATCCATTCGGAACGGTCCAGCAAGTGGTGAAATCGTGTTGGCAACGAACTGGCCGAGGCCGGCGATGCCAGCCGTAACGAGATCGCCCGCCGCGTATGCCGCGAGTTCGGCTTCCTCGACAGCCGTGGTCAGTTGCAGATGGCGAGTTGCCAGAAGGCCTTGCGCATCCTGCACGCGGTCGGCCGCATTGAGTTGCCCGCGCCGCGCCGGGGCGGTGCAGGGTCTGCGCCTCACGGAGGTCCGCACCCCACTCCAGCGCCGCACCTGGAACGAACTCGTCGCCCGCGCTGCGCCGCAAGCGGCTGCACCGCGTCGTCGCTCTCAGCCGCTTTCTGATCCGCCCCAGCGTGCAGTGCCGCTGTCTGGCCTCCAAGGTGCTCTCCATGGCCCTGCGTCAGCTGCCGTCCGACTTCCGCCGGCGCTACGGCTACCGGCCTGCCCTGATGGAGTCGTTCGTGGACCGGCAGCGGCACGCCGGCACCTGTTTCCGGGCCGCCAACTTCCTCCGTCCCCTGCGGCGCGACTTCCGCGCCGTGCTGGGCGCGGCGGCCCCGCCCCCCGAGCAGGCGCTGGGGCCCGCCGAGGGCCTCGCGCTCGACCAGTTCGCGCACAATTAGATGGGCGGGGCCCCGCTGGGGGACCTCCGCTTGTCGAAGAGGCTGGTGCGGACCACACACTTGCAGGCCGGCGCTCCCACCCTGTCGGTCCCCGAGGCGGCCGAGGGCGACCGCGGCCAGGTCAAGGGCCACTACCGCTTCATCGACCAGCCAGCCGCCTCGGAGGTGACGCCTGAGAACATCCTCGCGCCGCTTCGCGCGCGCACGGTACGGCGCCTGCAGGGCGAGCGCGTGGCGCTGTGCCTGCAGGACGGCAGCGACCTCAACTTCGCCGAGCATCCCGGCTGCGTGGGCCTGGGGCTGATCGCCAAGAACAAGAACTCGGAGGGCACCCGCGGCCTGCACATGCACTCCACGCTGGCGGTGAGCACGGCGGGCGTGCCCTTGGGCGTGCCCCTGATCCAGTACGACGCCCCGGACGGGAAGGCGCAGCGCGGCAAGCCGCTGAAGGAGCGCAAGGCGTTCCGCTGGATCCGTGGTCTGCGGGACTGCGCGGCCCGCCGCCGGCTGGCCACGCCGCGCAACCTGGGGCTGGCCGTGCGGACGATGGCGATCCTGGGCGGCTACCTGTACCGCAAGAACGCCCCGCCGCCCGGCCATCAGAAAATCTGGGCAGGCTGGACCCGCTTGACCATCATGGCCGAAGCGAACGAACTCAAGGACCACTTTGAACCGCCTCAAACCGCCCCTGGAAAGGAGCCCCGATCGTGACTTATGGGGCATTGGCCGGCTGCGGCTCCACCCAAAAAAGACGCGGTACCTAGTGCCCGCGCCAAAATGGTTAAACCTAGGTAGGTCAGCGAGTTACGTGGCCTTTGCAGGGTCCAAGATGGGAGCTGTTCACGGCGCTTGAGCACGGCCGGCCCGATTAGGCACAATCTTCGGTAAGGAAACGCCGTGAGAGTTGCCAAGAACAACGTCCTTCGCCTGGGCCAGATCGACATTGATGATGTCGAACTGAATCCCCGGTCCCGCGACGATATCCCGGCCGTGCTCCAGGGGATCCAGTTCCTGCATCGCGACAAGGATCTGCTGCGGAAGATTCTCAGTCTGCTCAGCGGTCACCTGTTCCGGAACGCGGAATCGAAAGACGATTCCCAAAGCGCTCCGGAGGACGGGATCCGGAACAGAATCAATCCCGACCTGGGCCGCCCGGGAATGAGTCTGTGGTCCATTCTGGTGCTGGCCATTGTGAAGCAGGCACTGAACTGCGACTACGACCGGCTGCACGAACTGGCCTGCAAGCACCTCGATGTGAGGCGCATGATGGGCCTCAGTGATGTCTTCGACCAGGGCGAGTTCTCGTATCGGACCATCCTGCGCAACGTGTCGCTGTTGACGCCGGCGTTGCTGGACGAGATCAATCAGGTCGTGGTGCAGGCGGGACTCCAGTTGCAGGGGCTGGGGTCCGGGCAGCCATTGCAGGCACGGTGTGATTCGTTCGTGGTGGAGACGGACGTGGAGTACCCGACGGACGTGCGACTGCTGTGGGACGCATTGCGGAGTCTGCTGCGGATGATGGGAACGCTGTATGCGGCGTTCGGAGTGGCGGGGTGGAGACAGCACAGGCAGCTGATGAAGACGGGAGAGCGACTGTTCGGTCGCGTGCGGACCGCGAGGCAATACAGGAAGAATCCGCAGCATGTGAGAAGGCACACAGGATTCGGGAAACAGCTGGCAGAGCGGGCGCGGGAGTCGCTGGAGACACTGGCGGAGCGGGGCGTGCCAGAGGCCAAGCTGCAGACAGGCAAGGACTTGGCGGGGCTGGTGGAGAAGCTGGCGGACCAGGTGGAGCGACGGATTCTGGAGGGGGAGGTGATCCCGGCGTCGGAGAAGATCTACTCGGTGTTCGTGCCGTTCACGCGGTGGTGCTCGAAGGGGAAGGCGGGGGTGCCGGTGGAGTTGGGGGTGCCGGTGTGCGTGGTGGAAGACGAGCAGCAGTTCCTGCTCAGCTGCCGGATCATGTGGACGGAGAGTGACGTGGATCTGGTGCCGGAGATCATCGAGGAGACGCAGGGGAAGTATCCGGAACTGGAGGGATGCAGTTTCGACAAGGGATTCTGGAGTCCGCGGGGGAAGGCGGCGTTGGGCAGGCTGCTGAAGCATGCGGTGCTGCCGAAAAAGGGGCGGCTGTCGAAAGCGGCCAGGAAGCGGGAGAGTGCGGAGGAGTTCCAGGCGGGGAGACGGGCGCATCCGGCGGTGGAGTCGGCGATCAACAATCTGGAGCAGCGGGGCCTGGACCGGGTGCGGGAGAAAAGCAAGGCAGGGTTTGCGAGAGCAGTGGCGCTGTCGATGCTGGCGGCGAATGTGCATCGGATCGGTATGATCGTGCGGGACCGGGAACGGGAGCGGCTCAAGCGGAAGGGACTTCGACGAGCCGCATAGCGGACCCGGGAACCTTGAGGAGTCGGAAAAACACAGCGGACCGAGGGTCCGCAGAGAGCCGTGCGGGTCAACTGAGAATCCCGAGGGGAATCGACCTCAAGGGGTGAAAGAACACCCAGTTCAGCGCCCGATTCCGCCCGAAAACACTGCAAACCGAGGGACCAGTAACTGGTCGAATGGCGCAGGTCTGGCGGGAATCAGGGGTTTTGTCGCGGGCACTACCTAGACTTCCGGCCGCAGCGGACTCGCGGCGGTGGCAAGGCCACGGCATTCGACTTCCTCGGCTTCACTTATTACTGGGTACCGTCGCGGCGAGGCTATCCCGTTGTGCGCCAGACCACGGCCAAGAGCCGCTTCGCGCGGGCGCTCCAGTCGGTGAAGGACTGGTGCCGCCGCCACCGGCATGACGCGATCCCCAAGCAGTGGGCGCATCTGTCGAGCGTGCTGCGGGGCCACGGGAACTACTACTATGGGCGTCGCGGGAACAGCACGAGACTCTCGAGCTTCCGCTACGAAGTCACGCACGCCTGGCGCAAGCAATGGCATTCGTATAAGCGTTCGTAAGGGATTTGGAAATTCCGGCCCGTGAAG
>JAPPMB010000119.1 GCA_028819255.1 Bryobacterales bacterium | reverse complement strand
CCGACGAGTTCGACGTGCTGTGCGAAGTGCCGGTACCGTTCCGAATCTTCAGCGACGAATACGAGTGCTTTGCGGCCAACCCCATAGTGGAGGTGGACAGCGACGGCGAGGTCAGGATGTTACGCTTCAATGCCCAGCAGATGCAGGTCATTCCCCTGTCCGAGCCTCGACTGACCGAATTCTACGCCGCCTACCACGAGCTATCCGGGCGAATCAATGCCGCCAGCGCACAGGCTTCCATCCGGTTGGAGGGCGGGCAAGTTCTACTGTGTGCCGGGCATCGGGTGCTCCACGGTCGCACCGCGCTGAGTTTGAACGGGCGGCGTCACCTCCAGGACACTTATTTCGAGCACGACAACGTACGCAATCACCTCAGGTGGCTGCGTCTCCGAGGCCGAATCTGAACTCCCGGACTCAGGCCGCGCTTCCCGACCGGTACCACCGTTTACGCGCCGCTTCCGCAAAGGGACCGGCGGGCGGGCGCGATCGCCGCCTCCGAATGAGTGCTGACGGCGGAAACGGTGGATACGAAGGCAATTGCCTAAGCACTCATGCCCGCGACGCTAGTGTTCTGTCTCAGAAGTTCGTAAACAGTAGATTTGGCCGATGACGCCTTGAGCCGAGCCGGTTGATTCCAATTTGCCATTGCAATGGGATTCCTAGGCCAAGGACATCTCATCCAGCCTATAGGGCCACTTGCTTGCCAAGGGGGCTTGGTTGAACCGATCGGTCGCCTCTTCGACGCGCTGCCTGAGTTGCTCCTGCGACTCAACCTGGATGCCCCGCAAGAGCGTGCTCGTCAGGTGGGCGAAGACGGACTCGACGAGGTTCAGCCACGAGCCTTGCGCCGGAGCGAATATGAACTCGAAGCGATTCGCTCGCGTCCCCAGATAGGCGCTCGTTGCCGGCGTGACGCACGCCACGCGCTTGTCGAGCACCAGCCGGATGCGGATCTCCGCCGGGTAGGCCCGCTTCAGCCGGCACAGGAAGCGAACGAACTGCCGACTGCCATGCCGCTCCTCGACCGCGCGGTGGATGCGGCCTGTCCGCAGGTCCAGTCCGGCCGAGAGCGTGACGGACGCGAGCCGCCGGTGCCCGCCATCCCTCCCCTCCGCAGTATGGTATCCGGGCGCCGTGCCCGGCTGCCAGTCGCAGGGCGCGAGCACAGTCAGCCCCCCTCGCGCGACCCCTGCTCCCCGTTCCCCGTGGTCCGGCGGCGCGGCGCGAGCCAGAGGCAGGGCCTTGCAGAGCAGCAGCAGCTCGCAGACGGAGCGATTCCAGCGGCCGGGATCGAATTCCCCTGAGACATCCCGGTTGACACCGGGCCGTCTGAACGCCTTCGAGGGCGTGGGGAAGTTATGATCCGCCATGCGCGTGGGTCTGGTGCATGGCTGATCGTCCAGCCTAGCGAAGGCCTGCCGCGACATCTCCAGCGTGTCGCACGCAATCCAACCGCAGTCGGGATGCCCGAAGTTGGCTGTCAGGGCGATCTGGGCGGGCCGGTCCTCAGGTCACTGGCAGATAGCCGGTCTTGTCGACGGCCAGCAGCGCTGTGTGGACAAGCGCCTTGAGGCGGCGTTCGAGCGGGCCCTCGGCGCTGGCCTCGGCCGGAGAATCGAATGCTACGGTCAGTGAGCGGGCGCAGATGCTTGCGCCCGCTTGCCAAACAAATCGCCAAGTGCGCCTCGCTGGCCGGGGCGACCAACCCACGATGAGGCAGTCTCGAATGAGAGCTGTGCACCGCAACACTCGGACTACAATTGAACTGTCGTGCCGATCGTCGATCCCGATTCCGCGGAGTCCAGACAGGAACCGGCTGCCTCGGGGGAGCTATCGACCGGAATTGGCGCGGCGGCCCCGGACAGTCGCACGGACTTGGGCAAGAGACATTCGACGAGCAGCGGATCGGGAACAGCAAGAGATACCGTCGGCCCTTGTCCATGGCGCGAAAAACTTGAGCACGAAATCGAGCGGAACTGGGCGCGCTTGGCCGGGCATGGCGACGAGCTCCGTTGCAACCTCTCTGACCGGAGTGTCTTCGTGCTTGATGATGCGATCCATTGGCTTTCTGAAGCACCGATGGCTTCCGTGCAAGCCATCGTGACGGACCCGCCGTACGGGCTGGTGGAGTACAGCCGCAAGAATCTCCAAAAGAAGCAGCGGGGTCGTGGCGGCGTCTGGAGGATTCCACCCTCCTTTGATGGGGCCTGTCGACGTCCAGTGCCTCGCTTTACTGTCCTCTCCGACGACGACATGGCGCGGCTTCACAGCTTCTTCAACGCGTTTGCCTTTGGTGCACTGAGAATCCTGGTGCCCGGAGGACACCTGATCGTTGCGTCAAACCCGCTGGTCTCGACCGTAACGTTTCATGCAATCCAGCAGGCTGGATTCGAGAAGCGGGGCGAGATCATCCGGCAAGTCCAGACCCTGAGGGGAGGCGACCGGCCCAAGGGAGCGGAATCGGAATTTGCGGACGTATCGGTCATGCCAAGGTCGTGCTGGGAGCCGTGGGGACTGTTCCGCAAGCCATTCGAAGGAACTGTCGCTGCCAACCTGCGCCGTTGGGGAGCAGCGGGCTTCCGACGGCCTTCGCTGGACGTCCCTTTCAAGGACGTCATCAAGTGCTCTCCGACAAGGGGTGTCGAGAAAAGTATCGCCCCACACCCATCCCTCAAGCCCCAGCGCTTCTTGCGGCGCGTCGTTCGCGCCTCCCTGCCCCTTGGCACCGGCATCGTCTATGATCCGTTTGCCGGGAGTGGATCCACCCTCGCGGCGGCCGAGAAGTTCGGATTCCGGTCCGTTGGTACCGACCATGACCTGGAGTGCTTTGAATTGGCTCGGACGGCGTTCTCGAAGCTCGCTGGTCTCTGAGCTGATCAACAATGACGCCCAATGAACTCTTTGAGGAGTTTCGGGTTGCCTTCAAGACCCGCAAGTTCAGTGCTGGCCTGCTCCTTGCGTTTATCGACTTCGTGGTCGAGCTTGAAGTGCCCAGCCTCGGCCTGTCCTCTCTTGAAGACTTCTTTGAACGCTTCAGGCGCCAGAAGCGAACACGTGCGGGAAAGCATGCGAATACTCTCATCATTGACCGGGGCGATGGACGGACCCTCAGCATCAGGCCGTTCTACAACAGCGCTGAGCAGTACTTTCGCGCCGAGAAGATGCGATTCGACTATCCGAGCTGTGCGCCGCACGCGACGCAGGCTTGGTCAGACTACACTCATTGGCTCGGCACACTGGTCACTCTGGAGGCCGAAGACCTTGCGGCGCTGCGAGAACGAACCTGTGCGTACGTGCTGAAGCAGCTCGAAAGTCACGAGTTCGACCCCTCCACCGTCCGAACGGAACCGCCGCTGTTTCGGCTTCTGATGGAGGGTTTCGATCTTGCGGCACACAGGGGCGAACGAACAGGTGCTTCCTTCCAGGGCGCCGTCTTCGGTTTTCTTCGTGCTGACGACCCTTTTCTGCAGATGGAAGTCGAGAAAGTGCGTACAGGCTCGAAGCGCCTTCAGAGAGTCGGTGACATCGACGGGTGGGAGGGTGCACGGCTCGCGATGTCCGCGGAAGTAAAGCAATACGTCCTCGCCGAGAAAGACGTCCCAACCTTGGCGAACTTCGCCAGTGAAGTTACTCGGAGGGCGGCATTGGGAATAGTCGCAGCTCTGGGATTCGAGGATGGAGTCAGGGAGCAACTGAAGAATCTGGGAGTCCATCCACTCGATGTCCATGACATGCTCCGCACGGTCTCCCTTTGGCATCCCCTGAAGCAACGGGCGGCAGTCTCGTCGCTGATCTACTACGTACGCCATGTCGAGAAGAGTGCCAATTTGGCAAAGAGAATCGACAGGTTCCTCGACGAGGCCTCGATTCAATGGAATCGCGACTTCAATGGGAGTGCTGAGCAGGGATGATCGCGCCGTTCGTTGGTCGTAGTCCAGTCCAAGGAGGGCGTCAATATTCACCTGGAAAGACTCCGTGTTCAGTCCGGGACGAGTCGAGTCGCGGGAATTCGCGGTTCTTGGCGTCCAGAGCGGGATCCACTGCCCGATGAGGAGGCGAAACCCATCTCGTCCGGTCACCGTTCGTAGCGGGACCCGCGAGTCCGCCCAGATGGCCACGGGTCCTTGACGGCCTCCCGAGGCATACGGGCAAGTACGGGGCCGACCGGTCTTTCCGGGCGCCTGATCCTACAATCGGAACTGCGCTCCGATGCGGCCCCACAACTACGTCCTCGTCATCTTCGACAGCTGCCGGTACGACACTTTCCTCGAAGCCGGACCCAAGACCATCCCCAAGCTCGGCGAGGTCGAGCAGCGCTGGTCGTACGCCTCATGGACGGCGCCGTCCCACTACAACCTTCTGATGGGGCTGCTGCCGCACAGCAGCCCGAAGAACGTGTACGCCTCGGAGTACTACAAGAAGGACTTCTTCAAGTTCAATGAGCGCCTTGGCGTCGAGGACGTGGGATTCAAGTCGCTGGTTCCCCAGCTCTATTTCCCGTCCTTTCTCCAGAAGCGCTTCAACTACCGGACCCACGCCATGGTCTCGCTGCCGGTGCTGAATCCCCGGACGATCCTCAACACCGGCTTCGACACGTTCCGGCTCATGCCGAAGCACAACGACATGCGCGCGATGCTGCGCGAGATGCGTTTCCCCGAGGACAGGCCCTCGTTCTACCTGCTGAACATCGGCGAGACGCACTACCCCTACGCACTGCCCGACGAGCCGCCGGAGGAATGGCCCCGCATCAGCGGAGTGCACGGAGTGTTCCGCCATCTGGACACTCACATCGTGGGCGGCAAGCTGGTCGAGGACCAGCAGGCGTTCTTCGACCAGCGTAAGATGGACCTGCTGCGCGACAGGCAGGTCAAAGCCGTCCAGCACCTCGACCGGGTCGTTGAGGAGCTGTTCGACCTCGTCCCCAACAACACCTACATCACGATCACCGCGGACCACGGCGAGCTGTTCGGCGAGGAAGGCTTCTTCGGCCACGGCCCCATCCAGCACAACAAGGTGTTCGAAGTCCCGTTCGTGGAAGGACTGCTGCGATAGGGCGGTCGGCGCCGACGGCTACAGCGGCAGGATCTCCTCCCGGTCCGGATCGAACTTGAGGCGCCGCCTCTGCAGGTAGGCGATGTTGCCCAGGTGCGAGGCCTGGGCGGACCGGTGCCCGATCCAGACGTCCCCGTTCGGCTTCTCGCGGCTCTTGACGCAGTCGATGAAGTTGTCGACGTGATCCTGCGTCATGTTGCCGATGTTCGGCTGGGTCTCGGCGGGTTCCGGTTCGTTCGGCCTGTACCATTCGTACCGCGCCCTCGTGATCCACAGCCGGCCCTCGGTGCCGATCACCTCGACTCCGGCGCCCCGCAGGCCCGGCGCGAGCGTTCCCTCAAACGTCGCCGTCCACTCCCCGGGATAGTCCAGCAGGCAGTTGATGGTGTCAGGGGCCGTGCGCCCGTCCTTGTAGTGGTAGATGCCGCCGGCCGCCACCGCGGCGACGGGATCGTCCTGGCCCATGAACAGGTGGACCGCATCGATCCAGTGGGTGAACAGGTCCGTGATCTGCCCCCCGCCGTACTCCAGATAGGCGCGGAAGTTGAAGTACTGCTTCGGGTCGTACTCCCGCCACTTGACCGGTCCGAGAAACCTGCCCCAGTCAAGGTTCGAAGGCTGCGTCGCGTACTGCTCCGGATACGGGCGCAGGTGGGCGCCGTTGCCGTGCCACCAGGTCCTGGCCAGCGTGACCTTGCCGATCGCTCCGCTGTCGAAGAACTTCTCCTTCGCCATCAGGTAGTGCCGGGCGGAGCGCTGCTGCATGCCGACCTGGCACACCCGCTTGTTCAGCCGCACGGCCTTGACGATCGCGGGCCCTTCCTCGATGCGCAGGGTGAGCGGCTTCTCGCAATAGATGTCCTTTCCGGCGTTCGCCGCGTCGATGCACGTGCCGGCATGCCAGTGGTCGGGGGTGGCGATCAGGACCGCGTCGACATCCTGGGCATCGAGCAGCCTTTCGTGCTCCTTGTATCCCTTCGCGTTCGGCGCGACCTCGGAGGCCTGATCGATGCGCGCGCTGAACACGTCGCAGAGCGCGGTCGCATTGACGTTCGGATTCTGGACGAACGAGCGCAGCACGCCCCGACCGCGGCCACCGCAGCCGATCAATCCAACGTTGACCTTCTCGTTCGCCCCGAGAATGCGGGCATACGATGCGGCAGTGAACACGGCGGCGCTGCGGAGAAGCGTTCGCCGCTCGATCGGTGTCGACATAGAGGAAAGATTACCACGCAGACGGCCCCCCTGATTCCGCCCCGCTCCGGCGTCCCGACCGGGCCGAGCGGACGCCGGGTCCCCTGTGCGGTATCGTGATTCTTGGCTTGGCAGGCGGCATACCGGCCCTTGCCGGACGCCCTTCCCGCACCGGAGTGGAGACTGGCCGAGGCCTGTCCCGCAAAGCTTCAGGCCCGCGTGCTCCGGACCCGAATCCAATGCTGTCCGACTTCTACCAGCCACCCCACCGAATTCTGCTCGGCCCCGGCCCCAGCATGGTGGATCCGCGCGTATACCAGGCCATGGCGTCGCCGCTGATTGGGCACACGGACCCCCAGTTCTTTGGCGTGCTGCAGGACACAGCGGACCTCCTCCGCTACGTGTTCGGCACGAACAACGAGTTCACCATAGCCGTGCCCGGCACAGGGTCGGCGGGCATGGAGGCCTCCGTCGTGAACTTCGTCGAGGATGGCACGAAGGTCGCCGTCTTCGCCAACGGATTCTTCCCGGACCGCTTCACGGAGATGCGCCGGCGGCAGCGCGCCAATGTCGTTCGCTTCGAGAAGCCATGGGGCGAGGTCTTCGGGGATGACGAGGCCGCCGAGTTCGTCGGCCGGGAGCGTCCGGGAGTCGTGATGTTCGTGCATGCCGAGACCTCGACCGGCGCGCTCCAGCCGGCCGCGGCCATCTGCGAGGCGGCGCACCGGTGCGGCGCGCTCGTCATCGGCGACTGCGTGACCTCACTGGGCGGGATGCCCGTCGACGTGGACGCCAACGGGATCGACATCGCCTACAGCGGCACGCAGAAGTGCCTGGGCGCACCTCCCGGGCTGGCGCCGATCACGCTGTCGGCCAAGGCGCTCGAGGTGATGAGAGCCCGCAGGTCGTCCTGCGTCTCGTGGTACCTGGACCTGAAGCTGATCGACGAGTACTGGGGCGAGTCGCACCGGTATCATCACACGACGCCGATCACGATGTTCTACGCCTTGCGGGAGGCGCTGAGGCTCTGCCTGCAGGAATCTCTGGAGGCCCGGTTCGCCCGGCACCAGCTGAACCATCGGGCATTCGTCAGCGGGATCGAGGCTCTCGGGCTCAGGATGCACGTTCGGGAAGGAAGCCGGCTGTGGACACTGAACACTCCGAGGCTGCCGGAGGGCTGCGACGACGGCGCCCTGCGAACGAGGCTGCTGGAGGAATTCGGCATCGAGGTGCTGGGAGGCTTCGGGCCGCTGGCCGGCAAGATCCTTCGCGTCGGCCTGATGGGGGCCTCGTCGCAGAGGCAGTACGTGCTGCTGCTGCTGTCGGCGCTCGAGACCTGCCTGGGCGCGGGCGGGGCCGTTCAGGCAGCCGAGTCGGTCTACTCGCAATAACTCCGGCTCCCAAGGCGAGGGTTCCGGAATCGGTCCGCCGGCCCGGGCGCGGCGCCGCTGTCACCTCGTCTGCGAGACTGAAGTCAGACCGGGCCGGACACCGTGGCCCCGCGCCCGGACCCAGGCGGCGATCCGCCGGGTCGCCGGCACCCGGGGGCGGCTAGCTCAGTTGGTAAGAGCGCCTGCCTTACAAGCAGGAGGTCGCTGGTTCGAGTCCAGTGCCGCCCACCATTCCGCCCCGGCCCGCTTCAGGGCCGCCTTGCCCGTTCCGCTGCCGACGCCGTCGGCGCCCCTCCAAGGCATCCGCCCGCATTCTCCGCCCGGTCAGTCCTGCCTGCGGACGTCGACGAAGGACGCCCCTCGAACCAGGCCGTCGAACTCGACCTGGCCTTGCAGCCGGGTCGGGCCCGCTTGCAGCTCCACGGCGCGGAAGTCGGCCGATTCGGCGCCGGCAGGGACGTCGGCCGCGAGACCGGCCTCCCCGACCGAGAGCCTGGCGGCTCCGGCCGCCGGAAGCGGGCCGGCGAACCGGAGCGTGATGTCGTACCTGCCTGCCTGCTCGACGACGACCGGCCAGTAGCCGAGCGAATCCTCGCGGGCACGGTCGTCCGTGTCCCCGCGCCAGTCGAACCGCGAAAGCATGGCGAGGGGCTCGTGCGGCGATCCGAGGTGGATGCGAACAGGCTCGAATCCCCGCGTCGACGACACGTCGCGGAACCACTCCTCGTATCCCTTGCGCATTTCCGCGATGATCTCCGGGTGCTCCTCGGCAAGATTGTTCGTCTCGCCCGGGTCCACAGACATGTCGTAGAGATGGAACGCGGCCCCTTCGGGCATCGGGTCGGTCGCCTTGCCGAGGGGCTGCACGATCTTCCAGCGCTGGTTGCGCGCCGATGCGTTGCGGTTCAGCTGCGGGACGTCGCCCCGGTGGTTCTGCAGGTAGATCGTGCGGTCGGGCCAGTCCTTGGGCGCGGTCTCACCCGCGAGCAGCGGCCACAGACTCACGCCGTCGAACTGCACGGAGCCGTCCTCGACGCCGGCGGCATCGAGAAGCGTCGGAACGACGTCGACATGCGCGGCGATGCGGTCGATCTTCCGGCCCGCCTCCACTCTGCCTGGCCACCGGAACAGGAACGGCACCCGCGTTCCGCCGTCGTGGGCGCTGCCCTTGCGCTCCCTCAGGCCGGCCGTGTAGGTCTGCTGGGTGGGACCGTTGTCGGTGAGAAAGATGACGATCGTCCGGGTGGCCAGCCGAAGGGTCTCGAGCTCGCTCAGGAGGCGATCGAGGTTCTCGTCGAACTCGGCAATCATGCCGTAGACCCTGGCGGTGTTCTCCGGCAGGCCCGCCTCTCGGTAGGGCTCGATGTATTCCTCGTCGACGTGGAACGGCGCATGCGGGACGTTCGTCGCCAGATAGCCGAAGAACGGGCGGTCGCTGTTGTTCCGAATGAACTCGATCAAAGCGTCGGTGAAGATGTCGGTGCAGTAGCCTTCATACGGCTTTGACTCGCCGTTGTGCTCGAGGACAGGATCCCAGTAGCGATTGCCGGGCGGGCCCGCCGGCTGGCCGATGCCGCCGCCCCGATGCACCAGGGACTCGTCAAACCCCTGGTCCAATGGGCGCAGCGGGTAGTTGTCCCCGAGGTGCCACTTGCCGAAGATTCCCGTGACGTACCCGTCGGCCGCAAGCAGCTCGGCGAGGGTCTCGGCCTCCGGCGCCATCAGCGTGCGACCGAGATAGGTGTCCACCACGCCGGACCGGTAGCCGTGCCGCCCCGTCAGCAGCGCGGCGCGCGTCGGAGCGCACTTGGGTTCGACGTAGAACTGGGTGAACTCGGCGCTCTCAGCGGCCATGCGGTCGAGCGTGGGGGTCCGTATATGGGGATTGCCGTGAAAGCCGACCTGCGCCCAGCCCTGGTCGTCGGTCATGATCAGGATGATGTTCGGCTTGCCGGGCAGCGGCTCGACCGGCGCAAGACCGCAGCCCGGGACCAAGAGGGCAAGTGTGACAAGAACCGCCGGGACCGCGGGAGATCGACTTCGCAACGGCATGACCGATGGGAGCATAGCCTATTTCCCTGCATCCAGTGAAACATGTCGCCACACCGTCGGCCCGGATGTCGATTCCCGAGTTCCAGTGGAGGGCTCCTTGCGAGCGATTCAATGTGATCCCGGAGTTCGCAGGTTGCGGCCATGACCGTCAAGCCGGTCCATCCTCCCGTCCCGATCTCCTGATGTCCCGGGCGCGGTCCGCTCGTCCATGTCGGCGGAAACCGCTACGAACGGCGTTCTCGGGGCTCCGCGTGCGCTGCGGAAGCGTAGCCCGTTCGCAGTTCAGGGACATCCGACGGCTCGGGTTTGCGCTCGCGAAGTTTCTTTCTTCGACGTATCGAGCCCAGTCGGCCGAGTGATCTGATTTGCGGTGCAAGTTGAGCGTGAATTACAACGAAAAATAGAACAATTCACGAATTCTATAGAAATATCGAGGTGAATCGATTGATGGGCGATGCAACTGGTGCTGTAATCAAGGAACCGTGCCTGGTTCCGCTTCAGACGATTTCCTGCCTGCCGTCTGGCATCCGGGGATGGGGGAGCACTACCGAGCCATCCGGATCCCGGTCACGACCCCGACCCGCTACGTGTCGTACTCGGCTGCTCTCAATCTCCGTCAGGCTGGCGAGCACACAGGCGACTGGCATGGAGACCTGCCTTTCATCGCGCCTGCTGACAATCCTCAGACTCTTACCCTCGCCGGCCCGGGCGGCTGGTCCGACACAACTCCCAGCCTCGGGAGCAAGGGCGTGCGCGACATGGCGTACCTCCTGGAAGGGAAATATGTCCGGCGAGGCTGCGGGCCGGTCTGGGTGGCGAACCACTACCGGGCCATCGCAGATTTCGTCATGGTCGACACTCAGGGGTGCTGGTGCGCAAAATATCCGAGGCACGTCCCGGTCTACAACATCAACCAGTGGCTCGACACCCCTGAACAGATCGAGCACTTGGTCGAGGAGTACCTCAATCCGCTTCGAAACCAGCTCTCCCCGGAAGAAAAGGAGATCCACGACGCATGGCTACCTACCGTCGTGTTCGACTGACGAACGACCAGATGCTTCACGAGCGCGTGATGCGAGCGGTCGCCCTACGGATGCAGAAGACTCCATACGTGCTCAGGGGAGGGACCGCGCTTGCGCTGCTGTATGGATTGGACCGTCACTCCGTAGACCTCGATTTT
This sequence comes from Bryobacterales bacterium, assembly GCA_028819255.1. Lineage (GTDB taxonomy): Bacteria > Acidobacteriota > Terriglobia > Bryobacterales > UBA6623 > VXMF01. The sequence continues at coordinate 3,318 of JAPPMB010000119.1, read as the reverse complement.
GATGGTGGCGGCGCCACCCGGGTCTCCGTCGAGAGCTGCGTAGAAGACGGCCTACAGGACGCCGCTGTCTCGATGTCCGCCTACATCCCGGTTCGCTCCACATGGAAGGGACAACGATTTAAGGTCCATTACGTCGACCCCGACAACGGCGAAGATCGGCTATTGAGGGTGGATTTGAGTTTCAGGAAAGAGCCAAGACCGGATGACGTCGTTACGGTGGATGGAATCCGCACCTACAAGATTCCGGCATTGATCGACCAGAAGATGAATGCCGCTGACGATCGGACGAAGGCCCGGGACCTGTATGATCTCGGTTTCCTAGCAGAATCCTATGGGGGCGAATTCTCGACCGAGCAGATTCTGCGAGCGGATGAGTTCAGCCGGGACTACATAGACCTCGCGAGTAAGTTTCGCCAGGCATTCGAGGACGATCGTCTGCTGAGGGACGTCGTGACCGCTGACGACCGGTCGCTCGTTCTCAGGATCGCCGTCGTCGAGCAGATGCAGCTGCGGGGGCTGTCGGTCGTCGAGCAGGCAGTCCCAGGATCACGCCCGCTTGCGGACATGCTCGCTTCGCATAAGATCTGGCTCGAGTCGGATGGACACCAGGGCTGCCGCGGCGACTTCAGAGGCATGAGGTTCACCGGAACTCCGCTGTGCGGGAAGAATCTCGAGGAAGCGGATCTGAGACGAGCCGTATTTGCACGCACGGATGTTCGAAACGCCAACTTTCGGAACGCGGACCTGCGCGAGGCAGTGTTCGATGGATGCAATATGAGCGGGGCAGACTTTTCCGGCGCGAACCTTGCTGGCTTTTCGGTGGACAAGAGCACGATTGGGCCTGTTTCCAGGGAATTTGCGAATGCACTCGCGCAGATCGCCGAACGCAAGTCGCCCCCTGCTCCGCCTGCTTTCCTGCTCCCTCATCGCACCGAACTCGAGAGGGACTTCGGCCCGTCACGCTAGAAGGTGGGGAGGAGCAGCCTGTCATCCCCGGGAGCACCGGGAGGATTGGTGCCAGTTGACGGATTCGGCTGGCGTGCATGCGCAATTCCCGATGGGCCTCACAAAGGTTCCTTCCTCGCACGACCCGGCAACCGACCAAGAACACGGAGAGTCGTGCCATGAAAGGACTGTCACGACGCGTTCTGAGAAATGGATGCCCGCTCGACAGGCTGAGGTGAATGCGCAGTGGTGTACGGCACAGCGTGTGAGAGGGACGAAGGCCGACAGGCTGTCTCCATCATGCCTCCAGAACGGATCGGGCCAGTCCATACCACGCGGGAGGAAAGTCAAGGATCCGGCGCTCTCATTGCTGTCAAATCTCAGCGTTGAGGAGACACAGCTCCCGCGAGCCCGCAGGTTGCGGCCATGGCCATCAAACGGGTCCAGCCTGCCCCGACCTCCCGATGTCCCGGGCGCGGTCCGCTCTCCACATCGGCGGAAGCCGCTCCGAAGGGCTTTCTCACGGGCCCTGCGTGCGCTGCGGAACCGTAGGTCGTCCGCAGATCAGGGACACCCCGATGGCGAGTTCGACACACGGTCCGAGCGGGATCATCGATGGGGGCTCTGATCCCTGTGCGGCTCGTCGCTGGAGACGGGACCGCCTCTGAGTCCGTGACCTGGCGCAACAGGTGCATGTGGCGGACCGCATTCCGAAGTCCGAAGCACCAACGCGATTCGACAATGCGACTCGATCGTGTTGCCAGGCTCGGCACTGACTCGAAGATGTCCGCCGCTTCTTGCTGCATAATGAACACACGATGAAGGCCGTGAGCGTGAGCGAGCTCAAGCGCAACCCTTCGGCGGCTCTTCGGGCAGCGCACGAGCACCCTGTGGTAGTGCTGAACCGCCAGCGTCCAGAAGCGGTCTTGGTACATCTGGAGGAGGATTCGATCCTCGACGAGCCGGGCATCCGTCTGGCACTCGCTATCGCTCTTTATCGCGAGGAGAGCATTTCCATTGGGCGAGCAGCACGGTTTTCCGGGCTTTCCCTGGCCGAGTTCATCCAGTATGCTTCGCAACTAGGGATTTCCATAGTCCGGGGGACGGCAGCCAGCGTGCGCGAAGACATGGACGCGATCCACGAATGGCGAAGGAACTCGTCGTCTCCGACGCAAGCACCCTGATCGGACTAGCGGCGGCAGAGGCGTTTGGTCTTTTCCGCCAGCTCTTCGGCGAAGTTGCCGTGACCGTGGCGGTCCGCGATGAAGTGCTGGCCGGCGGCGCAAGGCCGGGGGTTCGAGAGCTGACTGGCGCCATCGGGGACGGATGGATCAAGCTTCCGTCTTGGATGTCAAGTTGAGAATGTGAGAATTCCGGGCTTTCGAATGGAATTGGGCGCGGTCTGCAAGCGAGTTTGCCGGAGCGCGGAGGCAGGCTGGTTCGGGGAGTGGCTGGCAGCCTGCAAGGCAGCCAGCCACCGTTTCCTTTTGGGAGGTGGGCTTTGCCCCCCTGGCTCCCTGCGGTCGCCTCCCCCCAGGATTTTCTGAGGCATTCGGCAACTCCGATGGCCTGCCTGGGGGGCTGCGGCGGCCTGCAGCCGGAGCGGTCAGGCCACCGCAGGGGCGATCGTCAGCCGCCACGCCCGTATCCCTGGCGGGTTGCTTCCCAGCAGAGCCCGCGTCCGTTTCCGGGCGCAGCCAGAGCATAGCAAGGGCCCGGCGCCGGCGGCGGGCTGTGCCGGCGCAGGCCGGCAGCGGCACCCTCATGCGCCGGCCTCTCTGGCGGGCGCTTCCAGCTGCCACTCCCGATTCTGGTGCAGCAAGGCGTTCAGCAGAGTGACCAGCTTGCGCATGACCGCGACGATCGCGACCTTGAAGTGCTTCCCCGCAGCACACAGGCGCTCGTAGAACTCCCGCAGGTCCGGATTCCAGCGGACGGCGGAGAGGGCGGCCATGTACAGCACGTTGCGCACATGCTGCCGGCCGACGGCGCCCAGCTCAGGCATCTCCGCGCACAGCACCGCAGCGGTCACAGCACCGCATCCGGGCACCGAGCGGATGATCTCCGAGCGTCGACTCAGATCCTCGTCGCTCCGGATCCGGGCCGCGATCCTGGTGTCGAGGCCGGCGATGTCCTCCCCAATCGTTTCGATGGAACGGTGCATGCTGTTCGCTGCATCTTCGAAGTATTCCCGAGAGGCCTTCCGCAGGGCGCCCAGAGACTCCAGCAGATTGCGTCGCGCTGCCAGCAGGTCCGCCAGCTGCTGCAGCGTCTCGGCCCTGGGCTCGGACGCCTCCCCGAGCGGCAGGCGGGCGAATACGGCCAGCACCTCGGCGTCCGTGAGATCGTTCTTGGCCTCCTTGCCGATCGAGC